>NZ_JALDYQ010000005.1:0-99394 GCF_032153725.1 Sphingobium sp. | reverse complement strand
TCGTGTCGCAGCGCGGCCGCAACAAGGGCGATGTCGAGCGCTATTATGCCAAGCCCGGCGACGACGCCAAGGGGCTGCCGATGATCGTGCTGGTCGATGCGGGGTCTGCTTCGGCATCGGAAATCGTCGCGGGCGCGCTTCAGGACCAGCATCGCGCGCTGGTGATGGGCGAGCGCAGCTTCGGCAAGGGCAGCGTGCAGACCATGCTGCCGCTCTCCAACACCACGGCGCTCAAGCTGACCACGGCGCGCTATTACACCCCCTCCGGCCGATCCGTGCAGGAAGGCGGGATCGAACCGGATGTGAAGGTGCCGCAGCTTAGCGATCCCGATTACAAGAATCGCCCGAAATTCCGTGAAAGCGACCTGCGCCGGCACCTGATTAATGAGATCAAGACGGACAATGCCGCGCTGGAAGAGGACAGCAAGGACGATCCCCGGTTCGCCGCCACGGCAGAGGATCTGAAGAAGAAGGGGATTGAGGACTTCCAGCTCGACTATGCGCTGAAGACCCTGTCCCGTCTCGCCGCAAGGCCGGGGGCGGCTGTCGCGCAGACGCAGCCTGCCGGGCACAAGCCTGCATCGCGTTAGGACTGATCGACATTCAGCGCAGCCAGATCATGACAAGTTCAGCATGACGAAAGCCATGGGACGGTTTAAGCGAGCGCTATGAAGAGCCTGCCCCTTGCCCGCGCGCTCGCGCTGATCGTTCCCCTGGCCATGCTGGGGGGCGCCTACGCCTTTCAGTTCATCGGCGGGCTGCATCCCTGCGAAATGTGCTGGTGGCAACGTTATGCGCATATGGCGGCGATCCCGCTGGCGCTGATCGCCTATGCGACGCGGGGCAAAGCCTGCGTGAGCGCGCTGTTCACCGGACTGGCGGGACTGGCCATCGGCATCAGTGGCGGCATCGGCCTGTTCCATGCCGGGGTCGAATATGGCTGGTGGCAGGGGCTGACGGCCTGCTCGACCAGCCCCACCGGCGGTAGCTCAGCGGACATCCTCAACCAGATCATGGCGACCCCGATCACCCGCTGCGATGTCGCGCCGTGGAGCCTGTTCGGCATTTCGATGGCGGGCTATAACGGCCTCTTGTCGGGCGCGGCCGCGCTCGCCATCTTGGCCCTGTTGCTCGGCAGAGGAAGCAAGGCATGAGCGCGCCCAAGGATTTCCCCCGGCCCAATTTCCCCCAGCCCGGCCGCCGGGTTACCGACAGGCAGCGCGCGTCCATGCTGCGCGTCGACCAGGCGGGCGAGTTCGGCGCGACGCGCATCTATGCCGGGCAGCTCGCCGTGATGGGCGATCGCCATCCCGATTCCCGTCTGATCGCTGGCATGGCCGCGCAGGAAGAACGCCACCGCAAGCATTTCGACGCGATGATCGCGCGTCGGGGCGTGCGGCCGACGGCGCTGCAACCGATTTGGAATGTCGCGGGCTTTGCGCTCGGCGCGGTGACCGCGGCGATCGGCCCGCGCGCCGCCATGGCCTGTACCGCGGCGATCGAAACGGAAATAGACCGCCATTATTCGGAACAGTTGCGGGAATTGGGACAGGACGACCCGGAACTTGCCACCGCCATCGCGGATTTTCAGGCGGAGGAGGTCGAACATCGCGAAGCCGCCATCGCCCATGGCGCGGAGCAGGCGGTGGCCTATCCCCTGTTGTCGGGCATGATACGGCTGGGGTGCCGCGCCGCCATTGCGCTGTCGAAACGGATTTGAGGAGAAGCATGATGAAGACCAGCATGATCGCCGCCATGCTTTTGCTGGGCAGTGTTTCGCCCGCGCTGGCGCAGCAAGGTCCCGTGCAGGAACCGGCACCGGCATCGGCGCAATCCGGATCAGCACAGGCCGGATCAGCACAGGTCGGATCTGAACGGGTCAATCTGGTCATCGTCTATGGCAATGATCCCTGTCCGCAAAGCCAGGGCAGCGACATCGTGGTTTGCGCGCGCAAGGGCGAGGAGGAACGCTATCGGATCCCCGAACCGCTGCGCGGCGACCCGAACCAGCCCAGCCACCAGGCTTGGGGCGAGCGGGTGAAGTCGATGGAATATGTCGGCCGCAGCGGCACCGAAAGCTGCTCGCCAGTGGGCGGCGGCGGCGCGACCGGCTGTTTCGCGCAGTTGGCGCGGCTGGCCAAGGCGGAGCGGCAGGCGGCGGACAATGCCAGCTGGAAGGACCTGGTCGAGGCGGAGCGGGCCCGGCGCCTTTCGACCATCGACGCGGAGAGCAAGGCAATCGAAGCGCGCGCCGTGGCGGAGGAAAAGGCGCAGGCCGCCCAGCAGCAGAACGCGCAACCGACCCAGCAACCTGCAACGACGCCGCAACCCTGACGGCTTTTGCCGCCCTGCGGCGTCTTGCAACATAGCTGTCGGAACCGGGCAAGCCGGACGGCAGAAACGGGGGATGAACAAGGATTTGAGTCAATGCGTCTCCCCGCCCTTTCCCTTGCCGCCCTGGCGTTCGCGCCGCTGACGATCAGCGGAGCGGCCCATGCCGAACCGCCGCGGAAAATCTTCAATCTGGTCGTCTATGGCGACGATCCCTGTCCCAAGGGCGAAGGCGACGAGATCATCGTCTGCGCCCGCAAGCCCGAAGCCGAACGTTACCGCATTCCCAAGAAGCTGCGTGAAAAGCCTGAGCCCGTGGGCGGCCCCGGCTGGGGCAGTCAGGTCGCCACCATGGAGCAGGTGCAGCGGCAGACCCTGCCCGGCAGTTGCTCGGCCATCGGCAGCAACGGCTTCACCGGCTGCACCGCCAAGGCACTGGAACAATGGTTCGCGGAGCGGCGGATGCAGGAGTCGAAGGGCGAACCCTGAGACTTGCCCTCGCGCCTCAATTGAATTAAAGAACCCTCGTCATCTGGGGAGTAGCCAGCCCTCCGCCTTTTTTTGGAGGGGTCGTTCGTCAACATATTTGGCCGAGAGGCCGTGGCGGGCGGGATGTGAAGCAAGTCCTTCGCATCGGGCAAGACCAATGGCACCACCTTCTCCGTCCTGCCGGGCGGGGGAAGGCGGTGGCATTGTGTCTTCATTCTTCGCCCGGCCCTGGACTGACCTGCATGGAAGCCATTCTCACCTCCACCGCTCTCGTCGCGCTCGCTGAAATGGGCGACAAGACGCAGTTGCTGGCGATGCTGCTCGCCACCCGGTTCCGCAAGCCGGTGCCGATCATCCTGGGCATATTGGTCGCAACGCTCGCCAATCATTTCCTCGCCGCGCTGGTCGGCCATTCGGTCGCGGGCGTGCTGACCCAGACCTGGTTTCGCTATGCCGTCGCGGCCAGCTTCGTCGCCATGGCCGCCTGGACGCTGATCCCGGACACGTTCGACGAAGATGAGCCGCTGAAGGCGCCGTCCAGGGCCGGCGTATTCGTCACCACGCTGATCGCCTTCTTCCTGATCGAGATGGGCGACAAGACGCAGGTCGCGACCGTGATGCTGGGCGCCCGGTTCGACAATATCCTTGCCGTGACCGCTGGGACCACATTGGGCATGATGATCGCCAATGTGCCCGCCGTGCTGTTCGGCGACGTGCTGGCGAAGAAGGTGCCGATGCGCGCGCTTCAGGTCGGCGCGGCGCTGCTGTTCCTGGCCCTTGGCCTGTGGATGATTGCTGATTTGCAGGGCTCGATCGGCTAAAAAAGCGTAAGGCGGTTGTCAGCGGGCAGCGGCTGTTGCAAGGGGATGCCCAAGAGTCATCCCTTTCAAAAGACAGGCATGGGACGCGTGATGAAGGACAGTCTGGTTACGGTGTTCGGCGGCGGCGGCTTTCTGGGCCGGCAGGTCGCTCAGGCGCTGATGGCGCGGGGCGCCCGGGTACGCGTGGCCCAACGCGATCTCGCGACCGCACTGCGCGTCAAGCCGCTGGGCGGCCTCGGCCAGACCCAGTTCGTCGCGGCCGACATCCGCAAGCCCGAGAGCGTCGTCCGCGCCATTGCCGGCAGCGATATCGTCATCAATCTGGTTGGCGTCCTCTCCGGCGATTTCGAAGGATCGCATCATGACGGCGCCGCCAATGTCGCAAAGGCGGCGGCGGAAGCAGGCGTCAAGGCGCTGGTCCACATCTCCGCCATCGGCGCCGACGCGCAAAGCCCGTCCGCCTATGGCCGATCGAAAGCAGCGGGCGAAGCCGCGGTCAGGGCCGCTTTCCCCAATGCCACGATCATCCGTCCGTCGATCATTTTCGGCCCCGAGGATCAGTTCCTCAACCGTTTCGCCGAAATCATCCGCCTCGCCCCGGTGGTACCGGTGATCGGCGCCAGCACCAAATTCCAGCCCGTCTATGTCGCGGATGTGGCGCAGGCCGTCGCCCATGCCGCCGAAAAGCCGGGTGTTCATGGCGGCAAAACCTATGAGCTGGGCGGGCCGCAGACCTACAGCATGCTGGAGCTGAACGCCTGGATCGCCAGGACCATCGGCCGTGAGCGCAGCCTGTGCGCGGTTCCTGCTTCGCTAGCCTCGCTGATCGCCATGCTGCCGGGCGGACCGATCACCCGCGATCAGCTGGCCATGCTGGGCAAGGACAATGTCGTCGCGGCCGGCGCGAACGGGCTGGCCGATCTGGGCGTCCCGCCCACGCCCATGCCCCCCGTCGCGGAAAAATGGCTGGTTCGCTATCGCAAGCATGGCCGTTTTGCCGGGCGGGTTCAGGCCTGAGCCGGACCGACGGCGGGCCGCGACCGACCGTGCTGTCCCGCCTTTGCGTGAGCCCTTCGCTCCTGCACAATGGCTTTCCTTCCTTAGGCCCTCCCCCATCCGGGGGAGGGCTTCCCTTTGTCTGACCGCAAGGACCTGACCCGCCCATGGACCTGCATTATCTGACCGTCATCCTGCTTGGCATCGTCGAGGGACTGACCGAATTCCTGCCCGTGTCCTCGACCGGCCACCTGATCCTGGCGAGCGAATTGCTGGGCTATGACGCCTCGGTCTGGGCGATGTTCAATGTGGTGATCCAGCTGGGCGCGATCCTGGCGGTGGTGGTGCTATACTGGCGGACCTTCTGGGCTGTGGCGATGGGCCTGCTGCGCAAGGAGCCGACGAGCTGGCGTTTCCTGCGCAATCTTCTCATCGCCTTCATCCCTTCGGCAGTGATCGGCCTGGCGTTGCACGACTATATCGAAACGCTGCTGGGCGCGCCGAAGGTCGTGGCCTGGGCACTGATCGTCGGCGGCGTCGCGATCCTGCTGATCGAGCGGATGGTGAAGGAAAACCGCTTTCACGGCATTGCCGATATTCCCCTTCTGCGCGTTGTCGGCATCGGCTTCATCCAGTGCATTTCAATGATCCCGGGTGTCAGCCGCTCCGGCGCGACGATCATGGGCGCGCTGACGCTGGGGGTCGAGCGGCGCACGGCGGCGGAGTTCAGCTTCTTCCTCGCCATTCCCACCATGTTGGGCGCTTCCACGCTGGAACTGCTCAAAAAGGGCGATCAGATCACCTCGGCGCAGGTCGGCTGGAGCAGTATCGCGCTGGGTTTCGTCGTGTCGTTCATCGTCGCGCTGCTGGTGATCAAATGGTTTGTCGGCCTGGTATCGCGGCAGGGGTTCACGCCCTTCGCCTGGTATCGAATAGTTGCGGGCATTGGCGCTCTGCTCTGGCTTTCCGCCAGATAGGACCGCTACGGACTTAATTCGCGAAAGATAATTGGGGGCGACCTTCGCTTCTGCAAAATTTCGGGTATAATTAGGGCATATATGTTGACATATATACCAAAATCCGCGTGACTCTCCGGGTTTTTCTGCTATGCGCACCCTGCAATTCATTTCGTAGGACTCATCATGGCAGACAATCCAATGCTGAAATTCGTGGGAACGGGCCAGGCCTATCCCGAGAAGCGTTCGGCTGACGATCGTGCCGACGATTTCCTCGAAATCAGCCGCAGCTTCATATTGGAGAGGGCCGAAGAACAGGCGTCGCGTTGTTCGCAATGCGGCGTACCCTATTGCTCGACCCATTGTCCGCTGCACAATCATATTCCGGACTGGCTGCGCCTGACCGCCGAGGGGCGGCTGCGCGAAGCCTATGAGCTGTCGAACCTGACCAGCACCATGCCGGAAATCTGCGGCCGCATCTGCCCGCAGGATCGCCTGTGCGAAGGCAATTGCGTGATCGAATTTTCGGGCCATGGCTCCGTCACCATCGGTTCGGTCGAAAAATACATCACCGACACCGCCTGGAAGGAAGGCTGGGTCGAACCGCTGGTTCCCGGCAAGCCGCTCGGCCAGTCGGTCGGCGTGATCGGCGCGGGGCCTGCGGGTCTGACCACGGCGGAATATCTGCGCGTCGCGGGCTATGACGTGCATGTCTATGACCGGCACGACCGTGCGGGCGGCCTGCTGACTTACGGCATCCCCGGTTTCAAGCTGGAGAAGGATGTCGTCATGCGCCGCATCCAGCGCCTGAAGGACGGCGGCATCGTGTTCCATGAAAGCTTCGAGGTCGGCCGCGACGCGACGATGGAGGAACTGCGCGCCCGGCATGACGCCATCCTGATCGCAACCGGCGTGTACAAGCCGCGCGACATCAAGGCGCCGGGCGTCGGCGCGCCGGGCGTGGTGAAGGCGCTGGATTTCCTGATCGCCTCCAACAAGGCTGGGTTCGGCGACGCCGTGCCGGAGCATGAGGACGGTTCGCTGCACGCCAATGGCAAGAAGGTCGTCGTGATCGGCGGCGGCGATACCGCGATGGACTGCGTCCGCACCGCCGTCCGCCAGGGCGCGACTTCGGTGAAGTGCCTCTATCGCCGCGACCGCGACAATATGCCCGGATCGCAGCGCGAAGTCGCCAATGCCGAGGAAGAGGGCGTCGAGTTCGTCTGGCTTTCCGCGCCGATCGCTTTCGAAGGCACGGAGCATGTCACCGGCGTCAGGGTCACCAAGATGCGCCTCGGCCAACCCGACGCATCAGGCCGCCGCGCGCCGGAAGCCGATCCGGGCACGGAACACACGCTGGAAGCCGATCTCGTCATCAAGGCGCTGGGTTACGATCCGGAGGACCTGCCCAGGCTATTCGGCGCGGATGACCTGTCGGTTACCCGTTGGGGCACGCTGCGCGTCGATCACAAGACGATGATGACCAGCATGGACGGCGTGTTCGCCGCCGGCGACATTGTGCGCGGCGCTTCGCTGGTGGTGTGGGCGATCCGCGACGGCCGCGACGTGACCGAGCATATGCACCGCTATCTCAAGGCGAAGGCTGCGGCCAGCGAGAAGGTCGCCGCCTAAAGCGCAAAAATTCCGCCCGTTCGGTTCGAGCTTGTCGAGAACGTGGCAGAGGGATTTGAGACAGGCTCGAACCGACGGATTTACGAGGAGGCATCCATGGCCAACACCCCCTATATGGCGAGCCCCGAAGAGCGCGCGCGCCTTGCCGCTGAGGGCATGTATCACCCCGAAATGGAAGGCGATGCATGCGGCGTCGGCCTGGTCGCCGCGACTGACGGCCGCGCGAGCCGCCGCGTGGTCGCCAGCGCGATCGATGCGCTTAAGGCGGTGTGGCACCGTGGCGCGGTCGACGCGGACGGCAAAACCGGCGACGGCGCGGGCATCCATGTGGACCTGCCGGTGCGCTTCTTCGACGATGCGATCGCGGATTCGGGCCACAAGCCGCTGCCTAATCGCCTGGCCGTCGGCATGATCTTCCTGCCGCGCACGGACCTCTCCGCGCAGGAAACCTGCCGCACCATCGTCGAGGCCGAGATCATCGACGCGGGCTACACCATCTATGGCTGGCGTCAGGTGCCGGTCGACGTCTCCGTCATCGGCGAGAAGGCGCAGCGCACCCGCCCCGAGATCGAGCAGATCATGATCGCCGGGCCGATGCCGGAGGAACGCGATCAGGCCGAGTTCGAAAAGGACCTCTACCTCATCCGCCGCCGGATCGAGAAGAAGGTCATCGCCGCGCAGATCCAGGACTTCTATGTCTGCTCGCTGAGCTGCCGCTCGATCATCTACAAGGGCCTGTTCCTCGCGGAATCGCTGTCGGTCTTCTACCCCGACCTGCAGGACGAGCGGTTCGAGAGCCGGGTGGCTATCTTCCACCAGCGCTATTCGACCAACACCTTCCCGCAATGGTGGCTGGCCCAGCCGTTCCGCACGCTCGCGCATAATGGTGAGATCAACACCATTCGCGGCAACAAGAACTGGATGAAGAGCCACGAGATCAAGATGGCCTCGCTTGCCTTTGGCGAGCAGTCGGAGGACATCAAGCCCGTGATCCCGGCGGGCGCGTCCGACACCGCTGCGCTCGACGCCGTGTTCGAGGCGATCTGCCGCTCCGGCCGCGATGCGCCGACCGCGAAGCTGATGCTCGTGCCCGAAGCCTATCAGTCGGCCGCCGCCGAACTGCCGCAGGCGCATTCGGACATGTATGAATATCTCGCCTCCGTGATGGAGCCGTGGGATGGCCCCGCCGCGCTGGCGATGACCGATGGCCGCTGGGTCGTGGCGGGCGTCGACCGCAATGCGCTGCGTCCGCTGCGCTACACGCTGACTGGCGACAATCTGCTGATCGTGGGTTCGGAAACCGGCATGGTCGTGGTTCCCGAAACCACCATCGTCCGGAAGGGCCGCATGGGTCCGGGCCAGATGATCGCCGTCGACCTGCAGGAAGGCGTGATCTTCGACGATCATGAGATCAAGGACCAGATTGCGGGCGAGCGCCCCTATTCGGAACTGATCAAGGACTTCATGACGGTCAATGATCTGGCCGACGCGCCGTCTGCCCTGCCCAGCTGGGACAAGGCCGAGCTGACGCGCCGCCAAGTCGCCGCCAACATGACGCTGGAGGATATGGAGCTGATCCTCGCGCCGATGGTCGAGGATGCGAAGGAAGCCGTCGGATCGATGGGCGATGACACGCCGCTGGCCGTCATTTCCGACAAGCCGCGCACCGTCAGCCATTTCTTCCGCCAGAATTTCAGCCAGGTCACCAACCCGCCGATCGATCCACTGCGCGAGCGGTACGTGATGAGCCTGAAGACGCGCTTTTCCAACCTCCACAATATCCTGGAGCAGGACACACAGAACAGCCATGTGCTGGTGCTGGATTCGCCGGTGCTGACCTCGGCCGAATGGGCGAAGCTGAAAGGGCATTTCGGTCCGGCCGTCGCGGAAATCGACTGCACTTTCCCCGCCGAGGGCGGGCAGGAGCAGCTGCGCGCCGCCATCGCCCGCATCCGGGAGGAAGCCGAGCAGGCCGTCCGCGAAGGCCGCACCGAAATCTTCCTGACCGACGAGCATGTCAATGCCGACCGCATCGCCATTGCCGGCGTGCTGGCGGCGGCGGCGGTGCACACGCATCTCGTCCGCAAGGGGCTGCGCAGCTATGCGTCGATCAACGTACGCTGCGCAGAAGCGCTCGACACCCATTATTTCGCGGTGCTGATCGGCGTCGGCGCAACCACGGTGAACGCCTATCTGGCCGAAGCCAGCATCGCCGACCGCCATGCGCGCGGCCTGTTCGGCAATCTGTCGCTCGATCAGTGTTTCGAACGCTTCCGCGTCGCGATCAACGAAGGCCTGCTGAAGATCATGTCCAAAATGGGCATCGCGGTCATCAGCTCCTATCGCGGCGGCTATAATTTCGAAGCCGTGGGTCTGTCCCGCGCATTGGTCAACGATCTCTTCCCCGGCATGCCGGCGAAGATTTCGGGCGAGGGCTATCAGTCACTCCATTACAGCGCGAAGCTGCGCCATGACGCCGCCTATGACAGCGCCGTGGTGCGCCTGCCGGTCGGCGGCTTCTACCGCCAACGCAATGGCGGCGAGACGCATGCCTATTCGGCGCAGCTGATGCATCTGTTGCAGACGTCGGTCGCGACCGACAGCTATTCGACCTATCTGCAATTCTCGCGCGGCGTGCGCGACTTGCCGCCGGTCTATCTGCGCGACCTGCTGGAGTTCAACTTCGCCCGCGAGGCGGTGCCGATCGACGAGGTCGAGGCAACCACCGAAATCCGCAAGCGTTTCGTGACGCCGGGCATGTCGCTGGGCGCGCTCTCTCCGGAGGCGCATGAGACGCTGGCGATCGCCATGAACCGCATCGGCGCCAAGGCCGTTTCGGGCGAAGGCGGCGAGGATGCGAACCGCTTCAAGCCCTATGAGAATGGCGACAATGCCAACTCGGTGATCAAGCAGATCGCGTCCGGCCGCTTCGGCGTCCATGCCGAATATCTGGGGTCGGCCGAAGAAATCGAGATCAAGGTGGCCCAAGGCGCCAAGCCCGGCGAGGGTGGCCAGCTGCCCGGTTTCAAGGTGACCGAGTTCATCGCCAAGCTGCGCCATGCGACGCCTGGCGTGACTTTGATCTCGCCGCCGCCGCACCATGACATCTATTCGATCGAGGATCTCGCACAGCTCATCTACGACTGCAAAATGATCAACCCGCGCGCGCGCGTTTGCGTGAAGCTGGTCAGCCAGGCCGGCATCGGCACCGTGGCGGCGGGCGTGGCGAAGGCGCATGCCGACGTCATCCTGGTCGCGGGCCATGTCGGCGGCACCGGCGCTTCACCGCAGACGTCGGTGAAATATGCCGGCACGCCATGGGAAATGGGCCTGTCGGAAGCCAATCAGGTGCTCACACTCAACGGCCTGCGCCATCGCGTGAAGCTGCGCACCGATGGCGGACTCAAGACCGGCCGCGACATCGTGATCGCGGCGATCCTGGGCGCCGAGGAGTTCGGCATCGGCACGCTGTCGCTGGTGGCCATGGGTTGCATCATGGTGCGTCAGTGCCACAGCAACACCTGTCCCGTCGGCGTCTGCGTGCAGGACGAGAAGCTGCGCGAGAAGTTCACCGGCACGCCGGAGAAGGTCATCAACCTCATGACCTTCATCGCGGAAGAGGTTCGCGAGATCCTGGCGCGTCTGGGCTATCGCAGCCTGGACGAGGTGATCGGCCGCACCGAGCTGCTGAAGCAGGTCAATCGCGGCGCCGAACATCTGGACGATCTCGACCTCAACCCGATCCTCGCCAAGGTGGACGCGCCCGACGATCAGCGCCGTTTCAGCCTGACCGAATGGCGCAATGCCGTGCCGGACAGCCTCGACGCGCAGATGATGAAGGATGCCCGCGCGGTGTTCGAGCGTGGCGAGAAGATGCAGCTCACCTACACGGTGCGCAACACGCATCGAGCCGTGGGCACGCGTCTGTCGGCCGCCGTGACCGAGAAGTTCGGCATGTCGAGCCTGGCGGACGGCCATCTGACCGTGCGGCTGCGCGGGTCGGCAGGCCAGTCGCTGGGCGCCTTCCTCTGCAAGGGCATCAAGCTCGAAGTATTCGGCGATGCCAACGACTATGTCGGCAAGGGCCTGTCGGGCGGCATCATCACGGTGCGCACGACCGTCTCCTCGCCGCTGTCGAGCAAGGACAATACCATCATCGGCAACACCGTCCTCTACGGCGCGACCAGCGGCAAGCTGTTCGCCGCGGGTCAGGCCGGGGAACGCTTCGCCGTCCGCAACTCGGGCGCGCAGGTGGTGGTCGAGGGCTGCGGCGCCAATGGCTGCGAATATATGACCGGCGGCACGGCGGTCATCCTGGGCAAGACCGGCGCGAACTTCGGCGCAGGCATGACCGGCGGCATGGCCTTCATCCTCGATGAGGATGGCAGCTTCCCGACGCGCGCCAACCCGGAGAGCATCGTCTGGCAGCGGCTGGAAAGCGCCCATTGGGAAGCGGAGCTGAAGTCGCTGATCGCCCAGCACGCGGTGGCGACCGACAGCAAATGGTCGAACACCATCCTGGATGATTGGGATCGCTGGCGCCGTTACTTCTGGCAGGTCTGTCCGAAGGAAATGGTCAGCCGCCTCGCCCATCCTCTGAGCGACACGCCTGCGGAAGTGGTGGCCGCCGAATAAGCGTTTCGCTCAGTAAGAGACAGCGACGTCCGCCGGGGCTTCCTCGGCGGGCGTTTTGTCATTCTGGACCTGCGCAACCCTGACAGAGCCCCAAGCGTCCTCCCCCTCCCCGGCCGCGAATCGCTCGATCGATTCGGGCAGCGTTCGCACCGCCGGCGGCGGCTCGGCTTCATCAGTGGGGATGACCTCATCCTGCGCGGCATAATCGCGCATCATCGGATCGTTCGTGCCGTCCCCGCCCGCCATGTCCACCATGTCCACCGCCATCCGGCGATCAGCGAGCGTCGGGCCACAACCCTTGCAATGGATGATCGCCGGGCCGGTCAGATCGGTGGACGTCAGGTCATGATCTGATCCGTCCGGGGGGACGGCTTCGGGCAGCACCGTTTCCGTGCCGATTTTCGGCGGCGTCGTGGCGTAGAACCCCAGTCCGAAGCCGCCCGTCAACGCCGCCCCCGCACAAGCCAATGAAAATAACCAGAAGCGCGCGGACATCATCAACCCTTCCCTTATCCTTCGCTCGCTCCCCCGACTTTCTCTGTCCAAAATAACGCGCATACAGATAGGTTGTTGCACGACCCAAAAGCCTTTGCTAAGGGCGCCTCCTACCAAGGCACCGGCCCCGCCGGTTCCCTAGGAAATGTGCGGTCGTGGCGGAATTGGTAGACGCGCAACGTTGAGGTCGTTGTGGCCGAAAGGCCGTGGAAGTTCGAGTCTTCTCGACCGCACCATATTTCTGACGGAAACTGATTTTTGCCTTCGGGCTCAACCTCGAAGGCATTGCCCATCAAATCGACAAGCCGGCGCTCAAGGGTTTCCTATCTGGAGCATCGAAACCGGGTTTCGTTTTTTCGAAACGGCTTGCGAGCGGAACATGGGCTATGCCGGCGCTCCGCTGATGGAACATTCGGTCCCAAGCGCACTCGTCTCGCCGGATGTTAGCGCCATGTCGATGCGTCCCCGGCATCGAACGCCAGATTCGCACACTTCATGCGTTCAAGGAGGCTGCCACTCAGCACTGCATGACGAACCGCCCATTGTTCCGCCAGGAGCCTCTTGTGCGTGAACAACTCCTCGCCGACATGGCGGGCGATGGTGGCCGAAACCGCCAGACGCCAACCCACCAGCACCAAGCCGAACAATTCCAGAAGATCGGTTGAACAGGTGAGCAGGATATCAGGACGCGCGGAACGATAGTCATTTGCAAGCGCGACCGCGGCTTCGAGATGCATCGTCGCCTGCTTCAGGCCGTTCATGATGATGTTGGGTCCTGAATTCGACTGGGCGTCCAGAAAAGCGTCGATTTGCCCGAGCAACACGCGAACGGCCATGCCGTCCCCAACGGTCATCCGGCGCATCACCAGATCCTGCGCCTGTATCCCGTTGGCGCCTTCGTAAATCCTGGTGATCCGGACGTCCCTGACGAACTGCTCTATGCCGGTTTCGCGAACATAGCCGTGGCCGCCGTGAATCTGGATGCAATCATCGCAAACGGCATGAGCGTGATCGGTCAGGAACGCCTTTATGATCGGCGTAAGCAGTTGCGCCAGCAGGGCGCTTTCCTGACGCACATCCGGATCAGGATGATGCCGTGCCTCTTCGATCAGCAAGGCCGTCCAGGAGATCATGGCGCGCCCCCCTTCGACGAACGCCCAGCCGGACATGACCATCCTCCGGACATCCGGGTGAAGAATGATGGGGTCGGCCGGAGCGCTGCGGACAGCGGCCGAACCCATGGCTCTGCCGGAGCGGCGCTCCGTTGCATATTGATGGGCCATTTCCATCGCAGCGGCGGCCACCCCAAGCGCACCGATGCCGGTCGAAAGGCGCGCATGGTTCATCATCTCGAAAAGCGGAGCCATGCCCGCCGCGCTGCCATGTTTGCCCGGAGCCAGGAGATGGCCGACAGCATTTTCGAACTCGACGGCGCAGGTCGGATTGCCGTGAAGACCCATTTTATGTTCGATCGCGACAACCTCGACACCATTACGGGCGCCGTCCCGGAAGCTCCATTTCGGCACCGCGAAGACATTGAGGCCGGCCAGCCCCGGTCGCTCCTGCCCCTCCAGGTCCCGGGCGCGCGCCAGGACGATGTGGACGATGTTATCCGTGAGATCATGATCAGCCGCGGATATGAATATCTTGCTCCCGGAAATCCTGTAGGTGCCATCAGCCTGGACGACTGCGCGGGTCCGCACATTTGTCAGGTCCGATCCCGCTTCCGGTTCGGTCAGGCACATCGTCGCCGACCATTTCCCCGCCACCAGCTTCGGATTGACGAGATTGGCCAGCCATGACTCGCCAAACAGGCGGACGACGTGAATCGCGGACGCGGTGAAGCCATGGAACATTTGAAAGGCGATGTTTGCGCCGGCGCCCATTTCCTCAATGCATTGGCTGATCAGGGTCGAAAGACCGATCCCTCCCTCCTCTTCGGGAACCGGGCTTGCGTGCCATCCTCCTTCAATGAGCTGTTCGTAGGCGGCCCTGAAGCCCGAAGGCGTGACGACCCGTCCATCTTCGAATCGCGTCCCCTCGGCATCCCCCACTATCCGCAAGGGGGCGATGGTTTTGCGAAAAAAGCCATCGGCCTGATCGAGAAGAAGCGCGCGCGTATCGGGCGTCTGAATTCCCGGCAGCCAGGGCCGATCTTCGACCTGAAGCACATGACCGAGAAGGAATGCGAAATCGGCAAGCCGATCCAGCGGTTTAAAGTTGACCTTCAACACCAATCAATTCTCCCTGTTCCCGGATCTCCATGACATTGCATATAAATTGTCCACATGGAATATTCTTCTGGAATTTGTTATCTGATTGGGTCATTCAGCGATCTGAGAAAGCGTAGAGGATGATGAAGGGTATGAAAGTGGATGCTACCGTGCGGCCTGCCGAAGGGCTTCCTCGAATCGGATTGCGAAAGGATCTGGTCGCCCGCCTGCTGCGACCGCAATCAGTGGCGGTGATCGGCGCGTCGGCGCGCCCCGGATCGCCAAGTGGCATTCTGGTCGGACTGCTGGATCAGAACGATTTTGCTGGCGACGTGCATCTGGTGGGACGAAGCGGTGGCGAGATTGGTGGGCGTCCTATTCTGACGAGCATGAGCGACCTGCCCGCGGGGATCGACCTTGCCGTCCTGACGCTACCGGCAGCCGGGGTCGAGGAGGCTATAGAAGGCTGCATCGAGAGGGAGATCGCGGCAGCGGTCGTGTTCGCCTCCGGCTTTGCGGAAACAGGCGAAGGGGCACGCGGTGCGCAGGAGGAGCTGACGCGACGTGTGGAGGAAGCTGGCGTGGGAATCGTCGGCCCCAATTGCCTTGGCTTTACCAATTACATCGATCGTATCGACATCGGCTTCATTCCCGTGCCGCCTGCCGAAGCGCCGCCCTCCGACAGTTTGCCCGCCCTGGCCATCGTCTCCCAAAGCGGCGGACTCATGGGGCATGCGTTCTGGGGGTTTGAGGAACGCAACCTCCCCGTGGCCTATCGCATCTCGACCGGCAATGAGGCCGGGCTCGGCCTCTCGGACTATATCGCGTTCATGGCAGACGATCCGGCGGTCAGCGTCATTGCGCTGTATGCCGAACATATCAGGCGGCCGGCCGAGTTTCTGGAAGCCGTTGCGATGGCGCGCGCGTCAGGCAAGACATTGGTGCTTTATCACACCGGCCGCGGCGCAAAGGCGCAACAGGCGGCGGCTTCGCATACCGGAGCGCTGGCCGGTGATTATGCGACCATGAAGGTGTTGGCGTCCCGGGCAGGCGTTCTGGTGGTGGACACGCTGGAAGAGTGGATCGACGCTACCGAATTGCTTGTGCGCAATCCCCGTCCGCCCGTGCTGGCCCCGGCTGTCATCACCACCTCAGGCGCCTTCTGCGCGATTGCACATGACTATTTCGAAACACTGGGACTGGAGCTGCCTCCGCTTTCGGCTGCAAGCGAGGCCTTGCTCACGCCGCGTCTTCCCGAATTCACGCCGCCGAAAAATCCTCTCGATCTTACGACCCAGGCAGCGTTCGATATTCCCCTGACGGCGGACGCGCTGCGGGTGCTGGTTCAGGATCCAGCCATCGGTTCGGTCGCGGTAGCCGTGCCGGCGCTCGGCCCGGATGCCGCGAAATGGCTGGCCCCGTTCGTTGAGGTGGTGAAGGACACGGACAAGCCGGTCCTCTTGACGGCACTGGGCGAGGATTCGAAAATTCCGGCCGATTTCGTCGCGCTTGCCCGCGAACACGGCATTCTGCTGTCGCGTTCGCCCGAGCGGGCGCTACGGACCGTGGCGGCGGTAACGCATTATGGCCGTAATCTGGCTCGTGGCACTGCCGGGTTCGCGACACTCGATGGCTTGCCGGCGCTTCGACCGGGACCACAGCCGGAATGGCTGGGCAAGGAGGTTCTGGGCGCCCTTGGCATCGGCCGGCCAGCGGGCGGGCTGACGCGCAACGTCAATGAAGCTGTCGGGATGGCGAACGCTATCGGTTATCCGGTCGCCATCAAGGTTCAGGCAGCCGAACTCGCCCACAAAACGGAAATCGGAGGGGTCATCCTCAACCTGAAGGACGAGGCGGCCCTGCGCGAGGCCTATGTCGAACTGCTCGACCGAGTCGGGAAAGCCCGATCCGGAACCGTGCTCGACGGTATTCTGGTCGAAGCGATGGCGCCCAAGGGACTGGAGTTGGTGGTCGGCGCCAAGCGCGATCCGCTATGGGGGCCGGTCCTTCTGGCGGGTCTTGGCGGCATCATGGTGGAGGCGCTGAACGACGTGCGCCTCCTTCCGGCCGACCTTGCGCCCGCTGAGATCGAGGCGGAATTGCGGAAGCTCAACTCGGCCAAACTGCTGGATGCGTTTCGCGGCGCGCCAGCTGTCGATGTCCCGGCGGTGGCCGAAGCGATCGCCGCGATCGGACGCCTCATGCTGGCCCGTCCGGATATCGTGGAAATCGACATCAATCCTCTGCTGGCCCTGCCCGAAGGGCAAGGCGTGCTCGCCCTCGACGCCCTGATCGTAACGGCAGCCGTCTGAAACGATCATGCGAAGTGCAAGCATATCAAGCACCAGAAAATGGATGACGACGTGACTGACTCCTATGTGACCTACGAACTCGATGGGGACATCGCCCTTATCGGCATCAACCGTCCCAGCAAGCGCAACGCCTTGAGCAGCGAGGCCGCCAACCAGCTGATCCGGGCCGCCGAACGCGCCGGGTTGGAGGCCAGGGCGGGCGTGATCTTCGGTCATGGCGACCACTTCTCCGCCGGCCTCGACCTTGTGGACATGGGAGTCCGGCGGCGGGCGGGAGTTTCCGACGATCAGAAGCGCGATCGGCATGAAGGCCATCAGGGTTTCGATGCCATTGCCAGAGGACGCATTCCCTTTGTTGCCGCCTTGCGCGGAGCGGTGATCGGATATGGTCTGGAACTCGCTGCCGCCGCGCAGATTCGCGTCGCCGACCGGACCACCTATTTCGGGCTGCCGGAGGCCATGCGAGGCATCTTCGTGGGTGGCGGCGGTTCGGTCCGTATTCAGCGCCTGCTGGGTTATGCCCGAATGGCCGACATGATGCTGACCCGCCGCATTCTCTCCGCAGAAGAGGGACATGGGCTGAATCTGTGCCAATATCTTGTCGAGCCGGATGAAGCCCTTGAAAAGGCCAAGGAACTGGCGAGAACGATCAGCGAGAATGTCGCGCTGTCCAACTGGACGATCTGCAATGTCCTGCCGCGCATGTTCGACCTTGGCCAGGACGATGGCTTCATGCTGGAGCAGATGGCGGCCCATTACACGTTCGGCAACGAGTCCCAGGAGCGTCTGGATCAGTTCGCCCGGAAACAGGGTCCCCGCTTCAAATAACCGGGCCACGCAAGCCAAAAAACGGAGAGGCGCAATGACACAATCGCTGGCGGATCATACGACGCCATTCGTACGCGACGAATGGTATGTCGCCGCATTGTCGAGCGAGATCGACCGGCGCCTGCAGGATCGCAAGATCCTGGGCATCGGCGTTCTGCTTTACCGCTGCGAGGATGGAACGGCTGTCGCCCTGCACAACCGCTGCCCTCATCGCTCCTTTCCGCTCTCGAGCGGAAAGCTTGTCGGTGACACCGTGACATGCGGGTATCATGGACTGGCATTCGGCAGCGATGGTCGATGCATCGCAGTGCCATCGCAATCCACCGTTCCCAAGGGATTGGGCACGCCAGCTTATCCGCTGGTCGAGCGTGCGCTCTTCCTGTGGATATGGATGGGCGATCCCGCGCATGCCGATCCAGCAACGATCCCCGATCATCACTGGCTGTCCGATCCCGACCATGCCGGCTTCACCGGATATATCCATTGCCGCAGCAACTATATTCGGTTGCACGAGAATGTGCTCGACCTCACCCATTTCCCCTATCTTCATGGCGATGCCGTGGGGGACGTCACTTTCAGCCAGCTCCCCTTCAGGACGGAGCGCAAAGGGCATCAGGTCGTCGTCACCCGCAAGGATGAGGGCCGGGTCATTAATGGCGCCAATGCGCTGATCATCGGCAATGAAGGCCACCGCTGCAATCGCCTGTCGGAAAGCTGGTTCACGTCACCTGCCTTTCACATCGCCCATACGATGATCGAGGACCTGGATGGCGGCGTGAATGGACGGGCCGAGTTTCACAACAAGATCATCCACTGTTTCACGCCGGAAACGCAGCATAGCTGCCATTATTTCTATGCGCAGGCCCGCGATGTCGCCATCGACCGGCCGGATGTGACGGATGCCATAGCGCGGGTCGCCTACAAGGCTTTCATGGAGGACGAAGAGGCGCTCGAACTGGTCGAGCGGACCTGGACCGACGAGGATCTGGCTGATTACCGGGAACTGAGTGTCCGCGGCGACCTTCCCGGCCTTCACATGCGTCACATCATCTTCGAACGCGCCATGATCGAGAAGGCGGCTTCCTTGCCCTCGCGGCAAGCAGAGAAGCAACCAGCATGACCATTTTCGCGCGCAACCAATGGTATGTGATTGCCTGGAGTCATGAGGTTGGCCGCAAGCCGCTCGCCCGGTTGATCTGCGACGAACCAGTCATGCTCTACCGGCGCGAGGACGGCACGGTCGTCGCGTTGGAAGACGCCTGCCCGCATCGGCTGCTGCCCCTGTCGATGGGCACGGTGATCGGTGATGCCATTCAGTGCCGCTATCATGGGCTTCTGCTTGATTCCGCCGGGCAATGCCTCGAAATGCCCGGCGGCGATCCTGTCAACCGCGCGGTTTGCGCGCGCGCCTATCCCATCGTGGAGCGGCAGAAGTTCGTTTGGGTTTGGATAGGCGATGCCGACCGCGCCGACCCCTCGCTATTGCCGCATCTCTGGATGAACGAAGCCGAAGGCTGGCGCGTCGATGGGGGCGTGTTCGAGGTCAGATGCGATTACCGGCTGTTCATCGACAATCTGATGGATCTCACCCATGAGACGACCGTGCACGCCAGCAGCATCGGCCAAAAGGAACTGCATCAGTTTCCGATCGAAACACAGGTCTTCCCGGATCGGGTAGTCACTTCGCGCTGGATGCCCGCGGTTGTGCCGGCCCCGCTCTATCGATCACTGATGGGCGGTCATGACGGGCCGGTCGATCGCTGGCAGATCATCACCTATCTCCCGCCGGCCGGCGTCCTGATCGACGTCGGCGTGGCCCGGGTCGAGCATGAAGTGACGCTCGAAGACCATGGCAAGGCGGAAATACAATCATTCATCCTCGATTTCATCACGCCCGCCACCGCGAAGACATGCCATTATTTCTGGGGGTCGGCGCGCAATTTCGACATCGATGATGATGAAGCCTTCAATCGCCTGACGGCCGCTCAGGGCAAGGTTTTCGAAGAAGATGTCGAGGTACTCGAGGCGCAGCAGCTTTCGATCGACCGGATGCCGCATCGTAAACTCCGCGCTTATGGCGTCGATGCCGGCGGCGTGAAGGCCCGGTTGCTGCTCGACAAACTCATTCGCGCGGCAGCCGCAAACCCCGAGAGCGCCTGAACGGCGCCCAATGCTTGCAAGGTGGAGAAGTGAATAATGGAGCCAGCCCTCTGCCAGAACCTGTCCATGATGCTGCGCCGCAGCGCCGCGCGGAACGGAAACCGGCGGGCCATAGTCTGTGGCTCCGTGACATGGACTTACGCCGAACTTGACAGTCTTGCCGACAGCCTGTGCCGAGGCCTTGCGATGCGGGGGTTTGGAAAGGGCGATCGCATCGCCATCCTGGCACGAAACAGCCACAGCTTCATGGCCGTCCGCTTCGCGGTCGCGCGGCTTGGCGCGGTGCTGGTGCCGGTCAACTTCCTGCTGAACAGCGATGAGGTGCGATACATCCTTGAACATTCCGGCGCGCGCCTGCTGTTCGCGGATGCAACGACACGCTCCATCGCAAGCGACGCCGCGCCAGCGGCCATAGAGGCGATCTATGGTCTGGACGGGGAAACCGATCCGGCGCCTCATGAATTTCCCTCCTGGCGCGAAATCCTGACGAACGGCCCGCCGCCGGAGGAAAGCGCCAGCGCGGAAGACCTGCTCCAGCTCATCTATACGAGCGGCACGGAATCCCGGCCAAAGGGGGCCATGCTGACGCACGCATCGCTATTGTGGGAATATCAATCCTGCATCGTCGATTGCGAATGGACAGCCGATGTCGTGGCGCTCCATGCCCTGCCGCTGTTCCACTGCGCCCAACTCGACGCGATGATGGGGCCGGCATTGCAGGTGGGGGCCACCAACATCATTACGGCGACGCCCTCTCCCGACAATCTCCTTCCGCTTCTCGCGCGGCACAAGGTCACGTCCTTTTTCGCCCCGCCGACCGTGTGGATCAGCTTGCTGCGCTCGCCGCTGTTCGATCAACATGATCTGTCGCATATCGCCAAGGGCTATTATGGCGCGTCGATCATGCCGGTCGAGGTCTTGCGGGAACTTCAGCGCAGGCTGCCGGGGCTTCGGCTCTGGAACCTCTATGGCCAGACGGAAATCGCTCCGGTCGCGACCATCCTGTTTCCTCATGAGCAGGAAGCGCGGGCCGGATCGGCGGGACGTCCCGCATTGCACGTTTCGACCCGTGTCGTCGACGAGCGGATGCGCGACGTCGCTCCGGGGGAAACCGGCGAGATCGTGCATCGCTCTCCGCAATTGATGAAAGGCTATTGGAATGATCCGGTACGAACCGCAGAGGCCTTCGCAGGTGGGTGGTTCCACAGCGGCGACCTCGCGACGATTGACGAGGATGGCTATATCACCGTCGTCGACCGCAAGAAGGACATGATCAAGACGGGCGGGGAGAATGTCTCCTCACGCGAAGTCGAGGAGGCGATCTATGCCCACCCCCATGTCGCCGAAGTCGCCGTGATCGGCCTGCCTGATCCGCGCTGGATCGAAATGGTTGCCGCTGTCGTGGCCCCCCGGGACGGCATGACGGTCGAGGAAACCACGCTGATCGCCCATTGTCGCGCGCATCTTGCCGCGTTCAAGGTGCCCAAGCGGGTGATCATAGTCGATGCACTGCCCCGTAACGCCAGTGGCAAGATATTGAAACGTGAACTGCGGAGCCTGGCCCGATCTTCCCGGGCCTTCCTTTCATACGACCTTCTTCAGGGATTTTGCGATCATGACAACGACGCCCTATAATCGGAAACCCATCCCCAAATCCGTGCTCATTTTCGGCGCGGCAGCACGCATCGGGGGACCACTGGCCGATTTCCTGAGCAGGGAAGCGCCCTCGATCCGCCTGCGCCTCGCATCGAGCAGCCCGGAAAAGGCCGAACAACTTCGCCAAATCCATCCCGGCGCTGAGGTCGTGCTTGCGAGCTACGCTGATCTTCCCTCGCTCAAGGCTGCGGTCGCTGACATGGAGGGCATCTTTGTCGTTGCTCCGAGCGGGACGGACGAAGAGATCGCGACCGGCAATATGATCGAGGCGCTGAAGGGGACTTCCCGGCTGATCCAGTTGATCCGGATCGTCGGGCTTCAGCCGGAAGCGAACAATCATCGCATCCCGTCCGAGATCGCCCGGCTGAGCCTGCCGATCCAGCACGCGCTTGCAAAGAAGATGCTGGACGACAGTTTCCTGCCGGTCACCTATCTCAATTGTGGCGCGACCTTCATGAACAACTTCCTGTTGTTCGGCTCATACCGGGCCTTGCAGCGCGACCGCAAGCTGATCTGGCCAGAGCGCAAGATTCCCTATATCGATCCGGCCGAAGTGGGCGAGGTTGCGGGCAGGTTGTTCCTTTCGGACAATCACCGGCACATCGGACAATTCCATACCATCAACAACGGTCACGATATTCTTCGCTTCAGCGAGGTCGCCGAACTGATGAGCGAAGTCTGGGGCGAACCGATCGCGCATGACGGTTCGAAAGAAGCCTTCTTCGCCGAATATCCCCATCTGGGTCCCGCCGCCCAGAGGCTCTGGGACTTCTTCCAATATGAACAGGATAATGAGGAGGTCTGGGCTCGCAACGACTTCGCCGAACGCATGCTCGGGCGCAAGCCCAGGACGTTACGGGAATGGCTGATCGAAAATCGCGACCCATTGTTGGGAGGACCGGACAAGACGTCGTAGCAGGCGGCGTCTTTGGGCCATCGCCGCTATCGTTGTGGCTCCCGCGACGCCCCCGACCTTTTCAGGGCTGCTGGTCGCTCCGATCGGAGGACATGGCAGCGAGGCGGGCCCGGGCATCGGCGATGAGCCCGGCATGATAGCCGGAATCGCCACGCCATCGAACAAAGGCGTCACGAACCGTCGATAGTGCGACGCCCTTGGCCGCGCCCGCAAGATGAATCAGGACCGCATCGATTGTTCGGTCCTGAAACTCCTCATTGCTGAGGATGCCCAATCCCCATTCATGCACTTTCGCGAACAGCAGGTTGGACAGATCGATCAGAAGCGTTTCGCCATCGACACCCTTCTGCAACTGCCGGTGCAGCACCAGCGTCTGTATCCAGGGCTTCCAGGCCCTGCCACCGATCGTCAGCAGAACCTCCCTGATGCGGGGGTGGAGCGACGGCGAAAAGTAGAGTGCGGCCACGGCCTTGAGATAGTTCGGTATCTGTTGGTTGCGCAGCGTGGTGGTGATCTGCTGCTGGATCGCGCTTTCCAACGATGCCGGATGCCTGTCGAATTGGAGCCGCCGCTCGAACTCCTCGAAATAGCTGCCGATGGCCAGGGCGATGATGTTCTCCTTGCTGTCGAAGGCATAATAGAGCGTGCGCGAAGCCACCCCGGCCCGCTTGCACAATTCCCGGATGCTAAAGGCATCCAGGCCACCGCTGCCGATCATCTTGCGTGCTTCGTTCAGAATGCGCCGACGCCGCTCGAACATGGCCGAGCTGCTGTTGGTCATATTACCCAATGCGTAGAGTGCGATATCGTCCATGCCAAGCCTGTACCGTTTGTGACGGGAAGATCAAAGCCGGCGGGCGCGGCGGCGTGGTCTGTTGGCAGTGGCGCTCGGTTGCGCCAGCCATCAGTCTGGCCCTGAACATCGGATCTTGATGGATCAAGAACCCACATCTTCTGCTCGCGGCCTCGATTCGCTGACCTTGAGGCTGCGGAGCGGATTAATATGATGTCACATAAATTGCAATATGTATGCGTTTATATATATCATTGCCCCAATGTATTAAATATTAATCCTGTATTTACAGTATATTAGATATAAATCGCGGATGGATTTCAGAAATTTAAATTGCTACATGTGATAAAAAATTGATATTCGTCAGCGAACGCCCGCTTGCCGCTGCCATCAATCGATGGCGGTTACTTCCGGGCTGCGCAGGGAGGATTCATGTCGGTTCTGAGCGTTCCAACGCCGGCCTATCTGGCGGAGGACGAGTTCGCGATGTTCGGTCGCAGCGTTGGCCGCTTTCTGGATCAGCACGCTTCCGCTGAAACCGTTGCGCAATGGCGCGAAAGCGGCATCGTGCCCCGCGGCGCTTGGGAAGAGGCGGGCAAGGCAGGCCTGCTCGGCCTGTCCACGCCGGTCGACCATGGCGGCGTCGGTGGCGATTTCCGTCACGAGGTCGTCCTCATGCGCGAGATCGGCTTGCGAGGCATAGAGGGCTGGGATTTGACCCTGCACAATGCGATCATCACCCCCTATATTCAGGCCTTCGGATCGGAGGAGCAAAAGGCGCGCTGGCTCCCCCGCATGGCGACCGGGGAGGTGATAAGCGCGATCGCCATGACGGAGCCGGGCGCCGGGTCGGACCTGCAGGGCGTGCGCACCACGGCGCGCCGGGACGGTGATACTTATGTGATCAACGGGTCCAAGACCTTCATCACCAATGGGCAGAACGCGGACCTGATCCTGGTGGTCGCCAAGACGGATCCTGCGGCCGGGTCGAGGGGCATCTCGCTGTTCCTGGTCGACACGGCTGACGCGCCGGGGTTCGAGCGCGGCCGCAATCTTGACAAGATCGGCCGCAGCATGGCCGACACCTCGGAACTGTTCTTCAACGACGTCCGCGTGCCTGCCGGAAACCTGCTAGGTCCGGTTGAAGGCCAGGGTTTCGTCCAGCTCATGGAGAAACTGCCGCAGGAGCGCCTGATCATCGCCGTGCAATGCATGGCGGCTATTGAATATGCGCTCGGGATCACCCTGGATTATGTCAAGCAACGGCGCGCCTTCGGCAAGCCGATCATCGAATTCCAGAACACCCAGTTCAAGCTTGCGGAGCTGAAGACCGAGGCGACGATCGCCCGCATATTCGTTGATCACTGCATCGGCCTTCATCTCGAAGGCAGGCTCGACAGTTCAACCGCGTCCATGGCCAAATATTGGATATCGGATCTGCATTGCAAGGTCGTCGACGAATGCCTGCAACTTCATGGCGGTTACGGCTATATGAACGAATATCCGATCGCGCAGGCCTATAAGGATGCGCGGGTCAATCGCATCTATGGCGGCACCAACGAAATCATGAAACTCCTGATCGCACGGACGCTCTAGGGTGTGTGGGGATTTGGCCTGATGGTAATATTGGCCATTTGTGGACATTCCTACCCTCGTCACCCCAATCTTGCCTTTCCAAGCCAAATCCCCACACGTCCTAGACGATGGACATCCCGTCCTTCTTCGACATCAGGGGGTAAGACCGCGCTGGTCACGGGCACCGTCAGACCTGTCTGCATTTTCTGAGGAAGACATCATGAACCTTGTCGTCAATTCTGTCGTCTCGCTCGAGACTGAAGGGGAAATCGCCATCGTCGCGGTGGACTCCCCGCCGGTCAACGCGCTCGGGCAGCGCGTGCGTGAGGGCGTCCTACTGGGCATCCGGAAGGCGATCGGGCAGAAGGCAAAGGCGGTGGTGCTGCTTTGCAAGGGGCCGACCTTCTTCGCGGGCGCCGATATTTCCGAGTTGGACAGACCCATATTGGAGCCGACGCTGGACGTGGTCGAGGCGGCGATCGAGGATTCTCCGATCCCGGTGGTGGCGGCGATCCACGGAACCGCGCTGGGCGGAGGGCTGGAAGTGGCGATGGCCTGTCACTATCGCGTCGCCGTCCCATCCGCCCGGCTGGGCTTGCCCGAAGTGGCCCTTGGCCTGTTGCCGGGAGCCGGCGGCACGCAGCGCGCCCCTCGGCTGATGGGAATCGAGGCGGCGATTGGCATGATCGCCGGCGGCAAGCCAGTCATGGCGGCCGAAGGCATCAGGCTGGGCCTGCTTGATGCGCTGGTGGATGAAGGCGAACTGCGCGGGCAGGCCATCGCCTTCGCGCGGGAACTGCTGGTGAAAGGCGCGCCGCTCAAGCGCGCGCGCGATCTGCCGGTCGATCTGTCGCCTGAAGAGGCGCAGGCTGCGGCCGACCGTTACCGGGCGAAGAACCCGGCGCAGTTCAGGGGATTCAAGGCGCCGGGCAACATCCTGAAGGCAGTCGTCGCCGCCGCCGAATTGCCCTTCGATCAAGGTATCGCGCGCGAATGGGAGCTATTCTCGGAGCTGCTGAGTTCCGAGGAGTCCGAGGCGCAACGCTACGCATTCTTTGCCGAGCGCATCGCCGGCAAGGTCCCCGGCCTCGACAAGACCGTCAGGCCGCGCGCAATCGCGACAACCGGCGTCGTCGGCGCGGGCACGATGGGCACCGGCATCGCCATCGCCCTGCTGAACGCCGGCTTCCCCGTCACGCTGGTGGACCTGAACGCCGAAGCGCTGGACAAGGCCAGAGCGCGGATCGCCGGAACCATTCAGGGACAGGCCGACAAGGGACGCATCCCATCCGATGCCGCCGCTGCCCGCATCGCGGCGCTGTCCTCCGCCGGCGATCTGTCCGCCCTGACCGGGACCGATCTCGTCATAGAGGCCGTCTTCGAGCGTCCCGACCTCAAAAAGACCATTTTCGCGCAACTCGACGCCGTCATGAAGCCCGGCGCGATTCTCGCCACCAACACCTCGTTCCTTGATGTCAACGAAATCGCCGCCGCCACCGCCCGGCCCCATGACGTGGTTGGCCTGCATTTCTTCGCCCCGGCGAACATCATGCGCCTGCTCGAAATCGTGCGGGGGGACAAGACGGCTGGCGACGTGCTGGCCACGGCGCTCTGGCTGGGCCGCAAGCTGGGCAAGCTCGCCGTGGTGTCCGGCGTCTGCGACGGTTTCATCGCCAACCGCCTGATGGCCCGGCGCGGCGAAACCGCCGATCGCCTGATCCTGAATGGGCCGCCACCGGCCGATATCGACCGGGTGATGGTGGATTACGGCTTTCCGATGGGCCCCTTCCAGATGGTTGACCTCGTCGGGCTGGACGTCATCGGCTGGGATCGCGAGAACAGCGCCGGTCGGACGGTGCAGGAGATTCTCTGCGAGGCCGGCCACTGGGGGCAGAAGACCGGCAGCGGCTATTATGATTATTCGCAAGGCACAGCGGCGCCAGCGGCGGACGCGCTGGCGGCGATCGCCGCGATCCGCGAGCGAAACAGGATTGAGCCGCGCTCCTATGACGATGCGCAATTGCTTCATGCGCTGCTCGATCCGGTGGTGAATGAAGGCGCCAAACTGGTGGACGAGGGCATCGTCTATCGCGCGTCGGACATCGATATGGCGCTGATCGCCGGCTATGGCTGGCCAGTCTATCGCGGCGGCCCCATGTTCTGGGGCGACAGCGTGGGCTTGCCCGGCGTGGTCGAACGGCTGAAAGCGCGCGTCGCCGCCGGCGAGGACATCGTCATTTCACCACTGCTGGAGCGCTACGCCATTGAAGGCCGGCGCTTCGTGCACGATGATCGTCAACGAGGCCGCGCTCAAGGCCCGCGCGGCATTGGCGAGCCCGGCAAAGGGACGCTGACCGCAGGAGGGCACGGGTGATGGGCCATGAAATGATACGATATGAGGTGGAGGACGGAATCGCGACGCTGACGCTGACGCGCCCCGACAGGCTGAATGCGTTCACCACGGCCATGATGCGCGAGATGCTCGATGCCTTCGACCGGATCGATGCCGACGACGCGGTGCGCGCTGTCGTGGTCACCGGGGAAGGCAGGGCCTTTTGCGCGGGCGCCGATATCGCTGGCGGCGCCGAAGGCTTCCATGATGGCGACGAAGGAAGTCTGCGCCGCGCCGATGGCACGCTCGACTACGCCTCGCCACTGGCGCGCGATGGCGGCGGCCTGCTCGCGTTGCGGATCTTCGAACTCAAAAAGCCGATCATCGCCGCGATCAACGGCGTCGCCGTCGGCATCGGCGCGACCATGACGCTGCCCATGGACATCCGGCTCGCCAGCGACCGGGCGCGCATCGGCTTTGTCTTCACGCGCCGCGGGATCGTGCCGGAAGCCGCATCCTCCTATTTCCTGCCACGGGTGGTGGGTGTCAGCAAGGCACTGGAATGGTGCTATTCGGGGCGCGTGTTCGATGCGCAGGAGGCGCTGGCGGGGGGCCTCGTCCGCTCGATTCACCCCGGCGATGATCTTCTGCCCGCCGCCTATGCCCTGGCGCGCGAGATTGCCGACAACAGCGCGCCGGTTTCGATCGCGCTGACGCGGCAGATGATCTGGCGCGGGCTCGGCATGGCGCATCCGATGGAGGCGCACCGCATCGACAGCCGTGGGGTGCTGACGCGCAGCCTCAGCGGGGACGCGCGTGAAGGCGTCGCCTCGTTCCTCGAAAAGCGCGCCGCCCATTTCCCCGACCGCGTATCGGCCGACATGCCCGATTATTTCCCCTGGTGGGAAGAGCCGCAATATTCGTGATCCGCGCCATGTTGAGAGAGGCTGACCGTGCCTGACTGCACCAATTTCAGAGCCCTGGTCGATCATATGGCCAGACTCGACACCGGCGAGCCTATGTTCGCCGATCTGATCTCAGGCCGTACCGCCACCTCGGCGGAATTCGCGCGCGCCGCGAAGCGGAAGGCGGCGGCGCTACGGGCGCTGGGACTACGCAAGGGAGAGAGCGTCGCCATCATGGCGCTCAATTCCACCGAAACGCTGTGCACGATCCTTGCCGCCTTCGCTGCGGGTTCCGTCGCGGTTCCGCTGAACCTGCGATGGTCCGGCGCCGAACAGGCTTTCGCGCTATCGGACGCCGGCGTGAAGATCGTGCTCCACGACAAAGCCTGTCAGCCGGCCGCGGAAAAACTGGCCGGCCTGGCCGATGCCGCCGTCCGCTTCCTCGACATGGGCGAAGTCGAAGCCCGCGTCGCCGTCCCCGACCTTGTCGGGGCCTTCGACGCACATGGGGATTGGCCTTCGGGCGAGGATGATTGCGCGATCCTCTATACCGGCGGCACGACGGGCCGCTCGAAAGGCGTCGTCCATTCGCACCGTTCGCTGCTCGCCACGGGGCGGACGATGGCGCTGTCCGGCGTTCCGCTGCCGTGCCGCGTTTTTGCCTGCTGCTTTCCGCTGTTCCACATTGGCGGTCTGGCGCCGATGCTCGGGCGGTTTTTCCAGCAGTCGCCGACGGTTTTCATCCCGACGTTCGATCCGGCGCAGATCGCGCGCTGTCTGCGTGAGTGGGGTGTCGAAGAGCTTGGGCTCGCGCCTACGATGATCCAGCTTCTCCTCGATTGGGAGGGCTTCGATCCCCTCGCTTTCGCTGGTCTGGAGCGCATGCTCTACGGCTCTTCGCCGATTGCGCCCAGCCTGCTGGCGGCGATACGCGAGAAGCTGCCGGGCGTTAAGCTGACCCAGGCCTATGGCATGTCGGAAGCAGGCGTGTTCGCGTTCCTCGGAGCGAAGCTGCACGATCTCAGCCCACGTTACGACGTCGCGGCTGGACAGATTCTCTGCCCGGACGTGATCGTCCGCATCGAGGACAGCGAGGGCGCGCCGTTGCCGCCCGGCGAGATGGGCGAGGTCGTGGTGTATGGCGACAGCCTGATGTCGCGCTATCATAACCTGCCCGACGCAACCGGGGAGGCCATGCGCAACGGCGGCTATCATACGGGCGATCTAGGCGAGATGGATGACGCAGGCGTCCTGACCATTCGCGACCGGTTGAAGGACATGATCATCACCGGTGGCGAGAACGTCTATTCGCTTGAAGTGGAAAGCGCCGTTTCCATGCATCCGGCCGTGCTCAAGGTCGCCGTGATTGGCGTACCGCACAAGTTGTGGGGAGAAACTGTGCACGCCGTGATCGTGCCGCGCGACCGGGAAGCCCTGTCGCTGGACGGCCTGATCGCATTCCTGCGGCCCACGATCGCTGGCTACAAGATACCCCGCGGACTGACGATCATGACCGATCTACCCCTGACCGCGCTTGGCAAGATTGCGAAACAGGAGCTTCGTCGCGCCGTGATCGAGAGCCCAAATGATGGCGAACCCTGAGGCCGGGGGCGGATAGGAAGTCATAACGCCTACCCGCCAAAACCGACAACGATGTTATTGCGGGAGCCTGGCTTTCATCATCGTCAGAAAGCGGCCGATACCGGCTGTAGCCGCTGCCTCAGGGCGTCCTGATGCTCCCGCAGCCAGGAACGCATCGTCACGGGCTGCCGCCCCAGAATGCGTTCGAGGCAGTCGTTCATGGACCACGCCACATCATTCTCATCTTCGTAGCGGAAGAAGTTCCACAGCATGTCGGGCATCGTCGGGGGAGCCTTGCCGGCCTGCACCGCCGGTTCGAACACTTTCCTCAGGCCCTCAAGACTTGAATCATATTCGATATCCATAAGGAGCGTGTCGCTCATCATCTTCACGATGTCTTCCATGACAAGGCTGTCATGGCCGTTGTTGAGGGTGTGGAACTGATGGATATGACGGGCATTGCCATCGATCAGGATGCGCGCCGCGGCTTCTCCGATATCTCGCGGATCAATGAACGGCACGCGTCGGCTGGGCCATGTGAGCTTGCCGGGGGACAGCATCGGCATGACGAAAAAATTGTCCATGAAACTGGCGCCGATGTTCAGATAAGTCACGGGAAGTTCGGAATCATGGAGAATCCGGGCCGCAATCGGGTGCTGAGTCTCAATTCCCCGCCCCGAACCGACAGCATATTCCGGCACCCTTCGCGGATTTGGCGAGGGATAGGCGGAGAGTTGCCTGACAAGATGAACGAGGTCGGCACCATCGCCGATAGCCGCCACCAGATTGCCCATCGCCGCCGTTTCGTCAGTGCCGCCGGGCGTGTTGACGAACAATCCCTCCATCCCCCGAACGGCGGGAACCAGCGAAGACTGGTCGTAATAGTTGGCGACCATGACCTCGGCAGCCGGAAACGCCTTTTGCAGGTCCGCCACTTTTTGCGGATTGCTGGTGATCAGACGCAAGCTGATGTCGGGCGCATGATAGCTCAGCCAGCGCGCCATTGGCTTTCCGATATGACCGCTCGCACCAAAAATGGCGATGCTGGCTGGAATCTTCTTTTTGAATTTGTCCATGCTCATCTCCCGGCAGAATAGGGGCTATCTGGGCCGCAGGTAACGGATGCTTCCGTTGGTTTCCGCTTTACGAAAGCTTGATCCACGTGGTCTTGATCTGCGTATATTTGTCGAGCGCATGCAGCGACTTGTCGCGGCCATAACCGGACTGCCTGTAGCCGCCGAACGGCACCAGCGTCGAATTCGCATCCTCGCCATAGCTGTTGACGCCCACAGCACCCAGCCGCAACCGGCGAGACACATTGAGGGCAGTATTGAGATCACTTGTCCACAATCCGCCGGCAAGGCCGTAGGCGGTGCCATTGGCAATCGCCACCGCCTCATCCACCGTGTCGAAGGTCAGCACCGACAAGACGGGGCCGAATATTTCTTCGCGCGCCACGCGCATGTCCGGCGACACGCCATCGATCACGGTCGGCTGAAGATAGCTGCCGCCCGTATCGACGAGCGCTCGTTCGCCGCCGGTCACGATCCTGCCGCCCTGGTCGCGGGCAATGCCGATATAGTCCGCGACGCGATCAAGGTGCCTGGCGCTCGACATTGTCCCCATCATCGTGGTTTCGACGCGCGGGTCGGCGGGTTGCAGCGCCGCTGCGACGCCGCTCAGCACCTCGACCACCGCATCCTTGATGCTGTGGTGGACGATCAGGCGCGATCCGGCGGCGCAGACCTGCCCCGAATTGAGGAAGATCGCGAACGCGGACGCCTGCGCTGCCGCGACGATGTCGGGCGCGTCGGGAAAGACGATGTTGGGGCCCTTGCCCCCGCATTCGAGCCAGACCGCCTTCATGTTCGATTCCCCGGCATAGCGCTGGAACGATCGGCCCACCTCGCCCGAACCGGTGAAGGCGATGACGTCGACATCGCCATGACGCCCCAGCGCCTCGCCCACGCGCGGGCCGCCCAGAACCACTTCCAGCACGCCTTCAGGAAGGCCCGCCTCCAAGCCCAGCGCGGCGGCGTGCAGCAGCGACAGGGGCGTCGTTTCGTCCGGCTTGACCACGACCGAACAGCCCACGGCCAGCGCGGGCGCCAGTTTCCAGCCGGCAAGGCCGATCGGCCAGTTCCATGGCAACACGACCCCGACCACGCCCACCGGCTCCCGCGTCACCATGGCGAGGACCGCGTCGCCGGTGGGCGCGATTTCGTCCTGCACCTTGTCGATCGCCTCGCCATAATAACGCAGCGCGTCGATGAACCATTGCACGCCGTGGTTGACTGACAGCGCCCGTGGCATGCCCATGGCCAGTGTGTCCATTTGCCCGATGCGTTCACGATCGCGCTCCATCAGGTCGGCCCAGCGCAGCAGCACCCGTTTGCGCTCCGTCGGGGTCAGCCCCGTCCAAGCGCCCTGCTCGAACGCCGCGCGCGCACGGCTCACCGCCGCATCCACGTCGCGCTCGTCATGGTCGGCGACCTCTGTGAAGGCCTCGCCGTCGATCGGGGAAGTGAGCGAACGGCGGCCACTTCCGGCACGACCCTGAGGCAGGTTCAACGTTTCGGCGGCTGCCATCCAGTCGGTCATCTACTTGCCTTTTCAGAAGGGGTTGCGGGCAATGCCGTTCGACGTGACGCCTGCCGCTAAGCTAACACCCGTCAGCACCGGCTCATCCGGTGGCGATGAATTGCCTGATAGTTCGGAAGACGCATGGGTTTCAGGGATTCGCCGCATCCATCAATTTCACCTCCCGCACAGGACCGCCATAGGACCGCCCGGCATTGGAGAAGTTCGGCTCGTCGGGGGCGAGCACCTGCTTGTAATAATCATCCGCCATAGCCGTCTGAAAGGCAGGGCCACCCTCGAACTGGATTGTCGCCAGCCCATCATAGGCCGCTGCCGGCAACGGGCCATTGGCGATCGGGTCCAGAGGGCAATATTCGATGCGACGGTGACGCTCACGGGCGCCCGGACTTGCCATGACCAGTCCGCCATGATGGTTGATCCAATAGTCGCGAAAGGCGGGCGTGCTCATCTGCTCGCGACGGACGGAGAGGATGAGGATTTTGGGACCGACGCTCGATTGGGCGCGCTCCGCCTCCCAGACAATGTGTCCGCGCCCGCCGGCAATCATCGAGTTCTGGCGATCGACAAGCGACCATGGTTCCGACGCGGATTCGAAGTGCCTCTTCAGGACGGCCAGATACGCCTTGGCCGCTGCATGATCGACGAACCAGTTCTCCTCTATGCCGTCGAAGTGCTGCGTCGCCCCTGTCTTGATCGGCATGCCCGATCCCAGCGGTATGTTATAGACCCGTCGCAACAGGCCGGCTGCGTCCGCTGCCGTGCGCGCTGCGATCCACTTCTGCTGGAAACTGTCTTCGTCGACATCGGCGCGCCGCTGGAGGATGAGGGCGAGCTTATACTCGCCCCCCTGCGTCCCCTTTGACTGCCGTTCGCCAAACGACGCGCCTTCAACCTTCCCCGCCAGCGCCGTTCCGATGGTCGCGACCGTGGCCTGAATGGCGCTTCTTCGGTTCATCATATAATTCTTCAACCTCCTGTTCGTTCGAACCGACGATGCCATGCCGTCCGCCGCCTTGCGCTTCGTCAGAATGTATAGCGGACCCGGATGCCATAGGTCCGCGGGCTACCAAGATAGGCGCTTTCGGAGCCAGGCTGCGCCGGGCGGATCACGTCATAGGTGACATAGGCCTTGTTGGTGAGATTCCGGCCATAGGCTTCGATCAGGAAGCCGCGCCCCACGGAAGCCAGCCCAAGATTGGCGTTGAGCAGAGCGAACCCGTCCTGCGTCGCGTTCGTGCTTGTCGTCGTATAGTAACGCCCGCGATACTCCACCTGGATGCGTCCCGTGACGTTGATATCCGGCGTGACCGGCACCGTCAGGTCGAGGCCCGCATTGCCGGTGAATTTGGACGCCGTTGGGAACCGGCGGCCCGAGAGAATGCCCAGATCGCTCGACACGCCATAACTGGCTTCGGGAAGATATTGACCGCCGAGCGAAAGGCTGAGGAAGCTGTTGAATCGCTGCGTGTGATCGAATTCAATTCCGTAGCTTTGTGCCTTTGGCGAATTGAGGACATTGAAATTAAGGCCAAGGAAACGGCCGACCTGCAGATCGGAGATGTGATTGTAAAATATCGCGGCATTGGTATTCGCTCGACCGCCCATCCAATTGACCTTGGTTCCGAGTTCAAACGCATCGACTTTTTCGGGCCTGTATACCGGCGACAGCGGGACCGCATCGAAAATAGTCCCGGCGCCGCTGACGTCTATCGTAACGCCGCCCGCCTTCGCTCCGCGATTGTAAGAGGCATAGACCATAGCATTGCGGTTCGGCTTATATTGCAGTCCAAGCGTGCCGCTCAGGATGTTGTCATGCGATCCCTGGTCATATGGCCTGCCCGGCTGGGCCCGAAAAAGGGCAAGCGGGTCAAGGGCACTATCGCGGAAATAGGGGTTGGTGAAGGCCGCCCGCTTGACCTCGCGCGAGAAACGGATGCCGGCAATCAAATTGATCTTGTCGGTCAATCCCACGGTCCAGTGCGTGAATGCAGCCATTGAATTGGCGCGAGCCCGGAAGCGTTCGTCGGTCGCAAGCCCTGACGCAGCGTTGGAAAAGCCGGGAGGGGCAAAGACGAATAGCTGGTCGAAAAAGGCCTGCGCCTGCTCGCCCCAGTAGATTTGCCGTTGAAGGGCAAGATTCTCGTCGGAGAAAAAGACGCCGAAAGCATATTTCGTCTTCGATGACCCATCCAGTTCGCCGGTATAAGTCAGTTCCTGAGAAATGAAACGGGACTCGAACAATGTGCGCACGCGAAGGATATCCGCGCCCGTGTAATCGGCGTCGGTGAAAAGATCTTCCTTGAACTTGCGAACGCCCGTGATCGACGTGAGCGTCCCGCTCCCAAGGGCCGCTTCCGCGATCAGCGTGCCGCCATAGTCCTCAATGTCGGTATTCCGCCCCACATCGTTAAGATTGGCCTGCCGATCCCCCAATCTGCGTGAAGGCGTTTGGAAGCCGTTGGCCAGCTCAAGCTGATCGAGGACAGGTTGAAATACCGGGGCAACGCGCAATACCGTGCCGTAACAGCAATCGCCGCCCGTCTTGGAATAATCGCCGATGAGTTTGATGGTGAGAACATCGGACGGCTCGTAAAGGAGATAGGCTCGGCCAGCGCGCGTGTTGACGCGGTCGATATCCTGCCCCTTGGTTGTTGTGAAATAGCCGTCGCGGCGATCGTAGAGGCCCGACACCCTCAACGCCAGCTTGTCCGTCAATGGGACGTTGACCGCGGCCCGTCCGGTGACGGTATCATAATTGCCGTAGAGGAATTCGGCATAGCCCTCCGTGTTGGCGAGTGACGGGACGGCACTCGTCACCAGGATCGCTCCGGCCGAGGTGTTTTTGCCAAACAGGGTGCCCTGCGGACCACGGAGAACCTGAAGCGAACCGATGTCGAGGAAAGTGGATAATGCCTGCCCGGCACGGGTGCGGTAGACCCCATCGATGAACACGCCTACCGCGCCTTCGAACGAGGATGCGGTGCCGGTCGTGCCGACGCCGCGAATCTGGATATTTGCCGAAGATGTCGCATCCTTGTTGGAATGGAAGCTGACGCCCGGGCTCACTGTCCCTATCGATTGGATATTGGTCACGCCATTGCGGAGAAGGGACGGTCCATCGGCGGCGGTTATCGCGATCGGCACATCGATCGCGCGCTCGGAACGGCGTTGTGCCGTCACGATGATCTCCGCATGGGGATCACTCGCGGCGCCGGCCCCTTCTCCGGCCGGAGCCGCAGGTGATGTCGCCTGCACTGGCGCCGCCTGTGCGGCGGCCGCCACGGGCGATGCGCCTGTCAGCAGCAGGCCTGCCAGCGTGATCCGCCGACCCACGCAAGTGATGTGCCTCATGATATCCTCCCCATTTTGCCAACGATTCGTCAGTCATTTTGGCGCATCCTAATTTAGATACGCTCCGTAGCGTATTTATCGCACCCAGCTGGAATGGAGTCAAGCATCTTGGCGTTGAACTCGGAGCGACGGGCGAACACGCGCCATCTCTGGTCTTTTCCCGGCGTTTCCCAAAAATCTGCGACAATCCAGGCCAGCAAACGGTTTACCCCCGGTCGGGCTATCGATCGCCAATATCTTGCAAATCCGGACTAAAAACGATACGTATCGAACCTGTTATTTCCTAGTCTCATTTGAGCGGGCTGAAAGAGCGGGGTGCCCTGCTTCCCGGCGTGCGGTTCGGCTGCGTGGGAACCAGCCTGAACAATTGAATATCTGGCCATTGATGAATTGGAGTCATTCTGATGAAGCCTCGTGAAGTGCGCGAACACAGGATCGACCTGGGGAACGGAGCGCAGCTGTTCTGCCATGAATGGCCGGGCGAGGGGCCGACACTCATCCTGCTGCATCCGTCCGGCGGATATGGATTCATGTGGGAATGGGTGGCGGAAGCATTGGGCGATCGCTACCATATCTATGCCCCCGACCAGCGCGGCCACGGACGTTCCAGTCGCCCTGACGGTGATTATTCGGCCGACGAATATGCAGCCGATCTTGCGGTTTTCATGGATCGACTTGGTATCGGGAAGGCCGTGGTGGTCGGGCATTCGCTGGGCGGGCGCGCGGCACAGGCCTTTGCGGGCAATCACCCGGACAGGGCGCAGGCGCTGGTCCTGGTCGGCGGCCCTCATGCCAGCAACTTCCGTGGCACGCGCGAATCAGCGCAGGCAATCCTTGAAAATGCATACAGCATCCTGAGCCACGCGCAGCGGTTCGACACTCGGGAAGAGCTTGTGGCGTTCATGCAGATCACGCATCCCACGGCGCTGGACCCGGAAGCAGGCCGGGAACACCGGCTCACCCACAATTATGTGCAACAGGCGGACGGCAGTATCATGCCACGCTACGATGCCCTCCGGGTTGCGCAGGGGCTTATTCATCAGACGGTGAACCTGCGGCCCCACGCCGGGCGTGTCATTTGCCCGGTGCTGATCCTGCGCGGCGCGCAAAGCCGCGCCCTGAGCCGTGAGCAGGCGGAGGAAATGGCGCGCTGCTGGAAGGATGCGAGAGTGGTGGACGTCGAGGGCCGCTATACCCTCCAGTTCGAGGACCCCGTCGGCACCGCGAATGCGATCACGGCGTTCCTTGACGAGATTGACGTCCGATGCTCCGATTCCAACCGTGCGAGGATGGCCTGAAGAGGCGCGCTTCAGGCCATCCCGGCGTTATGCCTCCCGCAAGATGTGATAACGGGGTCGCCGTGGTCCCGCGTCACCAGGGTTGGCTGAGCAAGGCGAAGCTCCTGAGCATCAATTCACTCGATTCCGCACCGTTCGGCGTCGCCGACTGTTCGATCTCGGAGATGCGCAGGCTGCAATTGAACACGGTCTGCACACGTTCCTGACGCCGCTCGCAATAGGCGCGTAGCGCGGCTTCCGCCGTCTGGCCGCGCCCGAGTTCTTCGACCAGCACCACGGCATCCTCGATCGCCAGACCGGCACCGGATGTGAGCTGGGGCGTGGGAGCATGGGCAGCGTCGCCAATCAGGACGACCCGACCGATATTCCACGGAGGAGGCATCAGCAGGACGTCGAACCAGCGGAAGCTGATATGGCAATGTTCGTCCATGACCTCGATTGCGCGACGGATCTGCGGGGCGGAGAAATGCGACAGGCGTTCGCGCAGCGCCGACTGTAGCTCCTCGCGGGAAAAGCGTTTCGGGGCGGGCGCATTTTCCAGAATGAAGAGATAGGACTGCGTGTCGGACAGCGGCAGATATCCCACTGCCGGACGATCCGGGGCACGAAACAGGGTGAAGCCGTCAAGGGTTTCATCCCGCGGGATGGTGTAGCGCCAGACACCCTGACCGGCGTAGGACGGCACATGCTCGTTCCCGAAGATGGCAGCTCGCGTGGGCGAGTAAACGCCATCAGCTCCGACGAGTATATCGCTGCGCCGTCGCGTTCCGTCCGACAATGTGACCGACACGCCGTCTGCATCCTGTGAGATGTCTGATACGGTCGTGCCATAACGGACCACCACGCCGGCCTTACCCGCCCTCACCGCCAGAATATCCGCCAGATCGGTGCGCATGATACCCAGTGCCTTGGGAATTTCCGCATCGGGCGGCCAGGGCAGAGGCTGCCGGGAAATCGGCGCACCATCGGCAGCGCGCACGTCGATCGTGTCCCAGGCGAAACCGCGCGCAACGCACTCTTCCAACAGGCCCAGGGCCCTGAGCGCGCGCAACGCGTTGTTCTGCAGGTTGATCCCGGTGCCCAACTGGTCTTCGGGCCTGTTCTTTTCCACGACCATGACGTCGACACCTGCCGATGCCAGCGCCGATGCCAAGATCAGCCCGCTAATGCCCGCGCCTATGATCGTGACAGACCCAATCGCCGCCATAACAACCTCTCCATTGGATGGCCGGTCGAAGTGACGAACCATTTGCCAAATTTAATGATCGATGCGTATCGTAATTGTCAATGCAGTTCCTGTCGCTTGCGGCTCTTTGACCGTGAGCCACGCGGACTCTAATATGACCCGCCTATGCAACGCATAAAGGAGATGATGGTGGAACCGAAGGTCGAGGAAGAACTGAATGCATTCGCGAATCTGTCGGCACAGTTCAACCGCGATCTCGACGGCAACCAGCATCTGGCGAGCAGCATCGTATGGCATCTCATTCGCCTCGCCCATCATGCCGAGCAGCGGCTGGAGCTTGAAGTACATCGCCCACGCGGCTGGAGTTGGGCCGGGTTCCGCATCATGGTCAACACCCTCGCCCTCGGTTCCAGCGAACCCAGCCAGCTCGCGGACATATTGGGCGTGACGCGCCCGACCGTTACCAGCAATCTCGATCGGCTCGAACGCGACGGACTGCTGGTGCGGGAGACGGACCCCACCAATCGCCGGCGCACCAAGATATTTCTGACGGCGAAGGGGCGGGCAGCGGTGAAAGGCGTGATGCCCGCCCATATGCAGGTCGAGGCGCAATATGTGGCCGGCATCTCGCTCGAGCAGCAAGCTCAGTTGGGTGAGATGCTCCATTCCCTTCTCAGATCCCTGCAAATCTGAAGCATCTTCTTGTCAGGCGGCAACCGCCGACGATTCAGGGAATAAGAAAAGCATAGACAATCAGAACATGATCCGGGTCAAATCGCCCGGGTCATGCTCCAACATGGCAGTCAGGCCCACCAATGCTGTCCGCTGCCGCCATGCATCATATGTGGACGACCCGATTGGACAGGCGGCCAAGTCCTTCAATCTCGACATCGACAACAGGTGTCATGCGGCTCATGTCGATTTCATGATGCGCGCGCGGGAATCGGTCGTTCCCACGGGCTGCCGTGCCGCAAGTGATGATGTCGCCGGGTTGAAGCGTGAAGTAACGGCTGGCATGCGCCAGTATCCGTCGAACCGGATAACTGTAATTCGCCGTCGTATCGCTCGCAAATTCCTCACCGTCGGCATAGCCCCGGACGACCAGCGCATCGGGGTTGGCGATTTCATCCGCGGTCGTGATGTAGGGACCGGTCGGTCCGAAGGTGTCCGCGCCCTTCGAACGCGCATGATAGGTGAAATAGACGGCCATGTCGTCTTCGCCGCGCTCGTTCCGCCAGGTGAAATAGTCGGCATATCCGGGCGATGCCTTCTGCTGCGGCGTGATGTCCACGGCGATCGAATCGCCATGTTTCAGACCCTGCGAGGTGATGTCGTTGACCACCATGTATCCGAATACATAATCCAGCGCGTCCGCCTCGCTGATCCGGCGTGCTTTCTTCCCGATTACGACGCCCAGTTCCAGTTCTGGGAAGGTAAAGCCATAATCGTCGGCGATCTCGATATTCTCCTTGTGGCCAATGAGGCAGGATGACGGCTTGAGGAAGAACATCGGTCCCGCCGGCTCGACATGGGCGGTGTTATTCAGCCGATTATTATTCATGGCGACGCCGATGAACTTGCTCGGGTCGGGAATCGGCGGCAGCCAGCGGATCGCCTGTTCGGTCAGGCGGGAAACGGACGCGCCAGCCTGGACCGACGCCATCGCGCGCCGCACCTTTTCAAGAACGTCCACTCCACCCGCGATCAGCGCCTTCATGGTCTGCGGGGCAGCCCCCTGCCCTGCTGCCGCAAAGGCTTCGTCGAGCGGGATTAATCCCTGGCCTTCGGGAGAGAGGAAGGCGAGCCTGGGGGTTCCGCCGTCCAGCACGGTGGCAAATTTCATATGTTTTTCCTTTCCTCTGGGGATTCCTGCGTGCCCTTCAGGGTCGCGCGTGGGTGGGAAGGCGGCGAAAACCGCGGAAGTTGAGCGAATTGACGCGCTCCGCCCGATCGAGATCCAGTTCGAAATGGCCCAGACGCGGCAGCAATTGCTCGAAGGCGATCCGCATCTCCAGTCGCGCGAGCGAGGAACCCAGGCAATGGTGGATGCCGGTACTGAAAGAGATGTGCCGCTTGTTCGCGCGATCGATGCGGAACGATTCGGGGTCCTCGATCTTCCTTTCATCACGATTGGCGGAGGAAAGCAGCAGCATGACGCGCGAATTGGCAGGGATGGTGACGCCGTGCAGCTCCACATCGCGCGTCGTCTGCCGCGCGAAGCTCATGGTGCTCACGTCATGGCGCAGACCTTCCTCAATGGCGGCCGTGGTCAGCGAAGGATCGTCAAGCAGCATCTGCCTCTGCTCCGGCGTGCGTTGAAGCGCGAGCATGATGTTTCCCATCTGATGCGCGGTCGAGAGGAAGCCAGCCCCAAGGATGGAGCCGCAAAGCACGGCGACATCCACATCGCCCACTGGAACCCCGTTCTCCTCGCCCTTGAGGAAAGCGGTCAGCATGTCATCGCGCGGGTCGTTTCGGCGCACCTCGATGAGACGCATCATGAATTCGAAGACATCGGTGAGGCCCCTCCCCTCCGGATGACCGTCAACGGGCGTGAACGCTTCGTCCACCGCGATCCGCAACTCCTCCAGATTCTCTTCCGGCACGCCGATCAGCGATCCGATGACGCCTCCCGTCAGCGGCGAGGCGAATTGCGTGATGAAATCGAAATTCTCCAGATCAATGCGATCGATCAGATTTGCCACGAGGTCGCGGATGCGCCCCTCATGCGCCTTCACCCGGCCCGGCGTGTAACCCGAACCCACCAGTCGGCGCAGCGCATCATGGCGAGGCGGATCATTGGTGGTCATCGTGCGGCCTACACGGCGGGGATCGTCATAGACCATGTTACCCTTCGCCGAAGAGAAGGTCTGCCAGTCAAGCATTGCAGCTTCGATGTCGGCGAAACGCGACAGCACCCATACCGGATCGTCAGGCAGCTGATATACAGCCGCCTCGTCGCGCAGTCGGCGAAAAGCGGGGAACGGATCGTCCACCGTGGCCGGATCGCGCGGATCATAGAGACAATCCGATGCCGGCACGCTTGTGCTCAGCTCGTCCGCCTGCCTGTTCGGCTGCATCTTCCTCTCCCTTTCAAGCAATCGAGCCTCGCATTTTATTTAGACGTCTAATCAAATAGCATCAAGTGGGGAAAGCCAGCGCGCGCGCCAGTGGCGATCCGTCATGCTTCGGCGATGAGAACGAAAGCCATCCGGCAGAACCGGTTGGAGCGATTGGACCAGCTGTGGCTGGTCGCGCGCTGAATCAGCACATCGCCCGCCCGCATCAACGTTTCGCCCTCGTCCATCATCGCGTAAATCTCGCCCTCGAGCACGATCGCATAGTCAAGCGATTCAGTACGATGGAACATGAAGTGGCGCGCCTTGTCGTCATGACGCACCTTGTTTTCCTCCAGAAATGCTATCGTCATGTCCGTGTTCTGGGCATCGTCCGGCGCGAAATCCACGATGCGAAGGATTGTGCCGTTGGGACTGTGGAAGCCGAATGGATGCCCGGCCGGCGCGGGATCAGCACCCTGCGCAGCGGAATCCCCGGTCGCCCAGACCACCTGGGCCGCGCTGCCGCCGGCTTTGGGCCTCACCCAATTTGGGGTGTCGCCGTCAGACAGGATCACGGAGCGCCCCTCCGCATTCTCCCCGGTGACGATGCGGCGCACCGGACGAATGTCTTGGCCAAATTCGGTCATCTTCCCTCCCGATCATAAATCGATACGGGACGTACCGTATTACGTGTGATCTTGTCTACCCCTATTGCCAGCCGGGGCAGCTGACCGTGGAAACTCGTCCGCTTGCGTTAATCGATGCCCCCAATATATATCGGACGGATCGTATCGTTACCTTTTTTCGAAAGATGGCATCGCGGCAAAGCGGTCCATGCGGATTGGACATATGCTTGCGAAGGCGTTGCATGACAGAAGAGTCGATTGTCTGTACCAATGATACGCGATAGTGGGGAAGCATGTCGGGTCTGAAGAAACGAAGCCGGGGAGCGACGGTCGGTGTTGCGCCTGCCGAGACGCGCCGTATCGGTCGTCCTCGCAATGAAGAAACGCGGAAAGTCATTCTCGCCACCACGCTGAAATTGCTCGAAAGCGAGACTCTGCAATCGATCTCCATCGAGGGCATTGCGCGCGAAGCAGGCGTCAGCAAGGCCACCATCTATCGCTGGTGGTCTTCGAAAGCCTCGATCGTGCTGGACGCCTTCATGGAACATCATCTGGTAAGAACCCCGATGCGGCATGATCTGCCGCCAGCTGAAGCATTGGTCGACCATATCGCTGCGCTGATCGACAGCTATTCGGGGTGGGCCGGGCGCATCGTCGCGCAGATCATCGCGGAGGGTCAGTCCGACGCCGCCCTGCTGCGGGAATTTCGCGAACGCTTTCAATATGGGCGGCGGGCAGCCGTAAGGGAGGTCCTGGAAAGCTGGCGGCAGCAGGGCGGCATCCCGGCCCATGTCGACCTCGAATTGCTGACGGAAGTTCTCTATGGGCCGATCTATGCGCGGCTGCTTCTGGGTTCGGCAGCGCTCCATCGGGATTTCGCGGATCAGCTCGCATCCCTGGTCTTCTCCATGTTCGGGCTTGATAACGCTTCGGGCAGGCGCCCTTGAAACGTGCAGTACGCAGGTGAGCGGTTGCCTGGGGGAACATATGATACACCCGGTATCGGAATCGCGGAAACCCATTGACATAATTGATTAGACATCTAATCTTATCGTATGAAGATGGACGTTCTGCGGGGCCGCGCCTTGCGCGAAAAAAATAGCTTCGCCTCTGCGGCTACTCAGCCGAAGCACCTGGCCGATTCGGATGAAGAAAATCGGCATGCAGGGCCGTGACGGCTTGTCAGGTTAATTACGATACTATACGTTTCGATTATAAGTCTGGAGGCCGGATTGCGGAAGGCTAATGCCCGCTCCTGCCTGCCGACCTGCAGGAACAAGAGGATGCCATGAATATCATCGGACCTGATGAGCTGATTTTCGGGGTGGAGGATATCGATGTCTGCGCGACGTTTCTGACAGACTACGGATTGACCGACGTTGGCAATGGCCAGTTCGAAGCAATGGATGGCACTTGCATCACGTTGAAGGCGATTGATGATCCGCTCCTTCCACCGGCGCTGCCGAGCGGTTCCACGCTGCGCAGGACGGTCTGGGGCGTTGCCGATGCCGCGACTCTTGACGGGATCGAGATCGAGTTGGGCAGGGACCGCCAGGTCGTTCGGGCGGCGGACGGGTCGCTGTCCACGGTCGATGATCTGGGTTTTGCCATCGGCTTTCAGCTCACGCGCCGCCGCGCGTTCCAGGCCGATGCGGAATATGTCAATTCGCCCGGTCATGCCGACGGCAGGCCGATGAACGAGATTGGCTCGAACGAACAGGCCGATGCGCGCCCCGTCACGCTAAGTCATGTCGTCTATTTTGTTCCTGACGCCGAAAGGATGACCCGTTTCTACATCGAACGGCTCAAATTCATCGAAACCGACCGCTTTCTCAAAATGGGTCCGTTCCTGCGTCCGCGTGGCAGCGCCGATCATCATGCACTGTTCATGATCGAAACGCCCGAGCACATGAAGGGGTTGGAGCATTTCGCCTTCCACGTGCAGGGGCCAACGGCGCTGATGCTTGCCGGATCGCGGTTCCGGCAGAAGGGCTATGAATCCTTCTGGGGGCCGGGGCGGCACAATTTCGGTTCAAACTGGTTCTGGTACTTCAAGTCGCCGCTGGGCGCCGCCATCGAATATGATGCGGACATGGATCGGCTCGACGAGGCCTGGGAACCGCGCATCTCGCCACCGCATCCGGATAATTCGCAGATCTTCCTGCTGCGCAATATCGATAAATGGGCGCCCGGCGGCGGTCCGCCGCCGAGCAGGGACTGAGCGAGGGCAGCCAGCGCTTCGCCGGTGTCATGCCGAGCATCGGCAGGCGCAGCCGGACAGGGTTGCGGCAATCAATCACGAATCAAGCAAAAGGAAATCCGCATGTTCGAACCGTTTCCCGGTAATTACATCTGGAATCTCGCCACCAACCTTGCCCTGTGCTGCGGCGGCAATCACGGCGAAATCGATGAGGCGAACCGACCGATCCGGGAAGCCGCAAAGGCCGGTTCCGACGCCGGCTCCGCGCAGATGTTCGATAGCTGGGTGCGCGTCGCCAATCAGGTCGCCGCCAACGGGGCAGTGGACGAGGCGGCCGGACGGCTACTGTCCGCGGGGACCAAATATCTGCGCGCGGCAGGCTATTTCCTGGCGGCAGAGCGCATGCAGAGCCGTGACCATCCGCTGCGCAAGGCGGCCTATGACCGTGGTTTGGAACTTTACCACAAGGGCGCGAAATTGCGCGGTCACTTCGCGGACTATGTGGAAATTCCCTATGGCGACACATCCTTTCCCGGCATTTTCATCCACGACGGGTCCGGTACGCCGCGCCCCACGCTCGTCGCGGTCAATGGCCTCGATTCGATGAAGGAGCAGGCCGCCCTGTCCGGCATGGGACTCGTCCATCTGGAGCGGGGCATGAATACGTTCATCATCGATCAACCCGGAACCGGTGAAGCGATCAGGCGGCGCGGCATGCCCGCAATCTTCGATTCCGAACAATGGGGCAGCGCCGCCTATGATTATCTGCTGACCCGCAGCGACGTGGTGCATTCCAAGGTCGGGGTCTACGGCCCCTCCTTCGGTGGCTATCACGCCCCACGCGTCGTGGCCAACGACCCGCGTTACGCCCTGTGCGCCGTGCTGGGGGCCAATCATGTCTGGGGCGAACGCCAGCGTCAGCGCGTTGCCAACGAGGGTGAAAATCCCGTGCCCCATTATTGGGACCATGTCATGTGGGTGTTCGGTTTCGACGACCGGGATGCCTTTCTCGCATATGCCGATCAGATCACGCTGGATGGACAAGTGGAAAAGATCACCGCGCCCTTCCTGATCACGCATGGCGAGAATGACCGCCAGATACCGGTGGCCAATGCCCACCGCAGCTATGAACAGGCCACGGCCAGCGCCAAGCGGACCCTTCGCATTTTCACGCAGGCCGATTTCGAGGTCGAGCATTGCGGCGCCGACAATGGAACGGTGATGCGGGACTATGTCGCTGACTGGTGCGCGGAAACCTTCGCCGAATTGGGCTGAAAGATCCATCCTTGCCGATCCGGGGGCGCCTTCCACGACGCAGGATGTCTGATGCATATTGAACTGAACGCGACGCATGATCCCCATCGCAAAAGCTGGGTGGACAGCGCCAATGTCGCCAATGGCGACTTCCCCATCCAGAATCTGCCCTTCGGCCTGTTTCATGAAGCAGGACGAACGCGGTGCGGCGTGGCGCTCGGCGATCAGATCATCGATCTGGCGTCGATGCATCAGGCAGGCATTCTCTCCGGCGGCGGCAGAGATGCGGTCGCCGCCGCATCTGGCGAAACGCTCGCTCCATTACTTGCCATGTCGCCCTACGCAGTGAGTGCGCTGCGCATGGCGCTGTCGAACCTGTTTCGCGCGGATGGCGCACAGGACCGGGACCGCCTGGCGTCCTGCCTGGTGCCGATGCGCTCGGCGCAAATGCTGCTGCCGCTGCGCCCCACCGCCTTCACCGACTTCTGCACCTCCATCGATCATATCCGGCGTCTGGTCGGCACCGCGCCGCTGGCGGCAATGTCCCTGCCGATCGGCTATAACGGCCGGGTCAGTTCCGTGCGGGCGAGCGGCACGGCGGTGGTCCGTCCCTGCGGCCAGTTCCAGACCTCTCCAGGAAGCGACGATATCCACTTCGGGCCGGAACCGTCGCTCGATTTCGAAGCTGAGCTGGGCGTCTGGCTTCGCACGGGAAACAGATTGGGCGAGCCATGGCCGGTCGCGCGCGCCGGCGAGGCGATGTTCGGATGTTGTCTGGTCAATGACTGGTCGGCCCGCGCCATCCAGCAATTCGAATCGATGCTCGGACCTTATCTGAGCAAGAGCTTCCTCACCTCCGTCAGTCCGTGGATCGTGACCATGGAAGCGCTCGCCCCCTTCCGCGTCGCGGCCAGAGGACGCGACAAGGGCGAGCCAGCGATCATGCCTCATCTGCTCGATCTGAGCGACCGTGCCGGCGGCGCGCTGAACATAGAGGTGACGGCTGATCTGAGTACCGCCCATGGCGGCCGGATTCAGATCACCCGGACGAACACGCGCCACCTCTTCTGGACCCTGGCCCAGATGATCGCGCATCAGGCGTCGAATGGCGCCCCGCTGGAATCGGGCGATCTTGTCGCCTCAGGCACGCTTTCCGGACCTGCCGATGACTCTCGCGCCTGCCTTGCGGAATTTCCGTTGCAGGCCGGGCGCCGCATCATCTTGTCCGACGGTTCCGGCAGATCGATGCTGGAGGATGGCGACACCGTGATTCTGCGCGGTCGCGCAATCGCCGAGGGATTTGTTTCCATCGGTTTTGGCCATTGCGAGGGCACGATTCATCCTGCGCCCGCGTGCGGCGATGCCCGCTCCGCGCCCGCATCATGAAGGATTAGGGTTGCGTTAGCGTCACAATATAGTACGGTACGTATCGTATCATTTATATCGCACTATTCAGATTGGAGGCGGATGTGGAAGGCAAATGGAGCAGCGTGTCCTGGATCTGCTGGCTATCCGCCGTGGCAACGCTGGGCTTTTCGACGATGGGCACATATTTGTTCGGCTGGAACGCCCTCTTCATGTTCCTCGCGTCTTTTCCTCTCGCGCTGACCCTCGCCATTCGGCGATACGGGTGGCGGAGCGCGCTTATATTCTGGGTGATTTCAATCACGATTTCCAATGTGATCGAGAATTTGAGCATCCACACGGGCGTTCCCTTCGGTCACTACCATTATACCGGGCCGGGCAAGGTCTTCGAGGTGCCCTTCATGATCGGCCCCATCTATGCGAGTCTGGGCTATATCAGCTGGACTGTGGCGAACCATCTGCTGGGTGAGGTGGATCGCAGGCTGCGGCGATCCACCAACCTTTTCATCCTTCCCCTGATCGCCGGCGCGATCATGACCATGTGGGATCTGGTGACGGACCCACAGGCCTCGACGATCGGCAAATTCTGGATCTGGGAAGAAGGTGGAAATCTTTTCGGCGTGCCGGAGAGCAATTTTCTGGGCTGGTGGTTCACCACCTATTTGTTCTTCCAAATCTTCGCTCTTTATCTTGCAAGATCAGACAAGCCTGTCGCCAGCGACGTGTCCTACACTGGCGCGGTCGCGCCCATATTGGCCTATTTCAGCATGGGGCTTTCCGTAATCATCGATTGGCTGGCATTTTCCGACCGACTGGCGACAGACGCCACGGGTATTGTGTGGCATGAGAAGAACATCGTCGGCTCGATGGCGACAGTCACCGTCTTTACCATGTTCTTCGTCGCGATCCTCACGCTTCATCGCGTTCTTGAGGAAAGAAGGCGGCGCTTTTCCGCAGGGCAATGAAGACGGCGAGAAAGCCGTCTTGCCGCCGATCATTTCCATTCGACGCCGAGATTGATGAAGCCACGCACCATGACGTGCTTCACCCTCTCGGCATTGGCGGTGTCGAGATCAAAGTCGCCCATCACCGGCAAAAGGACCTGCAACATCTCGCGCAGCATCGCTCGCGCAACCTGCGTACCCGCGCATACATGCGGACCAAGGCCGAAACCGAAATGACGGACCCGCTTGCGTTCGATGTCGAAACGGTCCGGTTCGGGAATGCTCCGTTCGTCCCGGTTGGCTGACGCGAAAAGGACCAGTGCGCGCGAACCGGCGGGAATGCGTTGGCCGGCGATTTCCACATCCTGCATGACGTGCCGGGCAAAAGACTGGGTCGAGGTGTCCCAGCGCACCGATTCCTCGATTGCCGCGAGGATGCGCGAAGGGTCCTCCCTGACCAGCCGTCGCTGATCCGGGTGAAGCCAGAGCGCGTGCATCAAATTGGGAAAGAAATGTCCGATGGATGCGTTGCCCGCCATGAGCACGGTCGAAAGATTGGCGACGATTTCCTGATCGTTGAGCGGCGCGCCATTCGCCTGGGCTTCCAGAAGCACGGAAATAAGATCGTCGCCTTTCTCCACCGTGCGTTTCGACATCTCTTCGCCCAGAAAGGCGAAGATCGCCTGAAAGTCTTCCGGTTGCAGGACGCTGCCGAGCAAGCCGTCATCCTGATGAAAAAGGCCCGCCGTCAATTCCGTCGCCTTGCTTGCCCCAACAGCATCAAGCCCGAGCATGCGGCCCAGCGCGCCGAACAATATGGGGCGCCCGATATCGGCCACCAGATCGCAACGGCGATTGTCGGCGAATGCGGCGAGCCGCGCCCTTGTTTCTTCGCGCACGAACGGCAGGATCGCCTCTATCCGCGCAGGCGCCAGGCTGCGCTGGATGATCCGGCGCAGTTCGTCGTGGCGTGGCGGGTCCATCGAACCCAGGGTCTTGCCGACCCGGGTTGGTGAATCGATGACCACATTCCCCCGCGATGACGAAAAGGTTGCATGGTCCGTCGCGGCCCGCTCCACGTCAGTGAAGCGGGAGATGAACCACAGACCGCTTTCCTCGTGATGATAGGCAGGCGCCTCGTCCCGCAGACGGCGGTAGAATGGGTAGGGATTCTGGACGAAATCCATGTCTCTCGCGTCAAAACCGATGCTCGACATATATTCTCTTTCAATCCTGACGTGGCGTCTGGAGCGCGTGATAATTGACCGCTCGGCGCGCCTCATCGAGACGTACGCCGTCCCGAACCGCTGCGCGGATTCGATCTTCCGCCGCCTCGATTTCCAGCGCGATGCCAAGGACCTCGCCAACGCGGTCGGCGGGTATGGAAACCACGCCGTCGGCATCGCCAACCAGCCAGTCGCCCGGCGCAATACGCACGCCGGCAATCTGTATCGGCACGTTATAGGCGTCGGCGGTCGTGCGGTCCTTGCCGGTGCGCATCGTGTTGGCCCGTGCAAAAACGGGGTAAGACAGTTCGACACAGCGATCGCTGTCGCGACACACGCCGTCGATCACCGTGCCCGCAAGCCCTTTGGAATGGGCCACAAAGGTCAGGATATCACCCCAAACGGTCTGGTTGAGAATGCCGTCATTATCGATGACCACGACAGCGCCCGGCGGCACCTCATCGATATAGTCGCCGACCACTCCGCCGGTGAGCCCGACGGGAAGCATCCGGATCGTGAAGGCGGGGCCGGCAAAGCGCATCGTCCGCACCACCGGCATGATCCCCACGGCCTGGCCATCGATGCCCAGCCGATCGAGCGCATCCGACAATGCAGTCACGCCGACCTGCTTGAGTTCCTCGACCAGATTTTCGTCAGTCATTCTTATTCTCCGCTCGTTCGAGCATATCCTCGTAGCTCGCGCCCATGACGTCGCCGATCGCGACGCCTGCATCGATGTCCCGCGCCATCAGCATCTCGCGCGCGAGGATGTCGTTGGCCACGCCAATCACCTCTTCCAATCGCGCGGCGGGAATGAACACCACGCCGCTGCCGTCCGCGACGAGCCAATCGCCCGGCATCACGGCAAGGCCCGCTATCGTGATCGGGCAATTGAAATCATGCTCGGCAACGCGGCCGCGCGCGGTTACGGGAACCGGCGGACAGGCGAAGATCGGCAGGCCAAGCTCGCGCGCTTCGTCGATGTCCCGGAAGGAGCCATCGACGATCACCGCCGCAACCCCCTTCCTGATCGCGCCGCGGCTGAGCAACCCGCCCCATCCAGAGACATCCGTTCGCCCCCGATGCTCCACGACGATGATGTCGCCGCTTTGCGCCGCCATGATGGCTCCCGCCCCCAGGTGCCGTTTGGGCAATCCCTCCATCGGCGCGCCAAGCTTCACCGTCACGGCCCGGCCTGCGATCCGGCGACCCGGCAGGGTCTGCGGCGCAAGGCCGCAAACCGCGCCCCTGATCCCAAGCTTGTCCAGCGCATCGGAAATGATGCAGCTGTCGAAGCGAAGCAGTTGTTGGGTAATGGCGGCGTCAGCCATGGTCGGTCACCATCGCGATCGCATCGCACTGCACCAGCATATTGGCGGGCAGGTGCTCATAAGTCAGCGTGTGGCGAGCCGGGCGCGAGGCCGCGTCGGGAAAGATGCGCAGCCACTGCTCATTGACGAAGGGCCGAGCGGCCGGATCCTTCACATAGACCGTCATGCGCACGACATCGTCAAAGCCGCCACCGGCCTTTGCCAGTATCCGCTGGAGTTGCCCGAACATCAGACGGACCTGCTCGCCGACATCATCCGGAAGCGTTCCGGTTTCCGGGTCGAGCCCATATACGCCACCAGTCACGACCAGGGGACCCTTTCGGCTCGCCGCGGGGATTGGTTGCCCCGCATGGTCGAACCCCTCTATCTCGATGCTTCGTCTTGCATCCGGCACGATCATCTCCATCAATTGCTCCAGCAGGCGAAGGCGACACCAATGCCGGTGCCGGCCGGCGTCCGCCGGATGGGTTCATATTCGGTCCAGGCAAGCGGTAGATGGTCGACAGCGCCCGTTGCCATGATCCAGTTCAAAATCTCCGAAGACCCTGAATTCAGGGCGCCCGGGCCGATGGCCGTCAGCTTGTCCGATGCCCCGGGCCGCAACCCGGCAAGCACCTGGCGGTCCAGTTCCTCATCCACGATGAAATGACTGAGCCCCCCGGAGGCAATGACCGCCACCCGCGCACCGCTCGCGCTTTCTTCGATTGCGGCCCGAATGGCGGCTCCGATGTGGAACGCGCGGGCCGACGTCATGACATTGGGCGGGAAATAGGTATTGAGGAGCACCGGCAGCATCGGAATGGCCCTGTCGCGGAACAGCCGTTCGGCGATGAATCCGAAGGCGTGGCCAAAGCCTGCCTTGACCGGGTCCTCGACATGCGATGCGGCACCGACATCGACATGATGGCGGACCAGCCCTGCGATGAGGTCAAGGCCGAGTTCCGGCGCTCCTGGAAGCCGGTGCACCTGATCCATCAGATAGCCCCTGGCCATCTCGTTCATCCAGCCCGGCTTGTCGTCCCGCCCCCAGACATCGTTGGTCGCGATCTCATCGCCATAATAGACCGAGAGCATGGGCGTGTTCGAACGCGGGAACAATTCGCCCTGATCGTCTCCTATGACGAGGACGATATCCGGCGCCGCCTCGGCCAAGGCATCGGCCAGCCGGTCCAGACCGGCCTGGCAGCGCTGTTCGGCTTCCCGGAATTGCTCGGCGGTGGCAATGGTGGCGTAAGGCTCGCCCACTTCGCGCACCAGTTCCGCATAGCTCACGAAGCGGCCGTCCGACAGGTTGAGCCGCTCATTGGCATAGTCGGCTTCGGCCCGGCGTTGCCATTCCTGCCAGTCCAGTGTCAGCAGCGGACTGTGCGAGGCTGCCAGGCCCAGTACGATCTGCGCCATGATCAGACAGGCAGGCCATGGAAGAGCCGGCGGGCATTGCCCTCGAATATCTTGTGCCGGTCCCCATCGCTCAGGAACGGCATGGCCTCTATATCGGGCTTCATGTCGTCATAGGATCGGCCTGTCTGCGGATTGATCTGCGACCCGCTGCCGATCCGCTCCGTACCGAAGCACACGCAGTCCGGGCTGACCACCTTGATGAGAAGCTCCACCGATTCCGGCGCATGCAGGCAGGTGTCGAAGTGGAAGGCGCGAAGCGCATCGTCGAACGTCCCGCCGGCCTCGTTCATCTTGCCCGTGAGGCTGCCCTTGCCCAAATCCGGGAAGGCGCCGCGCTCGGCGCGCCAGCGGCCAACCTGATAGGGCACCGATCCGCCGCCATGGGCGACGATGATCTTGAGATCGGGATAGCGCTGCATCACCCCCGCCTTGATCATCGACAGGAGCGCGATCGAATGTTCGGTGATGAAATGATTGGCATAGGTTTCCCGGCCGTTGCAGCAGGATGCGGCATGGATCAGCGCCGGGACGTCATATTCGCACATTTTTTCATAGAGGGGATACCAATAGGGATCGCCCATGGCCGGCATGTTGCCGGTGCCCTCGGTCGGGTCCGGATTGATCAGGATCGAGTTGAAACCCAATTCCCCAAGGCATCGGTCCATTTCCGGGAAGACCCGTTCAATGGGCTCGCCCGGCACCTGCGGCAGGCCCGCCATGCCCTTGAAGCGATCGGGCGCCAGGCGGACCTGCTGGGCAATCGCGTTATTGGTCCAGCGCGTCCAGACATCGACCAGTCTGGCGCCGCGGGAATGGAGCATGGTGAAGGGGCGCGGCGACACCATCTGGAAACTGGTCCCCACAAGGTCGAGCGCACGAAACAGCGTCTGCAGATGATCAAGATATCGGTCATCGGAGATTTGCGGCTCCATGCCCGAATAATGCCCATCGCTGCCGACGAGGTTCAATCCCATGGCGTTGAGTTCGGGCGGTGCCCAGAGATGGGAGTGGACATCAATGATCATGGCAAAGCTCCGATTTTAGAGATTGTAGACGTCGAGGGTCAGCGCTCCGGCGCGGACCTGCTCAAGGATCGATGCTTCCCTGCTGTCCCGATCGCGCCCTGCGGGGATGACCCATTCGGCTTCCTCCGGCGTCAGGACCAGCACGCCGTCGGCGTCGCCGACGATAAGATCACCCTTGCGGATATGGGCGGCGCCGACGCGCACAGGCTCACCGACGGCGCCGTTGCCCGCGGGATCCTTGCCCGTGCCCTGGATGCAGATGCGGCCCGCGAAAGTCGGCAGGCCAAGGTCGATCAGCGCCAGGCTATCGCGAACACCGCCGGTGATGACAAGCCCCGCGACGCCACGGGCGACCGCGGCGGTCGCCATGATTTCACCCCAATAGCCGAACTCGTCGCCGGGTCCGCACGCGACCACCAGCACATCGCCCGGCGCCGCCTCCGCCAGCGCCCGGTGAATCCACAGATTGTCGCCGGGAGGACATCGCACGGGCAGCGCCGGCCCCACCACCCGCATGCCGCTGTCGATCGGCTTTATGGCTGAAGGCAGCGCTCCCCTGCGACCAACCGCTTCATGAAGGGTCGCTGTGGATGGAATGTCCCGAAAGGCAGCCTTCGCAACAGAAGTTTTGATCATGATGGCTGCACCCCTCCCCTCGTCGGCTCGACGATAAATTATAGGAGTGGAGTATCATGTCTATTTTAATTGTCCATATGGAATATTTTAATTGGACAGGGAGAGGCGATGCCCAGCCTATTGCGCCTTGCTACGCGGCGGACGTTTCATGGCCTTCCCAGCTTCGGGAGCCTTGAAAAACAGATCGAGACACGCCGCCACATGCCTGTCGATGAAGCCTGGATCGAAAGGCGATTCGCCCATCACGCGATTGACTTCCGGCGACTGCATGAAGATTCGCGTGGCGGCGCCAATGAAGAGATAGTGGAGGTGGTTCGGATCACCAGCGACGAAGGCGCCCTTCACCTGCGCGGCCTTGATGAGCCGGGCGATCATTTTGAAATAGGAGCCGAGATATTCGGCCATCATCCGCTCGAGTTGCGGACTTGCCTCGCTGGCGGCATGCGACATGAGTTTATGCAATCGGGGATCGCGCGCGCTATAACGGACGAATTCCTCGAGCAGCAGGCGTAGCTGGACGACTTCGTCAACGCCACGCAAGCCCTCCAGCCGTTCCTGCTGCTGCGTAGTGAACGACCGCACCACCCGATCCATGACCGCATACCACAGCCCTTCCTTGCCTTCGAAATGGTAGGTGACCAGCGTGTGACGAGTGCCCGCATTGATCGAGACAGATCGCGTGGAAACACCCTCGAAACCATGGCGCGCAAATTCCTCGATCGCCGCATCGATGATCCGTTCGCGTGTCTCGATGGCGCGCTGCTGCTCTTTCCGGACACGTTGCGCCCCTTTGCGGTCGGTGGCGGGTGCTTCCATGGACAATATTCCTTCGATCCCGATCGACGGCATGCTGCCGCCCTACATAAGCCTCACGATCAATAGCGTAGCACCATCCGGCCAACCGCTACATATATTTACGGGATGGATTATTTTAAAAGCGTTGCGCATCCAATTGGAAAATTATTTGACCAGGGGCGAACGGCAAAAGCCTGCCCCCGATCCGGCTCTGAACCCCCTGTTGCCGCCGTTCCAAATGTCATCGAGGAGCGGAAACCGGAACGCGGCGGGAATGGCGGAACGAGCTTCAGCGCCCGTCATTCAATTTTCTATCTGGACAACACAAGATAGAATAATTATCCACATTGACAAATTACAGGCCCTGCTTCGAAACCTGCCCCTCGCTTTTCCGTCCTTCGCCGCATGCGCTGCACGCGAGCGTCCGGGATCTGGGACCAGATCGATCGCAAAGAGGACAAGCTGCGGAATCACGCGGACCAAAATACAAAAGGGGAGGCTATGATGAGGAAATCATTCGCGACACTCATGACGGGTACGGCATTGTGCGTCGCCCATCCCGCGCTTGCCGGAGACGGCTTGCCTGGCGATGCGGCAACACCCTCCAACGACGATATCATCGTCACCGCGCGCAAGACGAGCGAAGCGATCAGCACGGTGCCCATGTCGATTTCGGCGGCGAGAGGCGAAACCCTGGAAAAGCGCGGCATTGCCAGTGTCGAAGATCTCGGCAAGATCGTGCCGACCCTTTCGACCCAGGTCGGCCTTTATGGCAACCAGAACTATAATATCCGCGGCATCGGCAATCTGTCGGATTCGATCGCGTCCTCGCCGACCGTCGCGATCTATGTCGATCAGGCCCCGCTTGCCTATTCGAACCAGGCGCAGGGCCTGACCTATGATCTTGAACGCGTCGAGGTTCTGAAGGGGCCGCAGGGCACGCTTTTTGGTCAGAACGCTACCGGCGGCCTTGTCAACTTCGTGCCGAACAGTCCCAAGCCGGCGTTTGGCGCCGGGCTGCGCGCCACCTATGCCAATTACAACACGCTCAATTTCGACGGTTTCGTCAATATTCCGCTGACCGACACCTTCGCCATCCGCGTTGCCGGCACTGTGGAATCGGGCGACGGCTGGCAAAAGAGCATCTCCCGCCCCGATGATCGCCTGGGCAAGCGCGACTTCTGGGCGGGACGCATCATGGCCAAATGGGACCCCTCGGATTCTCTGCACTTCCTGCTCAACGTGAACGGCTATTCGAACAAGAGTGAATCGCAGGCGCCGCAATATCTCGGCTTCTTTCCTGCGAGCGCAACCGGCGCGGCGCGCGTCAGGCCCAGTTTCGTTGCCGCCGACGCGCTTTATGCATCAGTCAACACGAAGAATGATCGCCTCGCCGATTGGGTTGCTGGCGTCGACTATGGCGGCAACACCCATCAATATCAGATATCGCTCAAGACCGAAGCCAATCTGAGTGACAGGATCACGCTGAACGCCATTACGAACTACGTCAAATATCATCAGTACATGATGATCGATACCCAGGGCGTTCCCTTCGTGTCCCAGCTTCAGCGGTTGCCCGGCGACATCAAGACCTTTTCCCAGGAACTTCGCCTGTCCGGCGAAGCCACCGATCGTCTGAAGTGGATGGTCGGCGCAAGTTACCAGAAGGACATTGTGACCAGCGGCAGCAACGCGACGGCCAACTTCTCCAATAACAGGGTGCCATTTTTCACGCCGCAGAGCTATTATGGGAACATCAATGCCGGACTGCCGCCGCAGCCGCTTGGCTTCTCCGATGTCTGGACGACCGATCCCGGTTACGTCACCTTCTCAACATATGAACATCACAATGTCAGGACCATGGGCCTTTTCGGCAGTCTGGACTATAAGGTCATGGACAGGCTGAGCTTTCAGGCCTCCGCCCGGTACACAGATTCGCGGAACAACTGGTCGGGATGTTTCAAGGATGCTGGCGACGGACGGCTGGCAAGGTTCGTCTCAGGCTTGCCGAACTTCCCGAACAATGCTGTGGTCGGAGGTTGCATCACCGCACTCGACAACGGTGTTTCGGGTATCGGCAATATTGCCAACTTCGTCCCCGCCACGGTTGGACTGGCGCAGATACAGCTGAAGGAAGACAATTTCTCCTGGCGTGCCGGCTTTGACTGGAAACCGGCGCCGGGCACGCTGGTCTATGCGAACGTCACCCGCGGCTACAAGGCGGGCACCTTCCCCCGCGTTCCCGCGCTCACCGTCGAACAATTGCAGCCAAGCCCGCAGGAGCAACTGACTGCTTATGAAGTGGGCGCGAAGAAAGAGTTCGGACGCACGCTGCAACTCGACGCCGCCGTCTTCTACTATGACTATAAAAACAAGCAGACGGTTGGAAACTTCCAGAGCGCTTTCGCCGGCAATCTCCCCGCGGCGGTGAGCGTGCCCAAGTCGCGCGCCATTGGCGTCGAAGGGAATGTCGTCCTGCGCCCGTTCCAGGGTTTCACCGCATCGGTCGGAGGCGCCTATGTCGACACCAAAATTCTCAGCCACGAGTTGAACAGCCCGAACGGCGGCACGCAGGCGGCGAGCGATCCATTGTCGGGCACGACTTTCGATCTGCGCGGCGTCGAATTCCCGACGACCTCGAAATGGTCATTGACCGGGGACTTCGAATATCGCTTCCCGATCAACGGCGCGACCCAGGCCTATATCGGCGCGAGCCCGCGCTATCGCAGCTCCTATATCACCGTCCTTTCCATCGATCCGCGTGTCCGGGTGCCGGGTTATGCGCTGCTCGATGTCCGGGCCGGCGTGGAATTCGCCAACGGCCGCTGGAAGGTGGAAGCCTGGGGCCGTAATGTCACCGACAAATTCTACATCGTGAACATCTCGCGCACCGGCGACGGTTTGAGCCGCATCACGGGACGGCCCGCCACTTATGGCGCGACCATTTCCTTCCGTTACTGATTGAGCCGCCACATGACCCATTCCCCGCCGCCGATCTGTTCGTCGTCGGTGGGGAATAATCCATGAACCAGGGAAGAATATTCGTGGCTACAACTGATGCCTTCATAGTCGGACTCTACGAACATCCGACCCGGCGCGCGGACGGATTGTCCCGCGCGCGCCTTCATGCCGACGTCGCGCATGGGGCGCTTGCCGATGCGGGCCTTACCATTCATGATGTCGACGGTTATTTTTGTGCCGCCGATGCCCCCGGCGTCGGCGCGCTCTCCATGGCCGAGCATCTCGGGCTCAGCAATGTCCGCTATGCCGACAGCACCGAAACCGGCGGCTCCTCCTATCTCTTCCATGTCCAGCATGCGATCGACGCGATCCGCGCCGGACGTTGCAATGTCGCCCTGATCACGATGGCCGACAACCAATTGGGGGACAAACGCGCCTTCGGACTGAGCGGGGTCGATATGCTGTCGGCCCCGGACATTCGCTTCGCCAGTTTCCCGCCGGCGCCGCTCTATGCGATGGTGGCCGCCCGCCATATGCACGAATATGGCACCACGAGCGAACAGCTTGCATGGATAAAGGTGGCGGCTTCGCATCACGCGCAGCACAATCCCCATGCGCTGCTGCGCGATATCGTCACGGTCGAGGAGGTGCTTGCCTCCCCCCTGGTCGCCGATCCCCTTCATCGCCTCGACTGCTGCGTGATGACGGACGGTGGTGGCGCGCTGGTGATCGCCCGCGAGGAAATCGCGCGGTCCACGGGCAAGCCGCTGGTCCGCATTGCCGGCTCGGGCTGTGCCATCGGCCACGCCAATGGCGGCCTGATCGATCTCACCCGCACTGCCGGCGTTCGTTCGGCAGCCGATGCTTTCGCGGAAGCCGGGATCGAACGCAGCGACATCAAATATGCGTCCCTCTATGACAGTTTCACGATCACCGTGCTCGTCCAGATCGAGGACATCGGCTTCTGCGAAAAGGGCACAGGCGGCGCTTTCGTCGCGGACGGCAATCTCATCTCCGGCGTCGGCAGGCTGCCGTTCAACACCGATGGCGGGGGGTTGTGCAGCAATCATCCGGGCAACCGCGGCGGTATGACCAAGCTGCTCGAAGCGGCGCGGCAGGCACGTGGCAGCGCGCACCCGGCAGTCCAGGTTCCCAATTGCGACCTGGCCCTGGCCCACGGCACGGGCGGCGTCATTGCCGGTCATCACGGCTCCTCCACCATCATTCTTGAACGGATCTGATCCATGGTTCCTGCGCCAGATGTCGAAGAACGCAAGGCTTATGACGAAGCGCTGATGGAAGGGCGCCTGCTCGTCCGCCACTGCAATGCCTGCGATGCGCATCACCATTATCCACGCAGTTACTGCCCGTTCTGCGGCAGCGGCGACACCGATTGGACGGTCGCGGCTGGAACCGGACATGTCTACACGCTCACCCGCTGGCGCCAGCGCGACAAGGTCGTCGTCGCCGCCTATGTCACTCTGCCCGAAGGACCCAGCGTCCTCTCCCTGATCGTCGGTGACGATGCGCAGGGGCTGACCATCGGTGACGAAGTCAGACTCGCAGCCACCCAAGGCAGTGGCTCGATGCCCAGCTTTGCCTGCACGAATGGGGAACAGGACCGCCTATCATGACCGACATGAGCGACAGCCTGCCTCCCGCGAGAGAATATGCCGGAGCGGCGGAGGCTCTGGCCTGGACCATCGATAACGTTGCGCCGGACGCATTGCCGGCCGATATCGGCCATGTCTGCGTGATCGGCGGCGGGCAGATGGGCTGCGGCATCGCAACCGCTCTGCTTGATGCCGGGCTTCAGGTCACGCTGATGGAAACCGAAACGGCGAACCTTGAGAGGGCCGCCGCCCGCATCCGCGCGAACTGGGCCAATCGCGTCAGGCGCGGACAGATGAGCGAAGCGGAGGTGGATGAACGAATGGAACGCCTGTCGGGCGTCACCGACCTTGCGTCAGCCCCACCGTCACAACTGTTCATCGAGGCGGTCTGGGAGAATATGGCGCTCAAGAAGCAGATATTCGCGCGCCTCGCGGAAATCGCACCGGCAGGGGCCGTGCTTGCGACCAACAGCTCGACGCTCGATATCGATGCAATCGCCGCCGTCACCAATCGCCCCGAAGATGTGATCGGCCTCCATTTCTTCAGCCCCGCTCATGTCATGCGCCTGCTGGAAGTGGTGCGCGGCGAAAAAACCTCTGGCCGCTGCCTTGCCACTGCGCTGGACCTTGCGCGGGCGCTGAACAAGGTGCCGGTCGTTGTCGGCGTCTGCTTCGGTTTCGTGGGCAATCGCATCTTTGCCGCGCGCGACCAACAGGCGTCGGTCATGCTGCTCGAAGGCGCCAGTCCCGCCCAGATCGACGATGCGATGACGCAATTCGGCTTTCCGATGGGACCGTTCGTGTTGCAGGACATGTCCGGCGGCATAGAACTGACCTGGCGACTGCGGCAGGAGACTGGCGAAACGGACGCGATCGGCGATGCGCTTTACGCGGCCGGTCGCCTCGGCCAGCGAGCGGGGAAAGGCTATTATTGCTATGAACCGGGCAATCGCGCACCCCTTTCCGATCCCGAAGTCGATGCGATCATTGCCCGCATCCGGGATCGGGCAGGCATTGAGCCGCGCGCGCTGACACAGCAGGAAATCATCGACCGGATGATCCTGCCGATGATCAATGAGGCGGCAAGAATATTGGACGAAGGCATCGCCCAGCGCGCCTCCGACATCGATGTGGTGTGGAATACCGGCTATGGCTGGCCACTCGACAAGGGCGGGATCACGTGGTTCGCAGACAGCATGGGCCTGCCGATGGTGGTCAGGCGTTTGCGCGACCTTGAGAGCAGGCATGGCGGCCATTTCACGCCAGCACCGCTGCTGGAACGACTGGCGGATCGGGGAGCCCGGCTCACCGAACTCCCGCAGGTTCGGCGCTGACCCGCCATGACCTCCGCAACCCGCTTTGACCGCTGGTGCGTCCAGCAACTCCTGGGCAGCCTGGTGGCAGGCGGCGCCATGAGCGCGCTCACTTTCCGCCTGACCTTCGGCGATATCGCAAGCGTTCCCGTCTGGGGCTGGCGAAATCTCGCCTTCGACGCCTTGCCCCAGAGCTTCATGGGCGCCGTCATGGGGGTTCTCGTGCCGGCGCTGGTCGCACGGCGCACCTTCGCGGGACGCCCTGCATCTTCAAGCGGCGCACCACCGATTCAGCTCCACCGCGTCAATCATATCATCGCGCGAGCGCTGCTTGCTGGCATCGCGGCCCTGCCGGTCGGCTATGGGATATGGGCGGGGGGCCTGTGGTTCGCAACGGTATCCGGCCTGCCCTTTGACCACGCGCTTTTGCTCAAGACCGCTTATGGCGGCGTGTTGAGCATGCTGTTCACCGGCTGTCTGTTGCGCGATCTGCGCCGCTCATTCCCCACCTAAGATCGCGGTGAAGCACCTCAGGAGAAGACATGGATTATCAAGTGACGAAAGCCGACCGCGCGCCCGTCCCTGCCGGTTATCACACCGAACCTCGCTATCTTGGGTATCGCGATGCCGATTATGCCAGGCCTTATGCGCATTATTTCAAGGAGCGGTTGATCCCGGTTCAGCCGCACATCAAAGAGGCGCTGACCAGCGGCCCCGTCTCCGGCGCCTATGGATCGCGCATTTCCACCGTCGCCGACGAGATGTCGAAACCGGGTTATCTGCACATGGAAACGGGCTATACCATTAACGACGATGGCCATCTGGTCATCGCCATTTTCACTGACATGCCGGGCGTGACCGCCGAAATGTGGGACTGGTGGATGTGGTGGCACGCGGTGGAGGCTGCGCGCTACAAGCTCTGGCATCCCGAGGCGCATCTCCTCGCCATGTATACCGAGGATCGCAGCCAGACCAAGGGGTTGACCGACCGTCAACGGTGGCAAGGCAATAGCTGCCACATTGACGAATATATCGGCGAGACGCGGTCATTCCTTCGCGCGGGCTTCCAGGATCCCGCAAAGATCGGCTTCGACCTCAGGCCCGGCGAAACCGTCATCACCGCTCGCGGCGGGCTGTCCACTGCGCCGCTTGGGGTTGCGTGGATGATCCATCATGTGCGGCCGACATCAAATGGTTGCGAAATGCGCAGCCGTTTCATTGCCAATGATTTGCGCATGCTGGCGCTGCCGATGCACTCGATGACATCGACCACCGGCAAGTTCCTGACATTGCCCGGCGTGCGTCAGCTGGCCGAATCCATCGTTCGAAACGTCAAGCCACCCCATAAACTGCATGAAATCTGCCCGTCGATGCTGTTCCACTGCGGAGCGGAGATGAACCATCTGGCGTCGTTCCTGCCACAACTCTACGCCGAATTTGCCGATCCCAACCGATAAATGGAGCGAATGCCTAGCCATCATGATGGCGGGCGGGTCTGCGCACCAGCCCGGCCAGCACACCGGATATCAGCAGCGGCACGGCATAGCAGAGGAAGACGAACAGCAGGCTGTGCCCCTGGCTGAGCAGATAGCCGCCAATCAATGGTCCAAAAACGGCCCCGAAGCGGCCCCACCCCGTCGCCCAGCCGATTCCCGAGCTGCGGATTGCAGTGGGGTACAGCATCGCCGAAAGTGAATAAAAGGCGCTGAACCCGCCTTGCAGGGCGAAGCCGATCAACATCGCGAGGACCAGCGCAAGCGGCAGTGACGTGCCCGGGAGGCTGAAGATGATCATGAACACCGTCGATGCCGTCAGGAAGGCGCAGATCAGCCAGCCGACCGGCAGGCGACGGGCCATCCAGCCGAGCGTCAGGCTGCCCGCGAAGCCGCCCAGATTGAGCAACGTGCCGGCGTAGAGCGCATCCTCCGGGGCCAGCCCGGCCTCGACGGCCAGCTTCGGTATCCAGCTGAGCACGAAATAGAGCACGCCGACGCCGAGGAAAGTCGAGGTCCAGAGTTGAAGCGTCGGTTTCCACATGCCGCGCTCGAAGAAGCGGCTGAACCGCACCTTGCGCGCCGCGGCTTCGATGGACGGCAGGCATTCGAACGGGGCCAGCCTCATCTGCGCCCTGATCCGGTTGAGCCGGGGCAGCGCGTTCGCCGGTTGCCGCCGCTCGAGATAGTCCGGTGATTCCGGCAACAGCGCGAAGACCACCGGCAATAACAGGCCGCTGATCACGCCCGCCGCTATCAGCGTAGCCTGCCATCCATAATGCGGGATTGCCCAGATCGCGGCGAAACCCGTCGCGACCGCGCCGAACGGATAGCCCCCCTGGAAAATGCCGATCGCGAAGGTCCGGTGGTCAGGCGGCGCGAACTCGCTCGTCATCGCGGCGACGCTCGCGAGCAGCGTTCCGATGCCGAGGCCCGCAATCACGCGCGTCAGCGCGAACGCCACAGGTGTCGCGACCAGCCCGGATGCAATCATCGCGACGGTGATGAGGATCAGTCCGACGAGGATCATCGGACGTCGTCCGAAGATATCGGCGAGGGGGGCAAGCAGCATGCTGCCCGCCATCATCCCCGCCAGCCCCGCGCTGAAGATGATTCCCAGCCCCTCCATGCTCACTGACCAGTCCCTGGCCAGCGAGGGCGCGATGAAGGAGACGATCAGCACGTCCATCCCGTCAAGCGCGTTGATGATCGAACAGATCAGCACGACCGACAGCTGCAAGCGGGTCCATTCGCTGCCGGGCGCCCGGGGTTCGCCCGCTACCGTTGAAACCATGCCGTCGCCTCCCCCCAAGCTCGCCTATTTCGGCGCCATGAGTTCCGGCACCATCGTTTTCGTCGCGTCGAAGACATAGCGCGGCTCGGTGACGCCGTGCAAATCGTCGAGCGTCGGCCACAGACCGGTCAGGTCCTCGTCGACCGGCTCGACGATCGCGCCTTCGACGATCATGGTCCGTCGCAGCCGTCCGGCGCCCGCGGCCAGGATCGCGCCGCCCCGTTTGCACGCCTCGCTACACAGATAACCCACGACCCACGCGATCCTGGCGGGCGACATCAGCTCGGCATGATCCGCCGGAATCGCCTTCTCCGACATCTGCGTGCGCGCATAGGGCGAAATGGCGTTGATCCGGATATCCGCCGGACGCGTCTCGCACTGGACGCCGCGCATCAGCCCGATCAGCGCCATCTTCGACGCGGCATAGATCGACAGGTTGGCCTGTCCGTAAAGGCCGGCCGCCGATGTGGTGACGACGATGCGGCCATAGCCGGCGTCGAGCATCGCGGGCAACGCGGCGCGGATGCCGTGGAACGTCCCCCAGAAATTGATGTCCATCATCCGCCGGGCTTCCTCCATTGGAATCTCCTGCACGGGCAAGCGCACCGTCGGGTTGATCGAGGCGTTGCACACCAGCGCGTCGACCCGATCGAAGGCGTCGAGCGCAGTCCGCACCATCGCGGCATTGCCCTCCGCCGTATCGATCGAATGCTCGTCCGGGATCGCACTGCCGCCATTCGCGCGGATTTCAGCCGCCACCGCTTCGGCGGCGGACGGCACGCCCGCATGGCGCCGGTTGTTCACCACGACGCTTGCGCCATGCGCGGCGAACCATAAGGCATAGGCACGCCCTATGCCACGCCCCGCTCCGGTGACGAGGACGACCCGGCCTCCAAAGTCCAGCCTCTCCGTTCTGCTCATGCATCGTTCCTGCTGCTATAGTTCATTTGCCCCGGTTTTCCAGCCGCGCCCAGGCATCGTCGGGCATCGCCGCGCGCCGGTCGACCAGATCGCGGACGAGATCGGCCTTGATCGCCTGCAGGCTCTCCACGTCCCATCCCGACGGTCGGGTGAAGGATCGCTCGACCTCGGGCGCGGACCAGAGGCCGATCTCCCCGCCGCCGGCTTGCAGGACCTGACCGTTCAGTGCGTCGAGCCCGTCGCCGCACAGAAAGGCGACCATCGCGGCGACTTCGTCGGGCTCGGGAAAGATCGTGTGCGCGAAGGGATGGGCGCCGAAGAAGGGCAGGCCGAAATCCGCCTCGAAGGCCTGGAACGCCGCATGGCTGTCCGGCCCGGTCATCCGCGTGCGGCAGGCGCGCGGCCGGATGGCGACGCAGCGTACGCCATAGCGACCGAGTTCGAAGGCTACCGCGCGGGTGAAGCCGACCACACCCTCCTTGGCGGCGGCATAGTTGGACAGTGCGAAGATGCCGAGCCCCGCATCGGAACTCGTGTTGACGATCACCCCGCTCCGCTGGGCGCGCAGGATCGGGGCGGCGTGGCGTACCGTGGTGAAACATCCTTTCAGGTTCACCGCGACGGTCAGGTCCCAGTCCTTCTCGCTCATCTCCGTGATCGGCGCGCGCCGCCCGGCGCCGGCGTTGTTCACGAGGATGTCGAGCCGGCCGAACCGGGCGATCGCAGTCTCGACGATCGCCTTGCCCCCTTCCATCGTCGCGACCGAATGGACGTCGGCGACCGCCTCCCCACCGAAATCACATATCTCGTCGGCCACCCGCTGCGCCCGATCGGGATCGCCAAGGCCCAGATCATTGACCACGACCCGCGCGCCGAGCCGCGCGAGCTGGATCGCTTCTGCCCGGCCAATGCCGCTGCCCGCCCCGGTGACGATGGCGACCTTGCCGTCGAGAGATATGCTGTCGTTCGTTTGCATCTGGTGTTCCGCCGCGGCCCGCCGTGATCGATAAGTCCATCGATGGTCGAGATCGCCCGCCAACGCCAAGACGCAGCAGACGCGGTTTTGATCCGCAACCATATGAAACAGGACGGAAGAATGGCTTATATTCGAGGGAGGATATTGCTTGGCCGATGATCGCGTCATGGCCGGCGTCGGGACATCGCGAGCCGCTGCCCGCCAAACCGGCACCGGATGCGGCATAAGGGAAGAACGTGGTTCATCTGTGAGCGGTGTGCTCGATAACAAGTCGACCCGGCTGCACGCTGCAATCCGGCTTCTCTTGGCCACCGGCTTATCGGCCGGACCAAGCTGAGCCCGCTACGGTTCAGCCGTGCGGGTTGGTTGGTCTTGGTGAAATTCGCCTATCATGGCGGGTAGGCGGATCGCCGTTTCGATCAGGATTTCCCGTGACTGATCGCCTTCAAGAAAGCCCACGCCTTGGCATCATGACACCGCCTACTGGCCATTTTCCGGACAACAGGTAATGTCCGTTTGGGTGCCTCTGGACCGAGCCACACCTGCGACGGGCGTTGTCACCTACGTCAAGGGATCCCATCAGTGGAATGCTTTCTATCCGATCGAGAATTGGTCGGACAATGAAAAGGACTGGTTGTCGAACGAGGGGCTGGGAGAAGAGAATCCCGGCGCTGGCGCCAGTTCAAGGCAGTTGCGTACAATAGCCGATATTCGCGACCATCCTGAAAATTATGAGTTTTGCACTTGGGACGTCGATCCAGGGGACGTCCTTATCCATCAAAAGGACACGATCCACGGAGCTCCGGGAAATCTTTCGCGGAACCAACGGCGACGAGCGATTGCCTTCCGCTTCCTCGGCGATGACGCCCGGTGGGATGAAAGCCGCGCGCAGATTTTTGGAGCTCTCAGGAACGTGCCGAACTTTCCGTATCCTGACCATAAGACCGGGGATCGGATCACGGCCCCCATATTCCCCCTACTCTGGCCGCGATAGGCCGTTGATTGCCCAGGCTATGGCTTTCAAATGGCCGGCAAAAGGGGCCGCCTGTCGGCATTGAACAGCGGCCTTATTTCGAGATTGTCCGAACTGACTTTGATGAGCGCTGTGCGTGCGGTGCAGGTCGGACCTGCCCGGCGGAAGGCGCGCAGCGCAAGTCTGTTCGAGCGACAGATGAGACTGGTCGCAGCGGTTCGCGCCAATTCGCTGCAAAAGTGCGGACCAAGGCCGGGACCGACCCAGTATCCGTCCATTAAGTTATTGAAAAATGTAAATAAATGGCGGAGCGGGAGGGATTCGAACCCTCGATACGCTTTTGACGTATACTCACTTTCCAGGCGAGCGCCTTCGACCACTCGGCCACCGCTCCGCATTGCACTGGAAGGCGGCTCCTATCGTGCGTTGCGGCGCTAGGCAAGGGGATGCTTTACATTCCTTTTGCTTCGGCGCTTGATCGGCCGATGCCGATCCGCTTGCCGACCCCGTTGACCGCTCTTTTGCTCGCATGCCGGCGCGGCGGGGGCCCTGAGGTTCTTTTTGGCGATCACGGGAAAAAGGCCGGAGCGATGATTATCTAGAGGTCGTTCCCGCAAGGATGGAGAAGATGGTCATGATCGTAGGCACCGTCAGGGAGATCAAGAACCATGAATATCGCGTCGGCCTGACTCCGGAGAGCGTGCATGAGTTGACCGCGCATGGCCATCGGGTGCTCGTGGAAAGCGGCGCGGGCGACGGAATCGGCGCTCATGACAGCCTCTATGCCCGCGCCGGAGCGGAGATAATGAACGATCCGGCCCAAATCTTCGCGGCGGCGGAGATGATCGTGAAGGTCAAGGAACCGCAGGCCGAAGAACGCGCCCTGTTGCGGCCTGACCAGATTCTATACACCTATCTGCATCTGGCGCCCGACCCCGACCAAGCGCGGGAGCTGATGGCGTCAGGCACGACCTGCATCGCCTATGAGACTGTGACGGATGCCAATGGCGGGCTGCCCCTGCTCAAGCCCATGAGCCAGGTGGCCGGACGCATGGCGATCCAGGCCGGCGCGACCGCGCTGGAGAAAGCGCATGGCGGGCGCGGCGTGCTGTTGGGCGGGGTGCCCGGCGTGCTGCCCGCCAAGGTCGCGGTGATCGGCGGCGGCGTCGTCGGCTTCAATGCGGCTCAGATGGCGGCGGGGCTGGGCGCGGACGTCACCATCCTCGACCGCAGCCCTGAAGTGCTGGAACGATTGGGCATTTATTTCGAGGCGCGGGCGAAGACGCGCTTTTCCAACCGCGCGAATGTGGCGGAATGCGTGGCGGAAGCGGATCTGGTGATCGGCGCGGTGCTGATCCCCGGCGCCGCCGCGCCCAAGCTGGTGTCCGCGGACATGCTCAGGACCATGAAGAAGGGCGCGGTGCTGGTCGATGTCGCGATCGACCAGGGCGGCTGTTTCGAAACCAGTCATCCGACCACCCATGACGACCCCACCTATATCGTCGACGGGATCGTTCATTATTGCGTCGCCAACATGCCGGGCGCCGTGGCGCGCACGAGTACCTATGCGCTCAATAATGTGACATTGCCCCACGCGTTGAAGATGGCCGATCTGGGATGGAAGGAAGCGCTGCGCGCGGACCCGCATTTGCTGGACGGCCTCAATGTCTGGAACGGGCAGATCACTTATCGGGCGGTGGCGGAGGAATTGGACCTGCCCTATGCCCCGGCGGAGCAGGCCCTGGGATAGGATGATTGCAGCATTCCGGCCATTCCAGGGCATTTCCCGTCCCGCCATCGTGATCACCACAATAATCATCCCCGCCTTTGCGGGTTCTCCATGCTCATTCGTCTGGCGGAATGTGGGGGCTGCTGATCCGCCCTGCCACGTACATTCCGCCGGAGAGAGGCATGGTTCCCGTCATGGTCGATCACACAGCTTCCGCCGCCTCGATCCGTAGAGGCATTTCCCGCAACAACGCCGCCGGGGCAGCATCGGCAGGGGGGCGGCGCTGATGCAGGGCGACATGATGAGTTGGCTGGTGCCGCTGGTCGCGATGCTGGCCGCGGGGCTGTTCGCCGGTTTTGCCGCCGGCATTTTCGGGATCGGCGGCGGCTTCGTGGTCGTGCCGGCGCTGTTCGTCGTGCTGCCGCTGCTGGGCGGCACGCATGATGCCGTCGCCCATGTCGCCATCGGCACGTCGGCGGCAACGATCATCGTGACGTCGATCCGCTCCCTCCTCGCCCACGCCAAGCGCGGCGCGGTCGAGTTCGAGGTGCTCAAGGCATGGGCGCCATGGATCATTCTGGGCGACGGCATCGGCGTCTTGCTGGCGGGTCATGTCGACGGCCGCATCCTGACCATGATCTTCGCGGTCGGCGTGTTCCTGATGTCGCTCAATTTCCTGCTGCCCAAAGTGGGCGGCAAGGTGATCAGCGACGAAATGCCCTCCGGCATCGCGCGTGTCGGCATTGCGGGGGGGCTTGGCACCTTTTCCGCGCTGCTGGGCATTGGCGGGGGCACCATCGCCATCATGGTGATGACGCTCTGCGGCCGCTCGATCCATCGCGCCATCGCCACCGCATCGGGCATCGGCACGCTGATCGCCATCCCCAGCGCCATCGGCTTCGCGCTGATCGGCCTGAAGGAAAGCGGTCTGCCCTGGGGGTCGCTGGGCTATGTCAACGTGCCCGCGACGCTCGCCATCGCCTCCATGTCGATCCTCACCGCGCCGCTGGGCGTGGCGGCGGCGCACAGCCTGCCCGCCGCGTTGCTGAAGCGCGTGTTCGGCGTCTATCTCGTCATCATCGCTTTCGTGATGCTCCGCAACGCTATCAAGATGCCTTAATCCGCATCGGGATCGCGGAAATTGAGTCGGCGGGTGACCGTGTAATCCAGCACGCCGACCAGAAAATAGCTGATCCATTGCTTGATCAGGGTGGGCAGGCTGCGCTGGGCGCGATGCGTTTCCAGCGTGACCTGTCGGCTTTCCCCCGCGCGCTGGTCGATGAAGGCGCGCATCGCCCGCGCAAAGCCCGCATTCTCCACCCGCAGCATGATCTCCAGATTGAGGAACAGGCTGCGCATGTCGAAATTGGCCGATCCAATATAGACGGCGTCATCCACTACGATCAGCTTCATGTGCAGCTTGCAGGGCTGATATTCCCAAATCTCCACCCCCCGCTTGAGCAGCGGGCCATAGAGCAGCCGCGCCGCCGCGACGGTCGCGCCATTATCGGATTTCGAAGGCAGGATCAGGCGCGACCCCTTGCGCCGCGCGGCATAGGCAAGACGCTTCAGCATGCCCCTCCCCGGCGAGAAATAGGCCTCCACCATGTCGAGCCGGCGCGCGCGCTCCAGATCGTGCTTCACCAGTTGCGCCCAGGGGCTGAGGCGGCGGGTCGGGCCCCCGATCACCCAGCGCATCGGCTGGCCCTCGTCATGGGAGCCGTGCCAGTGGCGGACCATGCGCCGCAGCGTGCGGAAGCGCTGCTTGCGGGTCGACACCCAGCGCCAGAGCTGGCTGTACCAGCTGGTCATCGCCTGCACCTGCGGCCCTTCGACCAACAGGCCAAGGTCATGCCAGCAATCCTCGGCCGGAATGCCGAAATAGCCATCCTCGACGTTGAAGCCACCCATCAGCAGCCGCCGATCATCGGCAATCGCCAGCTTCTGGTGGTTGCGGATGAGATAGCGCATGGAGCGCCGCGCGCCGAAGCGGCCGAAATGCCCGCCAGCAGCCACCAGCGGATCGAAAAAGGCCAGCGGCGTGGCGCCCGAACCGAAGGCGTCGATCATCAACGTGACCGCCACCCCCCGCGCCCGCGCCGCGATCAGCCGGTCGAGGATCAATCGCCCGCTGCCATCGGCGGCAAAGATATAATAATAAAGTTTCAGGCTTTCCTGCGCGCCGTCGATCAGGTTCACCAGCGCCTGCCGCAGCGCCGGTCCCGTCTCGATCACGCGCAGCCGGTTGGCGTGCAGCGACAGGCTGATCTGCCCCTCGCCCCGCCCCGGCTCTGCCTGCCTGATGCCCGCCATGTTCCGTTCATGCCTGCATTCGGGGCGGCTGACCATGACTTTCATGGGCTTTTCATTGACTCGCGGTGCCAGCGCTGTTAGGCGCCCATTTCACGATTTTTCACTGGTTGTTCAGGAGCGCCCGCTTGGCACGCGTTACCGTCGAAGATTGCGTCGACAAGGTTACCAACCGTTTTGACCTCGTTCTGCTTGCCGCGCAGCGCGCCCGTGAGATTTCGGGCGGCGCCGAGCTGACTCTGGACCGCGACCGCGATAAAAATCCGGTCGTCGCCCTGCGCGAGATCGCGGAAGAAACCGTCCTGCCGGTGGATCTGCATGATTCGCTCGTCGCTTCGCTGCAAAAGGTGCAGATCGACGACGACGACACGCCGGACGAAATCGGTTCGATCGCCCAGTCGGCGGAGGCCCTGCGCCTGACCGCCGCCGCGCCGCCGCGCAACCAGAATATCGGCGGCGACTACGACGGCTGATCCGTTCACCGGTTTGGAGAGGGAATGAGGCCCGGGCTGCACAAGCGGTACCGGGCCTCGATCTGTTCGGGCGATTGGAATTCAGCCCAGGATTGTGGTTGGCCAAAACCGGCCACTCCTTCGACCCACTTCCCACCCCGGCGAAATCCCGTTAAGCCCCGGCAATGGCTTGCAGTCCCGTGCCGATAGCGCGTTCGCTTTTCGTCTTTTCAATCTTTTACGGCGGCATGGTCTGCATTGCGGGCGTGCTGGGGAACAAGCAGATCCCGCTGGGGCCGCTGTCCGCGATCGGCCCGGCTTTCGGCCTTGGACCGTTGGCGGTGGAGGCCGGGATATTCGCCTTCCTGCTGCTGGTGGCGATGTCCAGCGCCGTCGCGGAACTGCATGGCCGCGCCGTGGCCAATCGGCTGGTGCAGGTCGGTTTCCTGCCGCTGATCGCCTCCATATTGCTGTCGATCGTCGTGCTGTCCGTCCCGGCGGCGAGCGACATGGACCCGGCGCGACGCGATGCCTTTGCGCTGATGATGGGCGGCACGCCCCGCATCTGGCTGGGCGGGATCATCGCCTACGGCATTTCGCAGACGTTGAACGTGACCCTGTTCGCTGCGCTCAAGGGACGGGAGGGGAACCGCCTGCTCTGGCTGCGCTCGGCGGCAGCCAGCACCCTGTCGCAGATCGCGGATACCTTGCTCTTTGTTTCCATTGCCTTTTACGGTGTCTTCCCGATCGGGGAGCTGCTGTTGGGACAGATGCTGGCGAAGGTCACGCTGTCGGCCATTCTCGTGCCGCCGGTCATCTATGCGCTGGTGGCCCTGGGGCGGCGGCTGGACCGCTAACTTGCGGCGGCGCGCATAGTGGCTTATGCGCCCGCGCATGAACAGCAAGCACGCCCCCGATCCGGCGCTCCTCGCCAAGGCCGAAACCCTCGTGGAGGCGCTGCCCTATATGCAGCGATATGCGGGCAAGACCTTCGTGGTGAAATATGGCGGCCACGCCATGGGCGATCCCGAGGCGGCGCGCGATTTCGCGGAAGACGTGGTTCTCATGAAGGCGGTCGGCATCAATGTCGTCGTCGTCCATGGCGGCGGGCCGCAGATCGGCGCGATGCTGAAGAAGCTGGGGGTCGAATCGCAATTCATCGGCGGCCTGCGCGTCACTGACAAGGAAACCGCGCAGATCGCGGAAATGGTCCTCGCCGGATCGATCAACAAGGAGATCGTCGGCTGGATCACCGGCGCAGGCGGCCGCGCGGTCGGCATTTCCGGCAAGGATGGCGGCCTTGTCCTGTGCGAAAAGGTGCTGGGCAAGCGCGAGGCCGACCCCAATTCGGGGATCGAGCGCAATGTGGACCTGGGTTTTGTCGGCGATCCGGTGAAGGTCGATCGCCGCATCCTCGACACGCTGTCGCAGGACGGAATCATCCCCGTGGTCGCGCCGGTGGGCATTGGCGCGGACGGACATACCTATAATGTCAACGCCGACACCATGGCGGGGGCGATCGCCGCGGAACTGGGCGCGTCGCGCTTCTTCCTGCTGACCGATGTGGCGGGCGTGCTGGACAAGCAGGGGCAGCTGATGACCGACCTCAATCCCGAGACGATCCGGGGACTGGAGGCCGACGGGACGATCAGCGGCGGCATGATCCCGAAGCTGGAAACCTGCGTCCGAGCGGTCGAAGGCGGTGTGGATGCCGCCGTCATCCTGGACGGACGGGTGCCGCATGCGATGCTGCTGGAAATCTTCACTGATCGCGGTGCGGGCACTTTAGTGCGCCGGTAGGGACACTGCGCGGTTTTGGGCCATAATGGGGCATCGATAAGATCCTTCCCCACCCATCCTTGCCGCTACTCCATTCAAATCTCTTGCTATGGCTTGTCCCGCGCTGCCGCCCTCGGCTAGAGCGAAGGCCCATCAAATCGGAGACTGCATGGCCTACGCCCTCTATCAGATCATCGTCATCCTGCTCGATGTGCTGTGGTGGATCATCATCATCCAGGCCATCATGAGCTGGCTGATCGCCTTCAATGTCGTCAATCTTTCCAATGATTTCGTCCGTACGGTGATGGTGGCGCTGGATCGCATGACGGCGCCGATCTACAATCCGATCCGCCGGGTTCTGCCTGATCTGGGGGCGCTGGACCTGTCGCCCATGGTCGTGCTGCTGGGCATTCTCATCATCCGCCAGGCCATATTGCCACCGCTGTTCGGGCTGGTGTGACGGCCTGGGTCCGGGATGGCGACGATCTGCTGCTTTCCGTCCGGCTGACGCCGGGCGCGGCGAGGGAGGAGATCGGCGGCGTGTGGACGGATGAAAAAGGCGCGGCATGGCTGAGCGCGCGGGTGCGGGCGGTGCCGGAAAAGGGGAAGGCCAATGCGGCGCTGATCGCACTACTGGCGAAGCGGCTGGATTGGCCGCGCAGCGCGATTTCGCTGGAATCGGGCGACACCAACCGGCTAAAGCGGCTGCGGATCAAGGGCGGGGGCGAAGCGTTGGCTTTTTTGCGGCTTTCCGCCATTATCAGGGAACGGGGTGAAGCATCATGACCATCGGCAAGATCATTGACGGCAAGGCCTTCGCCGAGACGCTGCGCGGCAAGGTGGCGGATGGGGTGAGCGCTTTCATCGCGAAGACCGGGCGCAAGCCGGGCCTGGCCGTGGTGCTGGTGGGCGAAGACCCGGCCAGCGCCGTCTATGTCCGCAATAAAGGCAAGATGACCGTCGCCGTGGGCATGGAAAGCATGGAGTTCAAGCTGCCGGCTTCCATCGGTGAGGAAGAACTGCTCGATCTGGTCGAGGAGCTGAATGCGGATGAGCGGGTGGACGGCATCCTCGTCCAGCTGCCATTGCCCGCGCATATCAACGAAGCCGCGGTGATCGGCACGATCGATCCCGCCAAGGATGTGGACGGCTTCCATGTCGTCAATTCGGGCCTGCTGGCGACCGGGCAAGAGGCGCTGGTGCCCTGCACGCCGCTGGGTTGCATCATGCTGCTGAAGGATGAGCTGGGCGATCTTGCCGGCATGGAAGCGGTCGTCGTCGGGCGCTCCAACATTGTCGGCAAGCCGATGGCGCAGCTGCTGCTGGCGGAAAATTGCACCGTCACCATCGCGCACAGCCGCACCCGTGACATCGCCTCGGTCGTGCATCGCGCCGACATCGTGATCGCGGCGGTGGGTCGGGCCGAGATGGTGAAGGGCGAATGGATCAAGCCGGGCGCGACCGTGATCGACGTCGGCATCAACCGCGTCACCGATACAGAGGACGGCAAGAGCCGGATCGTCGGCGACGTCGCCACGGCGGAGGCCTTGGCCCATGTGCGCGCGATCACCCCGGTTCCGGGCGGGGTCGGACCGATGACCATCGCGGTGCTGCTGCGCAACACGCTAGTGGCGGCGCATGCGCGGGCCGGGATGGCGAAGCCGGAGGGGCTGTGAAGGCGCGCGCCGCGTTTCTTGTCCTGACGTTTCTGGCCCTGGCCTTTCCTTCATCGGCGGCGGCTCGCCCGCCGATGCGCTATCAGCCTGATCCCAGTTCCGTTTTCGCCGCCGAGATCGCCTTCAACCGGCTGGTGCGGCAGAAGGGGCAATGGACCGCGTTCCGCGAGACGGCGGCGGAAGAGGCGGTGATGTTCGTGCCGCAGCGCGTGCTGGCGAAACAGTGGCTGAAGGGCCGTGCCGATCCGCCCGCTTCGGTGAGCTGGGCGCCTTCCACCATCTACGTGTCCTGCGACGGCAATCTGGCGGCCAGCACCGGCGGCTGGAAACGGCAGGACGGCTCCGTCGGCTATTTCACGACCATCTGGCAGCGGGACAAGAAAGGGGGCTGGAAGTGGATCATGGACCATGGCGATAAACTCGCCGTCGCCCGTGAAGCGCCGGAGTTCCTGGTCGGCAAGGTCGCGACCTGCAAGCGGCGCGGACCGGACGGGGAAGCGCCTCCGCCGGGTGGCAAGCCGGGAAAGGGCGACATGCCGCCCGCGCCGAAGGATGACAGCCTGAGCTGGACCGCCGATGTCGCCACGGACGGCAGCCGCCGCGTGACCGTGCGCATGTGGAACGGCGCGGACTATGAAACCGTGATCGACGACAAGGTGGCGGCCGGGGGATGACGGAGCTGTTCATCTCCGCCTTCGTCACTTTGTTCGTGGTGATCGATCCGCCGGGCTGCGCGCCGATCTATGCCAGCCTGACCACTGGCGCGACCATGGCGCAGCGGCGCGGCATGGCGATCCGCGCGGTCGGCATCGCGGCGGGCATTCTTTTGCTCTTTGCGCTCTGGGGCAAGCAACTGCTCGGCCTGTTGGGGATCGAACTGCACAGCTTTCGCATTGCGGGCGGGATCATGCTGTTCATCATCGCCATGGACATGGTGTTCGAAAAGCGTACCCAGCGGCGCGAGGACCGGGCGCAGAAGATAGCCGAAACGCCGGAAGTCGAGGATGTGTCGGTCTTTCCCATGGCGATGCCGATGATCGCCGGGCCGGGATCGATCGCCACGGTCATGCTGCTGATGTCGCGGGCCGAGGGGCTTTCCGAACGGTTGGTGGTGATCGGCGCGGTGGTGGTGACGCTGCTGCTGATGCTCGGATCGCTGCTGGCGGCGGGGCCGATCATGGCGCTGCTCGGCGCCAAAATAGAGGCGGTGATCACCCGGCTGTTGGGCGTGTTGCTGGCGGCATTGGCCGCGCAGTTCGTGATCGACGGGCTGAAGGCGAGTTTTTAGGGCCACATGAAATCCTCCCCATCTCATCGATGGGGAGGATTGGGAACGTTCTCAGCTCCGCACGTCCTGTTCGGTCACCGGCGCGATCTTGATTTCGACGCGGCGGTTGGAGGCCTTGCCTTCCGCCGTCGCGTTGGAGGCGATCGGCTGGGTTTCGCCAAAACCGCGCGTCGCTATGCGGGCCGACTGGACGCCGTGGCCGGTCAGATAATCGCCCACCGCCTGGGCGCGCCGTTCGGACAGCGCCTGATTATAGGTGTCGGTGCCGTCGCTATCGGTATGACCGTACACGTCGATATAGGTTTTGGGATATTGCGCCAGAACCGAGGAGACATCGTTCAGCGTCGGCTGGAACTGCGGCTGGACCGCGGAACTGTCGGTGGCAAAGGTAATGCCCGAGGGCATGCGCAGCACCAGATTGTCGCCGTCGCGGATCACGTCTACGCCGCTGCCCGCGGTTTCCTCCCGCAGCTTGCGTTCCTGCGCGTCCATATAGGCGCCAATGCCCGCGCCCGCGACCGCGCCGATGCCCGCGCCCAATATCTTTTCGGTGCGGTCATGCCGCCCACCGACCAGATCGCCCAGCAGATAGCCGCCCAGCGCGCCGCCGATGCCGCCGATCGCGGCCTTGGAGATGGTGCGGTTGCCGGTGTTGGGATCGGTGGTGCAGGCCGTGGTGGCCAGCATCGCGGCCAGGCTGGCCGCGCCGATGATGCGATGAAAATTCCGCATGGATGATATGTCCCTTTCTCGTGCGCCCCAACGGAGCGGATGTGGTCCCAATGGTCGACGTCAGGCCTTTGTTCCACGAGCGAACTGAACTGCGGATGATGGGATGGTTGTGAAATTGTAAGAATCAAGGTTATAGGTGGCCGCTGACCACCATGGCCACTATCCCCCCGCACGCTCCGACGCCCTTCCCCTGGGTCGACCTCGTCATCATATTGGCGCTTGTCGCGCTGAACGGCGTCTTCGCCATGTCGGAGCTGGCGATCGTCTCCGCCCGCAGGCCGCGGCTTCAGGCGATGGAAAAGGCGGGACGGCGCGGCGCGCGGTCGGCGCTGGCGGCGGCGGCCGATCCCGGCAAGTTCCTGTCCACCGTGCAGATCGGCATCACCCTGATCGGCATTATCGCGGGCGCCTATTCGGGCGCCAGTCTGGGCGGGCCGACCGGGGAGCGGCTGGAAATGCTGGGCCTGTCGCCCAATGCCGCGGAACATGTCGGTTTCGCGCTGGTGATCGGGCTGACCACCTATGCCTCTTTGATCATCGGTGAACTGGTGCCCAAGCAGTTCGCCCTGCGCGCGCCTGAGCCGATCGCCGTCCTGGTGGCGGGGCCGATGCTGTGGCTGGCCAGGATCACGGCGCCCATCGTCTGGGTGCTGGACGGGTCGAGCGCCCTGATCTTCCGCCTGCTGGGCCTGACGCGCGAATCGGATAGCCATGTCACCGCGGAGGAATTGCACCTGATCGTGGCCGAGGCGAGCAGGTCCGGCGTGATCGAGGAAAGCGAGCGCGCCATTATTTCAGGCGTGGTGCGTCTGGCCGATCGCCCGGTGCGCGAGGTGATGACCCAGCGGATGGATGTCGACTGGATCGATATCCATGCGGACGAGGACGCGATTCGCGCCAAGCTGCTCGATACGCCGCACACCCGGCTGCCGGTGGGCCGGGGCACGGTGGAGGATATTATCGGCGTCGTGCAGGCGCGGGATATCATGACCGCGCTGTTCCGGGGCGAGGGGCTGAATCTGGAGGCGCTGATGCGCCGGGTCGATGTCGTGCCCGATCAGGTCGACGCAATGGATGCGCTGGAAGTGCTGCGCCGTGCCGAGGTGCCGATGGTCATGGTCCATGACGAATATGGCCATTTCGAGGGCATTGCGACGCCCGCCGATCTGCTGTCCGCCATTGCGGGGCATTTCGTATCCGATCTCGACAGCGAGGATGAGCCCGATCTGGTCGAGCGGGAGGACGGCAGCCTGCTGGTATCCGGCCAGATGCCGGTCGACCTGCTGGCAGAGCGGATCGGCATCGACCTGCCGGAGGACCGCGACTATGCGACGGTTGCCGGCCATGCGCTGTGGCTGCTCAAGCGGCTGCCCGAAGTGGGCGATTTCATCGACGACCAGGGCTGGCGTTTCGAGATTGTCGACATGGATGGACGCAAGATCGACAAGCTGCTGATCGCGGCGCGATAGGGATGCCGGGCGGCGATGCGCTGGACGCGGTCGATGGACTGGTGCGGCGGGCTTTGGCGGAGCGCGGCGAGCGGTTGCTGGTCGTCGGCCTCTGCGGGGCGCAGGGCAGCGGCAAGTCGACCCTGGCTGAAGGATTGCGGCAGCGGCTGGAGCGCGCCGGGGTTCCGGTGGCGATTCTCTCGATCGACGATCTCTATTTGACGCGGGCGGAGCGGGAGGCGCTGGCTATCGCCGTGCACCCCTTGTTGCGCACGCGCGGGGTGCCGGGGACGCATGATGTGTCGCTGGGCTTGCGGGTGATCGAGGCGCTGGAGCGGGGCGAGGCGGCTCCGCTGCCCCGTTTCGGCAAGGCGATGGACGATCGCCTGCCGGAGGCGCGTTGGGCGCGCGCGGCGGCGGGGACGAGGCTGCTGCTGCTGGAGGGATGGTGCGTGGGCGCGCAGCCGCAGGACGCGGCGGCGCTCGCTGTTCCGGTCAATGCCCTGGAGCGGAAAGAGGATGCGCAGGGCATCTGGCGCGGCTTTGTGAACCATGCGCTGGCAGGGGATTATCAGGCCTTGTTCGCGCGGCTGGACAGGCTGGTGATGCTGGCCGCGCCGGGATTTGGCGTCGTCCGGCGCTGGCGGACGCAGCAGGAACAGGAACTGCGTCAGGCGGCGGGCGCGGCGGCAGGCATGCCGGATGCCGAGGTCGCGCGCTTCATCCAGCATTTTGAGCGGCTGACCCGGCATATGCTGGATGAAATGCCGGGGCGGGCGGATATGGTGATCGCGCTGGATGCGGCGCGGCGCGTGACAGGGATCATGGGCGCGCAGGACAGGACGACCTGAGTGCCACATGAAAAATCCTCCCCATGACCGCATGGGGAGGATTTTCAGGCCGTTAGATGTTCGGCCTGTCGGATGCTTAGTGGGCCGCGGGGGCTTCGGCGGCGTTGGATGCCGCATTGGCGCCTTCGGCCGGGGCTGCATTGTCGCCAGCGGCGGCAGGCGCGGCATCGGCGGCGGGCAGTGGCAGGTTCGAACCCTGCTTATTGAGCCAGGCGATCAGATTCGCGCGATCGGCCGGATTGCCAAGGCCCGCGAAGGTCATCTTGGTGCCTGGCGCGAATTCACGCGGGCTCGTCAGCCAATGATCAAGACTCTCGAACGTCCAGTTGCCGCCCTTGCCCTTGAGCGCTTCGGAGAAGGCGAAGCCGCCCTTGCCCTGGCCGATTCCCTCACCGACCGTGGCATAGAGATTGGGACCGATGCCGTTGGCGCCACCCTGATTGACGGTGTGGCAGGCCGCGCACTTGGCGAACACCTTCTCGCCCGCCGCGACATCCGCGCTGGCGAGCAGGGTGTTGAGGCCGGGACCAGCGGCAGCACCGCCCGCGCCTTCCGCCTCGACGCCTTCGATCGCGTAGCCCATTTTCTCGGGCCGCTCTTCATGAAAGAATTTCGAACTGACGATGGCACCGCCCAGCGCGATGATGCCCGCGAACAAAGCCCAACCGGCAGCGGTGTTGAAACGATCGCCCATTCGCTCGGATTCCCCTGGATTTCTACTCTGGCCGCTTGTTTTCGCGTCCCCTCTAGCGCGCTGCCATAATGGCGCAAGTGCGAACGTGCAAGCGTGGTTGAAAGGGTTCGTGCGCGCTTTTCATGGCTTTGCGTTTCCAGAGGATGCTTGCGCCTGTGCGATGGAGTGAATAAGCGCGCTTTTCGACCATGGAAAATTACCCCGCCCCCGCTCGCGTTCTCGTCGCGGAAATGGCCGCGAAGGCTGCGGCCGACCCGGCCCGTGCCGTCGCCTTCCAGGGCGCGCCCGGCGCCAATTCGCACCTTGCCGCATTGGGATATTCGCCCGAATGCCAGCCCTTGCCCTGCTTCGCGTTCGAGGATGCGATCGATGCCGTGCGCAATGGCGATGCCGCGCGGGCGATCATTCCGATCGAGAACAGCCTGCATGGGCGGGTTGCGGACATGCATTTCCTGCTGCCCGAATCCGGGCTGCACATCATCGACGAATATTTTCTGCGCATCCGCCATTGCCTGATGGCGTCCGACACCGCGCCGGTGAAAAGCGCGATCAGCCATCCGCAGGCATTGGGTCAGTGCCGCCATTATCTGCGCGAGCGGAGCATTCAGCCGGTCAGCTATGCCGACACGGCGGGCGCGGCGGCGCTGGTCGCGGAAACGAAGGCGGCGGGCGAGGGAGCGATCGCGCCCTATCTGGCGGCGGAAATCTATGGCCTGCGGCTGGTGGCGGAGAATATAGAGGATAGCGACGACAATATGACGCGCTTCCTGGTCCTTTCGCGCGAGCCGAAAATGCCGGCGGCGGACGTGGGGCCGGTGATGACCACCTTCCTGTTCGAGGTGAAGAATATTCCCGCCGCGCTCTACAAGGCGATGGGCGGCTTTGCGACCAACGGCGTCAACATGACCAAGCTGGAAAGCTACCAGCGGGGCGCCAGCTTTGCCGCAACCGAATTTTTTTGCGATATCGAAGGGATGCCGGGCGATCCGGCGGTCGATCGGGCGCTGGCGGAGCTGGAGTTCCACACCAAATGGGTCCGCATGCTCGGCAGCTATCGGCAGGCGCGTCCCCGCACGTGACGCAGGGCGGGGGGCTGCTATAGTCCGCCCATGGTCGCCGCCGTCATCCTGTCCGCTCTTGCCATGAGCATCATCGTGGGCGTGCGTTATCTGCTGGCAAGCGGCGGTTTTGCGCTGGCGACGCGATGGCGCAAGCCGGGCCTCTATGCCGGGCTGGATCGCCAGATTCGCACGGAGATCGGCTGGTCGCTGGCGTCGGCGCTGATCTATGGCATTCCGGCGGGCGTGGTCGCCTGGGGATGGCAGGCGCGGGGCTGGACCCGGGTTTACAGGGATTTTCACGCCTTTCCGCTCTGGTATCTGCCGCTGTCGGTGCTGCTCTATCTCGCCGCGCATGATGCCTGGTTCTACTGGACGCATCGTTACATGCATCGGCCCCGGCCGTTCCGCATCGCCCATGCGGTCCATCATGCCAGCCGTCCGCCGACGGCCTGGGCGGCGATGAGCTTCCACCCCTGGGAGGCGTTGACCGGCGCGGTCGTCATTCCGGCGCTGGCGTTTCTGATTCCGATCCATGTGGCGGCGCTGGGCGCGGTTCTGACGATCATGACCGTCATGGGCGTCAGCAATCATATGGGGTGGGAGATGTTTCCGCGATGGCTGGTTGAGGGCCCGGCCGGGCGCTGGCTGATCACGGCCAGCCATCATCAGCGGCATCATGAGGATTTTGCCTGCAATTATGGGCTTTATTTCCGCCTTTGGGACCGATTGTGCGGGACGGATCGGGGCCTGGGCAGGTTGAAGGAGGCGGCGTGAGGGCTGGGTTTCTGTTTTTGGCGTCGGCCATGGCGACGGGAGTTCCCCCGGCCGATCAGGGACAGGCTGATAAGAGACAGGCGCTCAGCATGGATGTGCAGGGCTTGCGGTCGGCCAAGGGCAATTTTCTGATCTGCGTGACCCGACAGGCCGCCCATTTCCCCGATTGCCGCCACGATCCCGAGGGGCTGCATTTCACTGTGCCGGTGACGTCGGGCGTGGTCGCGCTCGGGCGGATGGCGCCGGGACGCTATGCCATCGCCATCATTCATGACGAGAATGGCAATGGGAAGCTGGACAGTTTTGCCGGCATTCCGCGCGAGGGTGTGGGCTTTTCCCGCAATCCGGCGATCCGTTTCGGCGCGCCCAGCTTTCGTTCAGCGCAGTTCGCCCTGGCGGATGCCCCGGTACGGCAGGACATAAAGGTCAGATATTTCCTCTGAAATGATGCGGCCGGAACGACTGCGGCGCGAAAATATCCGCCGGGGCCGGTGGGCGATGTCCGGTTCCACCGTTCCAGTCGCGGGAATGGCAGGGGCCGGCGGCTTCGCCTTCTGATTTCCCTTGTTCCTATGGGGTGACGCCCCACATAAGGCGCTGTATGAGGGCGGCGAGTAACCGCGTTTGCAGCAGGAGATCATGTAGTGGCGACCCTTGGCATGAGCGAGGCCGACAAGGCATCGGTGGAGGCGTTCCGCCGCGATGTGGTGGAGCCGTCGCGCACCAGCCTCGTGATCGTCGATTTCTGGGCCGAATGGTGTGGCCCCTGCAAGCAGCTGACGCCGGTGATCGAGAAGGTCTGCGCCGACTATGCGGCCAAGGGCGTGAAGCTGGTCAAGATCAACGTCGATGAGGACAAGTTCATCGCCGCCCAGTTCCGGGTCCAGTCGATCCCGACCGTCTATGCCGTGTTCCAGGGGCAGCCGGTCGCGGACCTCAGCCAGGCGCGCACCGAGGGGCAGCTCAAGCAATATCTTGACCAGTTGCTCTCGCAGCTTCCCATCGAATCCGACGAAAAGGCGCAATTGCAGGAAATCGCGCCGCTGATCGCCATGGGCGAGGAGGTGCTGGCGAGCGGCGATGCCGCGCGGGCCTTGTCCGTGTTCCGGCAGATTGCCGAGACGGCGCCGGACAATGCCGAGGTCGCTTCGGGTCAGGCGCGGGCGCTGGTGGCGCTGGGGCAGCTGGATGAGGCGGAGGCCGTTCTGGCGGCCCTGCCCACCGATGTGGCGAAGGATCAGGCGGTGGAGCGAGCCCGCGCGGCCATCGCCCTTGCGCGCGATGCCAGGCCGGTGGCCGATCTTTCCGCCATCAGGGCGAAGGTCGCCGCCGATCCCGACGATCATGAGGCGCGGTTCGAACTGGCCAACGGCCTGATGGCTAACGGCGATCGCGACCAGGCGGCGGAGGAACTGCTGGAAAGCGTGCGGCGCGACCGGACCTGGAACGATGGGGCGGCCCGCGCGCAATTGGTGAAGCTGTTCGAAGCGACGGGTCTGGAAGACCCCTGGGTTGCGGCGCAGCGGCGCAAGCTATCCCAGATCCTCTTTTCCTGATCGCGCGGGCGTCATGGCGCGCGTCTCGATCTTTCCCCTGTCCGGCGCGCTGCTGCTGCCCGGCATGGAGTTGCCGCTGCATATTTTCGAGCCGCGCTATCAGGCGATGATCCATGACGCCATGGCGCGCGACCGGCGCATCGGCATGATCCAACCCCGCGAGGAGGGCGTGAAGCCCGCGTTGTTCGACGTCGGATGCCTGGGCCATATCACCCAGATCGAGGCGCTGGAGGGCGGACGGTATAATATCATCCTGAGAGGGCTGGCGCGCTTTCGGGTGGTCCGGGAACTGGACGTGCCGACTGCCTTTCGTCAGATCGAGGCGGATGTGGAACCGATCCGGGAAGAGGATGAATTCCTGTCCGCCATCGAACGGGCGTCGCTGGAGCAGGAGTCGCGGCGCTTTGCCGATGCGCTGGGCTATGTGGTGGACTGGACGGCGGTGTCGCAGCTGGATGACATGGCGCTGGTCAACGGGATCGCGCAGGTCGTGCCTTTCGATCCGGCGGCCAAGCAGATCTTGCTGGAGGCGGACAGCCTGAGCGAACGGGCCGATCGCATCATCCAGCTGATGCAGATCGTGGGCCGGATCGAGCGTGACGATGGAACGACCATGCAATGAGCGCGGGGATTGACCCTGTATTGCTGGCCAAGCTGGTGTGCCCGGTGACGCGCACGCCGCTGCATTGGGATGCGGAGCGAAGCGAACTGGTTTCCGAGACGGCGGGGCTGGCCTTTCCGGTGCGGGATGGCGTGCCGGTGCTGGTGGTGCGAGAGGCACGGGCAGTGGAAGGCGGATAGCCGCGGTGAATGACCGGATTGGATAGAGAGCGGACGGTCGGCTTAGCTGAGCATTCCTTAATAGGCGCCGTGTTCCTGCGCAGGCATTCGAACGAGACGAGTGGCTCGTGAGAACCCAGTCCCGCCCTCACTTCGTCCTGGCAACATCCGAACTGGGCTCCTGCCTTCGCAGGAGCACGTTACGCTTAATGACCGATAATGGTCAATTGCCGACATTTGCGCCTCCCTTCCTCCCTGGAAGGGAGGAACAGCAGTGGGCCTGCGCCGCCGCGTCTTCGTCGCTGCGCTGCCCGGACCGCCACCCACCAGCTTTTGCAGATCGATCATCGCTCTGGACATGGAAATGCCGCGCGGACCGGCAATGAAGCGCGGTTCCCATCGCGGCGCATATTTGTCCTTATAAGCCCGCAGCCCTTCAAAGCCATAGAAGCTCTCGCCATGGCGGAAGAAGAAGGCGCCCGCCTTCGCCCAGAGCGGAGACAGGCGCCGCGCCTCTATGCCCGACAAGGGCGCAAGGCCAAGCGTGAACCAGTCATAGCCTTGGCTCCGCCCCCACAGCATCAGGCGGATGAACAGGAAATCCATCGTTCCATAGGGCGCGTCGCCCACATGGCGCATCAGGTCGACCGACAATTCGCGACGGTTGGCGGTCGCCCAGATATTCGCGAAGGCGACGATGCGCCCATGTTGACGAACGATGGCGCAGTCGCAGGCGGCCATATAGGCGGGGTCGAAACGACCGACGCTGAATGCCTTTTCGCCATGCCCCTTGGCCATGAGCCATGCATCGGAAATCGTCTCCAATTCCTCCAGCAGCAGCGGAACGGCATCCGCCGGGACGATCTCAAAGGTCGCGCCTTCCCGCACCGCGCGGCGCTCCGCATAGCGCAGCGGCTTGGCATCCGCCCCCTCCAGCGTGAAATGATGCAGGTCTACACGCGCCTCCTCGCCATATTTGACGATGACGAAGCCCAGGTCGATCGCCAGCGGCAAGGCGTCGAGGCTCAGTTGATAGAGCAGCAGGCGGCCCTGCTCGGCGTCCGCCATCTCCCGCAATTGCCAGAGCAGGTCGGGCCATTCCGCCCGGTCCCCCACCGGATCGCCCATGACGATCCAGCTATGGCCCTGCACCTGATACATGACGAAGGCGCGGCCCGTGTCGGACGTCAGGAACAGCTTGTCCCCGGTGGTGGCCAGAAAAGCGTCCGTGCGCTCGGCCAGCGCCAGCGCCTCGCTGCTGGCGGTGAAGGACGGCCGGTCGGTCAGCCGCGGCGCCGTCGCCGGGCGGAACATGCGCCAGAATGCGGCGCCGACCGCCAGCACGGCGCTGGCCAGCCCGGCGCGCAGGAAGCGGGCGGCATTGGCGTGCGGGCCGAAATGCCACCACATGTCATTCTGATAATCGACATGCTTATAGGCGAAGAAACCGATCCAGATCGAAAGACCGACCGCCACCGCCAGCGTCGCGATCCACGCCGGGGTCAGCGCTTCGGCGGTGAAGCTGGTGCGGCGGTAGAAGGCGCCGCGCGTCCATTGCAACAGCGCCGCGATGATGAGGAGCGCGCTCGCTTCCTCATAGTCCAGCCCCTTGATCAGCGAGAAGACAGCGCCCGCCAACAGCAGGCCCCGCGTCATCCAGAAAGCCGCGTCCAACCTGCGATAAAGACCGGAAGCCAGCAGGATCAGCAGCGTGCCGATGACGCTCGCGGCGAAATGGGACGCCTCCACGAAGGTCAGCGGCAGAGTCCCGGTGACGATGTGCATGCGATGCTGGATCGCGGGCAGCGCGCCCGAAATCAGCAGGATCACGCCGCCGACCGCCACCAGCAGCGACAGCATGACCGGCGCCATGCCGGATGCCGCCGCCTGCGCCCCATCCAGCACCCGGCTGACGGGGTGACGCCAGCCATTGCCCTCATGCAGCGCTATGGCGATCACGCCCAGCATCAGGGGGAGGAGATAATAGATCAGGCGATAGGCGATCAAGGCGGCCAACAAAGCCGGCTTGTCGACATCCGGCAGGGTCGCGACGATCACCGCCTCGAATATGCCAAGGCCGCCGGGCACATGGCTGATCAGCGTGACGATGATCGCCAGCGCATAGGCCAGGAACAGCGTCGGATAAAGCGAGGGCGCAATTCCCGGCACCAGAATGAACAGCGCGGCGCTGGCTGCGGCCAGATCGATGCAGGCGACGCCGATCTGCGCCAGCGCCTGCGCCCGGCTCGGCAGGGCCAACCTCCACCCGAACAGGCGCGGCGCGCTGCCGGAGCGGCCCAGGGCGAACAACGCCGCCAACGTCAGCGCCATGACTACCCCGCCCGCCAGCCTTTGCCCCAGTCTTTCCCAGGGCATGCCAAGCGCGAATCCCATGACGCTGATGGCCGCGGGATGAACCAGCATCAGCATGCCCGCCAATACGAACACCCCGCCCCAGAAGGACAGGCCGGTCGAAGCGATGACGCGCGCGATATCGCCCCCTTCCAGCCCGGCGGCGGTATAGATGCGATAGCGCGCCGACCCACCGGTCAACAGCGACAGTCCCAGATTATGGCTGAGCGTATAGCTGCAAAAGGACGCCAGAGCGGCGGTGCGCCATGGCAGCGGCCGCCCGACGATCCGCAGCGCGACATGGTCGTAGAAGGTAAGCGCGACATAGCTCGCCGCAGTCAGCGCCAGAGCCGCTGCAAGCCGCCATCCGGCGATCATGTGCACGGCGTGGCGAATGTCCTTCAGCCGCACCTCCGCCAGCAGGCCATGCAGCGCCGCGAGCCCCAGCGCCGCCACCGCCAGCATGGCGGCAACGGTCAGCGGCCCCTTCCAGGCCCTGATCCGGTCGGCCAGGATCATATCGTCAACCCTTTCAGCATATGATTCACCAGGAGCGGCGCGTTCCGGTCGAAATGATGGCCGCCGGGCACGACCACCATCTCCGCCAGCCCGTGGGGAATAGAGGGACAGGCGCTGTCATTCTCCAATGTTCCACGCACGCAGAGCATGGGCAGTCCCCGCAGCCGCGCTATGGCGGGAATGGTCGGATATTGGCGGTTCGAATCCAGGTTGAGCCAACTGCTCATGTGAAACTGGAAATCGGCATGGGGGCTGAGGCCCAGCAACGAGAGCCGCCGCACCTGCGCGCGCTGTGGCGGGGGCAGGCCACCGACGATATAAGGCAGCACATCAGCGCCGAAACTATAGCCGATCAGCAGGATGCGGGGCCGCCGCCAGTGGCGCGAATAGCCGCGGATGATAGCGCTCAGGTCAAGGGCGGCGCTCTGGGGCGTGCGCTGGCTCCAGAAATAGGACAGGCTGTCGACGCCCACCACCGATATGCCGGCATGGGCGAGCTGACCCGCCACATCCTTGTCCAGCCCGACCCAGCCACCGTCGCCCGAATAGATCACCGCCATCATGTCGGTTTGGGGCGCCGCCGGATCGGTGACGATATTGAGCGGTAGTCCCGTCGGCAAGGCGGCATCGCTGCTGACCGGCGGCGCGGCGAGGAAGGGTCGGACCTGACCGAGAAGAGCCTCGTCCCTCTGCGCCTTCGACGCGATGACCAGCCTGCCGCTGCCGGTGCGGCCGACGAAGCGCACCAGGGCGGGACGCCGGGAGCCGGACAGCACGATCCACGGCGAAGGCAGATGGCGGCTGGGCGCGAAGGCGAAGCCGCGATAGGGCCGAGTGATGGCGGCGGGCTTCAGGCTGCCCGACCGGCACCAGGACCGTCCACCGCCGAGCACCGGCGCGAAATCCGCCGATATCACCGCCTTGTAGGCACCGTCGGGACCGGAGGCGAGGGTGGCATAGGCCAGCGCCGCGCCCTCCCCGCGCCCGACGAGGATCGGCTTGTCGTACATCGGCAGCCGCCAGCGATGTTGCAGGTCGCGGGCAAGCGCGATGATCCCGAAATTGGGATTGACGCAGCGGCGGGAGGCCTGGAGCGACTGGAGGAAATCGGGCGTGGAGATGCCCGCCACCAGCGCGCCGCCCATGGCCAGCGCGCGGGCGGTATCGGCGCTGGGCCGATCCCAGCCGTTCCGGCCGGACAGCATGAGGACGACGCCGCTGGGCAGGCCTTGCGGGCGATAGACGGCGACCCTGCCCACGGGTGCCAGCTTGTAGCCGCTTTCGCTGACCGTGCGGGCGGCAATGCCGGGAGCCGGGTCGGCCGCCGCCCGGGCCGGGTTCATCGCGTTGAAGGCCGGCAACAATAGACCTGCCCCCGCCAGCAGGCCGGGAATCAGCCAGAAACGGGCGTGTCCGGGCCGCATCATGATTGCCCCGGCACCCGCTCGATCCGGGTCCAGAGCTGCGACTTGCAGATCAGGCCGCCCAATATGCAACCCTTGACCCGCAACTGGCCTGCGGAAATCTGGCTGATCTGCGAACTGAACCGGCGTCCCATGTCGGGAACGAAGATGGTGCCGCGCCATTGGCCCTTGCCCTCCGCGCGGTAATCTTCCAGCAATTCGGTGCCGATCAGCCGAGGGGTGCCGCCGTCGCGCGCGTCCGCCTGCGCTTCCCGGTCGGCCCAGACGATCCAGCCGCACAGCCGGTCGCCGCAGGCCCCGGTGCGCACGGCGACATTATCATGCGGACCCAGCCACAATCCTTCAGGCGGCGACGCCGGAACGGTCGCGGCGAAGCCAGACGCTGTCGACGCCAGAAGCGCGATCGCCGCCCCCAACCCTGCCCAGTGCCTCCCCTTCGCCATATGATCCATCCTTTCCGGGAACGATCCTTGTTTCTAGGCCCGTCCAGATTGCGGGAGGCTCTGCATTGTCTGAATTTTTGGCAATGTTCGGCGGCGCGACGGGCAGGGCGCCGAGCAGGGTCGCCGCCACCCGCGCGGAATCATCGCGCAGGAAATGGCCACCGGGCAAGCCAATGACGCGAACATTGCGCTGGCGCCAGCCGGGACAGAGGCTGCCGCTTTCCTCCAGCCCGTGGATGCACAGCACGGGAACCCAGTCGAGCGCATGGGCGGCGGGCGCGGCCGGGCCGTCATTGCCGAAGTCGAACACCCCGCCCGGCGTCGCGCGGAACAGCATGCTGTCGGCAGGCACGATCAGCGCGACCATGACCACCCGTCCCCGCAACGATGGCGACAGGCGCTCCAGCCCCGCCAGCAGCATGTTGGCGCCGAAGGATTGCCCGACCAGCACTAGCCTGCGCGCGCCGGGCAGGGCCAGGGCGCGCCGTGCCGCCTGCTCCACCAGCGCGGCGCTTTCCTCCAGCGACCGCCTTTGCGCGAAGGCCGTCAGCGAATTGACGCCCAGCACCGGCAGTCCGCCCTGCGCCATATGCCCGGCGATCACCGGCCCCATCCCCGCATTGAACCCCAGATCGCCGGAAAGGAAGACCGCGACGGTCCCGTCCCGCCGGGGCGCGGCGGCCGGAACAAGGGTGAAGACCCGCCCATGGGGATAGCCAAGATAGCGGCCATAGGCGGCCAGCCCCGCCAACAGGGCCACCACCACGATCAGGCCGATCCCGCGGCCTCTTCTGGAGCGTGCGGACAAGAACATCCCCCCAGCGTTAACGGTTTTTCGCTGAACGCCAAGCTCCGGGGGAATAGAGCCGCCCTGGCGCGCGTATAGAGCGCATGAACCATGCCGCCGACCTTCGCCTTGCCGCCTCGCGTCTGCCCGCGTCCCATGCCGCCTTAACGGCGGCGCTGCGCCGCCCGCTGCGGGTCGCGCTGTTTTCCGGCAATTATGATTGCGTGCGCGACGGCGCCAATCAGGCGCTCAACCGGCTGGTCGCCTATCTGCTGCATCGCGTCCACGCGGAGGTGCGGATCTATTCCCCCACCGCGCCGCGCAAGGCATTCGATTCGGTCGGCGACATACGCTCCGTCCGCTCGATCAGCATTCCCGGCCGCCCGGAATATCGGGTCGCACTCGGCTTTCCCCAAGCCACCCAGCAGGATTTCGAGGATTTCGCGCCCGACATCGTCCATCTCTCGGCGCCCGACCTGCTTGGCCGTCAGGCACAGAAACATGCCCGCGCCCGCGGGATTCCCGTGGTCGCCAGCCTGCACACCCGCTTCGAAACCTATCTCGATTATTACCGCCTCTCCTTCCTGCGCATGCCGGTGCAGCGCTATCTGGACCGCTTCTATGGCGATTGCGTCCGAATCCTCTGCCCCACCCGGCCGATCGCGCGGGAGATGGGCGCACGCTTCGGGCCGGAACGCATCGCCATTTGGGGACGGGGAATCGATCCCGCCTGTTTCCGGCCGGCGCTGCGCGATCAGGACTTCAGGGCCAGCCTCGGCTACTCCACGGACGATGTCGTGCCGCTGTTCTTCGGACGGCTGGTGCGGGAAAAGGGGCTTGGCATCTTTGCCGCAACCATCAACGCCATCCGCGCGCAGGGACTGGCGATCCGCCCCCTGATCATCGGCGACGGTCCGGCCAGGGGCTGGCTGGCGGAGCGGCTGCCCAACGCCACCTTCATGGGGCACCTGTCTGGCGAGGCGCTGGGCCGCGCGGTCGCCAGCGCCGACATCCTCATCAACCCCTCGGTCACCGAGGCGTTCGGCAATGTCAATCTGGAGGCGATGGCATCGGGCCTCGCCATCGTCTCCGCCAATGTGCCCAGCGCGTCGGCCCTGATCGCCGAAGGGCGTACCGGCCTGCTGGTGCCGCCAAGGGCGGTCGGAGCCTATGCGACGGCGGTGGCGGGCCTCCTCCGCCAGCCCCATCGCCGCGCCGCGCTGGGCACTGCGGCGGCCGAGGCGGCAGCCCGCTTCACCTGGGACGATGTGCTGGAGGATGTGGCGCGCAGCTATGCCCATGTCCTGAACGTCCCGCTTGCCATGCCCGCCGCGCGGGCGGCATGAAACCGCCATGGTGGACGAAAGCCCAATCCCCCCGCCCGTTTCCGGGCAAAGCTCCGGACCAGTCGCCGGGCCCGGCATCAGGGACGATCTGGCCGCGATGCGGCGTTATGCCCGTTCGCTGACGCGCGACGATCAGGATGCCGACGACGTCGTGCAGGATGCGCTGCTGCGCGCCATCGAGCGGCAGGAAACGTTCCAGCCCGACCGCAGCCGCCGCCGCTGGCTGCTGGCGATCGTCCACAATGTCTTCTTTTCCGCAAAGCGGCGCGAAGCGTCGGAGGCGCGGCGCAACAGCCGCTTTGCCGAAACGCTGGTCGACCGGCTGGAACCGGAGCAGGAGGAGCATGCCCGGCTGGTCCAGATCGCGCGGGAATTCGCGGCCTTGCCCGAACATCATCGCGCGGTGCTGCACCTGACCGCGATCGAGGGGCTGAGTTATCAACAGGCGGCGGACATTCTGGGCGTGCCGGTGGGCACAGTCATGTCGCGGCTGGCACGGGCGCGCGCCGCCTTGCGGGAGCGGGAACAGGGGCAGCAGGGGACCGGCGGCCTCCGGCTGATAGGAGGAAGCGATGACTGATCGTCCGACGGATCTGGAAATTGACGCCTATATTGACGGCGAGTTGGATGTGGAGCGGCGTTTCGTCGTTGAAACCCATTTGTCGCGCCAACCCGATCTTGCCGCGCGGGTCATGGGCGATCTCGGCATCCGCAGCGCGCTTCGCATGCTGGCTCACGACCGGCGGCCGGTTCCCGGCGACATGGCCGCCATGGCGGACCGGCTGGCCTTGCCGCAGAAAAGCCGCTGGCGCCGCCTGATGCCAGTGGGGCTGATGTCCGGCGGATTGGCGGCCGCGCTCGCCATCTGGATCGTGGGGATCGAACGGCCGCCTGCCTATGTCAGCTATGCGGTGGCTTCGCACCGGATCGCGATGCTGCGCGCGGACATGCAGTCGCAGATCGAGGCGCCTCGCTTCGACGCGCGGGAAGTCGCGCTCAATACGCGCATCGCCATGCCGCAACTGCCCGACGACTGGCACGTCACGGACGTCCAGCTGTTCCCGACCGACAAGGCCCCCGCGCTCTTGATGGCGGTGCGCACGGACGAAGGCGAAAGGATGACGATCTTCGCCGTGCACGAGAAGACCGGCGCGCCCGAACATCCCGATGCCGTGCGGGAGGGCGACCAGTCCGTCGCCTATTGGCGGCGCGGCGACATGTCCTATGCCCTGACCGGCGATCAGGAGCCGAGAATGATGGACGCCACCGCCGAGGCGCTGGCGCGCATCTGAAGGACGGGAGGCCCCCGGCTTATCCCGCGAAATTGCCGGCGGTGGCGAATTCCGCGATGTCCTTGCGGCCGCTCGGCGCCTCGCGCGCCTGGAGCGCCTCGGGCAGGATCGCCTTGTCGGCAATGCGGCCGATCGCCACGGCGGCTTCGATGCGGAAACGTTCCGGAACGCCCAGTTCCGCCCGCGCCTTGTCGAACTCGACGCCCGTCATGGCATGGCTGTGATAGCCAAGCCGCGTCGCTTGCAACGCCAGCAGCGCCCAGGCCGCGCCCGCATCGAAACTATGACTGTGCGACGGCTTGAAATCTTCCGATCCGGGCGCCGCGATCAGCGTGTCGGACAGGATGAAGACCAGCGCCGATGCATTCTGCACCCAGCTCTGGTTGAAGGGCAGCAGCACGCCCAGAAAGCGGGTCCAGTCGGCACTGTCGCGGGCCGCATAGAGGAAACGCCAGGGCTGATAGTTGAAGGCCGATGGCGCCCAGCGGGCGGCGTCGAAAATGGTGTCCAGATCCTCTTGCGGGATCGACGAGGTATCGAAGGCGCGTGGCGACCAGCGGTCAAGGAAAAGCGGTTCGACGGCACGTGTCACCGGACGGGCAGCTGCTGACATGATATCTCCAGTGTAAAGAAGCGATCGCGATATCGGGAGCGGGGTCGGGAACGACAAGTCCCTCCCGCATCTTCATCGCAGATCGAGCGATGGCTCGACCGCTGGCCTGTCCCTGGACTGCGCCGGCGCGTCAGGCCCGCGATCGATCAGGACCCGATCCGGATCGCGCAGCAGTTCGCGCTTCATGGCATCGCTCCAGCGGCCCCAATGCCGGCCGATCGTCGAGCGCCATTCCATATATCCTCTCCCTGCCGAATCGAGACGGCTTATCTAGTTTGCAAGTAGAGATTTGTCTTTCAAGCTTTGCTCGTCGGTTGGTTAGAAAAGCTTGATCGGGCGTGGCGTGGTCCATGCCGCCCGCTTCTCGCCGAGCATCGATCATGACCAATATTTCATGAACGGCCCATCGGCCCGGCAAGGCAGGTTGCGTACAGCCAGGCCCTCAAACAGGGCAGCGCGCGACATCATGAGCAGACCGATTTTCTTCGATCCCACCGGCCGCAGGGGCCTTTGGGCGCGGCGCCTGCTGGCGGGCGGATTGTTGTCGATCCTGCTCGCCGCCATCGCCTTCGCCACCACGCTGGTCGCCGTGCCTTCCGAACGCGATCTGGCCCTCCCCCTGCCCCAACCCCATGCCGCGCGCCTGTCGGGCATCTCCACCCTGCGCCGCGACATCGCGAAATGGCTGCCGCATTGGGGCAAGGCCCATATCCGGGCCAGGCCGCTCAATGTCGGCTTCTACCTGCCGGGCGATGAAAGCAGCATCGCCTCGCTTCGCCGCCATGTGGGGCAACTGGACTGGGTGGTCCCGGCGCTCGTCAACGTGCCCGGCTCCGGCAAGCCGCTCCGCTTCGCCGCCGATCCCGTATTCGACCGCATGATCGCCGCCATGCCCCGTCCGCCCAAGGTGCTGCCGATGGTGCAAAATCTGGGGCAGGACAGCTGGGATGGCGCGGGCGCGGCGCGGCTGCTGCGCGATCCCGCCGCTTCGCAGGCACTGGCACGCCAGCTCGGCGCCTATGTCGTCCGACGCCACGAGGCAGGGCTGGTCATGGACTTCGAATCGTTGCCCGGCAGCGCCATGCCCGCCTATCTGCGTTTCCTCCACATGCTGCGCGCCGCCCTGCCCCATGGCGCCAAGGTCGCGCTGACCGTGCCCGCGGGCGAGGAGGACTGGCCGCTCGCCCGCTTCGCAGCCATCACGGATCGCGTGATCCTGATGGATTATGACCAGCATTGGCAGGGCGGCCAGCCGGGGCCCATCGCCGCGCAGGGCTGGTTCGCGCGGCAGGCCGAAACCGCGCTGCGCGAGATCGGCGCCAATCATATCATCGTCGCGTTGGGCAGTTATGCCTATGACTGGCATGGTCCGACCAAGGGCATGAGCGCGGAGGCGCTGTCGCTGGACGAGGCCTGGCTTGCCGCGCATGACAGCGATGCGCGCCCGCTCTACGACGCCGCCAGCGGCAATGCGGGCTTCGCCTATGACGAGGCGGGACAGCGCCACCAGATCTGGATGCTGGATGCCGCGGCCAGCTGGAACGAATTGCTGATCCTGAAGCGGCTGGGCATTCAGAGCGTTGCGCTGTGGCGGCTGGGCAGCGAGGACCCCGGCATTTGGGCGGACCTGACCGCCTGGCGCAATGGCGGCCGCCCCAATCTGTCCACCATCGCCAGCACGCTCAACACGGACGTCGAAGGGACGGGCGAGATATTGCGCATCACCGCCACCCCGACGGAAGGGCGCCGCGCCATCGGCTTCGGGCCGCAGGGAACGATCGAGCATGAACGCTACGCCACCCTCCCCACCCCCTATCAGGTACAGCGCGCCGGCGGGCAGGACCCGAAAATGCTGGCGCTGACCTTTGACGACGGGCCGGACCCGGACTGGACGCCCAAAATCCTGAAGGTGCTGGAGCAGACACATACGCCCGCGACCTTCTTCGTGATCGGGGAAAACGCTCTGGAACATCCGGGCTTGCTGCAACGGATCGTCGCGGACGGGGATGAGATCGGCAACCACACTTATGACCATCCCAACCTCGCCACCTGGGGCGACGAGCCGACGCGCCTTCAGCTCAACGCCACCCAGCGGCTGGTGCAGGCCTATACGGGACACAGCATGCGGCTGTTCCGCGCGCCCTATTTCGGGGATGCCGAGCCGACGACGGCGGACGAACTGGAACCGGCGCTGGCGGCGCAGAAGCTGGGCTATACGGTCGTCGGCCTGCACGTCGACCCCAATGACTGGCAGCGCCCCGGCGCCGATGCGATCGTGCGGCAGGTGGTGGATCAGGTCCACTCCGCCGATGCCGACCGGTCGGAAAACGTCATATTGCTGCATGATGGCGGCGGCGAGCGGTCGCAGACGGTCGAGGCGCTGCCCCGCATCATCGCGCGGCTCCGGGCGGAGGGCTATCGCTTCGTTCCGGTGTCGCAGCTCGCCGGGCTTCCCACCCGGGCCGCCATGCCGCCGGTCAAGGCCGGCGACCTGCTGGCGGTGCGCGTCGATGTCGCCGTGTTCATCGTGCTGGCGGCGCTCTCGGCCCTGCTCGGCTGGATCTTCTATGTCGCGATCTCGCTGGGGCTGGCCCGCGCCGTACTGATGACGCTGCTCGCCTGGTTCCAGGCGGGCCGGCGGCGCCCCATGCCGCCGGAACACCAGCCGACGGTATCGGTCATCATCCCCGCCTATAATGAAGCCCGCGTCATCGAATCCTCGATCCGTCGCGTGCTGGCCAGCGACTATCCGGGCCTGCAACTGATCGTCGCCGACGACGGGTCGAAGGACGCGACCAGCGCCATCGTCGCGCAGGCCTTTGCCGACGATCCGCGCGTGATGCTGCTGACGCTGCGGAATGGCGGCAAGGCTTCGGCTCTCAATCGGGCGCTGGCGCAGGCGGAGGGCGAGATCATCATCGCGCTGGACGCCGACACCCAGTTCGAGCCGCAGACGATCCGCCGCCTCGCCCGCTGGTTCGCTGACCCGGCCGTCGGCGCGGTCGCGGGCGACGCGCGGGTGGGCAATCGCGTGAACCTCGTCACCCGCTGGCAGGCGGTCGAATATATCACCGCGCAGAATCTGGAACGCCGCGCACTGGCCGGGTTCGACGCCATGACGGTGGTGCCGGGCGCGGTCGGCGCCTGGCGGCGGGCCGCGCTGGACGCGGTGGGCGGCTATCCCGAAGACACTCTGGCGGAGGATCAGGATCTGACCATCGCGATCCAGCGCGCGGGCTGGCGCGTCACTTACGATCCCGAAGCCGTCGCCTGGACCGAGGCGCCCGAAAGCTTCAAGGCGCTCGCCAAGCAGCGTTATCGCTGGGCGTTCGGCACGCTGCAATGCCTGTGGAAGCATGGCGGCATATTGCGCAGCCGGCGGCCCACCGGGCTGGCCCTGGTCGGCATGCCGCAGGCCTGGCTGTTCCAGATCCTGTTCGCGGCGATTTCCCCGCTGATCGACCTGGCGCTCGTCACCTCGATCATCGGCACCGCCATCCGGGTCCGCCAGCATGGCTGGGCGCAGACCAGCCATGACGTGTGGATGATGGGAATTTACTGGCTGGTCTTCACCGCCATCGACATCGCCTGCGGCTGGGCAGCCTACCGCCTGGACAATCGCGACGTGCGCTATCCGCCGCATTTGCTGGTGGCGCAGCGCTTCGTCTATCGCCAGGTCATGTATTGGGTGGTGGTGCGGGCCATCGCATCGGCCATCGGCGGCTGGGTCGTGGGCTGGGGCAAGCTGGAGCGGACGGGGCGGGTCGCCGTCGCGCCCATTCCGTCCGGGGCATGAACAAAGCTTAACATGACTTGGCCCCCCATGCGGATCATCTTTCGCCCGGCGGCAGAAAGTCAGACCTCGCGCCGCCGGCAAGTGAAGGAGATGATCCATGAAAATCCTGGTCTTCCCTCTCGTCGCTCTGGGGCTCGCCACCGCGGCCATGGCCCAGCCGCCTCAATCCAGCCCGCCCAAATCCTACCCGCCCTGTTCCAAAAGCGTGACCGACGAATGCATGAGCCCGTCGCACGGTGCCGCGCGCCATGCCGCGTCGCGTCCCGCGCATCATCGCAAGCTGGCGGCGCGCCATGCGCACCGTCACATGGCCCATGCCGCCAACCATGGCATGAAGGCGAAATCATCCTGATCCTTCCGGGGAAGGATGCGCTCCCAGCGTCCTTCCCCGGCGCGGGAGAGTGAGGCGAATGGCCAAGCGCTCGATCGACAGGAACGCAACCGGGCTGCTGCTCGCCGCGCTTGCCCTGTGCGCGCTGGTGATGAGCAGCGCCTTCTTCCTGCATCTTCGCCGGGCCACGGACGGCCATTTCGAAGCCGCCGCGGCCAAGGCCCGGGCACTGCCCGGCATCACGCTCACCGACAGCAACCTGCCCGGCGGCAATCCGGGCGTCATCGTCACCAGCATGGAAACCGACGGTCAGGCCGCGCGGTTGGGCATCAGCGTCGGCGACGGCGTCGTCAGCCTGAACGGCACGCCGATAAGCTCGCTGGATCAGGCCAGCAGCTATCTGTTACACCATCCCCAGCCGAAAATTGCGCTGGGGCTGAAACATGCGGATCAGACGCGCGTGGTGATGCTCGACCGGCCGGAAAGGGGACAATGAGCCACAAGATATTGGTGGTGGAAGACGATGCGGCCACGGCTGCCTATGTCGCCAAGGGCATGGGCGAGGCCGGCTTCACCGTCGATCAGGCGGACAATGGCCGCGACGGCCTGTTCCTGGCGAGCGACGGCAGCTATGGCGCGATCATTCTGGACCGGATGATGCCTGCCATGGACGGCATGGCGATGCTCAGGGCCCTGCGCGCGGCGGGAATCGAAACGCCGGTCATCATCCTGTCCGCCCTGGGCACCCCGGAGGACCGGGTGGAGGGCCTGACCAACGGCGCCGACGATTATCTGGTGAAACCCTTCGCCTTTGCCGAACTGCTCGCCCGCGTGCAGCTCCTGCTGCGCCGGGGCGGCAGCGGCAGCGCGGTCGTCACCCATCTGCGCCATGAGGATCTGGAGATGGACCTGCTCTCCCGCCGGGTGAAGCGGGGACCGCGAACCATCGACCTGCAACCGCGCGAATTCCGCCTGCTGGAATTCTTCCTGCGCCATCCCGATCAGGTTGTGACACGCACCATGCTGCTTGAGGGGGTGTGGGATTATCATTTCGACCCCGGCACCAATGTCATCGACGTCCATGTCAGCCGCCTGCGCCGCAAGCTCGATGAAGGCGGGGACGGGGCCGGCTCCCGGCCGCTTCTGCATACGGTGCGCGGCATGGGGTATCGGCTTGGCCCGGAGAACTGACGGATTTCGCCGCCGGTTCGGCTTTGCCCGCTCGACCATCGGACGGTTCGTCGGCCTTGCCTTTCTCTGCCAGTTTCTCGTGACGGGCGGCGTGCTGCTGTTCGTCCAGCAGGCAAGCCAGCGCACCGTCGTCGCCGCCGACCAACAGGCGGTCGAGGATGCGCGCGACGATCTTCTGGCGATCCATCGAAGCGGCGGCGCGGGCGCGCTGCGAACCGAGATCGCCCGACGCTTCCGCAGCGTCGAGGGCGAACGCGCCGTGCTGCTGCTCGCCGATGCGGCAGGACGCCCGATCAGCGGCAATCTGGGCGCCTGGCCCGCCGGGCTTTCCGCCGACGGGCGCTGGCAGATCATGTCGCTTTACCGCGTCGGCCGGGACGACCCGGAACCGATCGGCGTCATTCCGGTCAGGCTGAAAGGCGGCGGCCAGCTGCTGACGGGCATGGTCATTTCCAACAGCCTGCAACTGGCGCGAATCTATGAGGAGGCGTTGAGTGTCGCCTTCATCATCAGCCTGGTATTGGCGCTGGGCATCGCCATCATGCTGGGCCGTATATTGGCGCGGCAGGTGTCGGACATCGCCCAGACGGCCAATGATGTCGCGGTCGGCGCGCTCGACCGGCGGGTGCCGACAGACGGCAGCGGCGATGCCTTCGACCGGCTTGGGGCATCGATCAATGCGATGCTGGAGCGGATCGACGCGCTGGTGACGCAGTTGCGGATGATGACCGACGGCCTCGCCCATGACCTGAAATCCCCGGTGACGCGCCTGATTTCGGTCGTCGAGCAGGCCAGCGCCCAGACGCGCGACGACGACGCGCTCGATGCGCTGGAAAAAGTGCATCAGGAAGCGCAGACACTGCGTTCCATGCTGACCACCGCCTTGCTGATCAGCCGGACCGAGGCGGGCTTCGGCAGCGACCTGCTGCACGACACCGACATTGGCGACCTGCTGCGCGACGTGGTAGAGGTCTATGGCCCACTGGTCGAAGACAGCGGCTTTGCCCTCGACATGGAAGCGCCCGAATCGCTGGTCTTCCCGCTCCACCGCGAACTGGTGAGCCAATCGCTCGCCAATCTGATCGAAAATGCGCTTTATTATGCGGATGGCGGCGACCTCATCACGCTCAGCGCCACGCTGGAGGAGGAGCATCTGCTGATCGGCGTGGCCGACAACGGCCCCGGCATTCCCGCCGAGCGCCACGCCGCCGCGCTCCGGCGCTTCGGCCGGCTCGACCCGGCGCGCGGCAAGCCGGGATCGGGGCTTGGCCTGTCCCTGGTGGAAGCGGTGGCGCGGCTGCATCATGGCGCGGTGACGCTGGCGGATAATGGCCCCGGCCTGCGGGTCCTGCTGATGCTGCGAAGGCCCTGAAGAGAAGCATCCCGGGCGGGAGCCTGATGCGTGCAGTTCATCCGACCGCCGCCCGGGATGCCAGCCGTTGCCTTGCTTGGAGAGTATGACAACGTTGTCCTAAATCCCTAGCGCGGTACGGCGGATCGATCAAGAGGGATTTCGTGCGTTGATCGCGGGATGCGAGGAACCGGCGAGATAATCATGCGGGTAAACGTTGTTCCCTCCCGCAATCGTCCGTGGCAAGTACCACCCATGACCCCTGCTTTCTCCCTTTGCCGCGCCTGATGCCCAGCATTCACGACGTCGCCGCCCTCGCCCGCGTATCGATCAAGACCGTGTCGCGCGTGGTCAACCGGGCGCCCAATGTCAGCGATGAACTGCGCGAGCGTGTGACGGCGGCGATCCGCCAGCTCGATTATCGCCCCAACCAGTCGGCGCGGCGGCTGGCCGGTGGGCGATCCTTCATGATCGCCTTCCTCTACAACAACCCCGCTTTCTCCTATAATAGCGGCATCCAGTCGGGCGCGGCGAGCCGATGCCGGGACCTGGGCTATCATCTGGTGGTCGAACCGATGCCGCTGGCGGGGGAAGAACGGCTGGAGATACTCGACCGGCTGGTTGCCACGCTGCGGCCTGACGGCGTCTTCCTGGTGCCGCCGCTGTCCGATGATGCGCAATTGCTCCAGCGCCTGTCCGAACTGAAACTGCCCTGCGCCCGCATCGCCGGATCGGTGATGGCGGAGAGCTTCAACATCCCGACCCCTGAACGCGCAGCCGGACGGATGGTCGCGGATCATCTGATCGGCTTGGGACATCGCCGCATCGCCGTCATCACGCCACCGGCCAGCCACAAGGCCGCCGTGCAGCGCGTCGCGGGCTTTCGCGACGGTCTGGCGGCCGCGAATCTGCCGCTCGAAGACTCGCTGTTCGTGGAGGGCGCGTTCGATTTCGAGTCAGGGATAGCGGCGGGCGGGCGATTGCTGACCCAGGCCCGGCGGCCGACCGCGATCTTCGCCACCAATGACGACATGGCGCTCGGCACACTGACCGTCGCCCACCGCCTGAAGCTGCGCGTACCGGAGCATCTGTCCGTGGTCGGCTTCGACGACACGCCCGCCGGACTCACCGCCTGGCCGCCGCTCACCACCGTCAGCCAACCGCTGGAAGCGATGGGCGCCGCCGTGAGCGACGCGCTGGCGGGAGGCGCCACCGACATGCCGCAATTCAGCTTCAAACTGATCCAGCGCGACAGCTCCGGACCCGCGCCGGTTCAGGGTGCGGTCACTGCCTGAATGGCTAGTCACCTGAATCTAAAGTTCGCCACATAAAGTTTGTTCGGTTTTTTGGC
>NZ_JALDYQ010000063.1:0-29898 GCF_032153725.1 Sphingobium sp. | reverse complement strand
CTGCCTTGACATCGCAGGGGTCGCCAGTTCAATCCTTGCCACGCCCACCATGGAAAGCCCAGCCGATCCATTATCAGCGGGGCTTTTCTATTTGCCCCTCCGCAACATGATTGGAACGCGGCGATGAATGCAGAACCGATGCTGGCCGGCGTAGAACTCGGCGGAACCAAGGTCTTCGTGCTGCGTGCCCGGGGCCGTACCATTTTGGATAGGGAAATGATCCCCACCACGACCTCGGCCGAGACGCTGGGCAAGGCGGTGGCAATTCTCGAAGCCTGGCATGCGCGGCAGCCTTTCGCGGCCATGGGAATCGGCAGCTTCGGGCCATTGCGGCTCGATCCCCATGCCGCCGATTTCGGCATCATGCTGCCGACGCCCAAACCCGGTTGGGCAGGCGCCGATATTTTCAGGACACTGACCGCCCCCTTCGACTGTCCGGCAGTCATCGACACGGATGTCAATGGCGCGGCGCTGGCCGAACTGCGCTGGGGGGCGGGCGCGCAAGGGCCGGCGCCCTCTGACAGCCTGTGCTATATCACCATCGGGACCGGGGTGGGTGGCGGCTTTGCCTTCAACGGCCGGACGCTGCGTGGCGCCATGCATCCGGAAATCGGCCATATCCGGGTCCCGCGCGCGCCCGGCGATCGCTTTGCGGGCAGTTGCCCCTTCCATGGCGATTGCATCGAAGGACTGGTGTCCGGCCCGGCGCTGGCCAAACGCTTCGGCGTGCCGGGCCATGAAATCGATCCCGCCGACCCACGCTGGGACGATGTGGCGAATGATATCGCCCACCTCGTCTCGACCATCCTGCTCGGCACGGCGGCGCGTCAGCTGCTGATCGGCGGTGGCGTCGGCATGGGGCGCACGGGCCTGCTCGACAGCGTGCGAGAGAAGGTCGTCACCCAGCTCGGCGGCTATCTGCCGCACGTCGACAAGGACAGCATCGGCCGAATCGTCAGCGCGCCGCTGCTCGGGGATCAGGCCGGCCCGTTGGGCGCCGTGGCGCTCGCCATGGACGCGCTGGAGGGCGCGGGCGTCAGCTGACCAGATTCTGTCCCAACAGATGCAGGGTGCGCTCATCGATCCGAACGAAAGCGCGCACGCAATCCAGTTCCGCCAGAGGCGCCGTGGCGACATCACGCGCCAGCACGATCCGCAACCGCCCGGCGACCATCCGCGCCTCGCTGATCGCATCGCGCCCGCCAAGAGCTTCAACGATCTCGGCCACCGGCTCTGCGGCTTGGTGGCCGGGCGACGTGGGCGCCATCTCCACCACCGACATGCCATGGGCCGCAGCCTGCCGGATTTCTTCGGAAATCTGGTCCGCCATCGGCCCGATGATCACCTGCACGGCCTGAGCCGAGGGGCGCAGCACGGCGACAGCGCCCAGCGCCTTGAGCGCCGCCTCATCGACCAGTGCCTGATCCTGCACCACCAGTCGCAGACGGGTCGTGCAAGCGCCGATCGTGTCGAGGTTGGCTGCACCGCCCAACGCCTTGAGATAAGCGCCGCCGCGCTCAGCCGGACCGGCATCTGCCACCGCTTCCCGGCTGGCCTGCCGCCCCGGCGTGGCAAGATTGAACCGTCGAATGGCAAAACGGAACACGCCATAATAGATGGCGAAATAGGCAAGCCCCACCGGCAACAACATCCATGGCCGCGCCGCCCGCCCATAATTCAGCACATAGTCGAACAGGCCCGCGGAAAAGCCGAAGCCCAGCCTTACGCCCAGCAAATCCATCAGCACCATCGACAGGCCGGTCAGCACCGCGTGAATGGCGTAAAGCAGCGGCGCCAGGAACATGAAGCTGAACTCGATCGGCTCCGTCACGCCGGTGAGGAAGGAGGTGAGCGCCAGGCTGAGCAGCATGCCGCCCACTGCCTTTTTCTGGTCCGGCAGCGCCGAGCGGTACATGGCGAGACAGGCTGCGGGCAGGCCGAACATCATGACCGGGAAAAACCCCGCCATGAACGCGCCCGCATGGGGATCGCCCGCAAAGAAACGGCGCAGGTCGCCGGTCGTTCCGGCATAGTCACCCAGCACGAACCAGGCGACATTGTTCAGGATATGATGCAGCCCCGTCACCAGCAGCAACCGGTTGAGCAGGCCGAAGCCGAACAGGCCGAAGCTGCCTGACGCCACCAGCCCCTTGCTCGCCAGGCTGAGGCCAGCGTCCAGCGCGCTGTAGCTCACGCCGACGATCAGCGCCATCAGCACGCCTGCGCCGCCCGCGACGATCGGCACGAAGCGCCGTCCGCCGAAGAAGGAAAGATAAGCCGGCACCTCGATCGTCGCATAGCGATTGTACAGGAGCCCGCCGATCAACCCGGCGCCGATGCCGATCGGCACGTCGAGGCGAGCAAAGGCCTTGATCTTCCAGGCCTCCGCCACGGTTTGCGCGACTGCATCGGCCAGGCCCGCCGTCACGTCCGGCGGCACGTCCAGCAGAACCCGTCCACCATGCATCGCGACCAGATAACAGACCACGCCCGCCAGCCCCGCCGCGCCGTTGCCGTCGCGCGAAATGCCTGTCGCCACGCCGATGGCGAAGAGCAGGCCAAGACTGGAAAACAACGCATCGCCCGCCGCCGCCAGCAAAGGAATGCCTAGCAGGTCCGGCTGACCCAGACGCAGCAGCAGCCCCGCCACCGGCAGCACCGCGATCGGCAGCATCAGCGCGCGACCGATCGGCTGAAGCGATCCGACAATCTTCCTCATGCCAGAAACTCCTCTTCAAAGCGGCGGGCCAGCGCCCGCACCTCTTCCGCCGATTCCATTTGCAAGGCGCGCCCGGCATGGGCGCGGCAGTCAGCGATGGACAGCCGCCGCACCAGTGTCTTCACATCAGGCACGAAACGCGGCGCAGCCGACAATTCGGTCACGCCCAATCCCAGCAGCAGCGGGATCGCCAGTCGATCCGAAGCGAGGCCGCCGCAAACGCCGACCCACCGTCCGTGGACCCGCGCGCCCTCTGTGGCGAGAGCAATCAGTTGCAGCACCGCCGGATGCAGCCCGTCGACTCCCGCCGCGACCGCCGGATTGCCGCGATCCATCGCCAGCGCATATTGGGTGAGATCATTGGTCCCGATCGACAGGAAGTCGGCATAACGCGCCAGCGTCGCAGCCGTCACGGCGGCGGCGGGCGTTTCGACCATAATGCCGATCTCCTGCCGGTGCGACAGGCCCATCTCCGCCTTGATCGCCGTTACGCGCGCGCGCACGGCCTGCAATTCCGCGACGCTGGCGACCATCGGCACCATGATGCGGCATTGGCCATGCGGCACCACCGACAGGATCGCGCGCAGCTGTTCGTCCAGCACATCCGGCGTCGCCAGACCGACGCGGATGCCGCGCAGGCCAAGCGCCGGATTCTCCTCGGCCTCGATTGGCAGATAGGGGGCAGGCTTATCGCCACCGATATCGAGCAGGCGCACGATGAGCGGCCTGCCCTCCAGCTTCGCGGCAATCGCGCCATAAAGCGCGGCCTGATCCGTCGCCGTGGGCGCGGTATCCCGCTCCAGGAAAAGAAATTCGGTGCGCAGCAGGCCCGATCCCTCGGCGCCGTGCGCCATCGCGATCTCGGCATCCTCGACCGAACCCAGATTGGCGAAGGCTTCGATCCGCACCCCGTCGCGGCTGACGCAATTCTCCCCTGCCGCCGCGACCATGGCTTCTCGTGCCACCACCCGACGGGCGACCTCGGTCCACGCGGCCTCCAGCACATCCCAAGCCGGATCGACATGCAGCAAACCGCTGTCGGCATCCAGGATCAGCGCGACCTCGTCAGCAATCTCGCCCAGGGCAGGACCGACCGCCACCAGAGCCGGCAAGCCCCTGGTCGCCGCCAGGATCGCCACATGCGATGTCGGTCCACCGCGCTCCAGCACGATACCGACGACATTGGCGTCGAGCGCCATCACCTGCGAAGGCAGCAGTTCATCGGCGAGCAGGATCGTGCCCGGCGCGAAGCTCAACGCCTCCTCCGGCGTGCCGGTCAGGATGCGCAACATCTGCCGTTCCAGATCGACGAGATCATCGGCCCGCTCGGCAAGGCGCGCATCGCCCAGATTGCGCATGATTTCGGCCATGGCCCGGCACGCCTGCCGCCAGGCATGGCCTGCATCATCCCCCTGCCCGATCCGCGCATGGACGTCGAGTTGCAACGCCGGATCTTCCAGAAAAGCCGCATGGGCACGTCGGATCGCAACGCCCGTCTCGTCACCGGATGCGTCGGCCAGCTGGAAACGCATGGCATCCAGCGCCTGGGTCAGCCGCTCCGCTTCCTTCTCCGCGCCTGCGCCATAGCGCGGCACCTCGATATCCTGCACCCGAAGCCAACGCGCCTGCCCCACGGCATAGCCCGGCGCAGCCAGCGTTCCCGCCAGAGCGTCCTCCGGCGCCTCCTTTGCTGCGACCACTGGTGCGGCGACCGGGGCCGCCTCGGCATGATCCTGCTCGTCCATACCGCCTTCGATCAGCGCGATCAGGGCTGCCATCGCCGCCTCGGCATCCACGCCGCTCGCCACGACATCCACCTCATCGTGCAGGCGGATGCCGAGTTGCAGCAGCGCGATCGGGGAACGAGTCGAGGCTTCACAACCATCCTTGACGATCCAGCTTTCCGCGACAAAGGCCCGCGCCGCTTCACCGATCCGCGCGGCGGGCCGCGCATGGATGCCGTGCGCCATCGGCACCCGCACCGTGCCGCCCACCCGAACGCCCCGATCGTCGCGCATCACTCCGGCCACAGGCTCGGCGGGTTCGAGGTAGATCAGGCCTTCGCCCACGCCGACGACCTTGCCGGTTTCGGCTCGGGTGATGCGAAACCGCTCCGCATTGGTGACGATCACCGGCGTCATCAGCGAAGGCACGGCCTGCGCCACGCCATCCAGGTCGAAGCGCAGCAGCGGTTGGCCGCGGGTCACCTGATCGCCGATCTTCACCAGCGGATCGAACCCCCTGCCGCCCAGCGCGACCGTATCGATGCCCAGATGCATCAGCACCTCGACCCCGCCTTCGCCCCGCAGCGTTACCGCATGATGGCTGGCATGCAGCGTCAGCACTTCCCCGTCGCAGGGCGCGTGCAGCACGTTACCCAGCGGATCGATGGCCACCCCATCGCCCAGCATTCGTCCGGAAAAGACGGCATCCGGCACATCGTCGATGGCCGTGGCCCAGCCCTGCAAGGGCGAAGTGAGGATGATCGAACCCATTACGTCCCTTTCGCCCCGATCATGCTGCCGGGATCGCGCTATTGTTCGCCGTTATTCCCGAGCCGAAATGTTCCATTTCACTGGCAATCACTAATCTCCTGGCAACTCTCGGGCGCTCAGGCGACCCGCTTGCCGCCGATCCAGGTGCCGCGAACGTTCAGGTCGCGGTCCAGCCAGACGAAGTCCGCGCGATAACCGGGCGCCAGCAGGCCGCGCTCCGCTCCCAGGCCAAGGAAGGCTGCCGGATTGGCCGCCGCCATCGCGACCACATCGCCAAGCGGCAGGCCGAGCGCATGGGTGTTGCGCACCGCCTGCGCCATGTCGAGGTCGGACCCCGCCAGCGTTCCCGCGTCATTCACGCACACGCCATTTTCGACCGTGATGTGCTCGCCGTTCAGCACGAATTCCTTGGTGGCGCTGCCGACGCTCGGCATGGCGTCGGTGACCAGCAGGAACCGGTCCAGCGGCCGCGCCGCCAGCGCGATCCGCGCGGCAGCCGGGTGCATATGCGCGCCGTCGATGATGAGTCCACAATAGAGCGTCCGGTCCTCCAGCGCGGCGCCGACCACGCCCGGCTCGCGGTGATGCAGAGGCGACATCGCGTTGAAGAGGTGCGTCACGCCGGTGGCGCCCGCATCGATCGCTGCCCGCGCCTGCGCATAGGTCGCGTTGCTGTGGCCGATGCTGACGATCACCCCCGCCTCGACCAGCGCGCGGATCGCCGCGACGTCATTCTGCTCGGGCGCAAGCGTCACCATGACCTTGCCCCGGCGTGGCGCGGTCAGCAGCGCCAGCGCCTCGTCATCGAGCGGGCGGAAATTTTCGGCATCATGAATGCCCTTGCGGGAGACATTGAGGAACGGCCCCTCGACATGGATGCCGATGACGCCCGGCACCCCCCGCTCGATCGCCTGATCGACCGCATCGAGCGCCTGCGCGATCACCGGCAGGCCGCAACTGATGAGCGTCGGCAGGAAAGCCGTCGTGCCATGGGGCGCATGAGCGGCGCCGATGCGGGCAATGGCGTCCACATCGGGCTGATCGTTGAACAGTACGCCGCCACCGCCATTGACCTGCGTATCGATGAAGCCCGGTGCCAGCCAGCCGCCTTCCAGATCGAGCGCCTCCCCGCCCGCTTCCTTCAGCGCGCCGATCCGTTCCCCATCCAGTTCGAATGCAGCGCTGTCCGACTCGGCGTCGCGGGTCAATATCCGCCCATTATGAAAGCCGATCACGCTCATCGCGTTTCGGTGACCTTGCGTAGAAAGGGCGGCTGGTCGGGATCGAGGCCACGCGTACGAGCGAGCTTTTCCGCCGCGCCGTAGAAAGATTGGATCATCAGAATCGGCTCCAGCACCGCATGGGTGGAGAGCACCGGCAGCTTCCCCGCCGGATCGGCCAGCAGCACATTGGCACCACGTTCGGCAAATTCCGCCGCCGCCTGCCGCACGTCATCGCCCGACTTGTCCGACGTGGCGAAGGCCAGCACGGGGAAACCGTCGCGCACGATCGCCATGGGCCCGTGACGCACTTCGGCGCTGGAAAATCCTTCGGCATGAAGGCCGCAGGTTTCCTTGAGCTTCAGCGCCGCTTCCTGCGTCACCGACAAGCCATAGCCGCGGCCGACGATGAACAGGTTGCGCGCATCGGCCAGCACCTCGACCATCGGCGTCCAGTCGAGGGCATAAGCCTGCTCCAGGTGCGCGGGCAGGGCGGAGAGCGCCTCCAGCAGCACCATGTCACCGCTCCAATGCGCTGCGAGCGCGGCAAGGCCAGCGATGGAGGCGATGAACGATTTGGTTGCCGCCACCGATGTCTCCGGCCCGGCACAGAGCGGCAACAGCACGTCGGCCAGAGCAGCGAGCGGCGACGTCTCATCATTCACCAGCACGACAACATATGCACCGGCCTGCCTGTAGCGCTCGACCGTGGAGAGCAGGTCGGGGCTGCGCCCCGATTGCGAAATGGCGATCAGCAACGCGCCGGTCTGCTGGAGCTCCGCCGCGAACACCGAAGTCACGGAGGGCGCAGCCGAAGCGACCGGCAGGCCCAGCAGCGTCTCGATCAGATATTTGCCATAGGTCGCGGCATGATCCGACGACCCGCGCGCGCAGGTCACGACAAAAGAAGGAGGATTGGCGCGCAGATGTTCGCCAAGCCGCCGCAAGCTGTCCGCATTCCGTTCAACGAAACGGGCAACCGCCGGCCCACTTTCACCGGCTTCACGCCCCATCGCGGAGGACCACCGCTCCACACTCACATCTGGCATTCTAATTCCCTGGCGCCCGAGATGTCGGGCTAACTGGCGTTTAGTTCCGCAACGACGTCATAAGCATCGCCACGATAATAGCTTTGGGTGAACTCCACGGCCTCGCCATCGGCCAGGAAACCGCGTCGTTCGATGAACAGTCCGGCATGGCCGGTTTCGACGCCGAGGCGCTTCGACTGATCGGACGGAAAATGCATGGCGCGCAGCCGCTGCAAGGCACGCACCGGGCGACAGCCATTGGCCTCCAGCGCGCTGTAGAGCGAATCGACCACCGCATCGAGATTGGGCAAGCAATGGCCCACGATGGTCGAATATTCGACCGCCATCGGCACATCGTCGGCAAAGCGCATGCGCTGAAAGCGATAGACCCGCGTGCCGGGCGACAGGCCCAGCGACAACGATTCTTCCGGCGTCACCAATCCGACCGACTTGGAAAGCCACTCGCTGCTGGGTCGACGCCCGCGCGCCATCATATCCTCGGAAAAGGAGGAGAGTTTGGAAAAGCTCTTGTCGACGCGCGCGGCAACGAAGGTTCCTGCGCCACGCCGTCGCACCAGCAGCCCTTCCTGCGCCAACCCGTCGATCGCCTTGCGCACGGTGATGCGCGACACGCCATATTCCTCGGCCAGATCGCGTTCCGCCGGGATGACATCATCCTGCACCAGAAGCCGGCTCTGGATGGCCTGCCGCACCAGTTGCTGCAACTGAAGATAGAGCGGCACCCGCAGGTCTTCCTGAAGCAGACCAATACGATCGGAAAAAGACGTCATACCCCCCTCATTTGCAACGCGGCTCTCTGACAGGGAGCGTAAAGGACGGTATCGCACAGCACAATCCAGTCGATAGGTTATATATTGGTATTATACAAGCCTTAAAAATACGGCCTGCCACAAGTCAATCACCGTTTTCCTGCATATGGGGCGCAACGCGATTGTGCAAACCATCCCGTGACAGAATCATCACATGACCTTCTCACAAATCGCTGTTCCTGGGCGTATTATATCCAGGCCAAACAGCCTCGATCCAGCGCCGCCCTCCCTGAACACAATACCAATTTCTCCCGATCTCATAAAAAATATCTTCATATTTCAAAAATTTACAGGAATTTTCCCAATATTTTTTGGAAGGTTTCATTTTTGTGTAGATTTTGCGATGGTAGCGTATAACAATTGACCATACCAAATCTGGTTATGAGAATACCTAAATAGAACCATAATTGGTGCGGCGTATCCTGCCATTGGCTGGCCGCCGGATTGCAAGGGTAGCGCGGCAGGCGCTTGATAGGGGATTGTTCAATGGCTTTGCGACGGACCATATTTCTCGCCACCAGCGCGCTCGCAGCGCTTCCCGCAGCCGCCTTCGCGCAGGCTGACATCCAACCCGCGGCGCAGGCTCCCGCCGCCGATAATGGCGAGATCATCGTCACCGGCATCCGCGCTTCCCTGCGCAACGCGATCGAACTCAAGAAAGAAGCCAATGCCGTCGTTGATGTGATCAGCGCGGAAGATATCGGCAAATTCCCCGACCGCAACGTCGCCGAATCTCTCTCCCATGTACCCGGCGTGAGCATCGACCGCCGCTTCGGCGAGGGCGAAAAGGTCGCCATCCTCGGCACCGACCCGGCGCTCAACCGCATGCTAGTGGACGGCCATGGCCTCGCCTCAGCGGACTGGGGCGGCAACGACAACGATCCGTCCAGCCGCACCTTCAACTATTCGCTACTGGCACCCGAACTGGTTGACCGTCTTGAAGTCTATAAATCACCCGAAGCACGGATCGAGGACGGCAGTCTGGGCGGCACGGTGATCGTGCGCACACGCCGGCCGCTCGACCTGAAGGCCAATACGGTCTTCGCCTCGGGGGGCTATTCCTACAATGATCGCGCGAAGAAAGGGAATATCCGCGCGTCCGGCCTCTATAGCTGGAAGAACCAGGACGAGACTTTCGGCGTCCTGATCGCGGCGACCTACGACAAGCAGAACCTCGTCCGATCGGGCGTGGAATTCTTCGGTTATGATAATAACCAGCCCAATGCCGACGGCACCTATAACAGCCCGTTCGTGAACCGCGATGCGAACACCGGCGCGCTTTCGCTCAAAAATCCCAACGCGACGATCAGCGGCGGCACGATCGAGGATCTTTACAAGGCAGCCTCGCCCTTCGGCATCAACTATGCCTATTTCCAGCAGCAGCGTAAACGCGCCAGCGTATCAGGCACCTTGCAGTTCAAGCCGGCCGACAACCTGACACTGACCGTCAACGGCCTGCATATCGAAGGCAATTACAATAATTACAGCCAGTCGATGTACACCATCCCCGGTGCATGGACCGGCAGCGTGCTGGAATCGGCGACCGTGTCTAACGGCGTCGTGACGCAGGCCAGCTTCGGCGCCGCCCCCAATCAGAGCGCGCAGCTCGATACGTTGGTCCGCCGCACCAGGCTAAAAACCGACAATCTGAACTTCTACGCCGATTGGGAAGGGGACAGCGGGTCCAAATTCTCCGTCACGGCAGGCTGGAGCCGCGCGCGGGGCGGCCGCAACCCGGAATATCTGTTCAACGTCCAGACGAAACTTCCCTTCAGCTACAGCATCACCCCCAGTTCGGCCGAGGTGAATTTCGTCGGCGACCTCACCAATCCGGCCAATTATTTCACGAACCCCAACAATAATCCGGCGCAGATCGAAGGCAGTCCGGTGCTGGTCAACGGCACACAGTTGAACGCCGCCCAGATCGGCGGCCTGGACTATAGCGTCACCACCGACCGCGACATCTTTGCCGGTTACGACGCGACCATCCCGGTTTCGTTCGGGCCGTTCACCGAAGTGCTGCTTGGCTCGCGCTATACCGAGCATGTCAACCGCGTCGATGCCCGCGGCATCAACACCTATCTCCAATCGTCCTTCACCGCCGACCAGTTGGGCGTCGAAACACTGACCACGCCAGGCAGCGTGTTCAGCGGCACGGGGGCAAAGGGCAACGCAACGGTTTATCTGAACCTGCCCGAACAATCTGTCATCGACATCCTGGCCAATGCCATCAACACCGATCTGGTGAACAAGGTCGGCGCCTCCACCAAGGTCAAGGAAACCATCGCCGCCTCTTACGTCCAGGCCAATTTCGAACAGGGCGGGTTCCGCGGCAATATCGGCGGTCGCCTGGTCTACACCCAGGATATCTCACATTATGCATTGACCCTGCCGACTGTGGCTGACCCGACGCCGGTTCCGGTGCCGACCACCACGACTACCGATTATCTGAAGTTCCTGCCCAGCTTGAATATCGCTTATCAGGTCAGCCCGCAGATAGTCCTGCGCGGTGCGGTGGCGAAGGTAATCTCGCGTCCCCGCTATCAGGATCTGGCGGCATCGATCACGCAGAACGATGTCACCTATGACGCGGGTGGCGGCAATCCGAACCTCAAGCCCTATGAGTCCACCAATTACGAACTCACCGCCGAATATTATCCGCGACCCGGCACCTTGCTGTCGCTGGAACTGTTCCGCCGCGACATCAGCAACTATATCATCACCACCCGGCAGGAAGGCGTAACGCTGTTCAACTCGCTGACCGGCCAACTGGAAAGCAAATATAGCGTCCAGCGCCCGATCAACGGCGGCAAGGCGAAGGTCAATGGCATCCTGATCAACGGCCAGGCGGAAATCTGGGGCGGCTTTGGCATACAGGCGAATTATTCCTATCAGGACAGCAGCACCTCGACCATTCCAGGGATCGAGGGCGAGTTGAACCTGCCTTACCTTTCGAAGCACACGGTCAATGTGATCCCCTATTTCGAGAAGGGACCGTTTCAAGCGCGGCTCAGCTACAACTACCGCACCGACTATTTCCGCACGATCGGCCGTCTGGGTTCGATCGAGAAGGTCGCGCCCTATAACCAGTTGGACTTCTCGGCCAGCGTTGCAATCAACGAGGCAATCTCGCTCACCTTCAACGCGCAGAACCTGCTGGACGAAACCTATGTCCAGTATAGCGGTACGAAGGATCGCCCCTCGGCCTTCTACAAGAATGGACGAACCTTCGCAGGCAGCGTCAGCGTCCGCTTCTGACCGGTTAGGAACTGGCCCCGGCTTCCCTCCCATCCCTCCCGGCCGGGGCCAGTTCCACCCTTCTCTCCGTCCGTCAGTCCTTGCAGGGCAGACGGGCTCCATGGCAGGTAACTGCCGCGGGCGGCCCACTGCACGGGGTCGCCCGTCCCTTTTTCGGCAAGTTTTTGTTTTAACGTGATTTCCGAGCCGTGAAATGTTCCAATTCACTCGAAATCCCTCAAGGGAGACAGAGCCCATGCGCAGCCTCTTCGCGCTTCCCCTGATCTTCGCCGCAGCCGCTGCGCACGCCCAAACATTGCCGCTGATCCCCCTCCCCGCTTCGGTGACACCAGCCAACGGCAAACTGCTGATCGGCAATGGGGCCATGGTCGCCTCAACCGAGGACACAGGCGCAGTCATGGCCGCGCAGCTGCTGATCGACCGGGTGCGCATCGACCGGGGCCTGACACTCGCCAGGGCTGCGAGCGGCACCATCCGCTTCGAACGCGACGCCTCTGTCCCCGGCGAGGAGGCCTATCGGCTCGATATCGACGCGAAGGGCGCGACCATCCGCGCGAGCGGCGACCGGGGCCTGATCTGGGGCGCGATGACGCTGGCACAGCTACTCTCCCCCGATGCGCAGTTCGGCAAGCCCGTCACCCTTTCCGCCCTTTCGATCACCGACGCGCCGCGCTTCCGCTGGCGTGGGCTGATGATGGACGTGGCGCGCCATTTCCAGCCGGTCGAGACGCTCTATACGATCGTCGATGCCATGGCGGCGCAGAAGCTCAACATACTGCACCTCCACCTGACCGACGATCAGGGCTGGCGCGTGGAGATCAAGCGCTATCCCAGGCTGACCGAGATCGGCGGCTGGCGCACGCCCCCTTCGTCAGGCGGTACGCCGGGCGAGAAGGTCGGCGGCTTCTACACGCAGGAGCAGCTGAAGGCGCTGGTCGCTTATGCCGCCGATCGCGGCATCACCATCGTCCCCGAGATCGACATGCCGGGCCATGCGCAGGCTGCCGTCGCCGCTTACCCGGAGGAAGTCGGCGTGCTGGGTGACCGGCCAGAAACCGGGCATGACTGGGGCGTCAATCCCTGGCTCTTTTCGCCCAGTCCGCGCTCCATGGCGTTCATCAAGAATGTCCTTGATGAGTTGATCGTCATCTTCCCGTCCGAGTTCATCCATGTCGGCGGGGACGAGGCAGTGAAGGACCAGTGGCAACGCTCGCCGGAGGTTCAGGCGCAGATGAAGACGCTTGGACTGAAAACCGAAAATCAGATGCAGGGCTGGATGATCGGGGAGCTGGGGAAATATCTCACAGCCAAGAACCGCCGCCTGATCGGCTGGGATGAAATCCTCGAAGGCGATGTGCCGACCAGCGCCTCGGTCATGTCGTGGCGCGGCGACAAGGGCGCGGTCGAGGCTGCGAACAAGGGCCATGATGTGGTGCTTGCTCCCGCGCCGGTGCTGTATCTCGACAGCCTCCAGTCCGGCCGCAGCGACGAACCGCCGGGCCGCCTGTCGATCCAGACGCTGGAGCAGGTCTATGCCTATGACCCTGTACCGCCGGGCATCGATGCCGCGCGCGAAAGCCATGTCATGGGCGCGCAGGCAACCGCCTTTTCCGAATATCTCGCCACGGCCAGGCAAAAGGAACATGCGATCTTCCCGCGTCTTTCGGCCATTGCGGAACTGACATGGTCGCCTAAGGACAAGCGCGACTTCAAGGGTTTCGTGACCCGGCTCGATCCGCAGATGCTGCGCTATGGCCATGAGGGCATTGCGGCGGCCGACAGCGCCTTTGCCGTCAATTTCCATATGCTGGGCAAACGCGGCGCTGCGATGCGCAGCGGCAAGCTGACCCTGGCCATGGACACGCAGACTGGTGCGGGAACGATCCGCTACGGCGCGAAGGCCGGTGCGAAGGCGCGGGCCTACACCGCGCCGATCACGATCAGGACCGGCACCACGCTGGAAGCCGCCGCCTATTTGAAGGACGGCCGCGCCGCCGCCGCGCCGCGCAGTTTCGACGCCTCACGCACTGCGCTGCTGACGGCTGGCCCGACCGACCTCTCCACCTGCCCGCAAGGCGCGTTGGGCCTGCGTGTGCCGCTCGTATCGGGCCAGAGCGGGGACGCCCCAGCCTTCAACGTCAATATCTTCGACACCTGCACCATATGGGCCGACGCGCCGCTAGGCGAGGCGAAAGCCGTCACCATCGACATCGCCCGCCTGCCCCGTCATTATGGCCTCGCCCATGAGGAAAGCGCGTTACGCGCCCATTATGCGGTCACTGCCCATGGCGAGCTGGTGGTGCGGGCTGGCGGCTGCGAGGGGGGCGTGATCGGCACATTCCCGCTCCCAGATCCAAAAACCGCGCCCAACCGGCTGCGCTTTACCGCACCGTTCAAGGACCAGAGCGGCGACGCCAATCTCTGCTTCCAGTTCACCTCGCCGCTGTCTGAGCCCTTCTACGCCGTCGAAAAGGTCAGGCTGGAGGACCGCCGATAATGTTCCGGCGTGCCGCAGCCCTCCTTCTGGCAGTCGCTCCGGCCGCCCTGATCGCCGCTCCGCGCACCAGCATCCCGCTCGACCGGAACTGGCAGCTTCGCCTCGCCCCCGGCGAAAGCGAGGCGGCCAAGGCGCATCCCAAGGCCGCCAGATGGCTGCCCGCCACCGTTCCCGGCGCGGTCCAGACCGACCTGATGGCGCGGGCCCTCATGCCCGATCCCTTTATCGGCCTCAACGAAGCCACCATCCAATGGGTCGGGCGCAGTGACTGGGACTATCGCGGGCGGATCGACGCAACGTCTGCCCTGCTCGCCCGCGAGCATATCGATCTGGTGTTCGATGGCCTTGATACCTATGCCGAGGTCAAGCTCAACGGGCAGACCATCCTCGCCGCCGACAATGCCCATCGCCGCTGGAGGGTGGACGTCAGGAAGCTACTTAAGCCCGGCGCCAACGAGATCAGCATCCACTTCCGGAGTCCGCTCAAAGCCCTGCAACCCAAGGTGCTGGCGCTCGCCAATCCGCTGCCCGGCGAATATGACAGCGTCTTTGGCGACGAACCTGAAGCACGTCAGACCTCTCCCTATATCCGCAAGCCCAAATATCATTATGGCTGGGATTGGGGGCCACGCATTCTCAGCATCGGACCCAATGGTCCCATCCACATCGACGCGTGGGACGCCGCGCGGATCGAGAGCCTGCGGGTCGTGCAGGAAGCGGTGACGAAAGCGGAAGCCCGCATCGCCGCGCAAGTCGAACTGGTCGCCGGCCGCGAAGGCCGCGCTCAGGTGGAAACGGTGGTGAAGGGGCCGGACGGCCGCACCGTCGTCTCCGCGCGCGACGTGACCCTCACCGCAGGCGTCAATCAGGTCGCCGTCCCCGTCACCCTGCCCGATCCGCAACTTTGGTATCCGGCAGGCTATGGCGCGCAGCCGCTCTACAGTGTCACCACCAAGGTCCGCTTCGAGGGCGAAGAGGCCGACAGCGCCACCCGCTCCACAGGCCTTCGCACCGTCGATCTGGTGCGTGAGGCCGATGCCGAAGGGCGCGGCTTCCAGCTCAAGATCAACGGCCTGCCCATCTTCATGAAGGGAGCGAACATCATCCCCTTCGACATGTTTCCGGCCCGCGTGGCGGCCGAACGGATGGCGAGCATCCTCACCGACGCCCGCGATGCCAACATGAACATGGTCCGCATCTGGGGCGGCGGCTACTATCTGCCCGACGGCTTCTATGACGCGGCGGATCGCCTCGGCCTGATGGTCTGGCAGGATTTCATGTTCGGCGGCGCCGTCACTCCCTATGATCGCGATTTCCGCGAAAATGTGCGGATCGAGGCGGAGGAACAGGTCGACCGGGTGCAGGCGCATCCGTCCATCGTCCTCTGGTCGGGCAATAACGAAGTCCTCTCCGGCTGGGAAAGCTGGTCCGACCGCATTGCATTCAAGAAGCGCGTCGGCGCGGACGAGCAGGAGAAGGTCGGCGTCGGCCTCGCCATCCTGTTCAATCAGGTGCTGCGCGATGCGGCCGAGCGCCGCGATCCCGACGTCCCCTATTGGCCCGGCTCGCCGAGCAGCAATTATGAGGGCAAGCCCGATCAGGACGGCGATGGCGATCGCCATTATTGGGACGTCTGGGGCGGCAAGAAACCGGTCACCGCCTATCTGGACAGCTGCCCGCGCTTCATGTCCGAATATGGGCTGGAGGCGATGCCGGTCATGCCGACGATCACCGCCTTCGCAAAACCGAAGGATCGCACCATCACCTCCCCCGTGATGCGCGCCCACCAGAAATTCCTGAAGGGCGAAGGGCAGGAACGCCTCCTCCTCTATATCGAGCAGCGCTACCGCAGCCCGCGCGATTTCGCGGATTTCGTCTATCTCAGCCAAGCCATGCAGGCTGACGGCATTGCACTCGGCGCGCTGCATCACCGCGCCTGCCGCCCGCAGACCAGCGGCTCGCTCTACTGGCAGCTCAACGATGTGTGGCCGGGCGCGTCATGGTCGAGCATCGACTATTATGGCCGGTGGAAGGCGCTGCACTATGCCGCCCGCCGCTTCTTCGCCCCTGTCGCCATATCGGCGGGACGGCATGAGAATGGCACGACCGAAATCGCGCTGATCTCCGACAGGACCGTTGCCGTCACCGCCCATTGGCGCATCCGCCTGATCGACGTCGAGGGCAAAGGAAGCATGGTGAAGGAAGGCGACGCCACCCTCGCCCCGCTCTCCGCCTTGAAGATCGGCGATCTGACCGACGACGCCCTGTTCGGCAGCGCCGACAAGACCCGGACCTTTGCCGTCGCGGAACTGCTGGTTGACGGGCAAGTCACGTCCCGCGCGCTTGCCTCCGCCCTGCCGGAAAAGGCGATGGCGCTTCCCGATCCGGGCTTTACGACCAGCTGGACCACCACTCCGGACGGCAAGCCGCAGCTGACGGTCAAGGCAATCCGCCTCGCCCGCAGCCTCTGGATCGGCTTTGGCAGCGTCGACGCCAGCGCCTCCGACAACCATTTCGATCTTCTGCCCGGAGAAAGCGTGACCGTCTCCATCACCTCGAAGACACCGCTAGCCAAGCTGAAGGCCGCGCTCGAACTGCGCCATCTCGGAGCCGTCCGATGAGCGCCCTTCTCTTTCTCCTCGTCGCCTCCGCCGATCCTGCCATTGCAGCAAAGATCGCCAGCATGACGCCGGCGCAGAAGGCCGCGCAGCTCCAGTCCGGCGCGCCCAAGGACGGCCCCGAACTCCCCGCCTATGACTATTGGAACGAGGCGCTGCACGGCCTCGCCCGCAACGGCGTCGCCACGGTGTTCCCGCAGGCCATCGGCCTTGGCGCGACCTGGGACCCGGACCTCATGGAGCGCATCGGCACGACCGTCTCCACCGAGGCCCGCGCCAAATATAATGGCCTGCCCGGCAAGGACCGGCGGCGTTATGAGGGGCTGACCATCTGGTCGCCCAATATCAACATCTTCCGCGACCCGCGCTGGGGCAGGGGGCAGGAAACCTATGGCGAAGACCCGCTGCTGACCGGCAGCCTCGCGGTTGGCTATGTGCGCGGCCTGCAAGGGCCGGACCTCGACCAGCCCCGCGTCATCGCCACGCCCAAGCATCTGGTCGCCCATAGCGGTCCCGAAGCCGGGCGCGACAGTTTCAACGTCCAGTCCAGCGCTTATGATATGGAGGCGACCTTCCTCCCCGCCTTCCGCATGGCGCTGACGCAGGGCAAGGCGCTGTCGGTCATGTGCGCCTATAACAGCGTCCATGGCGTGCCGGTGTGCGCGTCGGACTGGCTGCTTAACCAGCGGGTGCGCAAGGACTGGGGCTTTACCGGCCTTGTCGTGTCGGACTGCGACGCCATCGGCAACATCAACCATTATCAGCGCTATCGCCAGACCAACGCCGCCGCATCGGCCGTGGCGATCAATGCGGGCATGGATTTGAATTGCGGCAAGGCTTATGCCGCGCTCGATCAGGCACTGGCACAGGGGCTGACCACGCAGGAGACGGTCGATACCGCCCTCGCCCGCACCTTCACCGCGCGCAAGGCGCTGGGCGATGCCTTCGGCGCGAACAGCCGCTGGGACAGTATCCCCGCCAGCGCCGTCGATACGCTCGCCAACCGCAATCTCGCGCTGGAGGCGGCGCGCAAGTCGCTGGTGCTGCTCCAGAATAACGGCGTCCTGCCCCTGAAGCGCGGCGCGCGCATCGCCGTCATTGGCCCCAATGCCGACAGTCTCGACGTGCTGGAGGCCAATTATCACGGCACCGCCGCCGCGCCGGTGACACCGCTGGCGGCGCTCCGCAAGCGCTTCGACGTCCATTATGCCCAGGGCGCGACCTTGGCCGAGGGCGTGCCGGCGGTCATCCCCGAAACCGCCTTCGCGCCGGGGCTGAAGGCTGAGTTCTTCGCCAATCCCGACTTCAGCGGCGCGCCGGTCATCGCGCAAACCCATGCCAAGGTCGATTTCGACTGGAACCGCAGCTCGCCCGCGCAGGGGGTGCCGAGCAACCGCTATGGCGTGCGCTGGACGGGCACCTTGCTGCCCGAAGGACCGGGCGAGCATCTGCTGCGCATCGATGTGCCGCGCTGCTTCGATTGCGAGGGGCATGATGCCGTGCGCCTCTGGATCGACGGCCAGCCGGTCATCACCGATGCGGGCGACAACAGGAGCGTCGAGGCCCGCCTGACCTTCGCAGACGCCCGCCCGCGCAGCATCCGCCTCGAACTCGCCCATGCGAGCGAGGATGAGGGCATCCGCCTCAGCTGGGTCGCGCCCGCTTTGCCACAGCGCAGCCGCGCCGTGGCAGCGGCCCGCGCCTCCGACGCCGTGGTGGCCTTTGTCGGCCTCTCCCCCGCCGTCGAGGGCGAAGCGCTCCAGATCGAGGTGCCCGGCTTCTCCGGCGGCGACCGCACCGATATTGCGCTGCCGGAAGTGCAGCAACAATTGCTCGAAGCGGTCAAGGCCACCGGCAGGCCGCTTGTCGCCGTCCTGCTGTCGGGCAGCGCCGTCGCGATGCAATGGGCAAAGGACCATGCCGACGCGGTGGTCGCCGCCTGGTATCCGGGCGAAGCGGGCGGCACCGCGATCAGCGATCTGATCGAAGGCCGCTACGCCCCCTCGGGCCGACTGCCCGTCACCTTCTACGCCAAGACCCGCGACCTGCCCGCATTCGTCGATTATAATATGCGCGAGCGGACCTATCGTTATTTCCACGGGCAATCGCTCTGGGGCTTCGGCCATGGCCTGAGCTATACCAGCTTCGCCTATGACAGCGCGCAGGCCCCCGCGACCATTGCAGCGGGCGAGACGCTGACGGTCAAGGCTCGCCTCACCAACAGCGGTAGCCGAGAGGGCGAGGAAGTGGCGCAGGCCTATCTGATCCCCCCGGCAAATCTGCGCACCATCGGCGAGTTCAACGATCCGGTCCTCCGCCATAATCTGGTCGGCTTCCAGCGCGTGACGTTGAAGCAGGGTAAGGGCAGGATACTCAGCTTCACCCTCGATCCCCGCGCGCTCAGCACCGTGGATCGCGACGGCAATCGCGCCGTGCGTCCCGGCGTCTATCGCCTGTTCATCGGCGGCGGTCAGCCGGGCGAGGCCAAGGGCACGGAGGTTGCCTTCACCATCACCGGAACGCAGGAGCTGCCGAAATGAAGCTGGACCGCCGCTCCCTGATCGCGGGCAGCCTCGCGCTCGCTGCCACGCCCGCCATCGGCGCACCTCGTTTCGAGAGCAAGCGCCCGGCCAATCGCCATTTCACCAGCAAAGCGGTTGAACGCGAGCTCGTCCGCGTCTCTGCGAAGATCGGCGACCCGGAATTGCGCGGGATGTTCGGCAACTGTTATCCGAACACGCTCGACACCACCGTCTTCATGGGCACGGTCGACGGCAAGCCCGACACCTGCGTCATCACGGGCGATATCGAATGCCTGTGGCTGCGCGACAGCTCGGCGCAACTCAACCCCTATGTCCACCTGACCCCGCACGATGCCAAGCTGCGCGAGTTGTTCCACGGCCTCATCGCCCGGCAGGCGCGCTCGATCCTGATCGATCCCTATGCCAATGCCTTCCTGCGCGATCCCGCGGCCAAGACCAACCTTTCATGGGCACTAGCCGACGATACCGAGATGAAGCCGGGCGTCGCGGAGCGGAAATGGGAGATCGACTCCCTCTGCTATCCGATGCGCCTCGCCCATGATTATTGGAAAGCGAGTGGCGATGCGGCGCCCTTCGACGCCCTCTGGGCCGAAGCCGCCCGCACCAGCATCCGCACCTTCCGCGAGCAGCAGCGCAAGGACAGCCCCGGCCCCTATCGCTTCCTGCGCCGCGACAAGCTCGCCACCGAAACCCAGATATTGGACGGCTATGGCGCGCCGACGAAGAAAATCGGGATGATCCACAGCATGTATCGTCCCTCCGACGATGCCTGCATCTTCCCCTTCCTCGTCCCCGCCAATCTCTTCGCGGTGGCGGCGCTGCGCAAGCTTGCCATCGTTGCCAGCGAGGCGGCGAAGGACAATCAACTCGCCACCGACGCCAAGACGCTGGCCGACGAGGTGGAAGCCGCCACCCGCTCCCATGGCACGATGATCGACCCGGCGACCGGCGAGCGGCTCTGGGCCTATGAGGTGGACGGTTTCGGCAACGGCCATTTCATGGACGACGCCAATGTGCCGAGCCTGTCCGCCCTCGCCTATCTGGGCGCGGTTCCGGCCAGCAATCCCCTGTTCCAACGCACCGCTGCCGCCGCATGGAGCGAGCGCAACCCCTATTTCTTCAAAGGTGCGATAGCCGAAGGCATAGGCGGCCCCCATGCCGGACTGCGCATGATCTGGCCGATGTCGATCATCATGCGTGCATTGAACAGCGAGGACGACGTCACCATCCGCCAATGTTTGCGCCATCTCAAAGCCAGCCATGGCGGCACCGGCTTCATCCATGAAGCCTTCGATCAGGATGACGCCACCACCTACACCCGCCACTGGTTCGCCTGGGCCAACGGCCTGTTCGGCGAACTGATGCTGGACCTCGCCCGCCGCAAGCCTGCCCTGCTGGGAGCGCCTTTATGATCGCCCTCACCCGCCGCAGCCTGCTGGGCGCGAGCGCCACCCTTGCGATTGCCAGCGCCACCCGGATCGAAGCCGCTGCGCCCCCAACCAAGCCCGACCTCTTCATCGGCACCGGCGGCGACGGCCACACCTTCCCCGGCGCGTCCATGCCCTTCGGCATGGTGCAGCTGTCGCCCGACACCGACACGGCGCGCTGGGACACCTGCTCGGGCTATCATCATGGCGACGCCTCGTTGCTGGGATTTTCGCACACCCATCTGTCGGGCACCGGCATTGGCGACATGCTGGACGTGCTGGTCGTGCCGACGCGTGGGGCCGTCCAGCTCCAGCCCGGCCCGCTCGACAAGCCGGACGAAGGCTATCGCCAGCGCTATAGTCAGGAACAGGCCGAACCCGGCTATTATGCCGTTTCGCTGGAAAGCGGCGTCCACGCCGAACTGACGGTGACGCCGCGCACCGGCATCCACCGCTATCATTTCCCGCAAGGTCCGGCCCATATCCTGATCGACATGAGCCATCTGGTGATGGAAGGCCCCGGTGAAGCCCCGCTGATCGACGAAGCCGCGCTCCAGATCGAAGCTGACGGCACCCTCACCGGCACCCGCCGCATGTTCCGCTGGGCCAAGGGCCGCCGCATCTTCTTCGCGATGCAATTCTCCCGCATGCCAAGCCAGGTGGAGTATTTCACCGACGACGACCAGCCCGCAGGCGCCGTCGCCGCCAAGGGCAAGCGTCTGAAAGCTGTCCTCCATTATGAGGAAGCAGGCACTGCACCGCTCCTCATCCGCTGCGGCATCTCAGCAGTCGACCTCGACGGCGCCCGCAAGAATCTGAAGGCCGAAGCCCCCCATTGGAACTTCAACCGCTACCGCGCCGCCGCCGCGCAGGCCTGGGCAACGGAAATGGGCCACATCACGCCCGAAGGCGGCACGACGGAACAGCGCGCCATCCTCGCCTCGGCGCTCTATCATGCCAGCCTCGGCCCAACGCTCTTCTCGGACGTGGATGGGCGCTATGTGGGCCTCGACCATCAGACTCACACACTGAACAAGGGTGAGGAAGCGCACAGCGCCTATTCCCTCTGGGACACCTATCGCGCCTTCCACCCGCTCCAGACGCTGATCCGGCCAAAGCGCGCCGCCGAATTCACCGCCGACCTCATCCGCCAGACACAGCAAAGCCCCTTCGGCCCGCCCGTCTGGCCGCTGCAAGGGGTGGAAACCGGCTGCATGATCGGCTGGCACAGCGTTTCGGTCATCGCGGAGGCCCGCGCCAAAGGCATCCGCGCCGACTATGCCGCCGCCTGGCCGGGCGTCGCCAAACGCAGTTTCGACTGGTCGACACCCAATCTGGACAACAGCCTCGGGCTGCAATTTTACGACGAAACCGGCTTCATTCCCGCCGACCGCATCTTCGAAAGCGTCTCACGCACGCTGGAATATAGCTATGACGACTATGCCGCAGCCCACATCGCCGACGCGGCCGGCAAGAGCATGGAAGCCGCCCGCCTGCGCCAACGGTCCGGCAACTGGCGCAATGTGTTCGACACGAAACTGAACTTCGCCCGCCCCCGGCTTGCGGATGGAAGCTGGGCCGAACCCTTCGCGCCCAACGAAGTGGGCCATTCCAGGAAATGGCGCGACTTCACCGAAAGCAACAGCTGGCAGGCGACCTTCCTCAACCAGCATGACGTCCACGGCCTGATCGCGGCGATGGGCGGCGACGCCACGTTCGAGGCGAAACTGGACGCCCTCTTCACCGCCGATTCCACTTTGCCCGAAGGCGCCCCGCCGGACATTAGCGGCCTCGTCGGCCAATATGCCCATGGCAATGAGCCCAGCCACCATGTCGCCTATCTCTACGCCTATTGCGGCGCGGCGTGGAAAACGCAGGCCATGGTCCGCCGCCTGTTGACGGAGATGTACAAGGCCGCCCCGGACGGGGTGATCGGCAATGACGATTGCGGGCAGATGAGTGCCTGGTTCATCCTGTCCTCGCTCGGCTTCTACCCGGTCGACCCGGTCAGCGCGACCTATGTGCTGGGCAGCCCGCTTTTCACCCGCTCCACCGTCAAGCTCGGCAATGGCAAAAAGCTGATCGTGGAAGCGCTGAATAACGGCCCCGACACCCCCTATGTCCGCCGGGTCGAATGGAACGGCCAGCCATGGACCAAGGGCTGGATCGCCCATGCCGATCTGGTGAAGGGCGGCACGCTGCGCTTCACCATGAGCGTCACGCCCAACAAAGCCTTCGCCAGCCGTCCCGAAGACAGGCCCGGCCGCCCGGCATGAGCGTCGCGGCGGCCCTGACCCTGCTCGCTGCGGACACGGCGCACACCGTGCCTTTGCAATCGGTCTGCGTCACCGGTGCCGGTTCCGCCAAGCCTGCCGCCGACCTCCTGCGCCGCCGCCTGGCGGAGCGGGGGGCAAGCGACAAGGGCTGTGCCACGCGTATCGCCTTTGTGTCGGGCAGTTTGTCGAAGGAGGCCTTCCGCATCGACCGGCGGGCAACGACCGTCACCCTTCGCTCCGCCAGCACGCGCGGCTTCGTCTACGGCGCGGGCTGGCTGCTGCGGCATAGCGACAATCTGGCGCTGACGCTCAGCGCGCCGGTCAATGAAAAGCCGCAACAGGCCATTCGCGGCACGCAGATTGGCTATCGCTTCAAGAATAACAGCTACGACGCCTGGACCCCGGCGATGCTGAGGCGCCGGATCGAGGATTTCGCACTCTGGGGCGCCAACCGCGTCCAGATCATCGCACCCCGCTCCGACGACGCGCCAACCTCGCCGCTGATGCCGGTGCCGCCGGAGCAAGCCGTCCGCGATATGGCGCAGGCGACCCATGATCTGGGTCTGGACGTCGCCATCTTCTACCCATTGCTGGGCGACTATGATGGCGGCGCAGCGGATGCAGCCGAAGCGCATCAGCTCGACGCTCTGCTCCAAACTCTGCCCGCGCTCGACGCCCTCTATTTCCCCGGGGGTGATCCCGGCCATACCAGCCCCCAGCGGCTGTTCCCACTGGTCGAGCGGCTATCGAAAACCCTGCGCACCCGCTTCCCCAAGGCGGAACTGCTCCTTTCCACCCAAGGCTTCGATGCCAAGGGATTGGACGCCTTCCATGCCGCGCTGGCCTACCACCCGAAATGGCTGACTGCCCTCTTCGTCGGCCCGCAAACCCGTGAGAGCGCCACCACCCATATCCGCCGCCTCGCAGGCCGCTATCCGGTCGAACTCTACCCTGACACCGCCCACGCCATGCAGGCGCAGTTTCCCATCCCTGACTGGAATCCCGCTTTCGCGCTCACCCAGGGCCGCGAACCGGTCAACCCGCGTCCCGCCGCGCAAGCCACGATCTTCGCCCACATCACACCCGGCACGCGCGGCGCGATCAGCTATTCCGAAGGCATTAACGACGACTGGAACATCCACCAGTGGCTCGCCATGGGCTGGAACGGGAAGGCCGACATCGCCCGCGACTATGCCAATTTCTATGTGGGCGATCCCGCCTTCGCCGCCATACCGGCGATGCTCGAAGCCAATTGGCAGGGCGACCCCGCCGCCAACGCGCAGATCGAACCGACCCTCGCCGCCATCGACGCGATCCGCCCGGCGACATGGGCTGACTGGCATCTTGACCTCTACCGCTACCGCGCCGTCTATGACGCGCTGATCCGCGAGCGCCTGATCCGCGCCCGTGCGAATCAGGCTGAAGCGCTCTACACGCTGAGGCAGGTATCGGCGACCGGCGCGGAGCCTGCCGTCGCCGCCGCCCGCTTCGCCTATGCCCGGTCGGACAGCATGAGAGCGGGCGATCTCTATCAACGCCTGACCACCTTCGCCGACCAGCTGCGCCACACCGCCGGCATGCAGCTCTCCCTTGACCACGGCGCCTCCAACTGGCGGCGGGGCGCGAATTTCGACCGCGCCATGATCGACCTCAACGACCGCAAGGCCGTCGAACGCGACATGACCGCAGCCCTAGCCCTCCCCACCCAAGCCGAGCGGATCGTGGCCCTCTATGCACTGGGCGACCGCTGGGGCATGGCCGACTTCGCGCTCTACGACGATCTGGGCGATCCGACCAACGAACCGCATCTGGTGCGCGGCCCCGGCTATCCGAGCGACCCGCAACTCTGGCGCACGGCGATCGACGGCGTCGCCGAACACACCCCCGATGAAGGCTGGCGCATGGCCGAACTCAGCTATGCCGAAGCGCTGTTCGAGCAGCCACTGTCTCTCCATTATGAGGGGCTGGAGAAGGGCCGCCCCTACCGCCTGCGCTACACATGGGCGGGCGAGGACTATAGCCTGCCGCTGACCCTCACCGCGAACGGAACGCCCCTGCCCAGCCCCGCCACGCGCACCACCAACCCCCAACGCGTGGACCTTGCCATCCCCCGGTCCCTGACCGCCAGCGGCACGCTCGATCTCGTCTGGAGTCGACCGCCGGGCATGGGCGGCAGCGGCCGGGGCCGCCAGATCGCGGAGGTCTGGCTCATACCTCAATCCCCAACATCGAAGGCCGTCCCATGATCCCGCATCTCACCCGCCGCTCGCTGATGGCCGGATCGCTGCTCGCCACCGCCGCAGCCTGCGCGCCGCGTGGCCCCACGACCATGAGCCAGCCCAAACTGCCCGCGCCATGGGGCGCCACGCCCTCGCCGCGCCAGCTCAAATGGCATGACCGGCGGATATATGCCTTCATCCACTTCTCGATGAACACCTTCACCGACAAGGAATGGGGCTATGGCGACGAGGACGTCCGCCAGTTCAACCCGACCGATTTCGCCCCCGACCAGATCGTCGCAGCGGCGAAATCTGGCGGCCTCACCGGCCTCATCATCACCGCCAAGCATCATGACGGCTTCTGCCTCTGGCCGACGATGCTGACCGAACATTGCATCCGCAACACGCCCTACAAGCAAGGCAAGGGCGATATCGTCGGTGAACTGGAAGCCGCCTGCCGCCGCGCGGGCATGGCCTTCGGCGTCTATCTCTCCCCCTGGGACCGCAACCGCGCCGATTACGGCCATCCCAGCTATATCGACTATTACCGCGCTCAGCTGACCGAACTGTGCACCCGCTATGGCGCTCTGTTCGAGGTGTGGTTCGACGGCGCCAATGGCGGCGACGGCTATTATGGCGGTGCCCGCGAGACGCGGAAGATCGATGCGGTGTCCTATTATAACTGGCCCAGCATCATCGACCTCGTCCACAAGCTGCAACCCAATGCCTGCACCTTCGACCCGCTCGGCGCGGACATCCGCTGGGTCGGCAATGAGGACGGCCATGCGGGCGATCCCTGTTGGCCCACCATGCCGAACGAGCCCTATGACCAGACCAACGGCAATACCGGCGTGCGCGGCGCCCCGCTATGGTGGCCCGCCGAAACCAATGTCTCGATCCGGCCCGGCTGGTTCTATCATGCCGACGAGGATGCGCAGGTGAAGACGCCGCAAAAGCTGATGGAGATGTTCGACCAGTCCATCGGCCACGGCACGACCTTCCACCTCAACCTGCCCCCCGACAAGCGCGGCCGCATCGCCGACCGCGACGTCGCCAGCCTGAAGGCGTTCGGAGACGCGGTGCGCGCGACCTTCGCCACCGACCTCGCGCTGAACGCCGTCGCCGCCGCCAGCGCCGACATTGGCGGCACGGCAGCCCATGCGACGGACGGCAATCCCGACACATTCTGGTGCGCGCCCGCTGAAGCCAAGGACGCCACCCTCACCCTCGACCTGCAACCGGGCACACGCTTCGACACCATTCACCTTCAGGAATGGCTGCCGCTGGGCCTGCGCACCACCAGCTTCGCCATCGACATTTCCGACGACGGCCAGAACTGGCAACAGATCGCCGCCAAGGAGATGGTCGGCCCGCAGCGCCTGATCCGCCTGCCGACGCCCATCACGCCCCGCCGCATCCGCTTCCGCCCTACCGCCGCCGAAGCCGGACCGACCCTGCGCGAATTTGCCCTGTTCCTTTCGGTCGCCCCGGCAAAACTGCCCCCGGCCACAGTCACCGACAGCAGCATCGTCGCCCGCGACAATTGGAAGATCGCAAAGGCCAGCGCCCCCGGCGCTGAAGCCGTGCTCGACGACAATGCGAAAACCGCCTGGACCTCCCCGGCCCCGGCCAGCATCACGATCGACCTTGGCAAAGTGGAAAAGCTCGCCGGTTTCGCGCTGACGCCCACCCGCCATGTCGATCCGCAGGCCGCCCCGCCCGCCCGCTACATGGTGGAAACCAGCACGGACGGCACGCACTGGACGAAACCACAGGACGGCGAGTTCCAGAACATCAACTATGCCCGCGCCACACAACGCATACCCTTCGCCGTCGCGCGCCAAGCCCGCTATCTGCGCCTCAACTTCCCGCGCCCGGCGGTTCCGGCTCCGGCCATAGCGATCGCCACCATCGGCGCCTTCCGCTGATCACCCTCCCCTTTCCTTCGGGAAGGGAGAGGGGAACCATCATCGCTCGCTCAGCCGTACCGTACCCAAGATTCCGGAGGCCTCACCAGCCACCGACTGCACCAGCAGAACGACATCCCGCGCGCCCGGAGGCACATCAGCCTCCATGCCGCCAACCGTCTGATCCTTCACCGCAACCCGGCGCCCATCAACCCAAAGTTCCGCCCGCCCTGCCACGCGCCCCAGCTCCAGCCGCCCACCTTCGGCCAATATCCGCTTCCGCGCCGGCAGGGACGCCTGCCAGACCCGCCATTTCGATGCGTCATCCGCTCCAACGGCCGTCCCGCTTCGCGTAAAGGCCCAGAGGTTATTGTCACCATCCGCAGGCCGCAGCCCCGGATCGGGCCGGTCGGCAAAGGCGGGCGATAGACGCCACTCCGTCACCATCGCCTCACCCGGCTGCATTGCGACAAAGGGGCGCACCTCCGCCGCCATCACCGGCAACGCCAGCCGCGCCACCCGCAGCCCGTCAGCCCGCGCCTCAACCGTCAGCCGCCCGCGCCCTTCGCCCGCCTGCACGATCAGCTGCGCCAATCCGTTGAACAGCGACCGCTCCGGCACCTTCTCGCTCTCATGGCAGTTAGGATCGCCGTTGCCGACGCCGATCAGCGTCCCGCCCGACACGGCAAAGCGGACCTTGCGTTGCTCGACCGGAACATGATGCCCGCGCGCATCGACGGCATCGACCGTCACCGCCACCACATCTTCGCCATCGCCGCGCAAAGCCCGCCGCATTGGCGTCAGCCGCAGCGCCACAGCCGGCCCCGCCGTATGATGCACCGCCCGCGCGGCAATGCGCCCGTCTTTCAGCGCCTCCACCTCCAGCACGCCGGGCGCATAGGGGAGGGTGAACCGGTTTCCCATGATCCGGTCGCAATCCTGCTCCCCGATCACGCGCCCGTTCACCCGCACACGCACCCGATCGGCATTGGAGGTCACGAGCAGATCCATCGCCTGCCCCTCCCGCCCGGGCCAGGTCCAGTGCGGCGCGACACCGACCACCACTTCATCATCGATCCACTGCGCCCGCCTGATGTCATAGGCCGTCTTGGCAAAGCCGCAGAGGTCCAGCACCCCGAAAAAGCTCGCGATCGTCGGCCAGGCATAGGGCGTCGGCTCGCCATGATAGTCGAAGCCGGTCCACACGAAACCGCCCGCGATGAAAGGCCGCTCGGCAATTGCCTTCCACGATGCCCGATGCGTCGCGCCCCAGCCCGCCGCCTCCTCATCCATGGAGGAGATGACATGGTGAGCCGGATCATTGGCGAAGGCTCCGCGCGTCATGAAGGCACTGGTGTCCTCCGAACTGGTCGAGGGCTTCGCGGGATTCAATGCATGAAAGCGGTCATAATCGTCAGGATAGTAATTGAACCCCATCACATCGACGACCTGCGACACATTATGCGGGGCATAGAAAGAGCCGTTCATCGCCGCCGTCACCGGGCGGCTATCGTCCAGCGCCCGCACCGCCGCGCGCATGCGCCGCACCATTTCGACGCCGGATTCCGTGCCCTGCATCGGCTCCTCATTGAACACCGACCAGAGGATGATGCTGGGATGGTTGCGATGCGCCCGCACCAGCCATTGCAGCTGCGCCAGATTTTCCGGCGCCGGGTTGAATATCCGGTTCTCGTCCATGACCAGAAAGCCCATCCGGTCGCACAGCGCATAAAATTCCGGGGCCTGGGCATTGTGCGAACAGCGGATGGCGTTGCAGCCGAAATCCTTCAATCGCTGAAGCCGCCACGCCAGCAGCGCGTCCGGCACCGCCACCCCGACCCCAGCATGGTCCTGATGCAGGCACACGCCCTTAAGCTTCACCGATTGGCCGTTCAGCAGGAAGCCGCGCTGCGCATCGAAGGCAATGGTGCGGAAGCCCACCGACACGATCCGGCGGTCCGCACCCTGCGGCCCTTCCACCATGATCTCAACCGTGTAAAGCGTCGGCGTTGCAACCGACCAGAGCCGCGTTGGCCCCGCATCCACCACCAGTTCCGCCGTCGCGGATGCCAGCGGTTCGACCCGCGCCATGCCACCCTGCCGCGCCACTTCCCGTCCCTCGGGATCGCGCAGCACCGCCGTCACCCGCACATCAGCCGCCGCATCGGCAATGCTCTCCAGCATCACCGTCACCGGCACGCGCCAGCGCCCGTCGATCAGCCGGGGATCGCAATGCACCCCATCGGTCGCGATCGACACCGCGGCCCGCTTCGCCAGCCATACATGGCGATAGATGCCCGCGCCCTCATACCACCAGCCTTCCATCGCGGTCGCGTCCACTTGCACCGCGATGACGTTCCCCTCTTCCCCGAAGCGGGCGAAGGGCGTGATATCGATGGTGATCGCATTATAGGCCGAGAAATTCCGCGCCACGACGCTGCCATTGACCCAGATGGTCGCCCGCGTCGCCATCCCGCCAAACTGCAATTCCAGCCGCTTGCCCCGATCAGCCTCCTCCAGCCGGAAACTGCGCCGATACCAGCCCATGCCCCGCGGCCGATAGCCCTGCGACACGTTGGCGTTCTCGACAAAGGGCTGAAACGACGCCCAGTCATGCGGCAGGGTCACGCTGACCCAATCGCTGTCGTCCCAGTCGATTGCGGCAGCCCCCCGCGCATTGCCGGCCTTGACCGACACATAGGTCTGATGGTGGCCCTCCGGCGGCGCGAGCGGGATATCCCCCTCATGAAACTGCCAGCCCCGATCGAGCAACAGGCGCGAGGGATCGGACTGCGGCAAGGGTTGCCAATCCCGTTCGCCCATGCCGTGCAGTTCCGCCGCGGCCTCCGTCGCCGCGGCGG
>NZ_JALDYQ010000128.1:0-5924 GCF_032153725.1 Sphingobium sp. | reverse complement strand
GCGGGAACCCATCTCCCCACCTCGCGTCCGGGGACACGGCCGGAGATGGGTCCCCGCTTTCGCGGGAATGACGGGAAGGTGTCGGCCAAGGCTTTCCTGCATCGCGCCATCGTCGCCCTGCTCACCGTCCTCACCTTCCTCTCCGCCCCGGCCCATGCCGAACGGATCAAGGACCTCGGCACATTCCAGGGCGTGCGCCCCAACCAGCTGACCGGCTACGGCATCGTCGTCGGCCTTGCGGGCACGGGCGACGACAGCCTGGACTATGCGACGCAGGGCATGAAGGGCGTCGTCTCGCGCTTCGGCCTGACGCTGCCGCAGGGGATCAATCCGGCGCTGAAGAACGCGGCGGCGGTGCTGGTGACGGCGGACCTTCCCGCCTTCGCCAAGCCCGGCCAGCGGCTGGACGTCACCGTGTCGGCGCTGGGCAAGGCCAAGTCGCTGCGTGGCGGCACGCTGATCCTGACCCCCCTGCGCGGCGCGGATAACGAGATTTACGGCATGGCGCAGGGCAACCTCGCCGTCGGCGGCCTTGGCGTCTCCGGCGCGGATGGCAGCCAGGTGTCGGTCAACATCCCCTCGGCCGGCCGCATTCCGGGCGGCGCGACGGTGGAACGCGCGGTCGCGACCGGCTTCGACACCGCGCCCACCCTCACCTTCAACCTGTCTGAAGCCGACCTCACCACGGCGCTGCGCGTGGCGGACGGCATCAACCGCACCTATGGCGACCATCGCGCCAAGGCGGTGGACGCCGTGTCGATCACCATCGATGCCGCGCCCGGCGCGACTGACCGGATCATGATGATGGGCATGATCGAGAATATCGAAGTCTCGCCCGCGGACGCGCCGGCCAAGGTGATCGTCAACGCGCGGACCGGCACCGTCGTCATCAACGGCGCGGTGAAGATTCATCCCGCCGCCATCGCGCATGGCAAGATCACCGTCAGCGTCAATGAATCGCCCCGCGTCGTCCAGCCCGCGCCCTTCTCGCAAGGCCAGACGGCGGTGGAGCAATCCAGTTCGATTTCGATCGATCAGGAAAAGAAACCGATGATCAATTTTAAAGGTGGAGCCTCTCTGGCCGATATAGTCAAAGCGGTGAACGCCATTGGCGCCTCCCCCGCGGACATGGTCGCGATACTCGAAGCCTTGAAACAGGCGGGCGCATTGAAGGCCGAACTGGTGGTGTTGTGATGCAGGTGAATTCGACTTCCACGGCAACGGCCCAGACGGGCGGAACCCAGAGCAAGGCGTCGCTGGAAAAGGCGGCGCAGCAGTTCGAGGCGATCTTCCTGCGCCAGATGATGGGCGCGATGCGCTCGGCAAGTCTCGCCGAGGGCATCAGTGATTCCAGCGCGACCGATCAGTTCCGCGACATGGCCGACGCCCGCACCGCCGATAGCATGGCGAGCCGGGGAACGCTCGGCATTGCCGAAATGCTGATGCGCCAGTTCGGCGCGAAGATGAACGCATCCAGCCCCGCCGCCGCGGACGCCCCGGTCACGGATAGGGCCGAATGAGCGACCTCTTCATCATCGGCGCCTCCGGCACCAAGGCCTATCGCACCGCCATGTCGGCGATTTCGGAAAATATCGCCAATGCCAGCACCGAAGGCTATTCGCGCCGTTCGGTGACGACGGTCGAGTCCGGCTCCTCGACAGCGACCATGGCCGTCTATATCTCCCGCGCCAATTTCGGCGGCACGGACGTCAAGAGCGTCAATCGCGCGACCGATCCCTATCTGGACGCGACGGTCCGTTATACCAATATGGCTCTGGGCAGTTCGACCGCGAAGCTGCGCTGGCTGACCGATTCGGAAACCGCGCTCAACGATACCGAAACCGGCGTCGGCCAGCTCATGTCGACCATGTACCAGAATATCGACAAGCTGGCTGCCAGCCCCAGCGACAATTCGCTGCGCGTGACCACGCTGGACAGCATCAGCCGCATCGCGCAGGCCTTTCAGCAGACCGCCGGCGACCTGCAACAGATATCAAGCGGCATCGCCACCGAAGCGCAGTCCTCGGTCGCAACGGTCAATCAGGCGCTTTCGGCGCTGGCCGACATCAACAACAGCCTGCTGCGCGCGCAACCCGGCACATCCGCCTTCGCCCAATTGCTCGACAGCCGCGACGCGGCCCTGGGCACGCTGTCCTCGAACCTCAATATCGATATCGCCTTCGGCACGCATGACCAGGCCAATGTCACGCTGAACGGCCAGAGCCTGGTCGATGGCAGCACCGCCACCACGCTCGCCGTCACGGCCAACAGCGACGGGACGCTGGCGCTTGCCACCAGCGGCGGCACCGCGCTGGCCGCGCCCGCCAACGGTACTTTGGGCGGCCTGTTTTCCGCCGCCGGCACCGTGACGCAGCGGCGCGCCAGTCTGGACAGTCTGGCCCAGCAGTTCGTCACCGACATGAACGGCTGGCATGCCCAGGGGCTGACCGACGCCGGCGCCAATGGCGCGCCGCTCCTGTCCGGCACCACCGCCGCGAGCGTGACCGCGCTGATCACCGATCCGGCACAGTTCGCGACCAAATCCTCGGACGGCACGGCGAACGGCAATCTGCTGACCGCCGCGACCGCTCTGCGTGGCAATGGCAGCGTGGAGCAGGGCTGGACCTCGCTGATCGCCAATCACGCCAATCTGCTGTCCTCCACCAAAGCGGAACAGACCACGGCGCAGAGCCGCAGCGATCAGGCGGTCGCCGCCCGCGAAGCCGTGAGCGGCGTCGACCTGGACATGGAGGCAGCCGATCTGCTGCGCGTCCAGCAGGCCTATTCGGGCTGCGCCAAGATCCTTCAGGTGGCGAAGGAAACCGTCGACGCGATCCTGCAGATCATCTGAACGGAAGGAACGGAACCATGGTCGGCATCACCAACAAGATCCTTCTGGCCGAGATTCGCCGTCAGCAGCAGCTGTCCCAGAGCATCGTCGATGGCCAGACCGCCATTTCGACCGGCAAGACGCTTACCAAACCATCGGACAATGCGCTCGCCTGGGTGCAGGTGTCGGACATCGGCCGGGCACAGGCGCAGCAGGCCGCCTGGCAGTCCAATGTCAGCACCGGCTCGACCCGCGCCGCCAATGCTGAATCCAATCTCGATGAGATGAACACGCTGCTGACCCGGGCGCAGGAGCTGATGACGGCAGCGCGCAATGGATCGCTGAACGACACCAGCAAAACCGCAATCATCGAGGAAATGAAGACGATCCGCACGACGATCGATTCGCTCCTCAACCAGAAGGATTATAACGGCATCCCCACTTTCGACGACGGGCAGAGCGTGCTGGTTCCGGTGAGCCGGGGGCTTAATCTGGCGGTGGTGGGCACCAGACAGGACGTGTCCGAGGGGATTGACGTCAACGGCACGCCCATGTCGCTGGACGACATATTGGGGCAGAGCATCACGGCACTGCAAAGCGGCACCGACACCGACGTCGCCGCCGGGCTGGACGCGATCAAGGCGGGCCAGAATCACATCGTGCTGGAGCAGACCAAGCAAGGCGTGCGCGGCGACCGGCTGGACGTGATCGGCACGCGCCTCACGGACGTGGACCTCGACCTCAAGGACCGGCGCGCCAATCTGGAATCGACCGATCTGACAGAGGTTATTTCATCGGTTTCGGCCAAGCTGCTTCAACTGGATGCGGCGCAATCCGCCTTCGCCCGGATCAACCAGCAGACGCTGTTCGATCTGATCAAATAAGCGGACAAGCTCCGATATACGCCGTGCTCCTGCGCAGGCAGGAGTCCAGTCCAAAGGTCAGAACTGGGTTTCTGCCTGCGCAGGAGCACGCCGGTTTATAAAATAACCATTTGAAAGATTTGTACTTTCTTATAAAAAATGTCGTTACCGTTTTTTCGACGGGCACCCTAAATCACATCCTAACCAGGCCGTATTAACCAATCGAGAGCGTCTTTCATGCGATGCTTCGATCAAGACGGCGCCTTCGGGCAGAATTTCGGGGATAATCATGTTCGCAATCATCGGCCTGGTCGTGCTGCTCGCCATGGTGTTTGGCGGCTTCATCTTTACAGGCGGCGACATCGGTCCGGTTCTGCACGCCCTGCCCCATGAAATGATCATCATCGGCGGCGCGGCCGTCGGCGCGCTGATCATCGGCAATTCGGGTTCCGACCTGAAGGCGCTGGGCGGGGGCCTTGGCAAGGTGTTCAAGGGGCCGAAATACAAGAAGCAGGATTTTCTCGACTGCATCTTCCTCGTCTCCAAGCTGATGAAGACGCTGCGCGTCGAAGGGCCCGTGGCGCTGGAACCGCATATCGAGGACCCGTCGAGTTCCGCCATATTCTCCGAATATCCGCGCCTGATGGGCGACAAGACGTTGATCCACCTGATCAGCGACACGCTGCGGCTGGTCGTCGTCTCATCCGGCACGCTCGATCCGCATGCGGTCGAGGAAGTCATGGATAATGCGCTCAAGACGCACCATCACGAAGCGCTTCGCCCCGCCGACAATCTTCAGGGGCTGGCCGACGCGCTCCCGGCGCTGGGCATCGTCGCGGCGGTGCTGGGCGTCGTCAAGACCATGGGTTCGATCGATCAGCCCCCGGCCATATTGGGCGGAATGATCGGTTCGGCGCTGGTCGGCACCTTCCTCGGCGTGTTGCTCGCCTATGGCATGGTCAACCCCTTCGCCAATCGCTGCCGCGCGGTGATCGAGGCTGACGGTTCCATGTATCATGTGGTGAAGCAGATCATCGTCGCCTCCCTGCACGGCCACCCGCAGCCGCTGGTGATCGAAGCCGCGCGCTCCAGCCTGACCCATGCGAACCAGCCGGCCTTCGCCGAAGTGTTCGACGGCATGCGGGGCAAATAAGCCATGGCCGAGAAGAAGCGCGGCGGAAACGAGCCCGAACCCAGACCGATCATCGTCAAGAAGATCATCGTCGAAGGTCATGGCGGCCATCATGGCGGCGCGTGGAAGGTCGCCTATGCCGACTTCGTGACGGCGATGATGGCCTTCTTCCTGCTGATGTGGCTGCTGGGCGCGACCACGGAAAAGCAGCGCAAGGGCCTGGCCGATTATTTCACGCCGACGCTTGTTCAGCTGAAGGAGAATTCGGCGGGCTCCAACGGCATGTTCGGCGGCGACAGCATGATGGGCAAGGAAAATTACCCGACCACCGGCGGTCAGGGAAATCTGGCCATCACCATGCCGCGCGACGCGTCGGGCACCAAGGATCAGGGTGGCAAGGCCACCAAGGCCGCCGACCGGGCGAAGTTCGAATCGATCAGGAAGGAACTGGAAGCCCGCATGGCGCGGCGCCAGGGCATCAACAAGCTGCGCAGGAATGTCCGCTTCACGGAAACCCGCGAAGGGCTGCGCATCGACCTGATCGACGAATCGGACTTTGCGATGTTCGCCATGGGCACCGACCGGCTGCTGCCGCAGGCGCGCGAACTGGTGAACGAGGTCGCGCAGACCATCAGGACCATGCCCAACCCGCTGATCGTGCGCGGGCATACTGACGGCCTGCCCTATAGCTCCGGGCAGACGATGAACAACTGGATGCTATCATCGGCCCGCGCCGAAGCGACCCGGAAGGCCTTGGCTTCCAACGGCATTGGCAATGACCGCTTCGCCCGGATCGAAGGCGTGGCGGATCGGGAGCCCTTTGCGAAGGGCGATGCCTACGACCCGCGCAACCGGCGCATGTCGATCATCCTGGGATGGAGCCGTGGCGCTGGCGAGGGCGATGCCGACGAACAGCCGGACGCGGAAACCAGGGCCGCGATCAAGGAACGCGACAATCCGATGACCATGGCTCGCGGCGAAGCACGCAAGCTGGATATGGGCGGGACTGGCCTGCCGGCTGGGGCCGAGTTGATCAATCCCACGGCGAAGGGCACGTCGAACAAACCGGGCAAGCATTGAGCCATTCCCACCCTCGTGG
>NZ_JALDYQ010000127.1:0-5977 GCF_032153725.1 Sphingobium sp. | reverse complement strand
CCCCCGCCTGATCCTTGGCAAGCCCGTCATGGCAAGCCTGCGCCCCGGCCCACAGGTCCAGTTCGTGGTCCCGCCGGGCAAGAACCCCCCGAAAAGCTATGCGGGCCTGTTCACCCTGTCGGTCAAGCGCCCGGCCCGCATCGGCATGGCCCTGTCCGACGCCGCCTGGATCGATATCGCCATCGGCAGGACGCCACTCACATCGGTCGATCATGGTCACGGCCCGGCCTGTTCGGGCATCCGCAAGATCGTCTGGTTCGACCTGCCGCCGGGCATCCACACGATCCAGATCGCCGCCGCGCCCAGGCCCGCCATCCGCATCATGGCCGCCGACGCCCACGCCAACCGGCCGCGCTGATCAGGCTGGCCGCGTCCGGAACATGGCGATCGGCTTCATCGACAGCACCGGCTCATCCCGCTGATTGAACAGGGTGATGTGCGTTTTGACGATCCCCATTTCCGGCCGGCTGCGCGAAGCCTTCGTCTCGATGACCTCCGAAATGCCGCGCAGCGTATCCCCCGGCCGCACCGGCTGCATCCAACGCAGTTCGTCCACGCCCATCGCCCCCAGGCTCGCGGCCTGAACGCCCGGCTTCTGCTGCCAGACCGCCACCATCATCTTCATTGTCAGGGCGGTGGTATGCCAGCCGCTGGAGGCCAGGCTGCCGAAATGCGTCTCCGCGGCGGCCTCATCGGACAGGTGGAAGGGCTGCGGATCGAACTGCCGGGCGAAGGTGATGATCTCCTCCCGACTGATGGTCAGTGGGCCGAACTCGGTCTTGGCGCCCACGACCACATCTTCGAAATAGACGATCTCACTCATACCCGTTTCCTTCTGCAACGCGCGTGAGAAGTAGTTTCCGTTAACGAAAACGTCAATGCTTGACGAGCCCTCCGAGCACCGCCGGATCGCCATCGCCGGGCCGGGCAGCAATCCCCAGCAACCGCGCGAGCAGGGGATAGACATCGACATTGGCGAAACCGGCGGGCGGACGAAAGCGCGTGTCGAACTCCGGCCCGTTGGCAATGAACAGCGCCTGCATCTCCGGCGCCCGGTCGTCCCAGCCATGATCGCCGCCGACGAACGGCTTGGCGGGCGCCGTCGGCTGGATCACCCAGCCGGTGTCGGCAAGGCAGAAATAAGGGGGGATGCGTCGATGCGTCCCATAATGAAAACGCGCCGGAATGCCGTCCTTCCGCCAGCATTGCATATGCGGTCGCGGTTTCAGGAGAGCGGCCTCCAGCGCGGCCTCGCGACCCGGCATGGGGTTCAGGCTGGCATAGGGCCCGCTTTCGACGATCCGATAATCGGCCGGGTTCGCGATCCTGTCCAAAGCCACCACCCGGTCGCTGGATTTTTGCGCCATGCCATGATCGGACAGGATGATGAGATTGGCAGGCTGCCCCAACGCCTTCAGCCCGTCGATCAGCATGCCGATCTGTCCGTCGACCTCCGCCACCGCGCCAGTCGTTTCCGGCGCGTCAGGTCCGCCTGCATGGCCCGCCGTATCGACCGCATCGAAATAGAGCGTCACGAAGCGCGGCCGGATATCCATCGGCCGCCGCAGCAGGTCCAGCACGCCATTCACCCGTTGCACCCCGGAAATCTGCTGGTTGAATTGGGCCCAATCGCTCGGCCGCGCGCCGCCCGTGATCTTGTGAGGCCACTCCACGGCTTCGGTCCCGCCCCAGGCGACATTGGAACCCGGCCAGAACAGCGTCCCCGTCCTTATGCCTGCCTTTTCCGCTGTCACCCAGATCGGTTCGGCCTCGCTCCACCAAAAAGGATCGTCGCTCGCCATGGTGAAGGCCTCGTCCGGCCGCGACGCGTCCTCCATCCGGTTGGCGACGATGCCGCTATGGTCGGGCCGCTTCCCGGTGACGATCGCCCAATGATTGGGAAAGGTCTTGGTCGGGAAGGACGGCTGCATCGATGCCTCGACCCCAGCTGCCGCCAGCGCAGAGAGATGTGGCGTCACGCCGCGCTTCAGATAATCGGGCCGAAAGCCATCGATCGACACCAGGATGGTGACAGGCTGCCGCTGCTCGACAGCGACCGCAACGGAAACCGGCCGCGGTTCGACCGGCGCGCAGGCGCCGAGCGCCACGAGAAGGAACAGGCCGGCCAGGGGAAAGCGACGGAAAAACATAAGCCATGCCTTAACAGGCAGATCGTGACGGTAAAGTGACGGCCGCCTATAAGCTTTCGGCATAGGGGGCGATAGCCATCCATGCCGAAAGCTTGGCTTCGCGCGACATGCTTGCGAAAGCACCGCTGGAGGAGGGCAGGTCGATCAGGGTCAGCCCCAACCTCTCCCCAATCTGCCGCCGTCCATGCAGCGCCGCTGTCCTGCCGTTGAAAGCCACCGCCTCCAACGCCGGCAACCGATCCAGGAATGCCCCCAGATCGCGCAACTCCGCTCCTCGGATCGCGCTGTCCAGGCTCCCCTCGCGATCCGCGCTCTCGATCACGTCCCACAGCCCCACGCGCCGGACCTTCAGCCGCTTCAACCGCATGGCATAGGGCTGGCCACGCAAATCCTCCCCCAGCACGTCGCCCATCAGCGTCCAGAAGGCGTTGCCGCGATGCGCATAATATTCGCCCTGTTTGATCGACGCATCGCCGGGCAGGCTGCCCAGGATCAGCAGCCGCGTCCCTTCATCGACGCTGGGGGGGAAAGCCGCCTTCCGCCGGGCGGGCATCTGTCCCGGCCGCAGCACGGCTCACTTACACGTTGAAGCGGAACAGCATGATATCGCCGTCCTGTGTGACATAATCCTTGCCTTCGGAACGCCATTTGCCCGCTTCCCTGGCGCCGGCCTCGCCATTGAACTGGACATAGTCGGCATAGGCCATGGTTTCGGCGCGGATGAAGCCCTTTTCGAAATCGGTATGGATCGCGCCTGCCGCCTGAGGCGCCTTCGATCCTTTGGCCACGGTCCAGGCACGCGCTTCCTTCGGCCCCACCGTGAAGAAGGTGATGAGGCCCAGCAACTCATACCCCGCCCGGATGATCCGTGCGAGCCCGGCTTCGGTCAGGCCCAGCGCTTCGAGATATTCAGCGCGCTCCTCGATCGGCATGGTGATCAGTTCCGCCTCGATCGCGGCGGAGACGATCACCGCCTTGGCATTCTCGGCCGCGGCTTTCTCGAACACGCGTGCCGAATGCGCGTTGCCGGCGGCGGCGCTGTCCTCCTCGACATTGCAGACATAGAGGACAGGCTTGGCCGTCAGCAGTTGCGCCTGTCCGAAGAGGCGCGCTTCCTCGACATCCTTGGGCACGGTGAGGCGGGCGGGCTTGCCGTCGCGCAACAGATCGAGCGCCTGCCCCAGAACGGATGCGGCGGCCTTCGCCTCCTTGTCGCCCTGCGCCGCCTTCTTGGCGAGGTTGGGAACCCGCTTTTCCAGGCTCTCCAGATCGGCCAGCATCAATTCCGTCTCGACCGTTTCGGCATCGGCAATGGGATCGATCTTGCCCTCGACATGGGTGATGTCGCCATCCTCGAAACAGCGCAGGACGTGGACGATGGCGTCCGTCTCGCGGATATTGGCCAGGAACTGGTTGCCCAGACCCTCGCCCTTGGAGGCGCCGCGCACCAGCCCCGCAATGTCCACGAAGGAGAGCTGGGTTTCGATGATCTTGGCCGATCCGCCGATCTTCGCGATGGTCTGCAACCGGTCGTCGGGCACGGCGACGCGGCCCTCATTCGGCTCGATCGTGCAGAAAGGATAGTTCGCCGCCTGCGCCGCCTGCGTTTCGGTGAGCGCATTGAACAGGGTGGACTTGCCCACATTAGGAAGCCCGACGATACCGCAACGAAAACCCATGGAACTGCCTTCACGTCAAGATGATTGGCCGCGCCGATAGCCGTTTCCGCGCACGAAGGCCAGTCTTTGGGAGCGAGAGAATTGGGAACCCGCCTTCCCTCATTCCCAACATGTTCCTGCGCAGGCAGGAACCCAGTCCAAACGCCCGAACTGGACTCCTGCCTGCGCGGGAGCACCGAATCCCTTTGATAGCAGCCACCGCGATCAGGTGATGACGCTCGGCCTTTCCATCCCGGTGAAGCCGGAAATATCCGCAACCTCCTGCGCCGCCTTCACCAGCGGGGCCAGCGCATCGCTCGTCTCCAGCCCCAATTCGCCATCCGCGCCCACATAGCGCTCGATATAGACGCGCAGGGTCGCGCCCTCGGTCCCGGTGCCCGAAAGCCGGAACACCACCCGCGACCCATCCTCGAACAGCACGCGCACGCCCTGATTCCTGCTGATGGACTGGTCGGTCGGGTCGACATAGGCGAAATCGTCGGCGCTCTTCACCGTGCCGCCGCTGTTGGCATTACCCGGCAGGGTTTCCAGCCTGCCGCGCAGCGCCGCCATCAGCGCATCGGCCCTGTCCTTGGCGATCCCCTCATAATCATGCCGCGCATAATAATTCCGGCCATAGGTCGCCCAATGTTCCGCCATGATCTGCGCCACGCTCTGCCGCCGCGCCGCCAGGATGTTGAGCCACAGCAGCACTGCCCAGATGCCGTCCTTCTCCCGCACATGATCCGATCCGGTTCCGGCGCTTTCCTCGCCGCAGATGGTGGCCATGCCCGCGTCCAGTAGATTGCCGAAGAATTTCCACCCCGTCGGCGTCTCATAAAGCGGAATGCCCAGCTTCTGCGCCACCCGGTCGGCGGCGCCGCTGGTCGGCATCGACCGCGCAATCCCCTTGAGCCCGGCGGCGTAGCCCGGCGCCAGATGGGCATTGGCCGCCAGCACCGCCAGCGAGTCCGACGGCGTCACATAGGCATGCCGTCCGATGATCAGGTTCCGGTCGCCATCGCCATCCGAAGCCGCTCCGAAATCCGGCGCATCCGCCGCCATCATCCGATCGTAAAGCTCCTTTGCATGAACCAGATTGGGATCGGGATGATGATGCCCGAAGTCGGGCAGGGGGGTCGCGTTGCGCACCGTGCCCGGGGGCGCTCCCAGCCGCTTCTCGAAAATCTCGACCGCATAGGGCCCGGTCACGGCGCTCATGCTGTCGAAGGACAGGGTAAAGCCCTCGGCGATCATCGCCCGGATCGCGGCAAAGTCGAACAGGCTCTCCATCAGTTCCGCATAGCCTGCGACTGGATCGACCACCTCGACAGTCATGCCGCCGATCTGGCTTGTACCCGCCCCATCGATATCGACATCCCCGGCGTCCAATATGCGATAGCTCTCGATCGCCAGCGTCCGCGCATGAATGGCGTCGGTGACCTTCTCCGGCGCCGGGCCGCCATTCCCGACATTATATTTGATCCCGAAATCCTCGTCCGGCCCGCCCGGATTATGACTGGCCGACAACACCAGCCCGCCAAAGGCCCCGGAAGAGCGGATCAGATGCGAAGCCGCCGGTGTGGAGAGAATGCCGCCCTGACCCACCAGCACCCGGCCAAAGCCATTGGCCGCCGCCATTTTCAGGACGATCTGGATGACTTCGCGGTTCAGATAGCGCCCGTCGCCACCCACTACCAGCGTCTTGCCGTCAAACCCTTTCAGGCTGTCGAACACCGACTGGACGAAATTTTCCGCATAATGGGGCTGTTGGAAGATGCGGACTTTCTTGCGCAGGCCCGATGTGCCCGGCTTCTGATCGTCAAAAGGTTGCGTCGCGACGGTCTGTATCACCCGGGTCCCCTTGGGAAAGTGGAAAGTCAGGCTTCCTCTATGGCCCGGTAATGCGACGAACCGCAATGCGATCCTTGCGGTTCGCCGTGAGGGCAGGGCGGGCGGACGCGCATTTTTTCCCTGTCCTACAGGGACATGACCGGCTTATGCCGACGACGGCTCTTTGACATGGGTGAATCCAGATAGGAAATGGCGGTCTTCCGGGATGGCATCGTGTCACCTGTGTCACCCGGCGATGTGCCGGCTTATCCGGTCCTAATTGTCTGGTTGCGACACATCATTGGGATATGGTAAAGAGTGCCATCGCGGATCACG
>NZ_JALDYQ010000062.1:0-30385 GCF_032153725.1 Sphingobium sp. | reverse complement strand
GCGCTTGATGGCGCCATGCGCGCGACCCTATTCGATCTTGAACGGACCATTCGTCAGCGGCGGGACTCCGATCCCAGCCAATCCTATGTGGCCAAGCTGACCGCCAGGGGCCGCGCCAAGATCGCCCAGAAAGTCGGTGAGGAAGCCGTGGAAACGGTGATCGCCGCAATGGCTTCCGATCGGGACGGCGCGATCGGGGAGAGCGCGGATCTGCTTTTCCACCTGCTGGTGCTGCTGGCCGATCTCGATATCTCGCTGGACGAAGTACTGGACGAACTGGATCGGCGGGAGGGCGTGTCGGGCATCGCGGAAAAGGCCTCGCGCAAGGCTGACTGACCGTTCCCTTCCGTAAGCACCAGTCCTTATGTGTCGAAGCAGCCGAACTGATCAAGGCAGAACGCCCTGCCTGCTGTTGCCGGAGAGACATAGGCCGGATGGTGAACGACATGCTGCATCATCTTTTCCGCTATCTTCGAGTTTGAACGAGGCGGGCTTTGCGCTATCTGGTCCAGCATGAACCGTCCCAAATTGATCCGTTTTTCCCTTTTCTCCATGCTGGGCGTCGCTGCCATGCCAACCATGGCGCAGCCTCCCGCGATTGCGCCGACCCTGCCTGCGCCCGCGTCACAGGCCCCTGCCCCACAGGTGATCCTGCCACCCGCCATCGTGACGCCGCCGCCCGTGCCGCTGCCCCCGCTGTCTGCCGCGCAGGAAAAATGGCTGAACGACTGGCTGAGGGGCGGCGCGCAACAGGGGCTGATGGCGCGCGCTCAGGCAACCGGCGCGCTGAAAGGCGATGCACTGCTGTCCGCGACGCTGGACCGGGCAAAGGCACTCAGCACCGGGCGCGTGGACACAGCCGACTTCCTGGCGATCTGGGCACTGCGACCAGCGGCTTTCGACCCGCGGCCCGCGCTGGCCAAGGCAATTTCCGAGGACAGACTGCCGCAATGGGCCGCCAATCTGACCCCGCCCTATGCGGGCTATGACGGGCTGCGCAAGGGCCTGGCCAATTATGAGCGGATTCGCGACGCGGGCGGCTGGCCGGCGCTGACAGCGCAATCCTCGCCCAATGCGGTACGCGCGCGCATCGCCATTGAGGACAAGAGCGTCACCCCCGGCGAAAAGCTGGCCGATGTGCTGCAACGGGCACAGCGGCGCTATGGCCTGAACCCCACCGGCCTGCTCGACGCGCGGACGCTCAGGGAACTGAACGTACCGGTGGGCGATCGCATCGCCGCGATCATGGCGAATATGGAGCGCTGGCGCTGGATGCCGCGCCAATTGCCGGTCAACCGGGTGCAGGTGAACATCGCCGCCGCCGTGCTGACGGTGTTCGAAGGGGATCAGCCGATCTCCTCCATGCGCGCGGTGACCGGCGCGCCCGACAATGCGACGCCGATGCTGTCGTCCAGCATCCATTCGATCGTGGTCAATCCGCCGTGGAACGTCCCCACGTCCATCGCCAAGCGGGAATTGTGGCCCAAGGGGCGCGCCGCGCTCCTCCGTCAGGGTTACAAGATCGTCGGCACGCCGGAAACGGGCGAGCGGATCGTGCAGCCCGCCGGGCCGAACAGCGCGCTGGGACGGCTGAAGTTCGATTTCAACAATCCCTTCGCCGTCTATCTGCACGACACCCCGTCGCGCGCGAAATTTTCGAGCTATGACCGCCTGGCGAGCCATGGCTGCATTCGGCTGGAAAAGCCGGTGCCGCTGGCGGAACTGATGGTGGCGGGCAATCCCGACCTGGCCGGGCAGATCCAATCGCTGATCGACACCGGCAAGACCCAGCGGGTTTCGCTGCCCCGGGAAGTGGCGGTATATCTGCTTTACTGGACCGCCTTTGCCAGCAATAACGGCACGATGAGCTTCCGTTCCGACCCTTATGGCTGGGACAAGTTGCTTGCCGACAAGATCGAAGCGTCCAGCCGCCGTGTCGATCCGACCGCCGCGCCTGCCGCCGCCATTGCATCCAAGGATTGATATTCATGCGCAAGATTGCCCTTCTCGCCCTTAGCGGCGCGCTCGCTCTGGCCGCCTGCGGCAAGAAGGAGGAAGAGGCGCCGGTGACCAATAATCTGGTCGAACCGCCGGTCGAGAATGTGATCGTCAACGAGCCGGAAGCCCCTGCTCCGGAGCCTGGCAACAATGCGACACCCGCTCCGGCTCCCGCGCCGACCATTTCCGAACAGCAGCAGATCGAGGATGACGCCGCCGCCACCGGCATGACCGCCCGGCTGAGCCAAAGCGACGAGGGCGCGAACGCAACCGAATAAGGGCGCATTTCGCTCCGCCCCGGAAACAGGGCGGGACAGCGGTTTTGCAAACGGGGATCGGACGAGCGGCGGCGGTCATGCGGGGCTACCCTTGGACCAGCCCCGCTCCTTTGCTATATTGGGCTTCATGGACCGTCGTAGTTTCACCAAGTTCGCTTTGAGCGGGCTGGCTTTTTCTTTTCTTGCCGACAGTGCCGGGCGGGCCGCCTCGCTTGGCGAAACATTGCCGCGCCCTGCCGCTCCGCCTGCGCCGCGCCCGATTTCCGCCGGGCCGCTCGCTACCCAGCCCTATGCGAAGCTGCTGGACCGCGCCAAGGCGGCGCTCGACCAGCACGGCCATATGTTCACGCTGCGCGATCGCGTGGCGCTGGCCGATTTCAATGCGCCCTCACGCGAATTGCGTTTCCATGTGGTGGATTTGATCGGTGGCCAGGCCAGTTCCTATCTGGTGGCCCATGGCCGCGGCTCCGACCCCGAACATTCGGGCTGGCTCCAGAGCTTTTCCAACGAGCCCAATTCACTGGCCAGCTGTTCAGGGGCATTCAAGACGGGTGAGATCTATGAGGGCCAGCATGGGCGCGCCATGCGACTGGATGGCCTCGATCCGCAGAATGATAATGCGGAAATGCGCGCCATCGTGGTGCATGGCGCGGATTATGTGAGCGAAAACCACATCGCGACCTGGGGCAAGATCGGCCGCAGCGAAGGCTGCTTCGCGCTCGCCCGCCATATGCTGCCGCAATTCATAGGGCTGATGGGGCCGGGACGGATGCTCTATGCCGACAAGATCGCCGGTGGCGTAGCCTGATTCGCGGAGGCGATCAGCCTCCTTCCCCGTCAGGCCCGGCTCATTCCGCAAAATTCCCGGGCCATGGCAAATTCGTTTCCGCGCCGCGCCGAACGGGCGGCGGCTTCCGCATCCTCGCCCCACTGCTCGACTTCCCATGCCTCATCGACTTCGGAGGCGGTCCAGATCGCATCGCCATCATGGCCGCCTTCCACGATCGCCAGCCCGCAAACCAACGAGCCGGACAGTGTCACCAGCGTCGAAAGGCCCGCAAGCGTGAAGGGATCGAAGGTCGCCACCACCGTTCCCAGCCGTTCCAGCGTCTCGGCGGGCTGATCGACCGGGATGATGCCCTGCGTCACCCGGAAGGTAACGTCATAGCGATGACGCGCCCAATCGAGCAACGGGTCCCAGGCGGCGGCTTCGCGCGCGACCAGTTCGGCCGGCCCCTCCGCACGATAACAGAGCAGATCGCTTTCCCCATAGCGCGCGATTCCGGCCGCGAAGCTATCGCGATCAGGAGCGATCTGGTCGATGGCGCCATTGGCAAGGCCGGTGAAGGGCATGGAGCGCGGGTCGACCATATCACCCTGGGCGCGCCATTCCCCGGCGATCGCTTCGGCCAGGAGCGCGGTGGGCAGAGCCAGCGGCGCGCGGGCAGGCGTGCGGACCGGGCGGCCGTCAAGCTGGATTTCAAAGCCGGATTCGCCCGGAACAACCGTGACGTCCTTGTAGAAGCGTTTCATGATTGCGGCGGTTTCCTGAACAAGGCGAGCAGCAGCCGAGGCACGATCACGAACTGAAACAGGCCAACAAGGACGAAAATCGCGCCCATGGCCTTCGCCTTGTTTCCCTGGACCCAGTGAAAACGCTGCATCAGCACGAGAAAGCCGAACATCACCAGCAGCGCCCCCGACAGGCGGAACAGGCCAAGCGCGAAGAAGCGCTGCCGGGCGATCTTTTCAGGGTCGAGCGGCGGGAGTGAGGGCGGGGTCGGCGGCGTGTCGGTCATTTGGCGTGGATATGGCCGCGCAATTCCGTGCTGTCCATCGACACGCTGTGCGCGCCCGCCGCGATCAGGTCCTGCGGCGTGTGATAGCCCCAGCCGACACCCAGAGCGTGGGTGCCCGCAGCCAGCGCCATGTCGATGTCGAAGCTGGTGTCACCGATCATCACCGTCGTTTCCGGCGCGGCCCCCGCGTCGGCCATGGCGGTGAGCAGCATGGAGGGATGCGGCTTGGACGGGTGGCGATCGGCGGTTTGCAGCGTCACGAAATGCGCATGGATGCCATGATGGGTCAGGCAGAGCTGAAGCCCCCTGTCCGACTTGCCGGTTGCGACGCCGAGCAGCCAGCCTTCCGCATCCAGTTCGCGGATAAGATCCGCTATGCCGGGATATAACGGCTCCGACACCGCATTTTCGCGGCGGAGCTGCTGGAAGGCAAGCTTGTAGCTTTCCGAGAGATGGTCGTGATAGTCGGCCTCCGCCGCCGGCAGCAGCCGCGCCATGGCGTGCGGCAGCGACAGGCCGACGACCGACAATATGGTCGCCCGATCGGGCGCGACCAGCTTTTCGCCCTCGAACGCGCGGATCATGGCCGTGCAGATGCTGTGCTGGCTGTCGACCAGCGTGCCGTCGCAATCAAATACGGCAAGCCTGTTGGTCATGGCTTTTTGCGTTGCCCTGCGCCGGAACCGCGCGCGCGCCGTTCACCCTTGCGGCCCTTGCGGATCTGCTTGGCATGGGCGCGGGCGGCCTTCTTCTCATCCTCGCGCGTGGGCGCGCGGGCGATCTCCTCGTCCAGCGGCAGGTCGCCAGCGGCCAGGTCGAAGCCCAGCGAGGCAAGGCTGGCGGCGAAATGATCGGGCAACTCAGCACGTACATCGACGCGACCGCCATCGGGGTGATCAACCCGGATGCGGCGAGCATGGAGGTGCATTTTGCGGCTGATCGTGCCGCTCAGAAAAGCTTCCTTGCCGCCATATTTGCCGTCGCCGACGATCGGATGACCGATGGCCGCCATATGGACGCGCAACTGATGCGTGCGGCCGGTATGGGGCTGCAGTTCCACCCAGGCGGCGCGGTTGCCCGCCCGCTCGATCACGCGGTAGCGCGAGCGGGAGGGAAGCCCCTCCTCCTCATCCACATGCATCTTCTCGCCGCCGGTGCCGGGCTGTTTGGCGATGGGCAGTTCGATCATGCCGTCCTCGATCGAGGGGACGCCCATGACGATGGCCCAATAGACCTTGCGCGCGGTGCGGCTGGAGAAAGCCTTGGCGAAAAAGGCCGCCGATCGGGCGGTGCGGGCGATCAGCAGCGCGCCGGACGTGTCCTTGTCCAGCCGGTGGACCAGCTTGGGCCGCTGGTCCAGTTCATAATCCAGCGCGTCGAGCAGGCCGTCGACATGATCGTCAGTCTTGGTGCCACCTTGCGTGGCAAGGCCGGGCGGCTTGTTGATGACGATGGCCTGCGCGTCGCGGTGGATGACCAGCCCCTGCGCGAAAGCGACCTGATCGTCAGCCAGTTGCGGACGGAGGCGCTTGGGCCTGGCGGTTTCAGCGGCCTTGGGCTCTGCCGGGGGCACGCGGATGCTCTGCCCTTCGCTCATCCGGTCGCCCGGCGCGGCGCGGGCGCCGTCGACGCGCAGCTGGCCGGTGCGCGCCCAGCGCGAGACGGTGTTGAAGCCGATATCCGGCAGATGCCGCTGGAACCAGCGGTCCAGCCTTATGCCGTCATCATCCGCGCCGACGCGGAACTGCCGAACGTCGAGCGAAACCCCCTTCGCCGGTGTCGGCTTGGCCGGGCGAGGCGCCGGGGTTGCGGTGGAGGGCTTGGGCGTCGACGCCTTCGCGGCGGACTTGGGCGCGGCGGACTTGGGCGCGGCGGACTTGGGCGCGGCGGATTTGGGCGCATCGGGCTTGCGCGCGCGGGCAGCCTTGGCAGCGCCACGGGCACGGCCTTGCGGGGCAGCCCCCGGCTTGCGGGGGCCGCGCGACGGACCGGAGGATTTGCCCTTCATGCGATGCTCCTCATGAATGCAAGGCCGCCGGTCAGGGCGCCGACAGCTCCGATGACGGAGAAGACGGCATAGGCCAGCGCCACGCCGAACTGCCCACGTTCAATCATCAGCACGGTTTCAAGGCTGAACGAGGAAAAGGTGGTGAAGCCGCCCAGCACGCCGACCGCGAGCAGCAGGCGGATTGGCTCACCATGGCCCGTGCTGAAGCGCGCCAGCCATCCGGCCAGCAGTCCCATCGCGAAACCACCGATGATGTTGGCGGAGAAGGTTCCCCAGGGCCATGGAGCGCCGGGAAAGATATGGCTTGAAAGACGCCCGAGCAGATAGCGCAGCGCCGACCCGACGGCTCCGCCTGCCATGACGAGGAAGATATTATTCATGCCGCCCGCCCTAGAGCATTTTTGCGGGAAATGGGAAGCGATCATTGGCGGAAGGCGGAGAGGGAGCGGATGCGGACGCCCCAAATCCTCCCCGCGCTCCACGCAGGAAAGATAAAGCGGCAGCTATCGCCCGTTGTCCGCGATCACATCCACGCTGGTCTTGCCCCCGGGCGCCTCGCTGAACAGCAGGAAGAAAGCGCTCCCGTCATCCTTGCGCGAGCCACCCAACACATGATCGCTCCCCATCACCTCATGCTCGGCATCGAAACCGGCGCGGCGGGCCTGGGTATAATAGAAATCCATCACGCTCTGGCGCGGCACCGGCGTCACGAATGTCGCGGCGCGCAGAGTGCATCCGTCCTTTTCCACCCCGGCCGCTTCCGTCAGCTGGGCGCCGGGATAGACGGTGAAGGGTTCGGGCAGCCGGCTCGCCCATTGCGCGCCATAGGCGAGTTGCTTCCGGCAGAAGACATTTCCACCGGGCTTGTGTTGCTCGCTCGCAACGGCGGCAAGCGTGGAGGCGGATTCCTGCGCCTCTCCCTGCGACGGCGCGGGCGTTGCAAGCAGCGAGCCACCCGCCAGCTTCACGGAATCCGCCAACGCCTTGGCGGCAGCCCCCTTCAGCACCGGCAGCTTCGCGGTCCGATGTCCGGCGAGCCGGGGATCGACCACGATCTGGCCGGCCAGGGCATCGACGGCATTATTGGTCAGTTGCGCATCCAGCGCGTTCAGGTCATCGCCCTTCTTCCTGCCGCAACCGCCCAGCGGCAGCACGATCAGCAGCGCGAGAACACAGAAAGATCGAACAGGCGCCATGACTTCACTCCTTCGTAAACAAGGGATGAAGAGCAGAGGTTAATTTTCCGTTAGGGATTTTGGTGAATCCCGGAATTTTTGTCTTTTGCCGGGCCATTATCTTCCAACTGGCATCGAATCCTGCCTTGCCGCCGCAGCGCCGAAACGCCATCTGCGCGACCATGCTCAATATCCTGTCAGCCTTGATCGGGCTTGTCACCCTGATCCTCATGATCCCGGCGGTGTTTCCCTTATTGGGGGCGCTCAACTGGCTGCTGGTGCCGATGGCGCTGTTCGGCGCGTTCGTCGGCATGTTCTCGTCCAGAAATGGCGGGCGCAATTTCTGCCTGTTCGTGGCGGCGTTCGGCGCGTTGCGGCTATTCCTTGGGGGAGGCATCCTCTGAACCTTCCCCCCTCATCCGAGCAGGCCTTCCGTGCGGGCCTGCTTGCCGCGGTCACAGCTTATGGCGCCTGGGGTTTGCTGCCGATCTTTTTCAGGCTGCTGCATCATGTGAACTCTGTGGAAATCGTTACCCAGCGCATCCTCTGGTCGCTGCTGTTGATCATCACCCTGTTGCTGGCGCGGAAAGGCCTTCCCGCCCTGTTCGAGATCGTGCGTGATCGCCGGCTGCTGTTGCCGCTCGCCGGGTCCGCGCTGATGATCGCCGTGAACTGGCTGACTTATGTCTGGGCGGTGAATGCCGGCCATGTCATCGCCGCCAGCCTTGGCTATTTCCTCAATCCGCTGGTCAATGTCGGGCTGGGCGTGCTGCTGCTGCACGAAAGGCTGAGGCGCGGACAGGCCCTGGCGATCGGGATCGCCGCGCTGGGCGTCGCCATCATGGCGGCGACCGCGCTGACCACGCTGTGGATCAGCGTCACATTGGCGCTCAGCTTCGCTTTCTATGGGCTGATCCGCAAGATGACCCCGGTAGCACCGATGATGGGGCTGGGCGTCGAGACGGTCCTGCTGGCGCTCCCGGCCATGGCCTATCTGATCTGGCTGTCGACGCACGGTGGTATCAGCTTCGGTCAGGATGTACCCACGACCGCGCTGCTCATCATATCCGGCGCGGTGACGACCGTGCCGCTGGTGCTGTTCGCCTCCGCCGCCCAAAGCTTGCCCATGGCAACGCTGGGCTTGCTGCAATATCTGGCGCCGACGCTCCAGTTCCTGTGCGGCATGCTGCTGTTCGGCGAGAAGCTCAATCAAGGGCAGATGGTCAGCTTCGCGCTGATCTGGGGCGGGCTGGTCCTGTTTGCGGCGGACAGCCTTGCCGCCGCCCGCCGCAATCGTCTGGCGATCGTTCAGGCGAACTGCGTCGCTTCGAAACGAACGGGTTCGCCCACCGCCTGATTGGCCAGCGCATCTTCCCACATCACGCGATGACCGCGAATGATGGTGCCGACCGCCTTGCCGGTGAGGTCCATCCCCTCGAAAGGCGACCAGTTGCAGCGCGAGGCGAGCCAGTCGCTGCCCACGGTCCAGCGCTTCTTCAGATCGACCACGGTGAAATCGGCGTCATAGCCGAGCGCGATCCGGCCCTTGCCCACCAGGCCGAAGACGCGCTGCGGGCCGGAGGAGGTCAGTTCGATGAAGCGGCGCAGCGACAGGCGGCCTTCCGCCACATGGTTGAGCAGCAACGGCACCAGCGTCTGGACGCCCGGCATGCCGCTGGGCGACGCGGGATAAGGCTTGGCCTTTTCCTCGATCGTGTGCGGGGCATGGTCGCTGCCCAATACATCGGGAACGCCCTGATTCAACCAATGCCACAGGCCGTCGCGATGCGCGGCAGAGCGGATCGGCGGGTTCATCTGCGCATGGCTGCCAAGACGCGGATAGGCGTCCTCCGCCGCCAGGGTCAGATGTTGGGGCGTGACCTCGCAGGTGGCGATATCCTTGTGCTGCGCGATATATTCGAGTTCGGCGGGCGTGGTCACATGCAGGATGTGGATGCGGCGGCGCGCCTTGCGCGCCAGATCGATGATGCGCTTGGTGGCGATCATCGCGCTTTCATCATCGCGCCAGACGGGATGGGACGACGGATCGCCCTCCACCCGCAGGTCCTTGCGGGCGTTCATCCGCGTCTCGTCCTCCGCATGGATGGCGACGCGGCGGGTGCCGCTGGCCAGGACGCGCGACAGGGCGTCGTCATCGTCCACCAACAGGCTGCCGGTCGAGGCGCCCATGAATATCTTGACGCCCGACGTGCCGGGAATCCGCTCCAGTTCCTTCAATTGCCCGGCATTGTCGGCGGTGGCGCCGACATAGAAGGCATGGTCGCACCACATGCGATGATGGGCGCGCTTCAACTTGTCCTGCACGCGGTCGGCGGTGTCGGTGTTGGGATTGGTGTTCGGCATTTCGAAGACGGCGGTAACGCCGCCCAGCACCGCCGCGCGGCTCCCTGATTCAAGGTCTTCCTTATGCTCCAGCCCCGGTTCGCGGAAATGGACCTGACTGTCGATGCAGCCGGGCAGCACGTCCAGCCCGGTGCAATCGATCACTTCGCCGGCATCGCCCAGCGACGTGCCGATGGCGACGATCCTGCCGCCGCGCACGCCCACATCCACGCTTTCCGCGCCGCCGGGAGTGTGGACGGTGCCGTTCTTGAGAAGGAGGTCGAAGGTCATGATGATGTCGCCTGCTTTGGATGGGCTTGGATATGATTGTCGATTGTCCTACCTAAAGCCGATGACCGGCACCACCCTAACCGACCGCGCGCTCCTCAGAATTTCCGGCGAGGAGGCGAAAATCTTTTTGCAAGGCCTGCTGACCCGCGACGTCCTGACATTGAAGCCGGGCGAGCCGCGCTGGACCGCGCTGTTGACGCCTCAGGGCAAGGTGCTGTTCGACGTCATCCTGTGGGCTGATGGCGAAGATGCGCTGATCGATTGCGAGCGGAACCAGGCCGACGCCCTGACCAAACGGCTGACGCTCTACCGGTTGCGGCGCAAGGTCGTGATTGCGCGGGAAGAGGCGCTGGCCGTGCATTGGGCGCTGGCGGCGGAGGATCAGCCCCACGATCCACGCCTGCCCGCATTGGGACATCGCTGGGTCGCGCCCCCCGATGCGGGAGACGCCTCGGCAGCGTTCCGGGCGCATCGGCTGGCGCTGGGCGTATTCGAGGGCGCGGGCGAATTGGGGCAGGACCAACTTTTGTGGCTGGAAACCAATGCCGGGGAACTGGGCGGCGTCGATTATGACAAGGGCTGCTATGTCGGACAGGAAAACACCGCCCGCATGCATTATCGCAACAAGGTAAACCGCCGCCTGATCGCCGTGCCGCTCGCTGAGGCGGATGAGAAACGCCAGAAAGCCATGCTGCCCGATCTGGGTTTATCGATCGAATTGCGGCGGGTGGAGGATATCGACCCCGCCGCCCTGCCCGGCTGGCTGGCCAGCGCGATCGCGGAGCAGGCCGCCGAATGATGCGCGCATTCGTTGCGCTGCTGGGGGCGTGGCTGCTGATCGCTCCCGCGCAGGCGGAAACGCAGTGGCAACTGGTCCGAAGCTACCCGCATGATCCCGCCGCCTTTACCGAGGGGCTCTTTTTCCACGGCGGCGCGCTGTTCGAAAGCACCGGGCTGGAAGGCCGGTCGGACATTCGAAAGGTCGACCTCAAAAACGGCAAGGTCCTCAGCCGCCGGATCATTCCCCAGCCCTATTTCGGCGAGGGGATCGTCAACTGGAAGGATCGCCTGATCAGCCTGACTTGGCGGCATCGCCGGGGATTTATCTGGAAACTCAGTGATTTCACGCCGGTTTCCGATTTTCGTTATGAGGGCGAAGGCTGGGGCCTGACGCAGGATGGCCGCAACATCATCATGAGCGACGGCACCGCCCAATTGCGGTTCCTGAACCCCGACACCTTGACCGAAGAACGGCGGATCACCGTGACCTGGAATGGCCGTCCGGTGGACCGGCTCAACGAACTGGAATTCGTGAAGGGCGAGATCTGGGCAAATATCTGGTACGACAACCATATCGCCCGGATCGATCCGCATACGGGCGCGGTCATCGATTGGCTCGATATCGCGCCGCTGCTCAAGGCCAGCGGCGCGAAGGACAGCGAGGCGGTAGCCAATGGCATCGCCTATGACGCCAAGGCGGACCGCCTGTTCGTGACGGGGAAGAACTGGGCGAAATTGTTCGAGATCAGGGTCGGGAAATGAACATGGCTGTTGAAATTGGCCATTCGCGGCCTGCCATTTCCCTCGCCCCGCGGCCGCGTCCCGATTTTCCCCTGTCCTACAGCCCCCCGCCAACGCTATGCCGACAGCGGCTCTTTCAACCGTGAACCGCAAAACAGGAAGCCGATGAACCGGCGCCTTTGCGCACCTCCATCGTGTCACCTATGTCACCCAATCCCTATGGCGACGAAGGTGCTCGAACACTTCCTCAGAGTCCCAGTCGGCTCCAAAACTCTTCCGGCTTCACCGGCGCGGTGCTTTCGGGCGCGCGTTCCGGACGAGTCCAGGAGGAGTGCGGAATGTGGATTTGCGGGCTGGCGCCAAAGCGGCGTTGCCGGCGGATATGGGTGGCATTCTGGGTCATCGTCTTCTCCTGACTAGGAGGAACACGAAACCTTGCGTCGTCGCTTCAGTACCGTGCGCTTTAGCCGTTGGTGACGCGGAGCAAGCTGACATCCTTCAAAAGCCGCGGAGCATGGCGCTCGCGCATATATCTACTCTTATTGTAGAAAGAGGAAAGATAGCTTTGCTTGAAGCGGCTGGACCGGAACTTTACCGCCGGTCAGGAACGGAACGAAACCGTCGCAAGGCAACAGCATGGGATGCCTGTCAGAAGGCTACATTATAGATGAACCAGCCCATGATGAGCAGGCTTGTCACCACACAGACCCGATCGCCGAAAATGTCGATACGCGACATCACTACATCCTTCCTCACTCGAGCGATCTTCGTCGCTTCGTTCAAGAAGGATAAACCATCAGTGAAGGCAAAGGAATAGGAGAATTGCGGCGAACGGACGCGAAACAGCGCCATGTCGAAAAACGCGCGCCTTGAATTTCCATCGGTAAGCGCAGGCAAAAAATACCGCTTGCCCGAACGCGCACCGCATGAAGGTAAATCAACGGTTTAGCGGAAACCGCTGCCACGATGCTTCAAAAAGCTTTGGGTCGCCTCTTCCGGCCCCCGATAGGCTTCCTGAAACTCCGCGCTCCAATATTTGAGGTCATCCAGCTCGATCCGCGCGCCCGAAACGGCACAAAGCACGAACTGCCCCGGGCGCACGATGTCGAAATGCGGCGTGTCATAATGCAGCACCGCCAGTCCCTGAATATCCGCCATCAGTCGCCGGTCAAAATGCGATCGACCAGCTGCTTCACGGTCGGCACGAACCCGTTCGAATAGAAGGGGTCCTGCTTGAACTTATAGGCGCCATGGCCCGCGAACAGCAGATTCTTGTCGAGGTCACCGCCATGGACCGCCTCCTGCAACGACTTCTGGATGCAGAAGCTGCGCGGATCGGCGAGACGGCCGGTCGAGTTGGTCTCGCTGTCCATCCAGCTCGAAAAGGCGCACTGGCTGAGGCAACCCATGCAGTCCGTCTGATCCTTGCGGATTTCGGCCTTTTCCTCTTCAGTGACGAAGACCAGCGTGTTGTCCGGCGTCTTGAGCGCAGAGGTGAAGCCCTGCCCGACCCATTCGCGCGCGCGCAGCAGGTCGCCCCGCGTCACCCAGAAATTCTTGCCCTTCACGCCCGCATCAAGCTGATGCGTATGATCGCCCGCCTGCTCGGTGCTGAACGGGATCTGGCGTTCCGAACGGGCCTCGAGCTGGCGCAGGAAGGGATTGCGGACCGCCGAGCTGTAGAAACCGGTGGGCGAGAAACGGTGCAGCAGCACGTCGCCAGGCTCCAACTGCATCAGCCGCTCTTTCCACAGCTGCGGGATCGGGCTTTCCTGCGTCAGCAACGGACGGGTGCCGAACTGGAACATGATCGCCCCCAGTTCCGGATTGTCGATCCAGTCGTTCCAGTCCTTCAGATGCCAGACGCCGCCTGCCATGACGATGGGCACGTCATCGGAAATGCCGCCTTCGCGCATGGTGTCGCGCAGCGCCTTCACCCGCGGATAGGGGTCCTGCGGCACCTTGGGGTCCTCGGCATTAGAGAGGCCGTTATGACCACCGGCGAGCCAAGGGTCTTCATAGACCACCGCCGCCAGCCATTCCGACGCCTTGGAATAGGCGCGCTTCCACAGCGCCCGGAAAGCACGACCGGAAGACACGATGGGGAGGTAGCTGACACCGTAGGAAGCGGCGATTTCCGAAAGCTTGTAGGGCATGCCCGCGCCGCAGGTGACGCCCGCGACCATGCCCTTGGTCTTTTCCAGCACGCCATGGAGCACGCGCTGGGCGCCGCCCATTTCCCACAGCACGTTGATGTTGATCGCGCCCTTCCCGCCGGCGATCTCGAAGGCGCGCTTCACCTGCTCGACGGCCCCGTCAATGGCATAGGCGATCAATTCCTCATGGCGGTCGCGGCGGGTGCGGCCATGGTAGATTTGCGGAATGACATTGCCGAAGCTGTCATAGCTGTCCGCGTTGACCGCCGACACCGTACCGATGCCCCCGGCCGCTGCCCATGCGCCGGAACTGGCATGGTTGGAAACAGCTACGCCCTTGCCGCCCTCGACCAGCGGCCACACTTCGCGGCCACCGTAGATGATGGGCTTCAACCCCTTGAACAACGCAATCTCCCAGCGCAAAATCCCGTGGCCGCCGACCACTTAAGCGACGCCCTATAGCAGCTTTGCTGATATTGGGCGAATTTTCAGGCGGCCCCTACCGCAAAATACGGGGGCTGGATAGTGCCTGACCATAGAGCGCCGCATAGGCGGCGACCATGGCCTCTTCGGTGAAATCGCGCCTTGCGCGCAGGCGGTTCGCTTCGCCAAGGCGCCCGCGCAGATCCGCATCATCGGCAAGAGCGGCAAGGGCTCCGCTCAGGCCCGCCTCGTCGGCAACGACGAAGGGCCGGTTTTCGGGCGCGACCATATGGGTGACGTCGCCGACATCGGTGGAAACGACAGGAAGGCCGGCCGCCATGGCCTCCACCAGCGAGATCGGAAATTGCTCGCTGTCGGAGGACAGGGCGAAAATGTCGAACAGACCCATGAACCGCCACGGCTCGCTCATGAACCCGGCCATGCAGATGTCATCAAGGCCGTGGGATCGGGCTTCGGCCATGATGGCCTCGCGCTGCGGGCCTTCGCCGACCACCACCAGTCGCAGGCGGTCGCGGTGCGGCGCGACGGCGCGGACGAGGCGCGGGATATTCTTCACCGCACGCAAGCCCGCGAGCGTGCCGACCAACAGCTTGCCCGACGCATGATGAAGCAAGGGAAGCGCCCCGGCCGCGGGCGGCTGGGCATAGCGGGCGGTGTCGATGCCGTTGCGGATCAGGTGGACCTTGGCCGCGGGCTGACGCCAGACCTTGCGGGCGATGCTGTCGAGGCTGATCGATGGGATCACCAGCCCATGCGCGCCGTGCAGCGCCAGGCGGCGATAGAGATTCCGCTGAGGCTTCAAACCACCGGCTTCATCGGCGTTGAAGCCATCCTCATGGTGGATCAGAGGGGGCCCGCCATGGATGCGATGCGCCATCACCGCGTCCATCGCACCCCAATTATAGCTGAGGATGAGGTCATATCCCGACAGGAAGCGGGCGATGGCCTTGAAGCGCTTCAGGCTCGGCCTGCCCGCAAGCGGGGGCGATTCGGGGAAATCGACGGATATGGCCGGATCGATCGCGTCGCGGGCGCTCATCAGATGTGGCGCGGCGCTGACGATGCTGTGATGGGCGCGATCACCCCAGAGATTCATCAGCCGAACGGCGCGCGCTTCCTTGCCGCCCAGCGAGAAACTGCCGTGGACGTGCAGCAGCCGGGGCGGCTCAGGACGCATCGATATCCAGGACCCTTGCAAGCAACCGGTCAATTGCGGCGGCGGATTCCGGTTCATCAAGGACAGGTGCGTGACCGACATTGGTGACAGTCACCAGTTCCGCGTCGGCGCCGATTTCCTGACGCATGCGGTCTGCGGTGGCAGCGGACAACAGGTCGGAGCGCTCCCCCCGCAGCAACAGCGTTGGAATGCAGCGAAAGGCCTGCATCACCGGCCACATGTCCACTCCGGCTTCATCGCTGGCGACGCGCAGCGGTTCGGCGATGCGCATGTCATAATCCAGCACGATCCGGCCCGCGCTGTTCAGGCGATAGAGCCGCTTCGCCATGGCGAGCCATTGGTCCAGGCCATAGCCGGGATAGATATCGCGGTTCGATTCCTCCAGCGCGCGGGCAGCGTGCACCCAGCTGGGATGCGACTGGCCGATGCCGACATGAGTGCGGATGCGGGCAAGACCTGCCGCCTCCAGCGTCGGGCCCACATCGTTGAGCAACGCGCCAGCCAGCCATTCGCGATGGGTGGCGGCGATCAGCATGGTGACAAGACCACCCAACGAAGTGCCGATGGCGATGAAGCGGGTGATGGCAAGGTCGGCCAACAGGCGGCTGATGTCCTGCAAATAGGTCAGCGGAACATAGGTCATCGGGTCCTTCGCCTGCGCGCTTTCGGCGCGCCCACGCATGTCCGGACAGATGAGGCGCCAGTGACCGGCGAGGCGGTTGGCCAATGGCTCGAAATCCCGGGCATTGCGGGTCAGACCCGGCAGGCAAAGCAGCGGGGGACGGCCATCCTCTCCCCCGGCATAGTCGCGATAATGGAGTCTCAGCCCGTCAGGGGACCACCAGTATCCGTCGCTGTAATTGCTCAAGCTGCTTGATCCTTCCGGCCTGCCTCCCCCATATCGTCGCATGCGCTCACCCCTGCAACCCGCCAAATATTGCCCGGCAAATGAAATCGCTGCCCTGCAACCCGATTTTGCCGATCCCGTCGCGGCGGCGGCCTTTCCGCAGACGATCCTGCGCTTCCGGAATGATCGCTGGGCGCCGACCGTGGGACTTGGCGGGCTGAGCGATGAGGAATGGGTGGCCCATTTCGGGCGGTTCGCGCCGCTGGAGGGCTCACTGCCCGAACCGATGGCGCTGCGTTACCATGGGCATCAGTTCCGGCAGTATAATCCCGATATAGGCGACGGCCGGGGGTTCCTGTTCGCGCAACTGCGGGATGGGGCCGGGCGGTTGCTGGACCTTGGCACCAAGGGATCGGGTCAGACGCCCTATAGCCGGTTCGGGGACGGGCGGCTGACGTTGAAAGGCGGAGTGCGGGAGATTCTGGCAACAGAGATGCTAGAGGCCCTGGGCGTCAACACGTCCAAGACCTTTTCCATCATCGAGACGGGCGAAGCGCTGGAGCGGAACGACGAGCCCTCCCCCACCCGTAGCGCGGCGATGGTGCGGCTCAGCCATTCGCATATTCGCATCGGGTCGTTCCAGCGGGCAGCATATTTCGATGACAAGGGCTTGCTGGAGCGCCTGACCGACTATGCGCTGACGAAGCTGTACGGCGAGACGCCGGGCGACAACCCGCCCGCTCAATTGCTGGGCCGCGTGGTCGAGCGGACGGCCGATCTGGCGGCGAGCTATATGGTCGCGGGCTTTGTCCATGGCGTGCTCAACAGCGACAATATCAATGTGACGGGCGAGAGCTTCGATTATGGGCCGTGGCGGTTTACGCCGCTTTGGCAGCCCGGCTTTACCGCCGCTTATTTCGATCATGCGGGACTTTATGCCTTTGGACGACAGGCGGAGGCAATTCATTGGGATGTGGCGCAACTGGCGGTGTCGCTGCGCGCCCTGGTGGAGGCGGAACCGCTGATCGAGCAGTTGGAACGCTTTCCGGCGCTTTACGGAGAGGCGATGATCCGGCGCTTCTGCTGGCGCTTGGGCGTGGTGCAGAATGAGCATGCTGCCGCCATGATCGAGGCGGCGGTGCGCGGGATGATCGCGAGCGAGAGGCCCATTGATCGCTTCTTCCAGGACTGGCGGGGCGGCGATCCGCGTGAAGGCGCGTCCTATGCCGGGGAGGAATGGGCCGCTTTCCGCGAAGCTATTGCCGGATCGGAGCCCAGCGGACCGAAGGATCATGCCTATTGGACGGATGCGACGCCCTGCTCCATGCATATTGATGAGGTGGAGGCGATCTGGAGCGCTATCGACAAAACTGACGATTGGGCACCGCTGCATGCCAAGGTCGCCGCGATCCGCCGCATGGGGGACGCACTGGGCGATGCGCCGGATGTGCCATAGTTCCCCCTCTCCCTGGGGCGAGAGGGAGGCCCTTCCCTAACGCCCAATTATCCGCCATATCGGTGCGATGTCCGCCGCGCTGACTTCGATAGAACCCGCCACTGGTACTCTCTTGTGGCAGGGGACTGCCAGCGACGTCGAGGCGGAAGTCGCCCGCGCCCGCACCGCCTGGCCCAGATGGGCGGCGCAACCCATCGCTTATCGCATCGAGACGCTCCGCCGCTTCGTCAATGTCGTGCGCGCCAATGAGGAGGCGCTGGCCGACCTGATCGCGCGAGAAACCGGCAAGCCGCTCTGGGATGCGCGCACCGAAGTGACGGCGGTGATGAACAAGGTCGACATTTCCGTCGCCGCCTTTTCCGAGCGCACCGGGCAGCGGCGGCTGGAAGCGGCCATGGGCGCGCGCCAGTCGGTGCGGCACAAGCCCCATGGCGTGATGGCGGTGCTGGGGCCGTATAATTTCCCGGCGCATCTGCCCAATGGGCATATCGTCCCTGCCCTGCTGGCAGGCAATGCGGTGGTCTTCAAGCCCTCCGAAAAGACGCCCGCCGTGGGTGAGATGCTGGTGCGCTTCTATCATGAAGCGGGCGTGCCGGAGGATGCGGTGCGGCTGGTGCTGGGCGGACCCGATGAGGGCAAGGCCCTGGCCGCGCATCCCGATGTGAGCGGCATTCTGTTCACCGGATCGGCCCAGACCGGGATCGCCATCAACCGTCAGTTCGCGACCAATCCGGGCAAGATCCTGGCGCTCGAAATGGGCGGAAACAATCCCATCGTCGCCTGGGATACCGCGGACATAGCCAGCGCGGCGGTGCTGATCGTGCAATCGGCCTTCCTGTCGAGCGGGCAGCGCTGCACGGCGGCAAGCCGGCTGATCGTCAAGGAGGATTTGGCCGACGCACTCATCGCGGAGGTCAAGAAGCTGGCCGACCGGCTGATCATCGACCATCCTCACGCGGACCCCGCGCCCTATATGGGGCCGGTGATCGACAATCTGGCGGCGGATCAGCTGACCGAGAGCTTCCTTTACCTGATGAGCCATGGCGGCAAGCCGATCAAGCACATGGTCCGCACATCCAGGGACCTGCCTTTCCTGACGCCCGCGATCATCGACGTGACCGCCATGGCGGAACGGCCGGATATCGAGTTGTTCGGGCCTTTGTTGCAGGTCATCCGGGTGCCGGACTTCGAATCCGCGATATGGGAAGCGAACAATACGCGCTTTGGCCTGTCGGCGGCGCTGATCGGCGGCGCGCCCGAGCAATATAACCAGTTCTGGGCGAATATCCGGGCGGGGATCGTCAACTGGAACCGGCCGACCAATGGGGCCTCTTCCTCCGCGCCCTTTGGCGGAGTGGGGATTTCTGGGAACCACCGTCCGAGCGCTTATTATGCGGCGGATTATTGCGCCTATCCGGTGGTTTCGGTGGAGATCGAGCAGCCTCGTGCTTCGATCGGCGTGGGCTTGAAGGATATTGATACAAGCGCGATGGGGGATTGAAGCGTCACGCGTTTCCGAGCCGAAATGGCGCGCATAAATTGACACCCCAAATTTTCCTACGCGCCGGACAAAGCATTCTGAATTGAAACCCCTGGCCGCTTTCGCCATTTGGCCAACATGGCTGAAACTGCACCTGCCACTGTCACCCTTGTCGGCGCGGGTCCGGGCGATCCGGAACTGCTGACGCTGCGCGCGGCGCGCCTGATCGGCTCTGCGCAGGTGATCGTGCATGACGGGCTGGTTTCAGCAGAGATATTGGCGCTCGCCCCGCCGGAGGCCGAACTGATTTCGGTCGCCAAACAGCGCAGCCGTCATTCCATGCCGCAGGAGGGTATTAACGCCCTGCTGGTCGATCTTGCACTGGCCGGACGAAAGGTCGTGCGCCTGAAGGGCGGCGACCCCTTCATTTTCGGACGGGGTGGCGAGGAAATGGAGGCCTGCCGCGCGGCGGGCGTCCCCGTCGAGATCGTGCCGGGGATCAGCGCGGCTATCGGCTGCGCATCGCAGGCGCAACTGCCCCTCACCCATCGCGACGCGGCGAGCGCCGTGACCTTCGTGGCGGGCCAGTGCAAGGGGCTGACCGATCAGGACTGGTCGGGTCTGGCGGGCGCGGGCCGGACGCTCGTTATCTATATGGGCGTGGCGACGGCGGCGGACATTGCCGACAAGCTGATCGCTGATGGCGTGTCGCCGGCCATTCCGGTGGCGGTGCTGGAAAATGGCACGCGCGCCGACATGCGGACCTTGCGCACCTTGCTTGCCGATCTGGGCGACATGGTGGAGCGGGAAAAAGTGAAAAGCCCGGCCCTGATTGTGGTCGGGGAGGTTGCGGCCTATGCGCTGGCGCAGGATGTGCTGGCAGGTTTGCCCGCGCAATGGAACAATGGGGCGGAGATGCTTTCGTGAAGATTTTGACCGGCAATGACCTCAGCACCGGGGACGTGATCTGGTGGGCGGGCGATGGCTGGTCGCGCCTTGTGGGCGACTCGGTCGATGTGGCTGACAAGGGCGATGAGCTGGCGCGGGCCGAGGAAGCCGCGTTGCGGGTCGTCGGCGCCTATGTGATCGATGCGACCGTCGATGAGGAAGGCGTGCGTCCGGCCCATATCAAGGACCGCATCCGCGCGCTGGGGCCGACCGTGCGGCCCGACCTGACGCTGAAACCGAATGACGCCGATGCCGGCAACTGGGTGATCTGACCATGTATCGTTACGACAGCTACGACCAGTCCATCGTCGACGCCCGCGTCGAGGAGTTCCGCGACCAGACCCAGCGCCGCCTGGCCGGTCAACTGACGGAGGATCAGTTCAAGCCGCTGCGGCTGATGAACGGCCTCTATCTCCAGCTCCACGCCTATATGCTGCGCGTCGCCATTCCCTATGGCACGCTGTCGGGCAAGCAGATGCGCAAGCTGGGCGAGATCGCGGCGAAATATGACAAGGGCTATGGCCACTTCACCACGCGCCAGAATCTCCAGTACAACTGGATCAAGCTGGCCGATGCGCCGGAGATTCTGGCCGAGCTGGCAACGGTCGAGATGCATGCCATCCAGACCAGCGGCAATTGCATCCGGAACATCTCATCGGATCAATATGCGGGCGTTTCGGCCGATGAAGTGGCCGATCCGCGTCCCTGGGCAGAACTGCTGCGCCAGTGGTCGACCTTCCACCCGGAGTTCACCTATCTGCCGCGCAAGTTCAAGATCGCGGTGATCGCCAGCGAGGACGACCGCTCAGCCATGCGCCTGCATGACATTGGCCTGAAACTGGTGTCGCAGGATGGCCCGAACGGAAAGGAAATCGGTGCGGAAGTCTATGCCGGTGGCGGCATGGGCCGTACCCCCATGGTTGCGCCGCAAATCAAGGACTTCGTGCCCGAAGATGAGATCATCCCTTATCTCGAGGCCTGCCTGCGCGTTTATAACCGCTATGGCCGCCGCGACAATAAGTACAAGGCGCGGATCAAGATCCTCGTCCACGAACTCGGCGTCGAGGAATATAAGCGCCAGGTCGAGGAGGAGTATGCGCATATGAAGCAACTCGGCCTCAACCCGCCGACCGAGGAACTGGATCGCATCCGGCCCTTTTTCGCGAACCCGGCTTATGAGCAGGGCCTGAGCGATGAAATTGACCGCTCCGATCCGGCCTTTGCGCTGTGGGTGGACCGTCAGGTCGCCGCGCACAAGCAGCCGGGCTATGCCATCGTCAACATCAGCCTGAAGCCGCGCGGCGGCATTCCGGGTGATGCTTCGGCGGAGCAGATCGAACTGGCGGCGGACCTTGCCGAAACCTATTCGTTCGACGAACTGCGCGTGACCCATGCGCAGAACCTCGTCCTGCCGCATGTGAAAAAGGCGGACCTCTACGCCATCTGGCAGAAGCTGGAAGCGGCGGGGCTGGCCGAGGCCAATCTGGACCTCATCACCGACATCATCGCCTGCCCCGGCCTCGATTATTGCAGCCTTGCCAATGCGCGATCGATCCCGCTGGCGCAGAAGCTGTCGGAGCGCTTTGCTTCGGCGGAGCGGCAGAAGGACCTGGGCGAGCTGAAGGTGAAGATCTCCGGCTGCATCAACGCCTGCGGCCATCACCATGCGGGCCATATCGGCGTGCTGGGCGTGGACCGGAAGGGCGTCGAGAATTTCCAGCTGTCGCTCGGCGGATCGGGCGCGGAGGATGCGGCCGTCGGCCAGATCACCGGCCCCGGCTTCTCCGAGGACGGCGTGGTGGACGCCATCGAGAAGGTGACGGACCTTTACCTCGCACAGCGGGAGGAAGGCGAACGCTTCCTCGACACCTATCGCCGTCTTGGCATGAAGCCCTTCAAGGAGGCGATCTATGGTTGAGTTCCTGTCTTTCCGCGAAGGGGAAGCGGGCCAAGAACCGGCCGTGACAGTCGAATCCTTCACCGGCCAGTCCAACTCGACCGCCGTACGGATCGAGGCGGGCGAGGATGCGCGCGAATTGCTGCCCTATCTCGACCGCCTGTCGCTGGTGGAGGTGAACTTCCCCGCTTATGGCGACGGGCGCGGCTATTCAGCAGCGCGGATTTTGCGCGAGGCGGGATATCGGGGCGAACTGCGCGCCGTGGGCGATGTGCTGGTGGACCAGTTGGTCGCGATGCGCCGTTGCGGTTTCGATACGTTCCGGCCCGACAGGGCGCTGGACGATGCCGCCGTGGAGCGCGCGCTCAATCGTTATGCCGACGTCTATCAAAAGACGGTCGATGACCGCCAGCCCGTCTGGGCGAAACGGCACCCGGAGATTGTGAATGGCTGAACCTGCCCGCCAGCTCGATGTGATCGACGCCCGCCCCGCCTTTACCCAGGCCGATGCGGACGCGCTCAACGCGCGTTTCAAAGGCGTCGACACGCTGTCGATGCTCAAGACCGTCTTTGCCGAGGGACTGGCGGGGAATGTCGCGGTCGTGTCGTCCTTCGGCACGGAAAGCGCGGTGCTGCTCGATCTGGTGGCAAAGGCGGACAAGACCATTCCGGTGATCTTCGTCGATACGCTCAAGATGTTCGCGGAGACGCTGGACTATCGCGAAACGCTGATCAGCACGCTGGGCTTTACCGACAGCCGGGCCGTGGTGCCCCATGCGGACGTGTTGGCGAAGAAGGACGAGACGGGCCTGCGCTGGTCCTATGATCCCGATGGCTGCTGCGAAATCCGCAAGGTCGAGCCGATGCACCGCGCGAAAGAGGGCCTGGACGCCTGGATTTCCGGGCGAAAGGCGTTCCAGTCGGTGACGCGGCAGAACCTGCCCCGCTTTGAGATCGAGGATGGGCGGCTGAAGATCAACCCTCTGGGTGATTGGACCAAGGCCGATCTGGAAGCCTGGTTCGAGGCGGAGAATTTGCCGCGCCATCCGCTGGAAGCGCAGGGTTATCTGTCCATCGGTTGCGAACCCTGCACGTCCAAGGTGCTGCCGGGCGAAGACCCGCGCGCCGGGCGCTGGCGCGGGTGGGACAAGGTGGAATGCGGGCTTCACTCGCCGGTAACGCCGATCGCCGTACCTTCGGCCGATCCCGACGATCCGGCGAACCAGCCGGTATTCTGATGCTTTCCTTCCCTCGCCGCGCCCCGTGGCGAGTCGAACGCTCCTTGATGGGGCAGATCGGGCGCATGACGGGCGGGATCTGCCCCCGCCTCTGACGATTGCAATGTCGGCCTCCATCATGGCGCGGGCGCTGCGAGCGCGATATGGTCGCCGGTAACCGGTGATTGAAAGGAGCGCGAAATATGCCCGTCGAACTCAAGATATTGGCGTGGAGCTGCATCTTGTTGTTGGTCCACATCTTCGCGGCGGCGCATATCAAAACCCGGCAATATGGCACCAAATGGAATGTGGGCGCGCGCGATGAGGAATTGCCGCCCCTTGATCCCGTTGGCGGGCGGCTGGTGCGGGCGCAGGCGAATTTTCTGGAGACTTATCCGATTGCGATCATCGTGCTGTTGGGCGTGGTGATCGCGGGCAAGACCAGCGGGATGACGGCGCTGGGCGGCTGGCTGTGGCTGGGGGCGCGGGCGGTTTATCTGCCGCTTTACGGAATGGGCGTGCCGATGGTGCGGACGTTGGTTTATGTGGTGAGCATGGTGGGGCTGGCGTTGGTTTTTCAGGCTTTTATGGGGTAATTCAACACATTCCCGTTCCGCAAGCGGGAGGGAAGAAAGAGGCGAATTCTACTCGTAATCTTCCAGATAGCTGCCTTCCGCCAGGTCGGAGAAGCGCGTGATCTTGGCATCGAACTTCATGCGGATGCGGCCCGTCGAACCATGGCGCTGTTTTGCCACGATCAACTCGGCCAGGCCATAAATGCGCTCCATTTCCTGCGCCCATTCAAGATGCTCGGAACTTTCCTTGTTCCCCGGCTCCTTGGCGGCAACATAATAATCCTCGCGGAACACGAACCAGACCATGTCCGCATCCTGCTCGATCGAGCCTGATTCACGAAGGTCGGAAAGCTGCGGCCGCTTGTCCTCGCGCTGTTCGACAGCACGGCTGAGCTGCGAGAGCGCCAGAACCGGGCAGTTAAGTTCCTTCGCCAAGGTCTTCAAACCACGGGAAATTTCGGATATTTCATTGACGCGATTATCGCCCTTGCCGGTACCCTGGAGCAGCTGGAGATAATCGACCACGACGAAGCCGATGTCATGCCGACGCTTCAACCGGCGGGCGCGGGTGCGAAGCGCCGCGATCGTCAAACCGGGCGTGTCGTCGATGAACAGCGGCAACTCCTGCAACTCCCGCGCCGCGCGGGAGAGGTTCTGGAAGTCGGCGCGGCTGATCTTGCCCATGCGCAGCGCTTCGCCGCTGATGCCGGACTGTTCGGCCAGAACGCGGGTGGCAAGCTGGTCGGCGGACATTTCAAGGCTGAAAAAGGCCGTCTTGGCGCCCATGTTCTTTTCGGGCGGGATGCCATCGGCATGGTCGCGCAGCCAGCGGGAGGCCGCATTATAGGCGATATTGGTGGCAAGTGAGGTCTTGCCCATGCCCGGACGACCCGCGAGGATCATCAAGTCCGAATTGTGCATGCCACCGATTTTCTCATTGAGGCTGTTGATGCCGGTGGTGATCCCCGACACATGACCGCCGCTGTTGAGCGCGCGCTCCGCCACCTGCACCGCCATGGTGGTGGCGGTGGCGAAGCTCTTGACCGATCCGGTTTCGCCCTCCCCTTCCGACACTTTGTAAAGCGCGACTTCGGCCTGCTCGATCTGCTCGCGCGGATTGACATCCTCGCTCGTATCCAGAGCATTTTCAACCAGTTCCCGGCCGACATGAACAAGCTGCCGTAAGAGCGCCAGATCGTAGATCTGCGTCGCGAAATCGCGCGCGCCCAGCAGTGCCGCGCCATTGCCCGTCAGCTGCGCCAGATAGCCGACGCCGCCCAGGTCCTTGAGGGCCGGGTCCTGCTCCAGCATCGGCTTCAGCGTCACCGGGTTCGCGACCATGTCGCGTTCGACCAGCCGCATCACCGATTCATAGATGCGTCCATGCAACGGCTCGAAGAAATGCTCGGGCTTGAGCTTCAGCTGCACGTCTTCGGCGATGCGATTGTCGATCATCAGCGCGCCCAGCAGAGCAGCCTCCGCCTCGACATTGCGGGGGAGTTCGGTGATGCCTGCTTCCGCGGCAGCGTTGATTTGCACGAGTTCGACCATCGCCACCTCATCGCTTCGCTCGGGGCCGAGCGCAAGGCTCAACGTTGAAAGCATTTGGAAAAGCTGTGGACAAGAGTCCCCCTTGCTTTTCGCCGCCCTTGGCCGCACTGACCATAGCCTCCATGGCCGATCCGCGCATCATCGATATCACGCTCGACGAGCGGACGATTCTCTGGCGCAATGCCGATGTCGAGCAGGAACGGCGCATCGCCATTTTCGACCTGCTCGAAGACAATCACTTCGAACCGCAGCGGAGCCATGAGGACGGTTATGCCGGCCCCTACAAGGTGTTGCTGCGCGTCGAGGAAGGCCGGTTGGTCGTCGAGATCCGGCGGAACAATGACGCGCCGCTGGAGGCGATCATCCTGAGCCTGGGCCGGTTCCGGCGACCGATCCGGGACTATTTCGCGATCTGCGACAGCTATTATCAGGCGATCAGCAATGCGTCGCCGCAACAGATCGAAACGGTGGACATGGCGCGGCGGGGCATCCACAATGCCGCTGCCGAGATGCTGATCGAGCGGCTGGAGGGCAAGATCAAGGTCGACTTCGATACGGCCCGGCGCCTTTTCACGCTGATCTGCGTCCTGCACATCAAGGGGTAAGGGGCATCCGTATCATTAGTGCCGGCCAGTTGCTGGCCCGTTTTGGCGTGATTTTTGCCGTTCTGGGTCTGCTGGCTCTGGGCGCATGGCTCTATGCAGGCGATTGGGCGCCGGATCGGGAGGCGTTTCCCACCCAGGGGGTGTCGGTGTCGTCCGACAACGGCGTTATCGAATGGGGCACGGTGGCGGCTCAGGGTGCCGACTTCGCCTATATTCGCGCGGCCAGCGGCGGGCGGTTCCGCGATCCTGCTTTCGAGGCCAATTGGGCGGGCGCCCGGGCGGCCGGAATGCGCTATGGCGCTTCGCTCGATTTCAGCCTGTGCGCCAAGGCTTCCGATCAGGCGACTGGCTTCATCACGATGGTGCCGCGCGACAATGCCGCTTTGCCCCCTGTGATCCGACTGGCATTCGAGCCCGGCTGCCGGGCGCGGCCGGGGCAGGATGCGGTGCTGTCCGAGTTGAACACGCTGATCAACCTGATCGAAAGCCATTCCGGCACGCCGGTAGTGCTGAATGTCAGCGACGATTTCGACGCGCAATATGGCATTGCCTCTGGCATCAACCGGACGCTGTGGCTGGACCGCAATTTCTTCCCGCCCAATAGCGAAAAGCGCAAATGGGTGATGTGGACAGCCAGCGATATGCGGCATATCGACGGCATTGAGGGTCCTGTGAGATGGGATGCGATGCCCCAATGAATGCGACGAAAAAGCTGATCGAGGCGGCTCGCCGGGCACTGGCCCATGCCCATGCACCCTATAGCCGCTTTGCCGTCGGTGCCGCAGTGCGTCTGACCGATGGACAGATCGTGACCGGCTGCAATTTTGAAAATGCGAGCTATGGCCTGTCGCTCTGCGCCGAAACGGTGGCGCTGGCGGCGGTCAATGCGCAGGGGCGCTTCACGGATGTCGAGGCGATCGCGGTCGTGGGTGGTGCGATCGGCGCGGATGGTGCCGTGAGCGGCACCGCCATCGTCACCCCCTGCGGCCGGTGTCGCCAGATCATGAACGAAGCCGAGCAGATGGCCGGACGGACGCTCGCCATTTACTGCGCGGCGCCTGAAGGTGACGCCGTGGTCGAGCATCGCGTCGCTGAACTATTGCCTCATGCCTTTGGTCCCAGGGATCTGGGCATCACCCCAGGAAAGAACTGAACAGCCATGTCGATATTGTCGGATAAATGGATTCGCGAACAGGCCCAGACCCACGGCATGATCGAACCGTTCGTGGAGAGCCAGCGACGCGACGGCTGCATCAGCTATGGCTTGTCCTCCTACGGCTATGACGCCCGGGTGGCGGATGAATTCAAGATATTCACCAATGTCGACAGCGCCGTGGTGGACCCCAAGGATTTCGCCGCCAACAGCTTCGTCGACCGCAAGACAGACTGCTGCATCATCCCGCCCAACAGCTTCGCGCTGGCCCGGACGGTCGAATATTTCCGGGTGCCGCGCGACGTGCTGGTGATCTGCCTTGGCAAATCCACCTATGCGCGGTGCGGCATCATCGTGAACGTCACGCCGCTGGAACCGGGCTGGGAAGGCCATGTGACGCTGGAATTTTCCAACACGACGCCTCTGCCCGCCAAGATCTACGCCAATGAAGGTGCCTGCCAGTTCCTGTTCCTGAAAGGGAATGAACCGTGCGAGACAAGCTATGCCGACCGTGCGGGCAAATATATGGGTCAGCAGGGCGTCACATTGCCTCGCCTCTGAACCCATGCGACACTGACGGGCATGATGTGTGAGCCTTGCCCGCCATGCTGATGCCCTTCCGCCGCCGGAAAGCATTGAGGGACGCGCCCCTGCCCAGCGTGGGAGCAGCTTTGCGTGTCTATGCGATCGGAGACATTCACGGGCGCGACGATCTGCTCGGCGCCCTGCTGGACCAGATCACGCAGGATGAGGCGGATCGCCCACCCCTCCCCCGGCTGCTTGTCCTATTGGGCGATCTGGTGGATCGCGGGCCGCAATCGGCGCAGGTGATCAAGCGGGCGATGGAACTGGCCCGAGCGGGCGGAAACGTCCGCTTCCTCAAGGGCAATCACGAAGAAATGTTCATCGCCGCCGCGCGGGGCGATGCGCAGGCAGCGCACTTCTTCAGGCGGTTCGGCGGGATCGAGACGCTGGCCAGCTATGGCCTCCCGCCCCATGAAAGCACCGCCATGGATGACAAGGCGCTGGCACAATGGATGCTTGCCCATATTCCCCGCGATCATATCGATTTTCTGGACGGCTTTCCCGACATGCTACCGGTCGGCGACTATCTGTTCGTGCATGCCGGAGTGCGACCACGCCTTGCCCTGGAAGCGCAGATTCCTGCCGATCTGCGTTGGATCAGAGGCGATTTCCTGAAACACCGCCAGCATTTCGGCAAGATGATCGTCCATGGCCACAGCATCAGCGAGGATGTCGACGTCCAGCCCAACCGGATCGGCATCGACACCGGGGCTTTTTACAGCGGGCGGCTGACGGCCATCGGTCTTGAAAATGACCGGCGATGGTTTCTGCAAACCGGTTGAAATCGTTCGGCAGAGCCCGCGCGGCCTGGAGTCATTCCGGTTCAGATTGAACCGGAATGACCCTGGCTATTCTTTGTTTTCAGTGATTTCCAAGCCGCCAGATGATGCCATCCGGCTCGAAATCACGCTAATCGAACCGCACCTTGCCGCGCCCTGCCTTGACCGAGCTGCGCGCCTTTTTCGCGTCGACCCGACGGGCCTTGGCGGCCTTGCCGGGCCTGGTCGCCTTGCGCGCCTTGGGAACGATGGTCGCTTCGCGGATCAGGTCGATCAGCCGGGCCAGCACCTCCTGCCGGTTCATGAGCTGCGACCGCGATCCCTCCGAACGAAGGATCAACACGCCGTCGGCGGTCATCCGTCGCCCCGCTATATCCGCCAGCCTGTATTTCACGGCCTCAGGCAAGGAGGGGCTGTTCGCGACATCGAAGCGCAGCTGCACCGCGCTGTCGGTAGTGTTCACATGCTGACCACCCGCGCCGGTCGACCGAACGAAGCTCTCGGACAACTCGTCCACATCGATGGAGATCGATCGGGTGACGGGGATGCGCGGCAAGAGAGCTATAGTCCCGCCTGTTCGAGCAGTTCAGGCCCAAAACCGGCCGCCGCGAACGTTTCGGGAAGGGGCGCGGTGGCTTCCGCCGGCGGCTTGTCACCGCGTGGGATGCTGAGGAAGCGGCTGTGGAGCAGCATCGGCCCGTCACCCGATCCATAGACCGGATCGCCTGCGATGCCGAAGCCCAGACCATGCAACGCATGCGTGCGGATCTGATGGGTGCGGCCGGTGCGCGGGGTGAAGACGATCAGCGCGCGGCCGTTATTCTCCGCGATCTTGCGCCATTCGGTAAGCGCCGCCTTGCCCGCCTTTGCGGGGATCATTCGCCAGCCCTGGGCAGGCGTACTGATCTTCTTGAGCGACAGTTCTATGGTGCCGCTGTCCTCCACCGGAACGCCGTCCACCACGGCGACATAGCGCTTGGCGACCGTTCCCGCTTCGAAGGCGGCGCAGAAGCGCTTGTGCGCCTTGGGATTGCGGGCAAGAGCCAGGCAACCGCTGGTGTCGCGGTCCAGCCGATGCACCGGCAACGGCCAGCGCTGGAAGCCGAAAGTCAGCGACGAGAGGTGGTTTTCAAGGGAGAGCGATCCGTCGCGCGGCGCATCGACCGGCAGGCCGGCAGGCTTGTCGAGGATGATGGCCTCGCCATCGATGAACAGGACTCGGTCGTTAAGCAGGGACAAGGGCGGTTCCGTAAATTCAGGGGAGCGATTGACGCGCGTGCGGCTTCCTATAGGGCGTCGTGCTCATGGAGAACAGGGGGCATGAAGCCCGTCCGCAGGGCGGGGGCCGGCTGGAATGGATCGATGTCGCGCGCGGCATCGGCATCATTGCCGTCGTCATAGGCCATGTCTGGCCGCGCGGAGCGCTGCGCGATGCGATGTACAGCTTCCACATGCCGTTGTTCTTTCTGCTGTCGGGCCTGTTGTCCCGCCCGCAGCCGGTGGCGCAGTTCACGCTGCGTCAGCTTGCCTCGCAGATGCGTCCCTATGCTGCGTTCCTGATCCTGCTGATCATTGTCGACCAGATCATCGAAACGTTGAAGGGCGGACGACCGATCTTTCATAGCTGGCCGCAGGATGTGCTGCCGATCCTGCTGGGCGGCTCCTGGCTGCGCGGGCCGTTCACCATTTTCTGGTTCGTGCCCTGCCTGATGACGGCGCGTATCCTGTTCAACATGGCGTTGACGCGCTGGCCCGATGCGCTCGACCGGCGATGGGCATGGCTGATGCTGCCTTGCCTGTTGGTCGCGCATGGCGTGGGGAAATTCACCAGCTGGTCACCGCTTGGCATGTTGACCGTGCCCATGGCGCTGATCCTGCTCTGGATCGGCGCGGCGTGGCAACTTGTGTCCTGGCGAAGCTGGATGATGGTGCCGCTTGTTCTGCTGTCCTGTGCCGGACTGGCTGCATTGCTGCCGACACTCAATATGAAGGCGGCGGATTATGGCTGGCCGCTGCTCTCCATCGGATCGGCGGTCGCGACCTGCCTCCTGCTGTTCCGCTTTTCGGTGCGGGTCGCTGCCATGGGCGGTTGGATCGCGGCC
>NZ_JALDYQ010000126.1:0-6270 GCF_032153725.1 Sphingobium sp. | reverse complement strand
AACTTGCGACCCCTGCGATGTCAACACAGTGCTCTACCACTGAGCTACACGCCCACGGTGGAGTGGGCCAATAGCGGGGGGCGGTAGGTAGCGCAAGCAGGAAATTTCAGCTTTTCGCTATTCCTCTGGACAGCGTGCCGCCAGCCCATATGCTGCGGCGCGAAAAGGGGACGCCAGAGATCATGTTGCCATCGACAACGCCGCCTGATCGGGTCGCCGCGCGCCTGCCTGTCTACCGCCAGCTCTATGTCCAGGTGCTGATCGCGATAGCGCTGGGCGTTGCCATCGGGCATTTCTTCCCCGAAACCGGCGTCGCATTGCAGCCGCTGGGCGAGGCCTTCATCAAGCTTGTCAAGATGATCATCGCGTCGGTCATCTTCCTGACCATCGTCACGGGCGTCGCGGGCATGAAGGAACTGGGCGCGATCGGCCGCGTCGCGGCGAAGGCCTTCGCCTATTTCCTGACCTTTTCCACATTGGCGCTGATCGTCGGGCTGATCGTCGCCAATGTCGTTCATCCGGGGGCGGGCCTCAACATCGATCCAGCGACGCTGGATGCCGGCAAGGTGGCCGAATATCAGCAGCAGGCGCATGACCGGACGCTGATCGGCTTCCTGATGGACATCATTCCCGCTACGCTGATCTCGGCCGTGGCGGATGGGCATAATATCCTGCAGGTGCTGTTCGTCGCGATCCTGTTCGGCATTGCGCTCGTCATGATCGGGGAGAAGGCCGATCCGCTGATGAGGGTGCTTGAAGCGGCCAGCCATGCCATTTTCAGGTTGGTGTCGTTGCTGATGAAGGCCGCGCCCTTGGGTGCCTTTGGCGCGATGGCCTTCACCATCGGCAAATATGGCGTCGGCGCGCTCGCCAATCTGGCCGGGCTGGTGGCGACTTTCTATCTGACTTCGCTGCTGTTCGTGCTGGTGGTGCTGGGCATCGTGGCGCGGCTGGCGGGGTTCAACATCCTGCATCTGATACGCTATCTGAAGGCTGAATTGCTGTTGGTCCTCGGGACATCGTCGTCCGAAGCGGCCCTGCCCAGCCTGATCGAGAAGATGGAGCGCGCCGGATGCCGGAAATCGGTGGTCGGGCTGGTCGTTCCCACCGGCTACAGCTTCAACCTGGACGGGACCAACATCTACATGACCCTGGCGGCGCTGTTCATCGCGCAGGCCACGAATGTGCATCTGAGCCTGGAGGAGCAGATATTGCTGTTGCTGGTGGCGATGCTCTCCAGCAAGGGCGCGGCGGGCGTGACGGGGGCCGGGTTCATTACCTTGGCGGCGACGCTGTCGATCGTGCCTTCGGTGCCGGTGGCGGGCATGACGCTGATTCTGGGCGTCGACCGTTTCATGAGCGAATGCCGCAGCCTTACCAATTTCATCGGCAATGCAGTGGCGACGGTCGTCGTGTCGGTCTGGGAAAAGGGCCTCGACCGCGAGCGATTCGCCGCGGCCATGGCCGGGCAGCCGCTGGCGCCCATGCCGGATATGGAAGAAGTCCTGCCCGGCTGAACGCCCGTCAGTTGAGGCCGGTCAGGCTCTCGGTGCCGAACATCCGTTCGACTTCCAATACCAGGTCGCGCAGGTGGAAGGGCTTGGACAGGACCTTCGCCTGCGGCACCGCCTTTCCTGCCTTCAGCGTGACCGCGGCAAAGCCCGTGATGAACATGATCCGCATGTCGGGCGCCATGGCGGCGGCGTGTTGGGCGAGTTCGATCCCGTCCATCTCCGGCATGACGATGTCGGTCAGCAGCAGATCGAATCGGTCGCTGTCGATGTGCGGCACTGCCTCCGCACCGGTGGAGACGGCGACCACGTCATATCCCGATCGCTCCAGGGCACGAGCCAGATAGGCGCGCATGCTTTCATCGTCTTCGGCTAGCAGAATTCGAACCATCGCCCCGTTTATCTCGCCCCAGGCCCGTTACGGCCGACACCCCAGATCGCCACCCTTCGCAGATGGCGTGAAGCGTCTATATATGCGACAAGGTGTAAATATTATCCAGCAGAGTAACCATTTTTGGCGGACGCCCGTTGGAAGGAGATTATTTGGGACACAGCGCGCCGCCGGTTCCGACCGAAACCACAGCAGCCTATGATCTTTACGAGCCGGCCATGCCGTCCGGTCCGGTGGTCATTTCCGTGCCTCATGCGGGTCGGGATTATGATGCGGCGCTGCTGGGGCAGGCACGGGTCCGGCAGGATGTGCTGCAACGGCTGGAGGACCGCTGGGCCGATCTGCTGGCCTTGCCGCTGATCGAGCGGGGCTTTCCGGTGCTGGTGGCGCGGGTGCCGCGCGCCACGATCGACCTCAACCGGCATGAACGGGAAATCGACGTCGGGATGGTCACGGCCATTCCGCATGGCATGGCCCTTCAGAGCAGCGCCAAATTGCGCGGCGGGCTGGGCCTGATACCGCGCCGGCTGCCGGGCGCGCATGAGCTTTGGCAACGGCCGCTTGGCTGGGCGGAGGTCGAGCGCCGGATCGAACGGTACCACCGGCCCTATCATGCGACGCTGGCGCGGTTGATGCGATCGGCGCGCGACGCTTACGGCCATGCGATCCTGATCGACCTGCATTCCATGCCGCCGTTGCCGCCGCCGGCTCCGGGGCTGGTGCTGGGTGACCGTTTCGGTCGCAGCGCTTCGGCCCGGTTGATGACGCTGGCGGCGGATGTCGCGGCGGCGAACGGCCTGCATGTCGCGCAGAATCATCCCTATGCAGGGGATCATATGATCGAACGGCATGGCCGACCTGCTCATGGCCTTTATGCGATTCAACTGGAATGCGACCGCAGCCTCTATCTGGACAGCGTTCTGGATCAGCCGGGAGATGGGCTGGGACGGCTGCAGGGCGTGGTGGCGGCCATCGCAAAGGCGCTGGCCCAGGAACTGCCGCGATCGCTTTATGCGCTGGCTGCGGAATGAATGTCATAAAAATGTCATCTAACAGACCCTGAACCGTAACTTATTTTTCATATTGGCGTCCCTGATTTTCAGGGGACCCTCATGAACCGAACCTCTCAAGTGGCCGGCGGGCTGGCGATGTGCATCATGCCTTCGCCGGTCGTGGCGCAGGCCATCAGCGAAACCGAAGCCGTCGAACTGCGCGCGCAGGTCGCGGCGCTCAAGGCGCAGGTCGAACGGCTGGAAGCGCGGCTGGGCAGTGCGCCGCCGCCTTCGGCTCCCGTGGCGCAGGCCGCGCCCGCCGCGCCCAAGGCTGAGGTCGCTCCAGCGACGGCGATCAGCTGGAAGGGCAGTCCCGTCTTCAGCAATGGCTCCGCGAGCTTCAAGGTAAAGGGCCGCATTCAATATGATGCGGGCCTGCTGATGACGCCGGCCAGCGTGCAGGACCGGGCGAAGGGTTATTCCAATGAACTGCGCCGCCTGCGTCTGGGCGGGGAGGGGAAGCTGGGCGGCGGCTTCGGCTACAAGCTGGAGACGGAGCTGTCGGATAATAGTGTCGATCTGGTCGATACTTTCATCACCTATGAGAAGGGTAAGTGGCTGGCGACGCTGGGCAATCACAACCAGTTTCAGTCGCTGGACGAGCTGATCGGCGACACCAGCGGATCGGTGATGGAGCGGGCAGCCTTTACCGATGCCTTCGGGTTCGAGCGGCGGCTGGGGCTGTCGGTGCAATATCAGAGTGGGCCGCTGTTGGCGCAGGCCGGGATTTTTTCCGACAGTGCCGATTCGCTGACCAATGATGCGGATGGTCCCGAAGGGGGCGACGAAAATAACAGCTATGGGGTCGATGGCCGCCTTGTGTTCGCGCCTAAATGGGACGGGACGCAGCTGCATTTCGGGCTGTCGGGCCATTGGCGCGATTTCCAGCGGCTGTCGGAGACGCCGCAGCGCTATCGGCAACGGGCCTATCTGCACAGCGCCAATAGCCGGTTTCTGGCGACGCCGCGCATCGCCGCCAAGGGGGAGAGCCATTATGGCGTCGAACTGGCGGGCACGCAGGGGCCGTTCTGGTGGGCGGGCGAGGCGCATTGGTTGCGGGTGGCGCGGCCGGGACTGGCCGATCCGGTGTTTTTCGGCGGTTATGCGGAGATCGGGGCTTTCCTGACGGGGGAAACGCGCAGTTACAGGAACGGCATTTTTGGCAGCACCAGGCCGAAAAAGGCGGTTGGGAGCGGCGGGTCCGGTGCCTGGCAGGTGGCGTTGCGGTACGATTATCTGGACCTTGATGACCGGGATATCGTGGGGGGTAGGCAGAACGCCTATATCGCGGCGCTGGTGTGGACGCCGATCGAATTCCTGCGGTTCAACCTCAACTATGCGCGGATCGATTATCGGGATGCGGCGATTCTGGCGGGATCGCGGGCCGATTATGGCGTGGATGTCGTCGGTTGGCGGGCGGAGCTGGATTTCTGATCCTGTAGGATTTGGGTGACATAGGTGACACGGTGATGGTGCAGGAGCGCGCCGGTTTTTGGGGATTTTCCTATTTCAAAGAGCCGGGCTGGCGATAGCCTGCGCGGGTGGTTGTAGGACAGTGGAAAATGATTGGGTGGTTTTGGCCAATACTGGTCATTAAGCGTGACGTGCTCCTGCGAAGGCAGGAGCCCAGTTCAGACGTTGCCATGACGAAGTGAGGGCGGGACTGGGTTCCTGCCTGCGCAGGAACACGGTGCGTATTGAGGAATGCTCAGCTAAGCCGACCGTCCGCCATCCACCCAAAGCTGTCCTCTGGCTCTCCGACAGGAAAAAGGGCGGAACCCGAAGGTTCCGCCCTGATTTCTCCAGCCGAAGCCGGGAAGCCAAGCCCCGCTCGCGCGGGGCTTGTGACCCAATTACTTGAGTTCGACGGTCGCGCCGGCTTCTTCCAGCTGCTTCTTGACCTTCTCGGCCTCGTCCTTGCTGACGCCTTCCTTGACAGCCTTCGGCGCGCCTTCGACGAGCGCCTTGGCTTCGGTCAGGCCCAGGCCGGTGATGGCGCGGACTTCCTTGATGACGTTGATCTTCTTGCCACCGTCGCCGGTGAGAACGACGTCGAATTCGGTCTGCTCTTCAGCAGCCGGAGCAGCGGCGCCAGCAGCCGGAGCGGCGACGGCGACGGCAGCGGCGGCCGAAACGCCCCACTTTTCTTCCAGAGCCTTCGAGAGTTCAGCGGCTTCGAGGACGGTCAGGGCCGAGAGCTGATCGACCAGTGCGTTAATGTCTGCCATGTTACTAATTTCCCTTCTGGGCGGGGCCAAAGCCCCATAAATTGAGAGTTGAAAACGTTCCGTTTGGAAAAGGCGTGGCGCTTAGGCCGCGTTCTTTTCCGCATAGGCGTTGAAGACCCGTGCGAGCTGGGCAGCCGGTGCCTGGGTGACGGTTGCGAGCTTGGTCGCGGGTGCAACGAGCAACCCGACGATCTTCGCACGCAGTTCATCCAGCGACGGCATCGAGGCGAGCGCCTTGACGCCCTCCGCGTTCAGCATCACATCGCCCATCGCGCCGCCAACGATCTCAAGCTTGTCGTTGGTCTTGGCGAATTCGACCGCAACCTTGGCGGCTGCGACCGGATCGGCCGAGGAGGCGAGGCCGACCGGGCCGGTCAGCAGGTCGCTGATCCCGGCATAATCGGTGCCACCAAGGGCGATCTTGGCGAGGCGGTTCTTCGTAACCTTGTAGGTGCCACCGGCTTCGCGCATCTTCTGACGCAGGACGGTCGACTGGGCGACCGTCATGCCGAGGTTACGGGTCACGACGACCACGCCAACATCCGCCAGATATGCGTTCAGCGCGGAAACGACCTCAGCTTTCTGATTACGATCCATGCCATTACTCCACTTCATGTCCGACCGGAAAATCCGGACGAACGGCAAAAACCCGCGACGAATCGCGGGGCATTGGTCCGAAGGGGAGAGATCGACTGGCCCGCATCCTCTGAAGGAACAGGCAGACCCGGACAGGCGAAAGCCCGGCCGGCAAAGAACTTTTCCCCGTCTAGGCCGGAAATTAAGAAGGGCATATTCCCTTCACCGACTGTCTCGGACGGAAGACCCCGAAGGGGTCCGCTGCGGCGGGCCTTTACAGGGGAGGCGGTTCAAAATCAACCCATAGTTGATCTGGAGGTCGCCGTGCTCCCGCGAAGGCACTCGAACGAGACGAGTGGCTCGTGAGAGCCCGGTTCAAACTTCACCCGTTCATGCAAGCTGGGAACTGGGTTCCTGCCTTCGCAGGAACATGTTGCGAATATATGCGGGTGGGTGCTCTAGGCTGTAGTGACGATTTAATCATTTGAGCCATAGCATGATGCTTGCGAGCT
>NZ_JALDYQ010000061.1:0-32391 GCF_032153725.1 Sphingobium sp. | reverse complement strand
CTCAGGAAGCCTGAATCACATCGCGTCGATCACATCAATGGGTCCTGACCCTAAGTCCTGACAGCCTTTCCCCGACGCGTCGGAGAAATGCGACCGGGTCTGGTGGCGGCGTGGCCTGTGCCAGTTCGACGATGGCGTGGACGCGATTGCCAAGGTCCGCGTCCGGCAGGCCGATGACCGCGCAGCACAGGACTTCGGGCAGGGCCTCGACCGCCGCCTCGATCTCCGCCGGATAGATATTCACGCCGCCGACCAGGATCATGTCGGTCCGCCGATCCGCGATGTAGAGATAGCCGTCGCGATCAAGCCATCCCATGTCGCCGAAACTGTCCGTATCCGCGACGATGCGGTAGTCGGACCCGATATAGGCATAGCCGGTGCGGACGCCGCTGGTCTTGCGGAAACGGATTTCGCCGATCTCGCCCTGCGGCAGCGGCCGGCCTTGCTCGTCGGTGATCAGGATTTCCTCGTCAGGGCGGGCGCGACCGACCGATTGGGGATGCGCCAGCCACTCCGCGCCGCCGATGGTGGTGCCGCCGATGCGTTCCGTGCCGCCATAGACTTCCCAGACATGGTCGGCGCCGATCCGGTCGATCCACCAGCGCTTGACATTCATGGGGCAGGGCGCCGCCATGTGGAGCAGCGTCTCGATCGAGGAAAGGTCGGCAGAGGCGGTTTCCTGCGCGGGCAGCTTGGCGATCCGCGTCATCATCGTTGGCACCATATAGGCATAGTCGACCCGATGCCGCTCCACCAGTTCGAGCCAGAATTGCGGGTCGAACCGCTCCATGCAGACGATATGCGTGCCCTGCGCCAGCGCCATGGCAGTCGTGTTGAACGGCGCGCTATGGTAAAGCGGCCCCGGATTGAGCAGGGTCAGGCGTGGCCCGCGGCGGCACCCTTCCTTGTCCGGACCCCAGACCGAAGGCAGCGGATCGACGATCAGCTTGGGCCGACCGGTGCTGCCGCCGCTATTGGCGATTTTGCCCGGTTGCGCGATGGCGGCCGGCAGGGGGGCATCGGACAGGGCGGGGTCGAGCGGCGCGTCGATGTCGTGCAGTCTTGCCGCGCCGGCCGGCAGGGACCGTGGGCCGATCACATGCGCGGCATCGGACAGTTCCACGATGGTCTGGAATTCCGCTTCCGTCAGGCGCTCCGATACCGGGCAGGGGGCGGCGCCGATCTTCCACAGCGCAAAGGCGCATTGCAGATATTCGACCCGGTTCGGCATGGACAGGATGACCCGGTCACCGGGCTGCACCCCTCTTGCGGACAGGTCATGGGCGCGCTGGTTTGCCAGCGCCTCGAACCGGGCGAAGCTGTAGGTCTTGCCCGCTATCGTCATGGCCGGGCGATCCGGCGTCGAGTGCGCCTGCGCGGTCAGCGCCATGCCAAGCGGCGTGCCCGCATGGGGCTGGCCCGTCGCTGCATCGATCCAGTGGTCGACGTCCATCATCCTGCCTGCCGCATTTCGCAATCGATGCCCTTGAGGCGCGGTGCAAGCCGCATGCGGGCGGCATAGGGTGACAGCGTGACGGCGTAGAGGATCACGCCTGATCTCCTTCCCGATAGAGACGCGACAGGGTGCCCGCCAGGGGAGTCGGCACGAAACCGTCGCCGAAGGGCCAGTCGAGGAAACCTGCCGCCGCCATCGTGCCGCCATCGACATGCAGCGTTATGCCGGACACGAAAGTGGACAGATCCGACCCTAGGAAAAGTATGGCGTCGGCCAGGGCGTCGACCGGCGGTTGTTCGCGCCGGGGGATGTACATGTCCATGCCCTTGCCCCGCACATGGGGTGGCAGCCGGGCGAAACCTTCAGCGAAGGACGGGGGCATCGCGGCCATATTGCCATGGCTGGGCGTGGTATCGGGGGCGAGGCAGTTCACGCGAATCCGGTCCTTGCCCAGTTCGACTGCCATGGCGCGGCTGAAATTGGCCGTTGCCGCCTTGGCCCCTGCATAGACGGAGAAGCTGGCGGCGCCCCGATGCGCCTCGATCGTGGTGAAGTTGATGATGCTGCCGCCATCGCCGGACCTTTTGATCAACGGGATCGCACGTTGCACCGATTGAACGACATAGCCGTAATTGCGGTGGATATCGCGGGCGATGTCGGCGCGGCTGGCGTCGGCCAGCATCTGCCGCTTCGTGCCGCCGGCCACATTGACAAGGATATCGAGCCGGGGAAAATCGCGTCCGACCGCATCGTAAAAGGCGTCGAGAGCGGCTTCGTCGGTCGCATCGGCAGTCATGGCGGTGACCCTGCGGTCCTTGGCCCCGATGATGTCCGCCGTTTCCGCAAGCGCAGCCGCGTCAATGTCGCAGATCGCGAGATCGACGCCCGCGCCTGCCAGCGCCAGCGAGATGCCCGCGCCGATCCCGCCGCCGCCGCCTATGATCGCCGCGACCTTGCCCGACAGATTGGCGCGCCCATCCAGAAAACCGCTCATGCCATTTCCTTCCCTTTGTCTCCATCGTTGTGGTCTTGCATGCAATGCGACAGTGCCGCCTACCATTTGCGGCGGAGTTGCGATCCGATCCGGCGCCTGCGCAGGGCTTCGGCGCGACCCTGCGCATCGATCCGCACGCTATGTTCGGGCAGGTGCCGGTCCAGCTCCGCGAACCTGACTTTGGTGATCGACGGCGTCGGCTGGCTGGAGCAGCGATACCAGCGGCCGATCATCATGCCATGATTGTTGCCGCCGGTGTCCAGCCAGTTGGCAATGCCCGGATCGTTGTGGGACAGCACGGCGCGGAACCGGCCGTCCGGGTCGACGGCAGCCTGAAGGCCGTTGAGGCTCGACTGGCGGTACACATATTCGACCTGGTTCCACAGCGTGTCGATGACCTGGACGTTCCAATAGGGGCGCTGGTCCGGCAGTTCGCTTTCAATGATGAGCGCTTCGTCGTCGGCAATGTCGAACACGGCTTCGAAATAGGCCTGGGGCCAGTCCTGGCTGTTGCCCAGTTCCTGAAAGCTGTTGAGGTTGAACCGGTTGACGAAGCCCCGTTCGGCGCAGCGCTGAACCGCGCCGATCGAAATGCCCGACAGGTTGCGCATATAGCCGGCGAAGAGATGGGTGAGCTTTGCGTCGATTTCCTCGCTGGTGAGAGGCGGCCGGATGGGAGAGGCGACATCGACCCGCTCTATGGCCAGGCGGACATCGCGCTCATTCCCCCAGTCATAGGAAAATTGGCGGACCAGGATGAAGTCGGTTTCCGGCGGCATGGGCAACCAGTTGCCCTGATGGCCATCTGGCCGCTCCGTGCTGAAGATCACCTCGAACCGGCCGTCGGCATCCAGCGCAAGATCGTCGATGTCGAAATTGCCCAGCCCCTTGCCCGGCATGGGGTCCATGCCGATGATGCGGCTGCCCAGGGCAAAACCGGTGACGGGCGCATTGCCGCGCTCGCCCGTTACCCGATAGGTGCCGCGCCCGTCGACCGGAGCGTAATAATAGACGGCATCCGGATTGGGCTGCGCCAGGAAGACGCTGTTTTCGAACGGCGCGAATTCGGGATGATCGGGGGTGGATTGGAACAGCAGGAAATAGCCTTGCGACAGGTTCATCGCGAATTGCTTCCAAAGCTGGGCCTTCAGCCGTTCGTCATCGGGGAAGGGGGTGCGTTCCAGCAACTGTTCCGCGCCCTTCAGAAGGTCCGCATAATCGGGCCAATCCTTCATGCCTGTTCTCCCCGTGATTTCGGCAATTCTGGGGTGCCGCCCATGGGATGAACAGGGACGGCGCGATCCTGCGGCCGATGCATCGCATCCATGATGAACGCGCATTCTCCGCTCCCTTCGGCCCGCTCTCTGTTAGATAGGAGGCAGAGCAGAGAGGGCAGGGAAGGGCATGGACCGCCTGACAGCGATGGAAGCTTTTGTCGCCGTGGCCGAGGCGGGGTCGTTCACGCGCGCCGCGCTCAGGATGCGCATTTCGACGCCGATGATCACCCTGCATGTGCGGCGGCTGGAGGAGCATCTGGCAGTGCGGCTCTTCAACCGTTCCACCCGGCGCGTCGACCTGACGGAGGAGGGGCGGCAGTTCCTTTCCTATGCCCGCGCCACGCTCGATGCCTATGCGACTGCGGAACTGGCGATGCGGCCCGGCAGCGGCGTGGCCGGACGCGTGCGGGTGGATGCGCCGGCTTCCATGGGCCATGCCTTCATCGTGCCGGCACTGGCGGAGTTCCATCACCTTCATCCGGGCATCATCCTCGACCTCAGCCTGGGTGATCGGGGCACGTTCTTCCGGGTGGACGGGTTCGATCTGGTGCTGCGGACAGGAGAGGCGCAACCCGGCGGATGGAAGACGGAGACATTGGGTTCGACCCGGCTGATCTGCGTCGCGTCGCCGGACTATCTCGATCGACATGGCGTGCCATCGGGGCCGGACGATCTCGCCCAGCACCGCTGCATTCTCTATGCCAGCGTGGAAATGCCCGGCGGCAGTCCGTGGACGCTGCTCAATCAGGGGCGGAAAGTCCGTGTCCGGCCGCCGGCGGCCTTCACGTTCAACGATGGAGCGGCGATCCTCGCGGCGGCGCGGGAGGGGCTGGGTATCGGGCAGACGCTGGAAATGCTGGCGCAGGAAGACATACGGGCAGGGCGGCTGGTCCCGTTGCTGCCCGATATGTGCCAGTCCAGACTGTCGGTCGTGCTGATGGGCGCGCCCGACCGCATCGCCCTGCCCCATGTGCAGGCGGCGCTGACCTTCCTGACCGACCATATCGGGTGGAGGCTCGATCCCGCCTGACGCGGCGGATCAGATCACCGCATCGACACCCAGAATCACCGTTGCCTCGCTCGACAGCACGCCGCCATTGCCATGGGCGATCGCGAGTTGAGCGTTGCGGACCTGCCGTTCGCCGGCTTCGCCGCGCAACTGCCGGCTTGCCTCGACCAGCAGGAAAAGCCCGTACATGCCCGGATGCACGCAACTGAGGCCCCCGCCATTGGTGTTGAGCGCAAACCCGCCGCCGGGCGCGATATGCCCGCCCGACACGAAGCGGCCGCCTTCGCCCTTGGGACAGAAGCCCAGATCCTCCAGGAACAGGATCGGCGTGATGGTGAAGGCGTCATAGAGCATCGCCACGTTAATATCGGCCGGTGTGACCCCTGCCTGCGCGAAGGCCTGCGGGCCGGAAATGGCAGCGCCCGTGACGGTGAGGTCGGGCATGGAACTGATTTCGCGATGGGTCACGGCATGGGCGGCGCCCAGCACGTGCACGGGTGCCTTGGCGCAGTCCTTCGCCCGATCGGCGCGGACCATCACCACGGCGGCGGCGCCGTCGTTGAACAGGCAGCAATCGCGCGCGGTCAGGGGGTCCGACACCATGCGCGCGTTCAGCACATCCTCCACCGTCAGCGGATCGCGCATGGCGGCTTCGGGGTTGAGCTGCGCCCATTGGCGCGCGGCCACGGCGACTTCGGCCAGCTGCTCGCGCGTCGTGCCGTACAGATGCATGTGGCGGCTGGCGGCCAACGCATAGGAGGACAGGGGCGCCAGCGGCCTGTAGGGCGCTTCCCATGGACTTTGCCGGGTCATGCCGACGCCCGGCGGCGGATTGCTGGCCGGATTGGAGCCATAGGCGATCAGCGCACAGTCGATCAGTCCCGCCTCCAGCGCGAGCGCCGCCTGCTGGACATAGACTTCGAAGGCCGATCCACCGGTGCGGTTGCAGTCCGTGATTTTGGGCGTGATGCCCAGATATTCGGCCAGCTCCATGCCGCCCAGCGCTTCATAGGGGGCAGAGGTATAGAGCGCGTCCACCTCGGAAAGGGCGATGCCCGCATCCTCCAGCGCCAGCAGCGCGGCCTTCGCCGCCATGTCGACGGCCGAAATGCCGGGGCATTTGCCGATGCCGAATGTGGCGGCGCCGACAATCGCGGTGCGACCGCGCGGAAAACCGTTGATCATGGTCATGCGGGCGCAAAGACGAGCAACGGCTTGTCCCCTTCCTGGATGATATGGGCCCGGACGGCCATGCCGATCTTCACGTCATCGACCGCTATGCCGTCGACCCGGCTCATCAGGCGCGGTCCTTCGGCCAGGTCGATCAGCACGACGTTATAGCTGTCCGCCGGGTCCTTCTTGCGGACGATGGTGACGGCATGGACAGTGCCCAATCCGGATGCCTCGACCCATTCGAGGTCCTGTGCCCCCGTGCCGGGCTCGGCTACGCGCGGATAGAAGACATGGCCGCCGGTCGAACGGCTGCGCTGGATCATGAAGCGCCCTTCGGCCAGATGGGCGCGCCATTCCGCTTCCGGCTGGATCATGAGGGTCATTCCCCCCTGAATTCAGGCTTGCGCTTCTCGCGGAAAGCCTTGAGCCCTTCCTCATGATCTTCGGTGCGGCTGGCGATCGGCTGCATCGTCGCCTCCATGTCGAGATATTGGTCGAAGCCGTTGTTCCAGGCGAGATCGAACTGGCGCTTGGCAAGGCCCATGGCGACGGTCGGCCCGGCGGCAAAGCTGCGCGCCAGTTCCATCGCGCGGTCCATCAGGGCATCGTCGGCGACCTTCTCATAGACCAGACCCATCGCCACGGCTTCGTCGGCGCGGACGATGCGGCCGGAATAGACCAGTTCCTTGGCCTTCTGCACGCCCATCAGCTGGCGCAGATGCCAGACAAGGCCGCCATCGGGCGCCAGCGCGATATTGCGGAAGATCGCGGCAAACTTCGCCTTTTCCGCTGCCAGCACGATGTCGCAGGCCAATGCATAGGAAAAGCCGACGCCGACGCAAATCCCCGGCACGGCGGCGATGGTCGGCTTCTTGAGCGAATATATGGCGCGGGCGATGCGGTTCAGCGTGTGCATGCGGTCCATCGATCCGGTGACGCCGCCCCGGCCCATGCCGCCTACATCCATGCCGGAGCAGAAATCGCCGCCAGCGCCGGTCAGGACCACCGATCGTATGTCATGATCGAGCGCGATTTCCTCGAGCGCGCCGTACAGCTGGCCGCGCATTTCCTGGGTAATGGCGTTCTTGGTCTGCGGGCGGTCGAGGGTGACGATGGCGACCGGGCCTTGCCTGTCGACGGTGATGGTCATGATGGGCTCCCTGCGACGAAATATGTTCTGCTTTGTTGGGGTCGCTCCCGATGGTCAAGTCGCTGCCCGCTTGGGTGCGGGAAAGCATCAAAGACGTGATGAGGCTGGCAAGGGAGGGGGCGTGGAAGGCGCCCCCGATCCGCCAGCCGCCCTTCGCCAGTCGCCCTTTGTCAGCCGCCCTTCGTTACCGGGACCAGGGCGCCCGTGATCGCACGCGCGGCTGGCGAGGCCAGGAACAGGATGACATCGGCAATCGCGGCGGGCTGCACCCACTGGGAAAAATCGGCGTCGGGCATATCCGCCCGGTTGGTGGGGGTGTCGATGATGCTGGGCAGGATCGCGTTTACCGTGATGTCCTTGCCCGCAAGTTCGGCGGCAAGGCTTTCGGTCAGCTTGTGCACCGCGCTTTTCGAGGCGGCATAGCCCCCCATGCCGGCGGCCGCGACGACGGCGCCGCCCGCGCCGATATTGACGATCCGCGCGCCAGCCGCCTTTTTGAGTTCGGGCAGGGCGGCCTTCGTCATGTTGACGCAGGTGACGGCGTTCATCGCGAACATGCGTTGCCATGTCGCGCTGCCGCCATCGGCCAGTGTTTCCCAGATAAAGCCGCCCGCCACATTCACCAATATGTCGACGGAACCGCTGGCGGCGGCGATATCGGCCACCGTCTTTTGCGCGGCGGCGAAGTCGGTCAGGTCAACCCCACCGATGTCCAGTCCGCCGGGCAGGCTGTCATGGGCGGCTTGCGCATAATCGACGCGGACGACCTTGTCGCCATTGGCGGCGAAGGCCGCGGCCACGGCGCTCCCCAAAATGCCGAATCCTCCGGTAACGACAACAGTGCGCGAAGCCATGCAATAATCCTTTCAATCCTTTGATGGGCCTGAGTATCATGATCGTCCGATGGCGAACCGGACGATCACGCCACGGGCCGATCCTTCAAGAGCGGGCGCACATAGGAAATGTCGCCCTTGTCACGCCGGTTGGGGCCGGTCCTGGAGATCAGCGTCTTCCACTCGTCCGCTATGGTGGCGGCTGTCAATGTCGCGGTCAATTCGTTCACGCATACGCGATGGGCGATGCGCCATTCGCCCTCGCGCTTTTCATAGCGGTCGACATAGCGGCCGAAGCTCAGTTGCGGCGGCCCTTCCCTGTTCTCCCCCCAGAAGATGTAATAGGTTTCGCCATGCGCGCTATCGCCGTCCAGCTCGACCGAGTGGTTGGTGATCGCATGGTGATGCATGGTCTGATATTCGGCATGCCAGCCGATCGCCCAATCGACGAAATCGGCCGCATAGCCTTCAGCCACGCCATGTTCGTCATAGGCATCGGGCCAATAGGCCGACAGCATCAACTCCCGGTCATGGCGGTCGACGCCACGGGTATAGCGCAGCAGGCAGGCCTGGATATCGGCCCGGTCCTTCTGTTCCTTCACAAAGGCAATGAGTTCGGGGGTCAGTTGCAGGGCATCCGCAGTCATCATGAATTCCCGGCCTGTGATTGGATGGGTCTCGCGTCGGGAAGTGACCGGCGCTGGGCGCGATCACTCCCCGCTTGGCGATCTCAGGCCGGTTCCAGGGCCTGCTGTCCCGCGACCCGGGGCGCCTCCCGGCCGCCGCGCACCAGCCGGCCCGGCAGCGCGCCGGTCGAACGGCCCTGCCGATAGGTGATGGTGCCGCTGACGATGGTGGCTTCATAGCCGTCCGCCCGCTGCGTCAGGCGGCGGCCGCCGGTCGGCAGGTCATAGGTGATGTTCGGGGCGTAAAGGTGCAGCCGCTCCAGATCGATGACGTTGAGGTCCGCCTTATAACCGGGCCGGACGAGCCCGCGATCCTTCAGGCCCACGGCGAAGGCCGGTTCGAACGTCAGCTTGCGGATGGCGTAGGGCAGATCGATCTTGCGGTCTGCCTGCGCGTCGCGGACCCAATAGGTCAGGAAATAGGTGGTATAGGCCGCGTCGCAGATCATGCTGTAATGCGCGCCGCCGTCGCCCAGGGCCGGGAAGGTGCGGTCGTTCTTCACCAGGAAGCGGCCGGAGCTTTCGAACCGTTCCCCCTCCGAATTGCCAAGCGGGCGATACAGTACCTCATGGCCATCGCGCTGGAGCAGCGCGTCATAGATAAGCTCCTTGGGATCGACGCCCATGGCGCGCGCGCGGGCGGCAATGCTTTCCTGCGGATGGGGGTTGTAGTTCGGCGGATTGCCCAGCACGAACAGCGCATCCAGGTCGGAAATGACATAGACGAAAAATGCCATCGGATCGGACGGGGCTTCCGAAATCAGCCGCTTGCGGAATTCCGGATCGCGCATCCGCGCCACCTTTTCCTCCAGCGGAAGATGCTCGATCTCCCTGAAGCTGGGATTGAAGGAAAAGGGGTGCATCGACAGTTCAAGGCCCAACAGCGCGCCGGTCGGGCGCGGGATGATCTGTCCGCGAAGGTCCAGCCCCTCCTCTTTCGCCGTTTCGAGGCCGCGCAGCATTTCCTGCCAGTCCTCCGTGCCCCGGGGCGACTGCATGAAGGTGAAGGATACCGGGCGGCCCGATGTGCGGGCGATGTTCTTCAGCAGATCCATGCGCTCGGTTGCCGTCACGTCATAGCTCGGCACCATCTGGAACACGCCCTTGCCGGCGTCGCGCAGCCCCTCTGCCAGCGTCAGCACTTCCTGATCCTCGGTATTGACCGAGGGGGCGGGCCGGCCGTCGCGGAACTGATGCGCGTAGCTGCGCGAGGTGGTGACGCCAAGCGCGCCCGCCTCGATCGCTTCCCTGGTCAGGCGGCGCATTTCCGCGAGATCGGCTTCCGTCGGTGGCTCCAGGCTGGCCCCGCGTTCGCCCATCACATAGACGCGCAGCGGGCTGTGCGGCAGCTGTGCGGCGAAGTCGATATCGCTTTCACGCTTTTCGATGGCGTCCAGATAGTCGGGGAAGCTTTCCCAGTTGAACGGCACGCCGTCGGCCATCACGACTTCGGGAATATCCTCCACCCCTTCCATCAGCTTGATCATCAACTGCTGGTCGCCGGCGCGGACGGGTGCGAATCCGACGCCGCAATTGCCCATCACCACCGTCGTCACGCCATGGTCCGATGACGGCGCCAGCCGGTTTTCCCAAGTGATCTGGCCGTCATAATGGGTATGCACGTCGACGAAGCCGGGCGTCACCATGCGGCCGTTCGCATCGATTTCCTGGGTTGCCGTGCCGACCACCTCTCCAACGGCCGCGATCATGCCGTCCTTGACCGCGACATCGCCGACAAAGGGTTCGCCTCCGCTGCCGTCATAAACAGTGCCGCCCCGGATGATCAGATCAAATTCAGCCATCAGCTTTTCCTCTTGCTTGGGTCTGGCGCCGATGCTGGCGGGCTGGCGGAGACGTGCACGCCATGGCATCCGTCCGACGACGCGGCCCGGCAGCCTTCGTTCCGCAAACCGCAGCTTTGCAACTTCAGCGATAGCGCAAAATGGCGCAAAGGCCGGATCAGGCCAAGGGATCGGCGCGGCAGGCGGGGGACAATTCAGATAAGCGATGAATCTTCCGCTTGCCTTCCCCGATCAGTGATGCCCGACCGACTCGTCCACCGGTGGATAGCGGCCCAGCAACAGATAGACGCAGCCCGCCGTCAGGAAACAGGCCGCGATCACCATCAGCGCGGCGTCATAATTGCCGAACCGGTCGAACACGATGCCCAGCATCGATGCACCCAGCGCGCCGGAGAAGGCGATGAAGAAGACCGCCATGCCATAAAGGGTGGAAAAGGACCGCACGCCGAAATAGCGCGCGACCAGATAGGCGACGATGTCGATTTCCGCGCCAAGGCCCAGGCCGACCAGCATGATGGCGACCGCGGCCAGCGGACCGTCGATTTGCCCATGCCACGCCAGCAGGCATGTGCCGGCCGCCGACCCGCAGGCGAAGAGGAAGGCGATGGCGGGCGCCCAGAAACGGTCGACCAGACTGCCCGTCACCAGCGCGCCGATGAAGCTGGCGATGCCGGCCATGCCGACCAGACCCGCTGCCGCGCCTGCCTCGATGCCCTTGCTGATGAGCAATGGCTGGAGCTGACTCATGATCGCGGTAGCGGGGGCATAGCCAAGACCCGCGCCCAGACAGAGAAACCAGACGCGGCGGTTGCGCAGCAGGTGCAGCCATTTGGGCAGGTCCGCATCGGCATGGACCTGTTCGGCGCCGGTCATCGTGCGCGAATGGCCGATCCAGAAATAGACGGCGGGCAGCGCGACCAGAAGGACCAGCAGGGCTTCGGCCAGATAACCCGCGCGCCAGCCGAAGCGGGCGATGATCGCGAACAGCACCGTCGGCAACGCGGCGCTGGCCAGGGCCAGGCCGCTGCGCGCCATGGCCAGGGAAAGGCCGCGCGAACGCACGAAGGACTGGCTGATGACGCGCGAGCAGGTAAGGCCGCTCGCCGACAGGCCGATGACGCCCGCCAGCACGTTCAGCGCATAGAACATAGCCAGTGAGCCGTTCATCGCCGCAAGGGCGGCATAGATCATCGATGACAGGACCATTCCGCCCAACATGATCCGCCGCGATCCCAGCCGGTCGACCAGACGTCCGATGAAGGGTGCGACCACCGCGATCACCAGCGATCCATAATAGGCGAAGGAAATCTCGCTGCGCGACCAGCCAAATGCATTCTGCAGGGGCAGGACGAACAGGCTGGACAGCGCCTGATAGGCGCCATGCGACAGGCCGATCGCCAGAAAGGCCGCCAGGCCGACGCGCCAGTTCTGGCGCCATTCCTCCTTCGCGGAGCGCCAGGCAGGAGGGTTGCGCGTTGCAGCCGCCGCGCCATTCGTCAATCCGGCCGGCATGTCGATCACCTTTTCCGTCACCTTGGTCCTTTCCTCCATCGGCCGCGAAAGACGCCATGGGGCATGCAGCAGTCGCGCCTTTCCTTTTCTGTTCCGTGCGCGGTCCGGACCCGATGATCCCCTTGTTCCTGCCGGCGCCGGGCCTGACAAGCCTCGATCACCACGATCGCTACAAGCTTCACTGGTGTGATGGCGCCGCTGGCGATGGGCGCGGAAGGCACCCATGCTGGTAGCGGAGGAAATTTGCGTCCATATCGATGGCAAGGCGGCCGGCCCCGGCTGCAAAAGGGGGCAGCTCCGGCAAAAGTGGAGAGAGGATATGGAGACAATCGCTACCGGCCTGCTGATAGCGGAGGGACCTGTTGCACTGGCCGATGGGTCGGTGCTGGTGGTGGAGGTCGGCGGTGGCCGGTTGAATCGCGTCTGTCCGGATGGTTCGATGCAATTGGTGGCGGACCTTGGCGGGGGTCCAAACGGGGCTGCGATCGGACCGGACGGGGCGGTCTATATCTGCAATAATGGCGGTGGCTTCGACTGCATGATGCAGGATGGAGCGCTCCGGATCGCCTTCGCGCCGGATCGCTATGTCGGCGGGTCGATCCAGCGCGTGGATCTGGGAAACGGCACGGCGACGATTCTCTATGACAGTTGCGACGGCGATCCGTTGCTCGCGCCCAATGATCTGGTGTTCGATGCCTCGGGCGGCTTCTGGTTCACCGATCACGGCACCAGCACGGCCAGGGCCAAGAGCTATGGCGGGCTTTATCATGCGCGACCCGATGGCGGAGATATCCGCCGTCTGCGTCAGGGCTTGCTCTCGCCCAATGGCGTCGGCCTGTCGCCGGACGGACGATGGCTTTATTGGACGGATACGCTGAGCGCGCGGCTGTGGCGGGCCGAGATTCTCGCTCCCGGCGTGCTGATGGATTATGGCCGGGCGCCGGGAGAAGTGCTTGCTACGGCACCGGGCAATATCATGCTGGACAGCCTGGCGGTCGAAGCGGATGGCCGCATCTGCATTGGCATCATCGGGGGCGGCGGAATATGGGTGGTCGATCCGTCCGGTCGATGCGAAATCATGCCGATCGACGATTTCATGGTGACCAACCTTTGTTTCGGCGGCGCCGATGGACAGGATGTCGTGGTCACGGCCGCGGGTTCGGGACGGCTGCTACGGGGACGGTGGCCAAGGCCGGGCTTGCCACTGGCCTTCACGGCATGAACGAAGGCGAGTGCTGTCCGGTCGCCCCGCTTCCGAATGGCATCCGCCCTGACAAGAGAAACGGCAGGATAGAGACAGGAACAATGGACGCGCAGGAGAAAGCCGGGGGAGTGATGGTGATGTCTGTTGCTGCCCCGTCGACAAAAGCGGATGCCAGGATGCGCATTCTCGATGCGGCGGCCGGACTGTTCCGCCTGCACGGCCTGGCGGGCACGTCGATGGATGCCATCGCCGCATCCGCGCGCATGTCCAAACGCACCCTCTATGCCTGTTTCCCGGACAAGCACGCCATATTGGCAGCCGTGCTCGATCAGTTCATCGGGGAGCGCTATGCTGCGATCGAGCTGCTCTGCCGGGGATTGTCCGGGGACGATGCCATATTGCTGGCCATGGCGCAGGGGTTGAAGGACGCGGCGACGGACGATGATGCGCTGGCCATGAACCGGTTGCTCATAGCAGAGGCTGAAAGCCTGCCGGAACTGGCTCTGGCCGCTAACCGGCGCGGGCTGGAACAGGCGATCGCCCTCATGCGGGAGCCGTTCCGGAATCTGGGGGTCGACGATAGTGCGGGTGCGACGCGGCTGCTCTATGATCTGGTGGTGCTCGCGCCGATGCATCGGCGTCTGGTGGGCGCGGACGATCTGCATCTGGACGTGGGCCGGATCGTTCAGATCGTCCTTGCGGCCATGCGCCGCCCGGCATGCGCGTCCGATTTTCGAGGTCAGGGAGAGACAGGATGAGGGCGATCGTCATCAACCGCCATGGTGGTCCGGATGTGCTGGAAAGGGTGATGATGGACATGCCCGCTCCGCAGCCGGGCGAAACACTGGTGCGCGTGGCCGCCGTGGCCGTCAATCCGGCGGACTTCAAATGGCGGGCCGGGATGTTTCAGGCTTTCATGCCTGTCACCTTCCCCCATGTGCTGGGCTACGACATTGCGGGCGAAGTGGCAGGCGGCGCGGGCTTTTCGCCGGGCACCCGCGTGTTCGGCGCGCTCGATCCATTCCGCAAGGGCGGCTATGCCGAATATGTCGCCGTGCCTGCCGAATATCTGAGGGAAATTCCCGATGGTCTTGATTTTCCGGCCGCCGCGGCGATTCCGACGGCGGGTCTGACCGGCCTGCAACTGGTCGAGCGGGGTGTCGATCTGCAACCGGGCCAGCGCGTCCTCATCACGGGAGCCCTGGGCGCGGTCGGCCGTTTCGCGCTGCATTTCGCCAAAGCGCGGGGCGCGCATGTCGTCTGCGCCGTCCGCGCCGCGCATCGCGACGGGGTGATGGCGCTGGGTGCGGACGCGGTCCTCGCATTGGGTGAGGAGGACTGGCGCGGCGCGCCCTTCGATCATGTCATCGATACAGTGGGCGGCGAGGCGGTGGCCCGGCTCTGCGCGCATCTGAAGCCTGGCGGCCGGATCGCCACCGCGGCAACCACGCCGATCCCGGCGGAAGGCCTGCCCGCCAGCCCCGAATTCTTCGCCGTCAGGTCCTGCGGCAGCGATCTTGCGCGGCTGGGGCAAGCGGTCGCATCAGGCGCGATCAAGGTTCCGGTCGCGCAATTGATACCCCTGGATCAGGCGGCGGAAGCGCATCGTCTGGTCGAACGGGGCGGGCAGGGCGGCAAGGTCATCCTTATCCCCTGAAGAGGATGTCGTCGGGCATCATCGCCGCGCCTGAATCCCCTCCAGAAACAGAGTGGCGACCTGTCGCGACCAACTTTGTCGATAGCCATCATCGGCAAAATCGTCGGTCAGCAGGAAGCGCAGCCCGCCATTGGCCAGATTGATGAAATGGGCAGCCATCTGGGCCGGATCGTCCATCCGCGCGGCGCCCTCCGCCTTGAGCGCGGCCAGATAGCGGGTGAGCGGCGATATGGTATCGGCGATATGGTCGTGCAGGGCGTGAGCAAGTTCGGGAAACTGTTCCTTGGCGGCAATGGCCATGCGCAACAGGGCAATCCGGTCGGGCTGCGCCACCTCGCCGGTGATGCGGATGGCGAAATCGAACAGCACGTCCTGCGGCGGCCGTCCCCGCGTTTCGATATGGTCCAGATCGCTCCGCATGGAGGCAACGGAATGAAGGCCGACCGCGGCGAATAGCGACGCCTTGTTGCCGAAACGCGCATAGATGGTCGCCTTGCTCACCTGCGCGGCGGCGGCGATCATGTCGATGCTCGCGCCTTCATAGCCGTGCGTCCTGAAAATATCCGCCGCGATTGCGACCAGTTCCGCCCGGCGCAGCGGTGCGTCCGTGACCGTTGGTCGTCCCCTGCGCCTGATGCCTGAATTGCGGTTCTGCACGCTCTTGCTCCGATTTAATAAAAATATACGGTACATTTTAATAAATGTCGATTCGCATGGCTTGGAGAGAGGGATGAAAAGCATCGTCCTGATGCGCGCGCGCGGCGATGGCCTGCCGCCGGACCTGTCGAGGTTGCTGGCTGAGCGGCCCTGGGCCGGAAAGGCGTCGCGCATCGTCGTTCATTGCGGCATGGCGGCGCCGGCGGAAACCGGCGGACCTGCCGTGCCGCCCATCTACGACGCCGTCGCGGAAATATGGTCCGACGCGCCGATCGGGTTGGAGGCGGACGGGCTGCTCATCGGTTTGGCCTCGCTTGACATCCGCATGTCGCGGGAGGTGGTCGGCAAGGCGGGAGACGGCCCGGCTCCGGTCGGGGTGACGTCAGGATTGTCGCAACTCTCCTTCATCCGCGCGAAGCCGGGCATGCTCCGCAGCGAGGTTGAGCGTCACTGGGACGAGCATATTCCCCTCGCATGCGAGGTTCATGTCGGCATGAACCGCTATGTTCAGGACCGGCTGTCGGCCGGGGAAGGGGATGCAGAGCCCTGGTTCGGCATGGCCCATCTGCATTTCCCTGACGAGGCGGCGCTGCGGGACGGGCTGTTCCGCACGCCGGAGGATGTGGCGGTGATCAGCGCCGATGTCGCTGAATTCGTGGACGATTACGCAACGATGCTGGCTATCGAGCATGTCGTGAAGGGAAAATGAGATGGATCTGGGCCTGACGGGAAAGCGCGCATTGGTGACGGGCAGCAGTTCCGGCATCGGCGCGGGTATCGCGCGGCTGCTGGCGGCGGAAGGCTGCGCCGTCATCGTGCACGGCCGTGACGCTGCCAGGGCGCGCGCGGTCGCCGACCGCATCAGCGCGGCGGGCGTGGCCATTGGCGACCTGTCCACCGATGCAGGTGCCGATGCCGTCGCGGCGGCGGCGGGAGCAGTCGATATATTGGTCAACAATGCAGGCGGCGCGGTCGGCACGTCGGCCATGCACTGGACCGAAGTGGACGAAACCGCCTGGGCAGCGACCTATCAGTTGAACGCCATCGCCGCAGCGCGTCTGATCCGCCGCCTCCTGCCCGCCATGCAGGCCCGGGGGTGGGGCCGGATCATCAATATCGCGAGCGCAGCGGGTGTTCAGCCCATCGCCTTGGGCCCCGATTATGGTGCGGCCAAGGCGGCGATGCTGAACATGACGGTCAGTCTCGCCAGGTCGTTGGGGTCCTGCGGCGTCACCGTCAACAGCGTCAGTCCCGGCATGATCCTGACGCCCGCGGTCGAAGCATGGCTTTCCCATCTGCGCGCGACCATGGGCTGGGGCGATATCCCGCTGGAGGAAGCCGAAGCGCGGGCGGCTCGCGAACTCACGCCGATCCCCGTGGGCCGGATCGGCCGGGTCGAGGAAATCGCCCATGTGGTATCCATGATCGCCAGCCCCGCTGCAGGCTATCTGACCGGCGCGAATATCCGGGTGGACGGCGGACAGGTGCAAAGCGTCAACTGAGGATGTGAGGGCAGGGATATGACGGAAATCAGGTTCGACAGCCGCGTGGCGATCATCACCGGTGCCGGCAATGGCCTTGGCAGGGACTATGCGCTCGAACTGGCGCGCCGCGGCGCCAGGGTCGTGGTCAACGATTTGGGCGGCAGCGGTTCGGGTCAGGGCGAATCCCACAATGCAGCCGACCTCGTCGTTGCGGAAATCCGGGATGCCGGGGGGCAAGCCGTTGCGAATTACGACAGCGTTTCCAACCGGGAAGGCGGCGCGTCCATTGTCCAGACCGCGCTGGATGCCTTTGGCAGGGTCGATATCTGCATCAACAATGCAGGCTTCCTGCGCAATGGCCGGTTCGAGGATTTGACCGATCAGCAGATCGACTCCATCATCGATGTACATCTGAAGGGCGCATTCCATGTCGCCCAACCTGCGTACAGGGCGATGCGCCGTAACGGCTATGGCCGTTTCCTGTTCACCGGTTCCGCATCCGCGATGTTCGGCCATGCCTGGCAGGCCAATTATGCGGCCGCCAAGGGCGGGCTCATGGGCTTGAGCCACGTCGTCGCGATCGAGGGGGCGGCCTATGGCATCACCTCCAACCTGCTGATGCCCACCGCGCAATCGCGGCTGGCCGCGGAAATGGACGCCGGTTTCATGGAGATTCCCGCCTTCGCGCAGGCCGTCCGGTCGGCCGATTATGCCGCCAGCGCGGATCGGGTCGAGGTGCCGTTCAACACGCCGCTGGTCGTCTATCTGGTCAGCGAACAATGCACGTCGACCCATGGCATCTATTCGGCCAATAGCGGCCGTTACGCGAAAGTGCGCATCGCTGCCGCCGATGGCTGGGTGGCGCCGATGGGGATGCCGCCGCCGTCGGCCGAAGACATCGCCGCTCATTTCGACGCGATCTGCGATCCGGCCGTCTATCACGAACCGCTGACGGTCTATGACGAGTTTACCGCCGTCGCCAATGCCGCGCGGCGCCAGTCAGTGATCTGACGGGATCGGCGGGCACTCCCTACAGGGCAGGCTTGGTTTGCGCGGCTTGATCGACTATCCGGTTCGACGGACGCGGAAAGGCGACGGGGCCCGGATTTGACGACGCATAAGGCGACAGGCACGCGCAATCGGTGGCAGGGCGGCCGTCTTCCGCGCGCCCAGGTCGATTTGCGCATCCGCCGGCTGCTGGACATTGCGTTGGAGGAGTTCGTGCTCCACGGCTTTGGCGGCACCAGCCTTGATCGGCTTGTCGAACGGTCGGGCGTGAGCAAGACCACCATTTACCGCCGTTTCGGCAATAAGGAGGGGCTGTTCGCGACCCTGATCGACCAGAGCGTCGAATCGATCCGCCAGGGATTATGGTCGCTGGCCCTGGACCCGGCCAATCCGCTGGGCACGATCGAACGGTTCGTCGCGATCTATACGGAGGTCGCGGTCTGCCGTCCGCTCGGGCGGACCCTGCTGGAGATCGCCATTGCCGAAAAACGCAGCTTTCCACACCTCAGCGAAACGCTGCTGGCCAACGCCTATGAAGGCTTGCGGCCGATCAGCGACTATTTCGCGCGATTGATGGACGATGGCGTGATGCTTCGGGGCGATCCGCAGGAGGCGGCCTTCGAACTACAGGGCCTGATCACCCATGGTTTTCGGGTGATGGTCGATGATCTTGCCTTCCTCCAGCGGCCGGGCCGCAACGCGGAAATCGCCCGGCGCTTCCTGAAGGGCTGGTCCTAGGGCGTCTTCGAAGCAGGTAGAATCCTCTGCTGACTCGGAAAACGCGGAAAAATTAAAGCGTGGAGCATACGAGCCGATGCAATCGGATCGGATGCTCCAGAGCCGGCGCTGACGGGTCATAGGGCCAGCAACAGGGGCGCGCCTTTCCGCCCAGCTTGACGGAACTGATTAACCTGGTGCATCATATCGACAATTAGACGGGAATAATCCAGAATTATGGGAACGATCGTTCCTTATTCTGAAATCCCGACGCGGCCCGTCATGGCTGGAAGGGGCCGTCGCCCACGGCCAATGGAGAGAGATTCGATGCCCCTCGATACCGGCGATTATTTCCTGTCCTCCACCAATCCCGTCGCCAATGTGGATCAGCGCGACCTGGAACAGCTGGCCATGCGCCTGTTCGATCGTGCCGATGTCCGTGCCGCCAGGGAAAAGGCCGAAACCATGTGGCGAAGGGTAGCCGACCGGCTGATGCCTGCGGACCAGATGGCGCTGTTTGACGGTCATGTGTCGGATTATTGCTTCAAATGCACGCTGGTCGCGGCCAATACCGACGGCCATTATCCGCGCGTGCTGCGCGTCTACAGCGAAGGCGCGCAATGGCTGGGGCATAGGGTGCCCGGGTCGAAATGGGGCGGCGACAATCCCGACAACGCCTATCGCATCATCCCGATCGGGGCGGGCGGACGTTATGAGGTGACGGGGCAGCGCCAGACCCAGCCGTCCACCTATGTCACCTTCCAGCTCGTCGGCAACAGCACGACGTCAGCGACTCTCGCCTCGCTTGAACAGCAGGACATGGATATTGCGGCGGATGGCAGCTATTGCCTCACCCTGGATGGAACGCCCGGCGATGGGCGTCCCAACCATCTGACGATCCCCGAAGGGACGCTCTATCTTTTCATCCGCGATTCGATGGGGGATTGGGAGGCGCAGCAGCCCGATGCCCTGCGCGTGCGACGGCTCGATCCGCCCACGCGCGCTCCGCTGAGCGAGGATGAACTGGCATCGACGGCGATCCGCAACATATTGTCGGACGTCTTCTACGCTTATTATGCGCAGCGCCTGTTCTTCAATGGACCGCAGATGATGACCATGCCCGAAGGGGCGGGATCGGTCGGTGGCCTGTTGACGCAACAGGGCAGTCTGGGCCATTTCACGTTGACCGATGAGGATGCGGTGATCATCACCGCCAATGCGGCGGGGGCGACCTATCGCGACATCGTGTTGCATGACCTGTGGCTGCGCAGCCTGCCCAATCGCGACAATCAGATCAGCCTCAACAATGCGCAGATGGCGCCGGATGCCGATGGCCGCTTCACCTATGTGCTGTCATTGGCCGATCCGGGCGTACATAATTGGCTGGACCCGTGCGGATTGCATGATGTGCTTATCCTGCACCGCTGGCAGGGCTTTCCCGATCCCCACGCGCCGCCGCCGTCGATCGAAAGCTGCAAGGTCAGGCTGGCCGAACTGGACGGCGCCTTGCCGCCCGGCGTCGTCCGGATTTCGGCCGAGCAGCGGCGCCAGCAGATCGCACGGCGCCAGGCCGCCTATGACCGCCGTTTCGCGGAGGATTAAACGGCGTATTTTCTGCACGCCCGATGCCCGCCTGCTCCGGTCAGGGCCAGCACAGCTCCAGCCGCAGCACCCCGTTCACCAGGCCGGTCGCCAGCACCGGCTGCGTACCGGGGCTGATATGGAAATCGGGGATGCGGCTCAGCCATTCCTCCAGGAATATCCGGATTTCCCGCCGCGCCAGCACCGCGCCGGGACAGGCATGGGCGCCGTTGCCGAAGGCCGCATGAACAGGCTTTTCGCGGTTGAAGTCGACCACCAGCGGATCGTCGTTCAGGCGGTCGTCAATGCCGACGAAAAGGTTCGCGGGCAGGATTCGATCACCCTGACGGAAAGCAACGCCCTTATAATCGAAATCTTCGGTGATGAAACGCGCCGTGTTGGCCAGGCCGTGGCGCCGGATCAATTCCTCGATCGCATGTTTCATGAAGGCATCGTCATCCAGCCGCGAAACCAGTTGCCGGCGATGGCCCGGATTGAGCGCCAGGAAACGGGCGATGAAGCCGATCATCCCCGCAACCGTATCAAGCCCGCCGAACAGCACCAGCGTCGCATATTCGACGGCCTCCTCTTCGGAAATGCGGCCGTCGCCCAGATCGACATTGACCAGCTTGCTCAGAAGATCGTCGCCCGGATCGTCCCGGCGCGCGCGAACCTTGTCGAGAAGATAGGCGCCCATTTCCTCATGCGCCCGCCACCGCGTCTCCGCGTCGCGCCCGCGCACTGAATCCTCCGCCAGCGGAAGCAGGACCGCCTTGTCGGAAACCGGCAGATTCACCAACTCCAGGAAAACGTGAATGGGCAGGACCTTCGCGAACGCCTCGATGAATTCGCATTCGCCCTTGGGCAACACCCGCTCGATCGCCTCGATCGCGACCCTGCGGACGGTCGATTCCAGCTCAGCGACGATCGCGGGCATCAGCGCCTGCATCAGCGGCCGGCGATAACGGGCATGTTCGGGTGGGTCGATTTCCAGTGGAATTTGACGCGGCGTTCCGATCGGCATCGGCGGCAGCAGAATATGCTGGTGCGAAAAATGATGATAGTCGCGTTGCATGGCCAAAATGTCCTCGCCGCGCGTCGCGACCCAATGGCCGCCATTATGCGGCGTCCAGAAGATGTCGGGCGCATTCTGCTGGAACTGCGCATAGGCCGCCTGCACATCCACCGCTGATCCGGGAATGTCGTACAGATTGAAATCGCGGACCCGTTCCGCCGGAACATGATCGGGGCGCGCCAAATCCTCAGGGACTATGTTCTGCATTTTCCTCTCCATGATCTTTTTAAGCGCAAACCGCGCAGGACGCGGGGACTATCCAGTCCTCAGGTGCGATCGCTCCCGTAGGATCAATCCCCGAAGCGGACGTGAAGATGCCTCGGCACGCGCATCATCGATCCGCGAATTTCCGGCTTCGGCTTGTCCGGGTCGAAGCGCAGGTTCGGCAGATGGTCCATCACCGCGTGCAGCGCGCGGGTCATTTCCACGCGCGCCAGATGCTGGCCCACGCAGATATGCGGCCCGCGCGAGAAGGAGAAATGCGCCTTGCGATCGCGGAAGATGTCGAACCTGTCGGGATCGGGGAAGATCGCCGGATCACGGTTCGCGGCGCCCGCTACCACGTCCAGCAGCGACCCGGCGGGGATTGCCACGCCGCCCAGCACCATATCTTCCCTGGCCATCCGCAACTGGACCGCGACCGGGCCGTCCCAGCGCAGCGCTTCCTCGATGGCCTGGGGGATGAGCTGGCGGTCGGCGCGGATCGCCTCCAGCTGGTCGGGGTTCTGGAGCAGCGCGGTCAGCAGCACACTGGTGCCGCGATAGGTGGTGTCGCCCGCCGCGTTCATCAGCTGGCGCAGAAAGGAAATCAGTACCAGTTCCGGCAGATAGTCTCCGTCGACCTCCGTATTGGCCAACAGGCTGACCAGATCGTCGCCCGGTTGCCCGCGGCGTTCCTCCACCAGCGCGGTGAAATATTCGCCCAGCTTGCGCGATGCTTCCAGCGCCTTGTCCGCGTGCATATAGTCGGTCTGGCCGATCGCCAGACGCTGAAATGTACGCACGTCCGCTTCAGGCAGATTCAGCTGATGGTAGATGACCTCGAACGGGTAGAGCAGGGTGAACTGCTCAATCAGGTCCGCCTTGCCGTCGTTGACGAACCTGTCCATCAGATTGTGAACGACAGGATCGACGATGGCGTCGCCCCAGCTCTTCACATATTGGGGCAGGAATATCTTCTGGAAGATCCTGCGCCAGCGGCCATGCTCCGGATTGTCCATGGTGCTGATGCTGCCCTGGCCGAAGGTGGCGCCGATATTGAACCTGTATCCCGCATTCGAAAAGCGATCCGTATCGGTCAGGACCGTCAGGATTTCGTCGGAGCCGACCACGGTGAACATCTTGCGGTCGGGATACATGGCCGACTGAAGGCCCATTTTCGGGCGATAATCGCCTTCCAGCACCGCCGCCCGCGCCCGCCACTTCGCGATTTCCGGATAGGGGTCGATCGTGTCGCCGAAATTGATGTCGTCGGCGCTGAACGGATCGTAATCCGGATCGTCATATTCCTGAATCCTGACGGCAGTGTCCATGGCCTGAAATCTCTCTTATGAAGCAATCACTACATAAGAGCCGAAGGCATGGCTGTCAATCGAGCGTGGGACCGGTCAGCGATTGCGCGATGAGCTGTTCCAGCACATCGACCAGAGCGGCCCGGTCGGGCGGATCGCCCGCGAAAAGGGCATCGCGCAGGATCACGCTGGCGGCAATCATGCCAAAGCCCAGCCGTACGCCGATATTGAGATCGAAGGGCGGCTCCGTTCCGGCCGAAGCGTAACGCCGCTGTACCTGATCCACCGATTGATCGAAAAAGGGGGCAAGGTCGCGCAGCCCGGGCGCCGGGTCGTCGCCCTCGGACGGGCGCGGCCCGGTCAGCAGAGCGCGGAACATCTCTTCATTGCCCTCGAACAGTTCATAGACCATGCGGGTGAACCGGCGGGTTTCCGCCTGCCGGGGGAAGGCGGCGGTCGGGTCGGGGTGCAGCGCGACGAATTCCGCCATCAGCTGGTGAAAGGGCGCGATCACCACTTCCCGGAACAGGGTCGCCTTGTCGCCATAATAGCGGAACAGCAATGTCTCGCTGACGTCGGCCAGCCGGGCGATTTCGCGCGTGGTGCTGCCGCCATAGCCACGCTCGGCGAAAAGCTGGCGCGCGGCGTCGCGGATGCGCTGGACGACATCCTCGCGCGTGCGGCGGCGGCGGCGGGCACGGGGCGCGTCATTGCCGACCGTTTCAGGATCGGCAGGCGCCGCGTGCCCGTTGTTCATGATCTCAGTGATTGCGTCCCTCCAATATGATGTCCGCGGCGTTCCAGGCCGATGCCATGATCGGCCCGTTGGTGTTGGCCGATACCATAGTCGGCATGATCGATCCGTCCATCACCCGCAAGCCGTGGACGCCCTTTACGCGCAATTTCCCGTCCAGCACGGCATCGTCGAAATCACCCATGCGACAGGTGCCGCAGGCGTGATAGCCGGCCTGGCCGATCTGGCGGAAGGCAGCCAGTATCTCGTCATCGCCATGGAGCGAGCGCGTGGGTTCCCGCTCGCCGGCGATCATGGGGGCCAATGCGGGGCGGGCCATCCATTCGCGCAGATAGCGATGCATCGCCACGGTGACGGCGCAGTCATAGGGATCGGTCAGATAGCCTGCCCGGATATGTGCCGGCGCCGCAGGATCGGCGGAGGTGATCCGTATCGCCCCTTCACTGCGCGAACGCAGCGGATAGCCGAACAGGGTGATGCTGTGCGCCGGATCGGTGACCATATTGCCCTTCGCATCGGGCGCGGCCACGGCGGGGGAAAGCAGGATTTCGATATCGGGCGTTTCCGATTCGGGCAGAACCTTCGCAAAGGCGCCCACGCTGCCATAACCCGCGGCCATCGGACCGGTGCGCCTTAGATAATAGCGCAGCACATTGCCGACGAGGCGCAGCCCCTGCAATTCGCGGTTATGGCTGTGCGGCGTATTCAGGTCATAGACCATCGAGAGCAGCCGATGTTCGAGCATATGCCGGCCCACGCCCGGACTGTCGGCGACGACGCCGATGCCCAGCGATTGGAGCAGCGCCGCCGGGCCGACGCCGGATCGCTGCAGGATCAGCGGCGACATCAGCGCGCCGGCCGACAGGATGATGTCCCGCCCGCCCGGAAAGTCCTGCGCCACCCCATTGACGATCGCGCGCACGCCGACGGCCCGTCGGCCGTTGAAGAGGACCCTGTCCACCATGGCGCCGGTCACGATGCGCAGATTGGGGCGCCCGCGCGCGCGCTTCAGGAAGGTCTGCGCGGCACTTTGCCGTCGCCCCTTCCAGATCGTGCGATTGGTATAGCCCACGCCTGCCCGGCTCGAATGGTTGAGGTCCGCGACGCGCGGCACGCCCATCTGCTCGCCAGCGGCGATGAAAGCCTCCGACAGCGGATCGCGGTTCGGCTCCACCGAAATGCGCAGCGGCCCGTCACCGCCACGCACCGCATCTCCGCCCAGCTCATGCCCCTCCATCGCGCGGAAGGCGGCGCCCATCCGGTTCCAGCCCCAGCCTTTTGCGCCGAGTTCTTCCCAATGATCATAATCCTCGGCCTGGCCGCGGAAATACATCATGCCGTTGATGGAGGAGGAGCCGCCCAGCATCTTGCCGCGGATCCAGCTTTCGGCAGGCACGCCGTCATGCGCCTCTGTCTGGAAATACCAGACATGGCTGGGGTCGGTGTAAAGCCGGGCAGCGCCGCGCGGCATGTGGATGAAGGGGTTGCGATCCTCCGGCCCGGCTTCAAGCAGCAACACGCTGTTGGCTGGATCGGCCGACAGCCGGTCGGCCAGGACGCAACCGGCCGAACCGCCGCCGACGATGATATAGTCGGTGGTCATGTCGCTCACCATTTCGGTCACAGGGCACCCCGGATGACATCGCCGATGATCGTGCGGCTGTCTTCATCGATATTGACCGTGTCGAACATCCGGTTGTGGCAGAAGGCGACCGCGAGCTTCAGGTCAGGATCGGCCCAGCCGATCGATCCGCCCATGCCGGGATGGCAGAGCGCGCGCATGTTGCGCGGGCTGGATACCGGCGGCGCCTCCGCGCCGCCCAGCCAGAATCCGGACCAGCTGATCGGCACCTTCATGCCGAAGAAGACCGGGTCGACATCGTCGAAATGGGGACGGGGCGCGGCAAGGCTCGCCACCCGTTCCTCCGAAAGCAGGCGCACGCCGTTCAACTGCCCGCCATTGGCGAGCATCGCCCAGAAACGCGCTTCGCTCCGCGCATTGAAGATGCCGCCCACCGCCGGAATGCAGGCGCGGCGGACATAGGGCCGTTCGAACGGATCGGGCATCAGGTCGACGATCAGCGGCTGCGCCTCGCGCATCATGTTATTGTCGGGCGCGACATAGACGGCGACATCGTCCAGCCGGGCGATGCGGGGCTCGACCGATGCGGGAATGCCCATCCACAGGTCGGTCGCGCCCAGCGGCTCGGCGATTTCCTCGCGGACGAACTGGCCGAAGGGACGGCGCCGGGGATCGGTGCGGCGCACCACTTCGCCAACCAGCCAGCCAAAGGTCATGGATTGGTAGGATGACCGGCTACCGGCCGGATAGACCCCTTCCATTTCCGCGATCCGGGCGCACATCCAGTCCCAGTTCGTCATCAGTTCCGGCGTCACGTCGGGCGGCATGCGCAGCACGCCCGATACATGGCCCAGCACATGGCGAACGGTGACGTTCCCCTTGCCCGCCTGCGCGAATTCGGGCCAGTAGGCCGCGACCGGCGCATCATAATCGATCAGGCCCCGCTCCACCTGCATGTGCAACGCGGTGGCGGTCACGGCTTTCGTGACGGAATAGACATTGAACAGCGTGTCGCCATCCACCGGGCGTCCGGTTTGCGCGTCGGCGATGCCGGACCAGCAGTCCACGATTGGTTCCTCGCCCAGCCAGGCGCAGACCTGGACGCCGATTTCCCTGCCCTCGGCAACCAGTCTGTCCAGCGTTTCCTGAACTGCGTCGTTGACCTTGCCCGCCATCCTCTTGTCGCCTTTCATGCCTGCCATGGGTGCATGGCTCATTATAAAGTATTTACTACATAACATGGAATGGCGCGAGGGGAAGGCACAATGCACTCGCCAAATGCCTGGCAAAGTCCCACATGGGAGCCATGAAAGCATCGATCCTTGCCCGTGATGCACCCGCTATCCTCCGCCGGCGCCTGCCCGATCCCGTGCGCGCGGTCGTTTTCGACATGGACGGGACGTTGCTCGATACGGAGGCGGAGCATCGCCGCACCATGGCGGAGGCGGCCGCCGCGCTGGGCTGGCCCTTTTCGGCAGAATTGCAGCTCGCCATGGTTGGCATTCACCGGGACGCGAACCGGATCATGCTGGTGGAACATTTCGGCGCGGACTTTCCGCTGGAGCAATTCTACGCCGACAGCGATCTGCTGTTCGAGGCGGCTTTGGAGGCGGTCATTCCGATGCGGCCCGGCGTCGAGCCGGTGCTGGCGCGGCTCGCCTCGGCGGGCATCCCGATGGCCGTGGCCACCTCCACGGAGGAACCCCATGCCAGCCGGCGCCTCGAAAAGGCCGGGTTGCTGGATTATTTCGACGCGGTCGTCACGCGCAACGATGTCGAGCGGCCCAAGCCGCATCCCGAACCCTATCTGCTCGCGGCGAAGCGTCTCGGCGTGGCGGCGATCGACGCGGTCGCGGTGGAGGACAGCCATGCAGGCGTCCGTTCCGCGGCGACGGCGGGCATGGCGACGATCATGATTCCGGATCTGCTGCCTCCGACCGAGGCGGAACTGCAACTGGTCGCGGCGGTGCTGCCCAGCCTGCATGACCTTGCCGCCCTGATCCTGCCCGAACCGCAGGGCTGACCTGCTTGATGGTCGACCGGCCCGGTTAAAGCATCCAATCCTGTGGCGTTCGTCCCGCAGCGTCCCCCCTTCGTCGCAAAGCCGGTTGCGCCGCTCCTGCGCTTGGAATTGGGGAGGCGATGTGGGACAGCGGAGTCTCGCTGACAGGAAGATACCGGGACGTTATGCCGCTGCCGAGCCGACTGAAGACCTTGCATTGGGCTTGCGGCGTGGCCGCCATGGCGCTGAACGGCGCGGCCCACGCCGCCGACCCGGCACCGTTCGAACTGGGTGGGCCGGGCCTGCGCATCACGGTTACGCGCGGCAAGGACGTGCTGCCCATCGCCCAGGTCCCCAGCCTTGCCGAAGGCGACCAGCTATCCATCAAGGCTGATCTGCCCCAGGATCAGGGCACGCGCTTCCTGCTGCTCTCGACCTTCCTGCGCGGCGCGACCAATCCGCCGCCCAAGGACTGGATCAAGGCGGCCGAAACCTGGAAGAAAAAGGCGAAGGACAACAGCCTTGCCCTCACCGTGCCCAAGGGCGCGCGGCAGATGACGCTGTTCCTGGTCCCCGACACCGGCGGCGCCGAAGCCACGATCGTCGACGCGGTGCGCGGCAAGCCGGGCGAGTTCATCCGCGCGACGCAGGAACTCAATCAGGCCTCGCTCGACCGCTCGCGGCTCGACGCCTTCATGGCTGCGATCCGCGCGCAGGAAAACACCCATCCCGAATATCTGCGCTCCGTCGCCCCCGCGCTGGCGCGCAGCCTGTCGATGAAGCTCAATGACGAGTGCCTTTCCCGAGTGGTAGAGCTTCAGGCGAGCTGCCTGCTCGAAAATCGCGAGCAGCTGGTGCTGGCCGATGTGCACAGCAGTTCCATCGCCGAAACGCTGACCGGGGCGCCGACCGACCTGGCGTTGCAACTCAGCTCCATGCGGGAGGCGGGCTATGGTTTCTACAGCCCCTATATCGGCGTGGTGCGCGACGTGGCCAGGATCTTCGGCGCGTTCAGCAATCCGGAGTTCGACTATCTGCCGACGCTCAGCATCCGGCGCGCCGAATCTGCCTCGCTGCTGCTGAACAAGGCGCCGTCCTTCCAGAAGCCCAAATCCGTGCTGGTCGTCGGCATGCCCGCGATCGAGGCGGACAGCCCGCCGCGCCTGCGCAGCGCCGCCAACGGCCCCATCTGCGCCGCCCGGCCGGGTGTGGTGCTGCCGGTCGAGGGCGCGCCGCTCATCTACTCGACCGCCTATGCGCGGAACATGATGGTGAAGCTGACCGCCGGGACCGGCGAGACGATCGACCTGCCGGTCGAAGCACGCGCGGATCGCGGCGGCTATGTCGTGAAGAGCACGGACCCGCTGCCCGCCGCCTTCAGCGGTACGGTGAAAGGCCATCTCTACGGCGATTGGGGTTTTGAGCGGTTCGACGGCCCGGATTTCGCCCTGCAACTGCCCGGCGATGCGCCGTGGAAGGTGGCGGGCGAAGTGCCCACCCTGGTCGTCGGGCGCGACAATGCGCTGACGCTCAGTGGCGAAGCGCCCGCCTGTATCGAGGGCGTGGTGCTGCGGCAGGGCGACGGCGCGCCGCAATCGCTGCCATGGAAGGTGCAGGGGACGGACGGGCTGGCGCTCACCCTGCCGCTTGGTGACCGCGGGCCGGGCGACATCAAGGTCGAGGTGAAATATCAGGGCATCGCCGCACCCTCCCTGATCCCGCTCAAGGCTTATGCGCAGGCGAGCCGGCTGGACGGCCTCAGCCTGCATGCCGGGGACAATAGCGCGATCCTGTCGGGCCAGCGGCTGGAGCAGGTCGCCGGCGTCGACCTGTCGGGCATGACCCTGCAACCCGATGGGCTGGCGCGTGACGGGTCGGTGGACCGGCTGCGGCTGGTGGCCAGGGGCGATGGCGCGGCGCTGAAGCCCGGCGATCAGGCGACCGCGCGGATACGGCTGAAGGATGGGCGCACCGTCAGTCTGGCCGCGACCATTGACGAAGCGCGACCCCGCGTGACCCTGCTGAGCAAGAGCATTATGCAAGGGGCAAGCGAAGGGCGACCCTTGCAACTGTCGGGCGATGATCTGCTGCCCGACGATGGGCGGCTGGTCTTTTCGGTGCGGGCGGATCAGGGCGCGGCGTTCCGGCCGGATGATGCGCTGGAGGTCGCCTCTGCGGATGGTGCGAAGTCGGTCAGGTTGGGCATGCGGCTATCCGGCCCGGATGTGATGGTGGCGACGCTGGACCCGGCGGCCCTCGCGCCCGTCTCCGGACCGCTGCGTTTCCGGCTGCTCCGGGAGGACGGACCCAGCGACTGGCAGCCGCTGGTGACGCTGGCGCGCCTGCCGCATATAGAGGGCGTCAGCTGCGAAGGGCAGGATTGCACGATCAAGGGGCGCGACCTGTTTCTGATCGACGCGGTGGACGGCGCGCCGGGCTTCGACAAGCCGACCGTGGTGGCGCAGGGCTTCACCGGGTCGAGCCTGTCGGTCCCCATGCCCAGGGACGGCAAACTCTATATCCGCCTGCGCGATGCGCGGGATCAGGCGGTCGTGCTGAACATGGGCTGATCGTTCACCCCCCTCCCGCCTGCGGGAGGGGGTAAGGCGCGTTGGATCGTCCAACTAATCGGTTGCTCCACCCATGTCCTTGCGACCGGCAACCCGGCATCATGCCGCGCAAAGCCGCATTCCGCCGGAGAGGACTGTCCATGAAAACCCAGGTCGTCATCGTCGGGGCCGGTCCCGCCGGCCTGCTGCTCGGCCACCTTCTGCGCGCCGAGGGGATCGACACCGTCATCGTCGAGCGTGCCTCGCCCGATCATATATTGGGCCGCATCCGCGCCGGCGTGCTGGAACGCACCACCACCGACCTGATGGATCGTCTGGGTCTGGGCGCCCGGATGCACGCCGAAGGCCTGCCGCATGACGGCTTCCACCTGGCCGACGGGAAGCGTCTGATCCGCATCGACATTGCCGCGCTCACCGGCAGGCATGTCATGGTCTATGGCCAGACCGAAATTACCCGCGACCTGATGGCAGCCGCCCCCGAACGCGGTCTCCCCATCATCTACGAAGCCGCCGACGTGGCCCTGTTCGACGTGGATGGTGATGCGCCGTGGCTCACCTACGGCAAGGACGGCGCCACCCATCGTATCGATGCCGATTTCATCTGCGGCTGCGACGGTTATCACGGCCCCTCGCGCCGGGCGATCCCGGCGTCGGTGGCGACGGCCTATGAGAAAATCTATCCCTTCGGCTGGCTCGGCATCCTCGCGGATGTCCCGCCCTGCAACCATGAACTGGTCTACGCCAATCACGAACGCGGCTTCGCGCTGGCCTCGATGCGCTCCTCCACCCGCAGCCGCTATTATATCCAGGTGCCGCTCGACGAGAAACTGGAGGTATGGCCCGACGACCGCCTCTGGAATGAACTGGCGATCCGCCTCGGCCCTGAAGCCGCTGCCCATATGACGCGCGGCCCGGCGCTCGAAAAATCCATCGCCCCGCTGCGCAGCTTCGTCTTCGAACCGATGCGCCACGGCCGCCTGATGCTTGCCGGGGACAGCGCCCATATCGTGCCGCCGACCGGGGCGAAGGGCCTCAACCTCGCCGCCTCGGACGTGCATTATCTCTCCGACGCGCTGGTCCGGCACTATAAGGGCCATGACAATGACGCGATCGCAGGCTATTCCGGCAAGGCGCTGGCCCGTGTCTGGAAGGCCGAACGCTTTTCCTGGCAGCTGACAAGGCTGATGCACCGCTTCCCGGAAAACGACGCGTTCGACCGCCGGATGCAGGTCGCCGACCTCGACTATATCGCTTCCTCGGTCGCGGCGCAGACCATGATCGCGGAAAATTACGTAGGATTGCCGCTCTGATATGACGAAAGCTCTGGTATGAGTAAGGCTTTGGCCACCCGGAAAATCGGACCTTACAGCGTCTCGGCCATCGGCCTTGGCTGTATGAATCTGAGCCACGCCTATCTGCCCCGGCCCGAGCCGGAACAGGCGGAGCGAGTGCTGCTCCATGCGCTGGATGCCGGCGTGACCTTCTTCGATACGGCGGCGCTTTACGGCTTTGGCGCCAATGAGCAGCTGGTTGGCCGCACCATCATGCACCGCCGGGCCGAATTCACGCTGGCGAGCAAATGCGTGCTGGCGGAGATTGACGGCAGGCGTGGCCTCGACGGCTCGCCTGCCGCGATCGTACGGGTTCTGGAAGATTCCCTCCGTCGCCTGAAGACCGACCATATCGACCTCTATTATCTCCACCGTCTCGATCCGAAGGTGCCGATCGAGGAGTCGGTCGGCGCTCTCGCCCGCGCGGTGGAGGCGGGGAAGATCGGCGCCATCGGCCTGTCCGAAATGTCCGCCGCCACCCTGCGCCGTGCCCATGCGGTGCATCCGATCGCGGCGATGCAGACCGAATATTCCCCATGGACCCGCAATGCCGAAGTGGCAGTGCTGGACGCCTGCGCGGAACTGGGCGCGGCCTTCGTGGCCTTCTCGCCGCTGGCCCGTGGCCTGCTCGCCGGCAATGTCGGACCGCAGGGCGTGCCGAAGGGGGACATTCGCGGCGCCATGCCCCGATTCCAGTCCCCGCATCTGGAAGCCAATCTGACATTGGCCGCCCGGCTCAAGGCGCTGGCGGCCGAAGCCGGCTGCACCGCGGCGCAGCTCTGCCTCGCCTGGCTGCTCGCTCGACGGGATTTCGTGGTGCCGATTCCGGGAACCACCAGCATCGCCCATCTGGATGAGGATCTGGCGACGCTCTCCCTCGACCTGTCCGATGACCTGTTCGCGGCGGTGGACGCGATCTTCACGTTCGAAGCAGTGTCCGGCCCACGCTACCCCAGGGATGCGCAGGCCCAGATCGATACCGAAACATGGGTCGGTGAGCCACTGGCCTGACAAGGGGGGAAGGGGGCGCTCAGCCTCCCTTTCCCGTTGGTTTTCAGAAATATGACAAAATCCTATTTTTCCTATTGACCGACTCATCGGACGCGCCTAGATGCCACTCCACCGACGCGGTGATGACCTACGGTTCTCGCCACGATCGGTCGCCAATATCAAGGACGGCACGTCCTCGCACGAAAGTTCGAGGGTCGCTTGTTGTCCGCTTCTGACTTTGGTGCGCTCTTTGACATTGTAGATTGATGAAGGGACATGTGGGCGGCGGCTCCGGTTATTCACGGCTTTCAGGCGTGGATGGATCGGTTAAATTTGCCATTTCTCACGATGTCCTTACCACCATGTAAGAATTTTG
>NZ_JALDYQ010000060.1:0-33159 GCF_032153725.1 Sphingobium sp. | reverse complement strand
CGATCTGATCACCCACACCCAGCGCTTCGGCGACAGCATCTTCCCCTGAACCAACCTCCTGCCTGACGCGTTGTATGGCGTGGATCGGCTGGCAGCGGCCGGTTTTATTGAACCCGTTCATCCGGTTGACGAACGCTGAGTGGGCTGCACCATATATCGATGGCGAATGCGGTGCCGGGCATGCAGTGTGGAATGATGCGCGCATCGCGGGAGATTGCCGGGATGCCTATTGCAAGAGCAGAAAAAAGGAACGATTGTTCTTTTCATTGCGCACGAATTTCTTGACGTTTTTGCCTTTATCCGCTTAATAAAGAAATCCTAGCTAATAAAATCGATTCGGAAAGGGAGAGGGTTCGCGATGCGCAGCCGTTCGAATGCCATCAAGGCGGAATCAGATTTTTCGACACGGATCGATGTCGACAAGTTGATCCACACATCTCAGATCGTTGCCGGCAATTTCGAAGCGTTGGATCAAGATTTGATCAAAAGGGTGGGCCGCTTCGTCGACTGGCTGAATCAACAACCGGCGCTGCGGCCCGACCAGAAGGCGGGGGTTGAGTTGCAGCTTCGCAACCTGCTTTCCACGCGCCTGCGCCTCAGCGCTGATCGCAGGCGCCTGCCAGGCATCGCGCAGGAGAAGATCGAGCGGCCGATCTTCGTCATTGGCTTCGCGCGCACGGGCACGACGCTCACGCATTCACTGCTGGCCGAGGACCCCGGCGTGCGCGCGCCGCTCTGGTGGCACACGCACTCGCCTTGTCCGCCGCCTGGGGAGGTCCCGGTCACGCCAGAACGGATCGAGCAGACGGGCAAGCAACTGGACGAGATGTTGATGCTCGCACCGGGACTGCTGACCCTGCACCCCTATTGGGACAAGGGCGGCCATTGTCCGATCGAGTGCGAGGAGATCTTCACTCTCGACTTCCAGAACGCCTATCCCTCTTTGCTCTACAAGGTTCCGGCGCTGGCGATGCTGCTGGATGCCAATAATATGGGCGACGCCTATCGCTTCCACCGCGAATTCCTTCAGCAGCTCCAGTGGAAGCAGCCGACCAAGCGTTGGGTGGTGAAGGGCATCTACCACCAGTTCGCGCTGGACGCCCTGTTCGAGGCTTATCCTGATGCGCTGTGCATCTGGCCGCATCGTGACCCGGTACAGGTGCATCCTTCCACGATGGCGATCACAGCGGTGCTCTATGGCGGCATCACCGACTGGCAGATGGACTTCAAGACGCTGGGTCCCGCTTTCGTCAACAGCATCGCCGCATCGGTGTCGGAAGCGATGGAGAACCCGCTGGTCGACGATCCCCGGATTTTCCATGTTGATTTCCATGATCTGACCCGCGATCCTGTGGATGTCATCCGCCGCGCCTATGGCCATTGGGACCTTGATTACACGCCCGAGTTCGAGGCGCGCATGCGCAGCTGGCTGGCCGATCCGTCCAACGCATCCAACCGCTATGGCCGCTACGACTATGCCCTTGAACCTTTCGGCTTGACGCGTGAAATGATCGAGAGCGCATTCGAAGGCTATTCACGGCGGTTCAAGCTCGGCCGCTTTGCCTGATCTTCGGACCATCCGAGCCCGCGCGGGGGTTCGCGTTTGGCCCGATCGGCATGACAAATGGCGTTGAGGTGTAGAAGTTTGGACCTAATCCGACGGTGTCATAAGTCTCGAAGCGCGACAGCGGCGGATCAGACGTGCGCCGGTTCGACCCCCGTCTGCAGTGCCTCGGCGGGGCGATCGGGTCGGCCACGCAAGCGGGTCGCCAGCAAAATGCCGATGAGGCTGAGTCCCGCGATGAACGCGAAGACGGTCAGATAGCCGATTGGCGCGGGATGGCCGGCGCCAGCTGAACCGGCCACGGTCGAATGGGCGAGAATGACCATGATGATTTGTGCGCTGACCGCGTGGGAGAGCCCGCGTACCACGGTGACGACGCCGCCGGCCTCGCTCGTGCGATCGAACGGGGCAGCCGCGATGACCGAATTGTAGATGCCCACGCCCAATAGCGCATTGCCCGCCATGCAAGCGAGGCTGGTGATCGTCATGACAATCCAGATATTGCTGTTGAAGGTCGTCAGGAGCAGCCAGCCCGTGGCGTTCAGCATGAAGCCGCAGATCACGACGAAGCGATTGCCGCGCGATCCCGCAATATGACCTGCCACCGGCGCCATCAGCGTGGCCGAGAGATTGGGCGCCATCATCAGCAAGCCAGCGAGCGTGGCGGTCAGGCCGAGGCCGATCCCTGTCGATACCGGTTGCTGCAGGAACAGCATCTGGAGTTGCATCACCTGTGCGCCACCTCCGGCGAACAACGCCATGCACGCCATCGCCGCAAGGAGTTCGCGACGAGTGAACAAGCGCACGTCGATCAGCGGCTGCGGATGTCGCCATTCGTAACGCAGCCAGATGATGAACAGTGCCATGCCACCGATGAGCAAGGCCAGGATACGCATATCCAGAAGGCCCCATAAGCGAACATTGGTCAGCCCGAGCAGCATCGCGGCAACAGCCGGCACAAACAGGATGCCGCCGAGCTTGTCGATCCTGCCCGGGTTTGTTGCCACCGGTCCGCGCGGCAGCAGTACAGCGGCGAAGATCAGGGACAGGCCCGCCACCATGGCGCTGACCAGAAAAATCCAGTGCCATCCGCCGGCATCGACCAGCACGCCGCCGAGCACCATACCGACCATGCCGCCGATCGCGCCTGCGGAATAGAGGATGCCGATCGCCAGCGGCAGGCGCCTGACCGGTATCACTTCGCGCGCCAGCCCGAAGGACAGCGGCATGATCGCGCCAGCCACGCCCTGCAGCGCCCGGCCCAGGATCATCACGGTAAGTTCCCTGGTCATGGCGCTGATCAGGGAGCCGATGACAGCACAGGCCAGCACGATGATCACCATGCGCTTTCGGCCGTAGATATCGCCCAAACGGCCGAAGATCGCCGCCGCGGCCGCCGAGACAAGCACATAGCCCGTGACGAGCCAGCCGACATTGGCTGCGTCGCCATAGATCGCGATCAGTTCCTTCATCGCCGAATAGATCATCGTCGACTCGATGCCCGATGTGATGTCGGCGAGGACAAGAATGGCGACGAAGAGCACCCATTTCCTGCTCGGCTGGTTGGTGGTCGTGTCTTGGATCATCGGCTGCTGTGCTTCCTCATGCGCTGGATCATTCGTACCACGCCGGCCATGGCCCCTGGCTGGCGCTTGAAAAATGGGAGACGGGCGCGCGCCTGATGTTCGTCGCCCGCCTTAGCGGATGTGTGGAGCGAAATCGCTCCGTCCTCTTAATCTGTGCCGAAGTGGAAGGTCAGATCCACGCCGAAGAAGCGCGGATCACCCGGAAAGAGCGGAAGGCCGATCGCGTTGGCCAATGGCACCACCGAGGAGTTGAACTTTTCCTTGGTGACGTTGGTCGCCCACAGCGACGCATCAAAGCGCGATCCGGCGATGCCCTTCCAGTCGAGGCGCACATCGAGCGTGCCGTACGGTTTCTGCGAATAAATATCGCGTGGACCGCAATCGCTGGCCAGACAGCCCGGCGAGGTGCCCTGCTGCGAGTCATCCCAGAACATGCGGCTTTGATGATAGTAATTCGCGCTCAGCCGAACCTCGCCAACGCTTTTGTCGAGCGGTAGCGTGTAGGAGCCATTGACCGTCAGCGTTTCCTTGGGAACCAGCGAAAATTCAAAGTTCTGCGCGTTGAAGGTCGAACCAGCGAACGGGAAGAACGGCCCGGTGTATTTCGCGTCGACATAGCCGTAGGACGCGCCCAATTCGAGCCCGCGGACCGGCTTGATCGAAAGCTCGGCCTCGAAGCCCTTCAGCCGCGCGCTGGTGGCATTGACCAGCACCGCGCTGGTCACGGCGGTTGGGTTTTGCGCCTGGCGAACGACATTGTTGAACTTTTGCGTATAACCGGAAATATTGGTCCGGATGGGAATGCCGAAGTCCCAATCCTTCTTCAGGCCGACCTCGAAATTCTCCACAGTCTCAGGCTTGTAGCCCTGCACATAGGCCGACAGGAAATTCTCGGATATATTGAAGCCGCCCGCGCGATAACCCGTCGAATAGATGAAATAGACCATCGAGCGGGAGTCGATTTTGTAATCAACCGATGTGTTGTAGGTGAACTTCCTGTAGCTTCCCGAGGCCGAGGCAAGACAGCCAGGAGGAATGCCCGCATCGGTCGGCGAATTGCGCAGACGGCAGTTGGTCGACGTGATGGTGAAGCCCTGCTTGCTCATCGCGCGCTTGTCGTAGGTGTATCGTCCACCAGCCGTCACCGAAAGTCCCTCGATAGCGGCGAAATTATAGGTCGCCTGCGCATAGCCCGCGATCGTCTTCGACTTCGCGGTTGCGGGGCGGCCCGAATAGCCGAAGCCTGAGCCCTGGCTCGTCTGCTTGATCCGGTTGTCGAAATAGAAGCCGCCGATCGTCCATTGAAGTTGATCGTCAAACGCCTTGCCCTGGAACTGAAGCTCTTCCGAGATATCGCGGCCGTTGTTGAAATAGTCGTTGACCACGTTCTGCGTCATGGAAGCGGGTGTACCCGTGGCGTCGATGCCGAGGGCGCGCTTCATCCACTTGACACCGGCGATGTTCTTCACCGTGAACAGGTCGGTTTCGATCGTGAGTATGTCGACCGCCTGATGCAGCTTGACCGTGTTCGGCGATCTCCAAACGTTCTGCGTGCTCCAGAAATCGCCCGCCAGCTGCCGGGCCACATAGGGGGCGTAGACCGCCGCGAGCGGAGCCCGTGGCGAAACCACAAAGAGGCGGGGACGCAGACCGTTATCGGCGTGAAAATAGGAGCCCTGATAGACGAGATAATTGTTGATCCTGTCAGTCGCCTGGAAATCCATGCCGACGCGCCAGTCATAGCTCTCCTGATCGGCGAGCCGCTTGGAGAAGTCCGTCACTTTGCCGAACCTCCAGCTGTAGCCCGCCGCCGCCGGAAGATCGGCAGCAGCAGCTGCTGCCGCTGGATCGACGATGTTTTTCTGCCAGCCGTCACGGTTGACGGTGTTCAGCGCGAAGCGGAACGCCACGCGTTCGCCGACCGGCAGGTTGAGGGTGGACGTACTCGTGAAGCCGCCACCACCCGGAACCCCGATATAACCGGCACGGATCGAGCCACCGAACTGATGCTTTGGCTTGGCCGGTGACAACAGGATTGCACCACCGGTCGAGTTGCGGCCGAACAGCGTTCCCTGTGGCCCCTTCAACACCTGGACATTTTCGAGATCGAACATGCCGAGTCCCAGGCCCTGTTGCAGGCCAGTCGGGACTTCGGCGAAATAGACGCCGATCGACGGGTCCTGGCCGGGCTGCGCCTGACTGTTGCGCTGGCCGCGGATCGAGACGACGAGCGCGTCTGATCCCTGGAATTTGGTGATGCGCAGCGCCGGCACGTGCGCGTTCAGATTTTCGAGCGTGGCGATGCTCTTGCGCGCGAGATCCTCGCCCGAGAGCGCGGTGACCGCGACCGGCACGCTCTGCAGGCTTTCCGTGCGGCGACGGGCCGTGACGACGATATCGCCGATCTCTGCGTTGTCGCTTTCCTTGACCGCGGCTTGGCCCGCATGAGCTGGCGTCACGCCAATACAGGTAAGCCCCGCTCCTGAAACCGTGAGCGCAAGGCCCAATCGATTCGCAGTGGTCGCCCAAATGGATTTTTTCATCCTGTATCCCCCATGTCCTGTCGTTCGACAAAACAGGACATTATGGGAGCGCGAATCCTAATCCAGACACATCTGCCGTGCGATAATTTCAAGAGGAATGGTGCTGAGGCTTAAGGCTTTGAAAAATAATATGTGGAATGACAATATCCTGCGCGTGATATATAAATATCATTGAGGACAAGGCGCTTGTTATGGGACGCCGTCGAGATAGTCTTCAAATCCCGTAGCTGTCATTCATATAGGGGCGGCAGTTCGCTCGCTTTCAAGGCCGAGCGGCCGCGCTTGTCTCCGGATGATGATCAATAACATCCGATAGTCGAAGAAATCTATCCGATCATGACGCCACGGCCTGTGATATCATGAGCTCATATCGGCGCCTGAAAGGCTGGCTGGCGCCATGGAGAGGATGAGGCATGACTGTCGATGTGATCAACCGTCCCGAGGCTGACGACCTGCAGGTGCAGGACGTCGTCGCGGCCGGCGAGCTGGAAAGCTGCAACCACCTACTGGACGACCCGGCAGCGCTCAATCGCTTCTACGAGGATAATGGCTATATCCTGCTGCGCGGGGTGTTCGATCCCGACACTGTCGCGCGGGCGCGTGACGAGATGTTGGCCGTTGCGGCACAGATGGGCCTGGTCGAGCCGGGCGACCCGACAGGCCGCTGGACCGGCAAGGCACTGCCTGCCAGCATGGAGGAGAGCGACCTTTATGCCGGCATCGCCAAGCGGCTGATCGAGGACCCCGCCAATCTTTCGGTGATGGAGAAGGTTCTGGGCGAGCCGGCCTGCTCGGTGCCGATCGTGCAATATCGCACCTATCCGCCGCACAGCAAGCTGGGCACTGTCCATCAGGACGGCTTCTACAGCCCCGGTATTCAGGATTATCGTCCCGTCTGGGTATCGCTGACGCCCTGCACCCGGGACATGGGCGGACTGGCTTTGGCGGTGGGGCAGAACAAGCGGGGTTATTTCCACAATGTCGGAAAGCCCAACCCCTTTCCTATTCCGCGCGATGCCATTCCCGACGAAAGCTGGGCGACGACCGATTATATTCCGGGCGACGTACTGATAGTGCATCCCTGCACGCCGCATTGTGGGTTGCCCAATACCAGCGATCGACTGCGCATCTCCTTCGACTCGCGCGTGCAGTCGGCCGCCAATCCCAGTGCCGTCGCCGGAACGGTCACGGCTTTCACTCCCAATTCCGTGACGGTGGACGCCGACCGCGTCGGCGAGATTACGCTGAGCGTGGACGAGGACAGCTATTTGCGGCCGGTCAATCCGGGCGTGCGCGAGAAGTTCGAAGATTTTGTCGACTATATGAAGCCGGGAATGCGCCTGGTCGTGGTGCGCGATGGGGACCGTACGGTGATGCTGCGCAGGGCAGCGGAAGGGTAGAATCACGCCATTCGGCATGACGATGTCGGATAAAAGGAAAGGGCGCCGATCAGGCGTCCTTTCCTTTTCGCAATGGGTCCGATGACGCCGAAGATCAGCGAACTGGCTGCGATCGCTGGCATTCCTTGCCGTTTCGGGCATTTGCGCGACATGGGCCGGCCTCTGCCAGGGCTATCGTCCTCGACATGCAGATCGCAATCAGCTGAGGCTTCGCGACACCATGGCTCGGGCCGCAACCCGCACGACAGCTTTCCGGAGGCGGGCGCGCAAGTTCCTTCACAGGATGGTTTAGGAAACACGCCATTATCTCAATGGCTTGTCGTGACATTTTTCGGGACGATGGGGCGTCGCCCCGACCGGATAAACAGATAATAGGTGCGCTGAAGTGCCCCAGGCGCTAAACCTGTAACAAGGCGGTGGTTTCAACTGCCGACAAAGACGAGAGAGGAAGAGTGTGGAAGCGGTGCGCGGCCAGGGGCTGAGAATCTACGCGGAATTGCGCGGCGAGGAAGCCGCCGAGCAGATGGCCAGCACCCTCAACTCAGAGAGTGACAGCTTCTCCAAACCTGTCTCGGACCTGGCGACATGCTTCGCTTTTGGTTCGGTATGGTCGCGTGAAGGGCTCGAGAGGCGCGAACGAAGCCTGATCACGATGAGCGCCCTGGTGGCGCTGCGGCAACCCGAAGAGTTGCGAAAGCATATCCAGATCGGATTGCGCAACGGACTGTCGGTCCTGGAAATCCGCGAGACGCTCGTGCAACTCGTTCCCTACGTTGGGTTCCCGGCTGTTGCCAGCGCCATCGAGGTTGCGATGAAAGCGCTGAAGGAAGCCGGCATTGACCCGAACTGCTTGCATAAGGAATGATCCGATGGCGTCGATCCTAGATCCACGAGAATTTAAAGATCTGAACGAGTCAACTCATCTGGTGGGTGATCTGGAAGGTTTGCAAGAGGCGTGGGACCGAGACGGATACTGGTTCTTTCGCGATGTTCTCGATCAGGAAGCTGTCGCGAAATTTCGTGACGCATACGCTGCCGAGCTGCTGCGGCAACAGGTCGTTGAAGAAGGTGATCTGCTGTTCCGCTATAACGGTCAGCCGTTCGATGCCGCGGCCTTTCGCGAGAACGTCCGGCGGACGGATGCCTGGCGGACGTTCGTGGATACTCCATCCATCCACGCGTTTTTTCGCTCTCTTCTGGGCGATGAACCGCACTGGATCGCGAACATCGTCAATCGGGGCACCCCGCCGAACGGTAAGGCAGGGGAAGAGCGTACGCTTTTCATTCATCAGGACGGTGCGTTCAACCGCGGCATACCCTTTTTCGTCACCTGGGTTCCCCTGGTCACAGTCACGGCGGATATGGGCGGCGTGGCGGTTGCGGAAGGGCTGCACAAGGGAGCCATTCTCCATCCGGTGGTCGATGACCTGTACTCGGGCATCGAGCTTGATTCCATTCCCGGCAGTCAATGGAGGCACAGCGAATACCGCCCCGGCGATCTGCTGATGATGGATGTGATGACGCCGCATACCGGCCTCACCAACATCTCCGACCGGTTCCGGTTCTCGGTCGACTTGCGGGTCATGCGGGACAGCGACGATAAACCGGCCATTGGCACCCTTGTGGCGTTGCGGGACGATGGATTGACCGTGCGCACCGAGGAGGGAGAACGGTCGTTCAGCCTGGACTCCGACACCTATTTCCGGGGCATGGATGGAAAGCGCTTGCCGTTGGCCGACGTTCCCGACCGTTTTGCGATTGGATCGATGGTGTTGGTGGCGCATAATGCGGGTCGCGCGATGATGGTTCGACCACCGCATTGATCCGTGCTGAAAACGTACAGGAGCTTCTGCCATGACCGATGCCATTTTGCGCGAATGTGTGGATGGGCCGGTCTATGGTGAGCCGATTTTCGGCACCGACACGCATTCTTACGGAATTGACGATGCATGGCCCGCATGTCTCTCCCCGCAGATATGGGAGGAATGGGATGCGGGCGTGCAGCGTTGTTCAAGCGTTACATCTCCGTGGCGGCCTATCCGGAGGATGACTTGCGCAGCGTGATCGATCAGGCGGGCAGCGCGGATTGGCTGTTCTTGGGGTCGGATTACCCGCATCCGGAAGGCGTGGCTGAGCCGGGTTCCTTACGCAGGAAGCATGCGGCGAACTCGCCGCCGAGGAAACCTGGAAGGTCATGCAGGAAATGGCATGCGCCTTATGAACTTGGCTGTTTGAGGCGACCAAGCATTTAGCGGTCGGGATCGACCGGCATTTCGCCGCAGGAGAATGATGTGGCTAATGGTTATGTTGCTCAGACTATGAGGGAGCCGTCCCAACTCGAGTTGGTAATGGATGAGTGGAAACAGTCATGGCGCCCTGGAGTGGCTGCCCTGATTGCGGGTTCGATCAGCTATTCTCTGTTCTCAGCTGTCTCGAGCCTTTTCGTAGAACCCCTTGAGCGGCAGTTCGGCTGGACCCGGGGGGAGATTGCTGCCGTCCATTTGTTCGGGATTTTCATCGCATTCGCGAATCCCGTCCTGGGGCATATCATTGATCGCTATGGTGTGCGTCCCGTTCTATTGGTCGGTTCGGTCCTGACGGCGAGCGGTTATGGCCTTCTGGCGATGATGCAAGGGTCGCTGGAATATTATTATGCCGTGTATTTCTTTTTCAATCTTGTCGGCCTGTCGACAACCGGACTTGCCTTTACACGGGTGATAAGTGGCGCATTCAGTCGCACCCGCGGGACGGCGCTCTCGCTTGGTCGATCGTCCCTCGCGATCTCGGGCGCCCTGATGTCGATGATCCTGTTCCCTGTGATCACGCGCTTCGGAACGGCTGGCGGCTACCTGATACTTGGCTCGCTCATTCTCCTTATAGCACTTCCGCTGATCTTCCTTTGGGTCCCCAGCAAGAGCCAGGAAATCAAGGCCGGGCGTCTCCGCACGGACGAGAGGGGGCATCGCATCCGTTTTCTGCTCACCCGTCCGAAGGTTGGCATTCTCTGCGCGGCGGCGGCGCTCAACTATGCGCCCGTCGTATCCATCCTGTCGCAGATGAAGCCGCTCGCCATATCGAAGGGGCTGGACGTCACCATGGCCGTCGGCGCCATTTCGATGATGGGCATTGCGGCGGCCGCAGGAGCATTGCTGAGCGGTGTGCTGGTCGACCGGTTCTGGGCGCCGGCAGTTGCCTTCGTTCTGAATTTGGCCCCGGCGATCGGCTGCCTGTTTCTGGTTCAGGATCACGTCTCTCCAATGGCATTTTATGGCGCCATTCTTCTTCTTGGCCTGGGGCAAGGAGCCGAACTTGATATCGTTGCCTATATGATCGCGAAATATTTCGGATTGGCGAGCTATGGGACTGTTTTTGGCCTGACAAGCGTGGGCATTGCGCTTGGGGTCGCGGCGGGGGCAACCATGATCGGCGTGTCCTACGATCATTTCGGCAGTTACAACATCGCCCTGATGGTTGCATCAGCCTGCTTCACTTGCGCGGCATTATGTTATCTTGCCATGGGCCGCTATCCCCAACCTGGAGCCGTCGGCGCGCCAGAGTAAGGCCGGGGATTGGGGGGGGGCGGTGCCGGAAGGGACGGATTCTGGCACCGCGCCATCACCATTCGCTCCGATCACGCACTGGCCCGCCGGGCGCTTCTCACCGCGATGAGCGCAGCCAGTGCGGGTCATCGCGGAAGCGCTTGACCGCATGCCTCCGCCCAAGCCTCTGTCTGACAGAAAAGAACGGCGGGCACGGATTGCCGCGTTTTTTAAGCGCCTTGGCGCGGATCGCGTTCCGCTCGGTGAAGAGGGGCGGCGGCATTCTTGATGCGATTGACGGGAAGGGGGCCTCTTGCCCCGCGCTGGCGCTGGCGCTGGCGGATTCCGGGCTGTTGCCAGAGGAGGGCCCGCGATGCGGTAAAAATGGAACGAATGTTCTTTTTTCCGTTTCGGGGCGCAGGCTAAGACCGTCAAATCGTGCCTGTCGCGATTTTTGGTTCCAGTGAACGAAGCTCGAATGCGCTAGCGATCGCGTCGCGATGCATGCGGGCGATATTTTATGTTCACGGGTTCACTCCGTAACCGCGCGCATGGAAATCTACTTTACCAAGAGAAGCATTTTGCCTATGCTAAACGCAAAGTTGCACGGCCGGTCCGAATTTTGAAAATCGGAAGTGGAGAATGTCATGGCGGAGATAGCCGCCAATGCCGCATTTCTTTTACCAGGCAGTGATTGAATAACCGCATCCGGGAGCGGGAGGAGATGGATCATGGTACAACACTCGATCGGCGTGAATTTATGGCCGTTGCCGGCAAATTGGGAGTATTCGCCATGGTGAGCGCCAGCCTTCCTGCCGCAGCGAACGGCGCTACCGCCAGCTCTTCCAATCCCATCGCCAATCCCGATCAGTTCGCCGCGGAGGAACTGGTGCGCCGGCTGTGGGCAACCGACCGGATCAAGCAGGCGCGGCGCATCGTCGCGCAGAATTTCGCCATCGCCCACGGCGCGGAGGTGCCGGACGAGGCCAAATCGACCTTCGAAGGCGCGATAGACGAATTCGTCGTCAATTATCTGTTCAAGGCGGCGGCCTATGATCCCAGTCATCCGCGCATTGTCCGCCTGTTCATGCATGGCTACCGCTGGGCCGACAGGGACGTTCCGTCAGCCCGCATGGGTGGCGACAATCCCGATAACGTCTATCGCGTCGCGGGAATCGGGCATGGGCATCGCTATGTGTTGAAAGGCAAGCCTGCCGGACCGGTGGCCCCTTCCATCAGCCTGACGCTCGTTGCCAATTGGGGCACGTCGATGACCGTCCAGACGTTGATGTACGACGAGCTTGACCTGGCGGCTGACGGCTCCTTCGAGATCACGATCGACGACCAGCCCGCCAATGGTCGGAAGAACCATATGACCACGGTCGAGGACGTCCGCTTCCTCTTCGTGCGGGATAGCCTCAGCGACTGGGCCAGGCAGAGTCCGCTCGATCTGCAAATCCAGTGCCTCGATCCGGGGCCCACGGCGCTAACCGAGGAGCAACTTGCGACCGAGGCCGCCAAGCGGATGATCGAGGAGGTGCCGCTCTATTTCTGGTTTTCGCGCATGTTCAGCGCCCTCAAGCCCAACACCTTGTTGGTGCCTGACGGTCGGGCGGCGTTCGGCGGACTGGTCCGTCAGACCAGCAGTCGCGGGAACATCGTGCTGGCGGACGATGAAGCGTTCGTCGCGACCTATGATCCGGCGGGCGCGCATTATTCAGCCGTCGCGTTGCACGACTGGTGGTTCCGCTCGATCGACGCGCATCGCATCCTTTCGAGCACGACCACCGACATGGCAGTGCGTAACGGCGACGGCACCGTAACGGTCGTCGTCGCCCCGCACGATCCCGGGGTCGCCAACTGGATCGATACCAATGGTCTGCATCATGTCCAGTTCCTGGTGCGCTGGCAGGGGGTGGATAGGGTGCCGACAATCCGGGGGACGGTTGTGAAGGTCGCGAATCTCGATCCCGCCTTGCCGCGAGTGACCGTGGCGCAGCGGGCGGCGGAGGTCGCCGCGCGCCGGGCCGCCGCCGATCGCCGCACGACTGTCTGACGGCCGCGCGCGAATGCGATGAGAGGCCCCCCCCGCCCCCGCGCCCGTCGGGATGCTGGAGAAATATGACCATGGAACTGAACGGAGATTTCTATCAGATCGGCATTGTCGTCCGTGATATTGATGAAGGCATGGACCATTATCGCAGGCTGCTTGGCCTGGGTCCGTTCTGGCGGCTCGATACCGATTATGAGGGGCGCTATCGCAACTGGCGCGGCCGTTTCGCCAACAGGAATGCCTTCACCAAATGGGGCGACGTTTATCTGGAGATGATCCAGCCGGTCGTGGGCGAGGGCAATGCGAAGGAATGGCTGGAGACGCGCGGCGAAGGCATTTTCCACATGGGCTATGCGGTGGACGACATGACACAGCGCCCCGGCGGCGCCGAATGCGTGTTTGAAAGCTGGGGCGCCACGCTGTCCAATGGCGATGCGGCGGTGGTCCACCTCGACACGGTGGCGGAACTGGGCTTCTTCGTTGAACTGTCGGACCGTGCGCTGGTCAACAGGCTCAATGCCGGCATCGACCGCTTCATGGCCGAGCAGCAGGGGGGATGAAGGCATGAGCCTGCGTTTCCGGCGCAAGGTGATGATCGTCACCCGGAAGCGGGCATCTGCGGGAGTTATCTGATCGAGGCGGGCTGACCGCGCCGGCCATCGCCTTGCGGCCAGGAATTATGGCTGCGACGAAAGATTGGCCATGCGATACTCCCGGGGCGAAATGCCCATGTGGGAGTGGAACACCTCTCGAAATGCGCCGACGTCGCTATATCCGACCAGATGCGCGATCTGCTCCACCGAAAAGCGGGTCCGTCGCAGCATGGAAAGGGCCGTATCCATGCGCACGGATCGTAGAAAGTGGGCCGGCGTAGTGCCTGTCGAGCGGTGGAAGCGACGCGAAAGCGTCCGCGCGCTCACGTTGAAATGCGCCGCCAGGGACGGAATGTCGATCCGGTCCTGCATATGCGCGATGATCCATGCCCGCGCCTCCGCCACCAGCAAGTCGCTGTTCTGGCGCATGGGCAGATGGCTGTCGTCGGGGACCACCGCCTCGAGAATCCCGCATTCCCGCCGATAGCGCTCAGCCAGGCCATGGGAATGGATTCGCCGGGTCAACATCACGGCGAGCGCGAAGGTCGACGCACATTCGCCGGCCGTGAGAATCCTTCCATATTCAACGATCCCGCCGACATGGCCATGGGTGATGCGCGGATATAGGCTTCGGATCAACTGATTGTGGCGCGGCGGGATGGATGCTGGCCCTCCGTTCAGCATAGCCGCAGCAGCCAGCATCAGCACGCCCGTGCCGATGCCGCCGATCCAGACTCCGCGTCGATACTCCGCCTCCAGCCAGGTAAGACATCGTTCGTCCGGGACGGGAATGGACCCGCTCAGGTCCGCGCCCGCCGGCAGAATGATCGCGCTGCACCCGATCGGAAAAGCGTCGGACCCGGGAGACACGAGCGGCTCGAATAACGAAGATGGCTGTCCACCGGTGCGGATCAGTTCGACGTCGAGCACCGGAGTCCGTTCCTGCTCTCCCATCTGGCCATCGGCCTGTCTGGACAGGCGCGCTAGGTCGAGGAAGGGGGCGACGCTCGCCAATTGGGTGTCGGGCGAGCAGAGGATGGCGATGCGGAGCGTGGAAACGGGATGTGGCATGATCGGCCGCTATTATGTCCGCTTTTCCCCTGTTTTGTCCATGGCCTATGTTGCACACCCAATCGCATCCACCATGCTGGGGTCTGACAAGATGACCGCCCATTTTTGAGATTGCTGGAGAAAGCCATGTCACTTCAGACGAGTCCCCTGTCTTCCCATCTCGGTGTCGAGATTACGGGCGTCGATCTGTCGTCGGAGCTGGATCGGGCGACCAGAGACGAGATTACCCGTGTCTGGATTGAACATGGCGTCGTTCTGTTCCGCGGCGCGGCCGTCGATGACGAAGTCCATATGCGGCTGAGCAGGGTGTTCGGGGAACTGGAGCCCTCGGCCACCGCATCGATGAACAACGCACAGAATCCCTATATGCTCGATCTGCGCTACGATCCGGAAAATGAGGACCCGCGCTTCAACCAGCATTATAATGTCGATGGTCATGACCGCGCGGGCTATATCGGCTGGCACTGGGATCAGGCGTTCATGCCGACCATCGTGCGAGGGGCGGTTCTGCGAATGGTCAATCCCGCGAGCGAGGCGGGAGAAACCGGCTTCGTCGATGCGATCCGTGCCCATGAACGATTGCCGGACGATCTCAAGAAGCGGATCGAGGGACTTGAGGTCGTCTATCAATTCTGCGGCACGATGGACGCCAACACCTTCGGCGTCGGCCAATTGAAGCGCCTGCCCCGCAAGGTGATACCCGGCAAGTCGTCGGACAGGGGTTTTGATTTCCCGGCAGTGGTCCACCCGATGGTGATCACCCAGATGGAAACCGGCCGCAAGGTACTCAAATTCTGCCCCATGCATACGCCACATGTGCTGGGCATGGACAAGGATGAGAGCCACGAACTGCTTGCCGAGGTGAGTTCCTATCTGCTTGATCCGACCTATATGTATTTTCACAAATGGCAAAAGGACGACATGATCGTCTGGGACAATTGGCGGATCATTCATTCCGCGGCTGGGGTTCCGCTCAATGTCTCACGCTACGCCAAGCGGACCACCATCATGGGCGACTATGCGGTCGGCCGCTATCTTGATCCGGAACTCGATCGCAATCGTCAGGTTTCCCGCATTGTCGACTGAGTGAGGCAGGCGCTGGGGCATTGCCCTCGTTCTCCGGCCGATGCGGCCGATACGACGGCTATGTCGCCATTCATCGTAAAAATATTGAATGGAACCAATTCGTCCGTTGGATCAAGCCATGGTCCGCTAGAAAAGCCTATTGTGCATAGGATGGGTCGCGACGGTCCAGCAGGCGCAGCATCGCCGGCCATTCCATCTCGCCGATGACCTGCTGGCCGATCTGGTTGCCGTCCCTCGGCGCCATCGTTTCTGCTGTTTGCTCGGCAATTGCCATTTCCGGAATGATAAGGTCAGCGCCGGACGACATGGCATCGACCTGCGCCTTGCACGCCATCTCCAGAAAATAAGCCAGGCTGAAGGCTTCGGCGACCGATCGGCCCAGCACAAGCGTGCCGTGATTGCGCAGCATCATCGCGTCATGCCGCCCCAGGTCGGTTACGAGTCTGGCGCGTTCCTCCGCATTCACGGCCGGGCCTTCAAAATCATGATAGCCCATCCGATCGTAGAAACGCATGGACGTTTGCGAAATGGGGAGAAGCCCGCATTTCATGGCCGATACGGCCATGCTGGCGCGGGTGTGCGTGTGGATCACGCAGGCCGCATCTTCCCGCCCGCCATGGACCGCGCTGTGGATGATATAGCCAGCATGATTGACGCCATAGTCCGTGTCCGGTTGCAGGATCACATTGCCTTCAAGATCGATCTTGTAGAGGCTTGAGGCAGTGATTTCCTCATAGTGGAAACCATAGGGATTGATCAGGATATGATCCTGCCCGTCTGGCACCCGGGCGGTGATATGATTGTACACCAGATCCGTCATGCCGTAATGGGCCATCAGTCGGTAACAGGCGGCAAGATCGACACGCAATGCCCATTCTTCAGGCGAAACCTTGTCGCGCAACGAAGCGCATGCTGCCAGACGCACGGTTCCCATTTTTTCCTCCATCAACCGGCCAATGCCGGTATTGCCGTGTTCGCCACCTTCGGCATGGCCGGGCCAAAGGGGCGGTCGCCGCCGATCTGGACCCGATGCATTTCGCGCCGATGGCCATGATAATCATTCAAGGCGAAATGTTGGGTGCAGCGGTTATCCCAAAAGCCCAGCGTGCCCTTGCGGTAGCGGAAGCGGCATGTGAATTCCGGCCGGCGCGCATGCTCCAGGAAGAAGTCGAACAGCGGCTGGCTTTCCGCTTCCGTCATATCCTTGAAGCGAATCTGATAGCCGGCATTGATGAAGAGCAGCTTCCTGCCGGTTTCGGGATGGATGCGCACCAGCGGATGCTCCATTTCATCGCTGACATCAGCATTGATATCGAACTCCATGCCCTTCTGCTTGACCTTGCTTTTCGCCGCATCATCGGCGCCACGGTCCGGATCGTAGGATACCGCAGCGGTATGGACGACGATGAGCCGGTCAGCCAGCTCCCTCATGCCCGGCGAAAGCGTCTCATAGGCAAGATAGAGATTGGAGAACATCGTGTCGCCACCAAAAGGCGGCGGATCGACCGCGTAGAGCATGGACCCCAGTGGCGGGCATTCCATGAATGTCACGTCGATATGCCACAGTCCGCCAAAATTCAGCGTCTTCACCGAGTCATCGGCGTCGCGGATCAGCGGCGCAACCTCGGCAAAGCCCGGCAAGGTCTTGATGAACGGATGCTTGGTCAACGGGCCGAAATTACGGGCGAAATCGCATTGTTGTCCGGGCGTCAATGACTGATCGTGGAAATAGATCACCAGCTGTTCCTGGAACGCCCGCTTGATCTCTCCCAGCGTCTCATCGTCCAACGGCCGAGAAAGATCAACGCCGCTGATTTCGGCGCCCAGGGCGCCGCTGACGGGTTCCACTATGATGCGTTTATAATCGCCATTCATGCCATCTGTCCTAGATACCATCTATCGGAGCGGGCGAACTGTCAGGGGAGGCGTTGTCACCGACCGGGGCGCAGCCGCATGCATGAGCATGATGGCTGCAGGCAACCCCGAACCTCTCCATTCGATGCCAGGCGCACGCGCCGCGCTTATCACTGTGTCTGTCAGACCATCCTGGTGGCTGATCCGCAACGAAGTTTTTTGGCTTTGACCTCAGACGCAGATTATACCCCCGCGTATGCCATTAATATATGGCGTTTTTATTCCGATCATCCGGCGTAGGAAAAAGCTCCCCGGGCCATCACGGCACGTCCGAAGAATCGATCGCGTCCGTCCAGCCGATTGAGGGTGCTGCCATCTCAATTCTTGGCCGTGAGATAATAATGCAGCGCCTCATGGAAGTTACTGATAGCGCGTTCCTGCAGCGGATTGGGCCTTGCGCCTTTGAATGCCCGCGACTTCATGCCTCGCTGCACCTCGCCCATATTCTGGAAATCCTGGGACAGAATGAGTCCCCAATCTGCCGTGCGCCAATCCGCGGCTATTTCCACCTGGACATCCTTCGGCTCCTTGCCTGGAGCGAATCTCTCCAGCACATAGACCTCGAAAATACAGCTATCGGGATCGTCCCCATTCGGCCGCGCGCGATAACCCAGCAGGTTTGTGGGCTGTTGCAGGAAGACCATATTGGGGAAAATATGCCAATCCGTGCCGGCTGCGATTATCTGTTCGACCGAAATATCCGGCCATGGCGTTCCATCCGCCGTCGTCTCTTCCCGGTGGAATCTGGCGAATGCGGCGAGCACCTCAGCGCCTGGGGCATCGACGGGCAACTCATTCTTTACCCGATCGGCCGCCCGCACCATTGCCGTCGTTACCGTGGCATCCAGCGTTTCCCAGATGTTGCGAACGAACCATGAAAAGCCGTCGCGGACACTGACGGTGCGGCGCGTCTCCTCATCGGCAATCCGACGGCTCGGAACCCCCCTTACACGGGCGGCGTCATAGCCGAACATCCCATGCTTGCCATAAGCCTTGCTATAGCTGCGATCATCCTGTGCCGCCAAAAGCTGGCGATGCGTGGTCTGCACATGATAGCCTTCGTCAAAGGCCTCCTGCGCGACCTTCCAGTTGCAGGGCAGAATGACCTGCCTGCGCCAGCGATACCGCATCTTGTCGAACTCATAGGGGTCCAGCATCGACTTGGCTGGTTCCAGGAAGCTCTCCAATGGCTCGCAGTCGGAATCCATATTCACGAAAATCCAGCCACCCCATGTGCCAACCATGACGGGTACCAGCGAAACGTCCGCGTCGCTCAGCAAATCATTCCAGTCATGCCGATCGACGATGTGCGTTGGCGTGCCTTCGAGGCTCCATTGCCAGCCGTGATATTTGCAATGGAAACGCCCCATCCGACCACAACCGGTGGTGAGTCGCCGGCCCCGATGCGGGCAAACATTGTGATAGGCTGCGATAGCGCCGTCCTGACGCCGCACCACCGTGATAGACTGATCGGCTATGTCGTATGTGTAGAAATCGCCCGGATTTGGGATTTCCTCTTCACGGCATGCCATCTGCCAGACCCGTGCCCAAAGCCTTTCCGCTTCCAGTTGGACATAGGGACGCGAAATATAGCCTTCGACGGGAATGAAATCGATCCGGACTGCCTGATGCTGCGTCCTGCCTTCATCTTTCCGCATTTCCCGATCCATTGCGCAATTCCACTTCCAAAAGGCTAAAGGTTGGTGAGCCACTTCACTCGACTTTGCTCAAGTCAAGTCGCTTGAGATTTCCGACGTCCACGGGCAGTCGCATCTTACCAACCCAAAGACGCTGGGTCCAATCAGGATGGTTCCGCAATCCTCGTCCGACGCTGACCAAAAGGTCCGGCCCACGGTGCATATGGGGGTGAACAGCGGCGCAGCGATGCGGTTCTGAACGGCTTCGATCAATTGCCTCACCTCCGCATCGGGCCCTCTCCTTGTCCCGCATGATGGCGTTACCGTGCCTTAAAAAGCAATCGACCAGCCGCATATCGTCGGAGATGAAAGAGGGAAGAACACAGCCACATCATTGATTATCCTGATATAATCCCGCTGCATCCAGCATGGAGTGACTAATCGGCAAAGGTGACAAGACGGCGGGGTAGGTCCAGTATCCGCGACGCGAAAGCTGAGGGAGTTAAACTGGGTGACATTGGTATCGCGGATAGCCGACTATGTCCGGCAGACCACGCTGGATGACTTCGATCAGTCCGTCGTCGAACGGGCGAAGGGGCTATGCCTGAGCGCGCTTGGCTCTATGGTTCTCGGTTCGAGGATGGAAGTCGCGCAAGCCATGGCCGATTACGCCAGGGCGCTGGGCGGGACGCCACAGGCCAGCGCGATCGGTTTCGGCATGCGTACGTCGACGGATATGGCAGCGGCCCTCAACTGCATATCGTCGCATTGCACCGAATATGAAGATGTTGCCTGGCCGGAGGCGCAATATACCTGCTTCCTGCTGCCGGCGGCATTCACCCTGGGTGAGGCGTTGAAGGCGTCGGGCCGGGCGGTGCTGGAAGCCGTCATCCTGGGTTTCGAGGTCGCGGCGCGGCCAAGCATGACCACGTCGGACCATGGTGCCGCCAAGCGCGGTTTTCTCTCATGCGCCAATATCGGCACGATGGGCGCTGCTGCCGCCGCCGCTAAAATGATGGGGTTGGACGCAGATGCCATGCGCGACGCCATTGCTCTGGCCCCGTCGCTCGGCGGCGGGCTGGTACGGCAGACCGGTTCGGCCGCGCATGTCGTGGAGGCCGGGTTCGCCGCACGCGACGGCATCATGGCGGCTGAACTGGCCCGTCGGGGAATCGGGGGCAATCCTACGATCCTTGACGGCCCGGCTGGCTATTTCGACGCGCTGGCCGGCCAGCCGGACATCCGGTTCGAACTCGGCACAGGCAAGGATCTGCGGGTCATGCATGTCGGGCAAAAAAAATATCCGTGCTGCTACTTGCTGCAACGGATCATAGATGGCCTGCGCGAACTGGTTTCAGCGAACGGCATCGGCATCGAAAACATCGCGCGCGTCGAGGTGGAGGTGAACGAGGCCTTTCAGAACATCGTCAAATATGATGCTCCCCTTGACGTCGAACAGGCCCGCTTCAGCTTGCCTTTCACGGTCGCTGCGGTTTTGGCCGGTGAAGCCATGGACTGGCGGACCTTTTCCGTCGAAGGCTTGGCCAATCCGGAGATCGTCAAGCATCTGGATAGGGTTGGTGCAGTCGTCATTCCAGGATCGGGTTTCGAACAGCTCAGCAAATCCAATCGGATCGTGGTGCATTTGAAAGATGGCAGCAGCGTCGCGATCACCTGCACGGTGGCGCATGGCGACGCGGTCGATCCATTGTCAGTGGAAGAAAATGCCCAGGGCTTTCGCGAGAAGACCTCTGGATTGCTTTCGCAAGAAGCGATTGAGGAGGTAATTCATCTGGTCGGCAGGCTCGAATTTCTGGAGGACGTAACGCCCCTGGTGCGTTGCCTTGAACCCGGGCTGGCCGCCTGAAGCTTAATCCCGTTTTGGTTCGCGCCGTGTGCTGTCGGGAATAAGGTCTGGACTCACAATCACCCGCCAACGGCGAATGCGAGCGCGGCCCTGGGCCGCGCTCGCGCCATGGCTGCTGTTGACGATGTGCCTTGACGTTCATGGGCGTCACGGCGTTTCTACACATATGCGTAGAGTGGCGTCTCTTTTCCGATCGCCGCTGTTCCTCTCCGCCGCCCTGCCGCACCATAGGGCATGCACGCGCCTCATCATCGGGAACAGTCTGCTGCGGAAATGTCGCAGCTGGGACTCATTGCAACGGAATGGCGGCGCGCGTGGCGCCCCGGCGTTGCCGCCCTGTTCGCGGGGTCGCTCGGCTATTCCCTTTATTCGGCCGTTTCCAGCCTGTTCGTGGAACCGTTGCAGCAGCAATTCGGCTGGTCCCGCGGCGACATCGCCCTAGTCCACAGTTTCGGTTTCGTCATCGCCTTCGTCGCCCCGCTCATCGGCCTGCTCACCGATCGCCACGGCGTGCGACCGGTCCTGTCGGCGGGGCTGTTGCTCACCGCGCTTGGCTACGGCCTGCTGGCGACGATGCAGGGCTCGCTCGGCTATTTCTATGTCGTGCATTTCCTGTTCGCGCTGGTCGGCATGGCCACGACCGGCATCACCGTGACGCGCATCCTGAGCGGCGCGTTCGACCGGACGCGGGGGACGGCGCTGGCGGTCGCGCGATCCGGCCTTGCCGTCACGGGCGCATTGATGCCGATGATATTGTTTCCCGTCATTTTACGGTTCGGGACGGCCGGTGGCTATCTTCTGCTGGGCGCCTTCATCCTGCTTCTGGCATTGCCCCTGATCTGGCTATGGGCCCCGGCCCAGACCACCGGGATACGCGCCGGCGCGCCGCACGTCCGCGGCGACAGCTGGCGCGTCCTGCTCGCCATGCCCAAGGTCCGTATCCTGATCGCGGCATCCGTGCTGAATTATGTCCCTGTCGTCGCGCTGCTTTCCCAGATGAAGCCGCTGGCGGTCGACAAGGGACTGGATGCCATGGCCGCAGTCGGCGCCGTCTCCATGATGGGCGCGGCCGCTGCCGCGGGCGCGCTCCTCAGCGGCGTGCTCGTCGACCGCTTCTGGGCGCCCGCCGTCGCCTTCATCCTCAACATCGCGCCGGCCATCGGTTGCCTTCTCCTGCTACAGCACGACGTGCATCCCGCCCTGTTCTATGGCGCCGTGCTGATGATCGGACTGGGCCAGGGCGCGGAGATCGACATCGTCGCCTTCATGATCGCCCGTTATTTCGGTTTGCGCAGTTATGCCACCATCTACAGCCTGTCGACGCTGGGCATTGCGCTGGGCGTCGCGCTGGGCGCGACGTTGATCGGCAAGGCTTATGATGTTTTCGGCGACTACAGCATCGCGCTTATGGCGGCGTCAGGCAGCTTTTTCCTGGCAGCCATCTGCTACCTGATGATGGGCCGCTATCCGCCGGAAGAACGGCTGGCGCATCCCGTCTGACGCGCGACCATCGGCATCCGGAAGACCGGCGCGGCACATGGCTTGAACAGCCTGTGCGGAAGCACGTTGATCGAAAATTTCCCGCATCCCGTCATTTAGCCATTGTTCTGCGCGGCTCGACAGGATAAATAGCAGATACTATTTAGACGCCGAGTCCCGAACCCGGTGAGTCTGGAAGGAGAGGTATGAGCAATCAATTCGACCTGGTGATCCGCGGTGGGACGATCGTGGACGGTACGGGTGCCCAGCCCTATGTCGCCGATATCGGCGTGCAGGGGGGCGTCATCGCGGAAATCGGCAACATCACGGCAAGCGGGCGGGAGGAAATCGATGCCAGCGGCCTGACCGTGACGCCCGGCTTCGTCGACGTGCACACCCATTATGATGGCCAGATCACCTGGGAAAACCGCATGGTCCCGTCCTCCAACCATGGCGTCACCACGGTGGTCATGGGCAATTGCGGCGTCGGCTTTGCGCCCTCCCGGCCCGAGCATCGCGAATTGATGATCAAGCTGATGGAAGGTGTGGAGGATATTCCCGAAGTCGTGATGGCCGCAGGCGTGCCGTTCAACTGGGAGACTTTCCCCGATTATCTCGACGCGCTGGACCAGCGCGTGTCCGACGTTGATTTCGCAACGCAGATTCCGCACAGCCCGCTGCGCGTGTTCGTCATGGGCGAGCGCGGCGCCAATCTGGAGCCGGCGACGCAGGACGATCTCGCCGAGATGCGACGCCATGTCAGCGAGGCGGTGAAGGCTGGCGCGCTGGGCGTCGCCAGTTCACGCAATCTGTTTCATCGCTTCCGCTCGGGCGAACTGGCGCCATCGGTGACGACCGAGCTGGACGAGGTGCTGGCGCTGGCCGAAGGGCTGAGGGATGCGGGCGAGGGCACATTCCAGTGCAACCCCAATCTGGATAATGATGCCGAAGACGAATTGAAGATATTCCGCGCCATTGCGGAGCAGGCGGGCGTACCGGTGACCTTCAGCCTGATCTCCATCGCGACGCGACTGGAAAACTGGCACCGCTATATCGCTGGCGTGCGTCAGGCGGCGGCCGACGGCCTTACCATCCGTTGCCAGTTCATGCCGCGCCCGATGGGCGTGATGTACGGACTGGACCTCAGCTATCACCCCTTCTCGCTCAATCCCAGCTACCGGCCGATCGCCAAGCTGCCGCTGGCGGAGAAGGTCGCCCGGATGCGCGATCCGGAACTGCGCGCGCGCCTCATCGCCGAGGAGCCCGATGATCCCAATCCCGCCTTCGTCGGCCTGCTCAAGTCGATCGGCGCGCTCTACCGCATCGGCGACCCGGCAGATTATAATTTCGCGTCCGAATGCAGCATCCAGGCGGAAGCCGAGCGTCGGGGCATCAATCCCCGCGAGATGATCTACGACGCGCTGCTGGAGGAGGAGGGCAGGGCGATCCTGTGCTCCTATTCATCAGATGTCCCGGCCTATATGGCCAAGAGCCGGGACCTGATCGGCCAGGACAATATGATCGTCGCGCTGGGCGATGGCGGCGCCCATTATGGCATGATCTGCGACGCGGCCTATACCACTTATCTGCTGACCGGTCGTCTGGGCCGCGACGGGCTGGACCTGCCCACCGCGATCAAGGCGCTTACCAGCCAGCCGGCCAGGTCGGTGGGCCTTTGCGATCGCGGTCAACTGGGCGTGGGCTACAAAGCCGATATCAACGTGCTCGACATCCCCAACATGGTCCTGCACCGGCCGCGCGTGGTCGCCGACCTGCCGGCAGGCGGCAAGCGCCTGTCGCAAAAATCGAAAGGCTATGTCGCCACGATCGTCAGCGGCGCCGTGACCTATCGCAATGGCGAGGCAACCGATGCCCTGCCGGGCCGACTGGTCCGCGGTGCGCGCGGCGCACCAGCCGCGGCGATGGCAGCGCAGCATGAAGTCGCCTGATCCACGACATGGATGGGGCGCCCATGCGGATAAGCGGCGCGTGGGCAAGTGATGAAGACTGGCACGACGGGAGCCGTGCCGGTTTTTCCTCATGACTCTGGGATTCAAGAGGTCAACATGGTCCAGATCACCTTCATCACGCCGGCCGGGGTCGAACACAGGCTGGATGGCGACATCGGGCAGTCGGTGATGGAGATCGGCAAGCGCGGCGCCGTGGACGGCATCGTTGGCGAGTGCGACGGGTCCGCCGCTTGCGCCACCTGCCATGTCCATGTCGATCCGGCCTGGCTGGCAAGCGTCGGACCGCCGTTGCCCGACGAAGAGGATCTGCTTGATTTTGCCCACGGCAGGCGCGCGGATTCACGCCTGTCCTGTCAAATCCGCCTGCGACCGGCGCTGGATGGCCTGATCGTCCATACGCCCGAAGAGCAGGGATGATGATCGGTGAAGCGCGGCATGATCCCATGGCGCCCGGCGGAGGGCAGATCAATTCTACCTTATCCGATGGAAGGTCAAGGCGATGTTGCCATGATACCGGCAAACCAGTCTGCGCCGGATAATGGAAAGAAAATTCAAATCCTTCTGTGAGTTGCAGCGTGTGGCACATCATGGGGCTGGAAGTCCCGTCACTATCGTTTCGTTGCAATTCAGTCGCAGACAGGAGATCGATGATCGTGAAGGCACTTGAATCTGGAGTTGAGAGCTTTGTTTGATTCGTTGGAAAATCATTTGGCTTCCCCGCTCTTTTCTCCCATCCGCATCCGCGGACTCGAGCTGGCCAACCGCATTGTGATGGCTCCCATGACCCGGGGCTTTTCGCCCAATGGCGTTCCCGGCCCCGACATGGCTGCTTATTACCGTCGCCGGGCTGAGGGGCGAACGGGAATGATCATCACCGAAGGCGTGGGTATCGATCATCCGTCGGCGCTTGGCCAGGCTGGCCTGAATGAAGCGGATATACCGCGCATCTACGGAGCCGACGCATTGGCCGGATGGCGCCATGTCGTGGAAGAGGTGCATGCGGCCGGCGGCAAGATCGCGCCGCAGCTGTGGCATCAGGGGGTGATGCGCCAGAAAGGAAGTGGGCCGTTTCCCGATGCCGAGTCGATGAGGCCGTCAGGGACGTGGGGGCCTTTCGGTGGCCACCGCTCCATTCACCCGGACTATGTGGCCGCGACCTTTGCGCCTACTCGTCCCATGAGCGAGCAGGACATAGAGGACGTCATCGACGCCTATGTGCGCGCTGCCAAGGACGCGGTTTCCATAGGATTTGACGCGATCGCCCTGCACGGGGCCCACGGCTACATGATCGATAACTTCCTGTGGAAGGAAACCAACCAACGCACCGATCAATGGGGCGGGAGCATCGAGAATCGCGGGCGCTTTGGTGCAGAAATCGTGCGCAGGATCCGGCGCGAGATTGGCGAGGATATGCCGATATTCTTTCGCTTCTCCCAATGGAAACAGCAGGATTACAATGCCCGGCTGGCCAGCACCCCCGCAGAACTGGAGGCTGTTCTCGCTCCGCTTGTGGACGCGGGCGTCGACGTCTTTGATGTGAGCAACCGGCAATTGACCAAGCCGGGGTTTGACGGAGATCCAACGACCCTGGCAGGCTGGACCAGGAAAGTTACTGGCAAGACAACCATGGCCGTGGGACAGGTTGGCTTGAACAGGGAATATTATGACGACCGCCAGGGCAACATATCCGAAATGATTGACAATATTCCGGAGGTGGTGAACCTCTTCAAAGCGGGAGAATTCGATCTGATAGGTGTTGGCCGAGCACTTCTGAATGATCCTGACTGGACCGTTAAACTTTGGAGCGGGCGCGAGCAACTTCCCTATGATGTTGAAAATCTGCGAAAGTTGACCTGACGGCCAGGTGTTTTTTGGAACTGAGGTGGCGCCGGAATTGCAGGACGGATGGTGGGGAAATATCCTTCGTCATCCAGCTGACATCCTGCCGGTGAACGGCTAATTCTGTTTGCCCTTCAGGAGTTTTCCGCCCGAGGAGATTATGATGGCTAAGTGGATAAGGACAACCGAAACCATAAGATTCGAGGTGAGCGACTATATAGCCCGGATCACCTTGAATCGGCCTGAAAAGCGGAACGCTCTCAACACGCAGTTGCTGAGTGAGATGCGTGATGCCCTTCTGGAGGCAGATGATCTTCGATCCGTTCGTTGCATCGTGCTTGCGGGCGAAGGAAAGGATTTCTGCGCGGGTTACGACATCGGAAGCAACTCCGACTATGAGAAGTCGCTGGAAGCTGATGTCTCGGAGTCCCCGGTGGAGGAAGTCTATCGGGGCTCTGCGCGGTATGACGACGATGCATGGCAGCTTGAGCGAATGAGCGATCTCAAAATGCCGATCTTCGACTTGCATAAGCCGGTCATCGCGCGCGTTCACGGAAACTGCCTCGCTGGCGGTACGGACATCGCCCTCCTGGCTGACATGATCATCGCGGCCGATGATGCACGCATTGGCTTTCCCGCGACCCGCGCGCAGGGTTCTCCTCCCAACAACATGTGGCTGTATCATGTCGGCCCGCAATGGGCCAAGCGCCTGACCCTGACCGGCGACATCATCAGGGGGCGTGAGGCGGCCCGCATCGGACTCGTTCTTCAATCGGTCCCGGCTGCCGAACTGGATCATGCGGTGGATCGGCTTGCCGGGCGACTGGCGGCCGTCGATGCGGATATCCTTGCGGCGAACAAGCGTATCATCAATGTCGGACTGGAGATGCAGGGCGCGCGAACTCTCCAGCGCATGGCGCATGAGATGGACACACGCGCCCATCAGTCACCGGCGCGTTCGGCGTGGCGGGCCAATGTGCGGGAGTTTGGGCTTAAGGAAGCGCTGCGGATGCGCGATGCGCCATTCGGCTCCGGCGAAATCGACCCGGCTGAGGTTCCTTGAAAGCCTGAGACACATGCTCCTGTGGCAGGCCTGGAAATCGTTACGGATAACGAGGCACATGGGATCGAGTGGTTCCTCGCAGTCGCCTGTCGTGCAGAAATTCGAGTGAGAGGGAAGAGATATGAGCGGCCATTACGAGCACATCACTGTTGAGCCAGTGAGCGGCGCGCTTGGCGCCGAGATCAGCGGTGTGGATCTTTCGCAGCCATTGAGGCCGGAGGTCCTGGCGGAGATTAAACGAGCCTTTCACGAGAACCTCGTCATCTATTTTCACGATCAGGCAATCACGCCAGCTCAGCAGTGTGACTTCGCCCGTAATTTCGGCCCGTTGACGAAGCATCCGTTCATCAAGACATTGCCGGGATTTCCGGAAGTCGCGCCACTGATCCGCGACGCTGACAACTCCGCAAAAACTCTGAACTTCGGCGGCCTTTGGCATATAGACGTGACTTTCATGGAGTGCCCGCCTCTGGGGTCCATGCTTTACGCGGTCGATCCCCCGCCATTTGGCGGCGACACGCTGTTTTCAAATCTTTATCTCGCCTATGAAACGCTTTCGCCGGGCATGAGGGAACTGGCTGACCGGCTGATCGTCGTTCACACCGCCGCGGTATCCTATGATCCCGATCGCGGAGCCGACGATGATGCGAAGAGCAAGGTCAAGCAGAAGGGCATGCAGTTCGATATCAATGCTGACGTAAGTGAGGAGATGGATCATCCCCTCGTGCGCATTCACCCTGAAACGGGGCGCAAGTTGTTGTTCATCAATGCTGGCTATCAGATTCGTTTCAAGGATATGACCGAGGCCGAGAGCCAGCCGCTGTTCGACTTCTTCCTTGAACATGCACGCCGGCCCGAATTCACCTGCCGCTTCCGCTACCGTAAGGGTACACTGGGATTCTGGGATAATCGCTGCACGCAGCACTTCGCCGTGAACGATTATGGCGGCTGGCGTCGTGAAATGCATCGCGTCCAGATCGGCGGCGATCGTCCCTACGGCCCCGCGATGCCGCTGCTTGACCCGAGCGCGTAATCCGCCATCGCCACGATCGCTCACAGGAGCCTTGTTTGACTGTTCGCTATGGCTCACGCCTCCTGGAAGGTCGCGGGCTGCCCGATTGCGTCGCCCTTGACCGGCCTGTCCTCCCTGGGTGCCTGCGGTGCAGAACTTTTGCCGGTTTTGCCAAATTCAGAATGTCCGGCTATGTGGAGCGCTGCGGGTCTGGTGACAGATGCGCCGCGTTTCAATAAGGCCAGATATGACCGCTCCCACGGATGGATCTCCGTTAAGAACGCCGATTTTCCGGGCGATCTGGTCTGCCAATATGTGCTCCAACCTGGGGCTCATGGTACAGGCCGTGGGCGCATCATGGATGATGACGGAACTGGGCGGATCGCCCCAGATGATTGCGCTTGTGCAAACCGCCGCGAGTTTGCCGACGATGCTTCTAGCGCTCGTGGCCGGGGCGGTGGCTGACAGTTACAACCGGCGGAACGTCATGCTGGCCGCCAACGGCTTCATGATGGCAACCGCGCTCGTCATGGCGTTGTGCGCCTGGTCGAAAATCCTGTCCCCATCATCCCTTCTGGCGTTTACTTTTCTGCTCGGGTGCGGTTCGGCGCTCCATAATCCAGCCTGGCAGGCCCTGGTGGGCGAGATCCTGCCAAGATCCGCGCTATCGAGTGCGTCCGCACTGAATAGTATCGGCTTCAATGTCGCGCGAAGCCTGGGTCCTGCGATTGGCGGCTTGATCGTTTCCCTGGGCGGTGCCCTGGCGGCATTCTTCGTGAACGCGATGAGCTATACGGGGCTTCTCGCGGTCTTGGTAAGGTGGCGCCCTAAGGCGTCGCCAGACAGCCTGCCGCGGGAGAAATTTGTACCTGCAATGGGGGCCGGCGTTCGCTATGTGACGTTATCCCCCATGCTGATGCGCCTGATGTGCCGGGCGCTCCTCTTTGGCCTGGCGGCGAGTGTTCTCCCGGCGACCATGCCACTCATCGCCCGTGACCTGGTCAAGGGTGGGGCGATGACATATGGTATCTTGCTGGCAAGCTACGGAGCGGGGGGCATGATCGGTGCCCTTGGCAGTGCCTATCTGCGCCGCCTTATGGCAGCAGAAGCGGTTGCGGCGTTTTCTGCGATCTGTCTGGCAATGGCCGCGGCGCTTGTCAGCCTGGCTTCCTATCTGCCCATCATATTGATGGCGCACATGATGGCCGGTGCCGGCTATGTCGTCGCATTCTCGACCTACAATGTGAGCGTCCAGCTGTCGGCGCCCAGATGGGTCGCCGCGCGCGCTTTGGCGCTGTACCAGATGGCGGCATTTGCCGGGATCGCGCTCGGCAGTTTCCTCTTTGGGACCATTGCATCGGAGATGAATATCGTGACCGCGCTTCGAGCAGCGGCCGTTCTTCAGATTGCAAGTGTCGTGGCCGGCATGCGCTGGCCTATCGTCGTCAATGAGAATCAGGATCTTTCGGCGGCGGAATGGGCGCCCCCGCAGGACTCTCCTGTGGGTGAAGCGATCCATGGCCCCATAACGGTCCAGATCGATTATGAGGTGAGACATGAGGATAGGGATGCATTCCTGACTATCATGAACGAACGCGGACGGATTCGGCGTCGAGATGGCGCGCGGCGATGGATGCTTCTCCGCAGCCTCTCCGCGCCCGGCCATTGGACGGAAAAATATGAAGTGGCTAACTGGGAAGAATATTTGCGACACAATCGCCGGCGCACAAATGAGGATCGAAGCAATTTTCAATCCATCAGGATGCTGACGGTCGGCGTCAGCCCTCCCATCGTTAAATATTTCGAGGTACAGACATTCGGGTGAATGCCCGGATGGCATAGTGGCCCGCCATCGATTGCAATGGGCATGCCGTCCCATCCTCTCGCGTTTTCGCGCCCCTCACGCGACCATGCTACCGCAATGCCAGTTACGTTGCCATCGCCGCTTACAAGGTTTCGTGCCCACCAGTGATCCTGCCAGAAGAGTTCACGTTCACTCGGATATTGTCTTTGGCAAATTCAAGTGCGGCCGTGCGCCTCTTCATGATGAAAGCGGTATTGTCGATAAGGCCGAACCTTGTTCCCCGCGCGCGAATCCCTATTCATCTCCCGCTGGAAAAAGTTGCGTACTTCCTTGTAAAACATGGATTATCACAGAGACTTCGGGCCATGAAGAACGTCTTGCCTCATGCAACATGGCTCGAAGGACTCGCGTCCTGCGTCCTGCACCTTCAATGAGAAGCTGGTGAGTTATTCTCGCGTAGATAATATGGAGGGGTAAAATGCTTGAATCTACAAGCAGGATAGCGCTGTGCATCGCTTCGGCTACACTTGCGGGCCTGGCAGGCGCCGGAAGCGCGCTGGCGCAAACAGCGCCCGGTCCTGAACGGACTGCGATCAGTAATTCGGACGATATCATCGTGACCGCGCGCCGGAAGGAAGAGCGGCAACAGGATGTTCCCGTCGCGGTGTCAGCGGTCAGCGGCGCCCAGCTGGAACGTCAGGCGATTACGAAGTTCAGCGATATTTCGGGCAAGGTTCCCAACCTCATCATCTCGCCGGGCGCAGCTGGATCGCAGGCACCGATCTTCTCGATCCGCGGGCTCAGCCAACAGGATTTGACCGGTCTGTCCGATCCCTCGGTTTCACTGTACATCAATGAAATCGTCGTGCCGCGCCCGCTCGGGGCAAATCTTGCATTTTTCGATATCGCCAGCGTCCAGGTTCTGCGTGGCCCGCAGGGCACATTGTTCGGGCGGAATACGCCCGGCGGCGCAGTCGTGGTCACCCCAAATGGCGCAAGCCGGAATTTCGAAGCGTCCATCGCACAGACGGTCGCGAACTATGATACCTATATTACAGATGCGATGATCAATCTGCCAATCGGTGATACGTTAAGCCTGCGCGTCGCCGGGCAGCATAAGGAGCGTGGCGGTTATATCTTCGACGTTCTCAGAAACAATGCGGCAATCAACGATGAAAACTCCGAAGGTATTCGCGGGACACTCGACTTTCATCCGAATGACAGATTAACGACTGTATTCAGCGGCGGGTACGCAAACGCGAACAACGGTGGCACCGGAGGCTTTGCGATCCCGATCGGCGGCACGCCAGGAGCGATCGAACAGTTGACCCGGGACAACTATCATGTTGCCAGCGGCCTCAAGGCCTTTACCCGCGTTCGGAACTGGAACGTAGAGAATATCACGACATTCAAGATCAACGACAGTGTTACTCTCAAGAATATTGTCGGATATCGCAAATCCCGTTTCCACTCTTTTGACGACGCTGATGGCACGGCTGCCGTCGATATCCACATCGAACGCTTTGCGCGCCAGCATCAGTTTTCAGAAGAATTCCAGCTTCTGGGCGACGCGGATTGGGGAAGCTGGATCACCGGCGCCTATTATTTCCAGGAAAAATCCGACGAAGGCTCGCCCACGGTCGGAAACTCCAGCTCGGCCGGCACGCCAACGACCCTCGGTGCTTCGGCCTTCACCAGCAATGCCGACGTCTTCAACGATCCCCTCGCGGGATTCTGCCGAAATGCGGCCGGTCTGATTGTGACTCCCGCTCCCGTGCTGGGCAATCCGGCAGGATGTCCCAGCGGCTATAGTCTCTATGGCCGTTATTCACGCACTGGCTCGCTGGCGAAAAACACCAGCGCCGCGTTTTTCCTGCAGACGACATTCAAGATGGACAGCGTGGCCGAAGGGCTTTCTGCCACGATTGGCGTGCGGCAGAATTACGACCGTCGTCAGGCTGTGATACGGAACCGTTTCGACGGACCTATCGTTGGGCCCTCGGCACCCGGTGCATGCCGCTTCTTCAACGCGGTATCGGGCGACATTCCCTATTCGGCCTGCGAACTGCCGTTAAAGGCGAATTTCCGCGAACCGACGTACAACATCAGTCTTGACTGGCGGCTGTCCCCGGATGTGTTGACATATCTTGCCACGCGCCATGGATACCGTACCGGCGGGTACGGAGCGCGAGCCGTTACAGTTGCCGGATTGCGCCGTACATTCCAGCCGGAAAAGGTGGATGACGTTGAATTGGGCCTGAAAGCGGACTGGCATATTGGCGGGACGTTCCTGCGGACGAACTTCGCGCTATTCTATGCCGATTATCGGGACATCCAGCGTCAGTTGGCAGACATTTCGACCATTCCGGTCACGACTGTCGTGACCAATGCCGGTAAAGCACGCATCCAGGGCCTGGAGTTCGAATCCATTTTCCGGCCTGTCAAATGGCTCGAATTTTCCGGTTTCTATTCCTATACCGACGCGAAGTTCACCAGCTTCCTGGGGCCGGACGGCATCGATCGGACCAGCGTGCCCTTCGCACGTGCTCCCAAGCACATCGGCAGCGTATCGGGGCGGGTCTTCCTGCCGCTCGATGCATCGCAGGGTACGGCTGATATTGGCTTCAACTGGTTTGCCCAGAGCGGCTTCAACAGCTCCGATTCCTGGGATCCACGCTTCCCCGTCACGGCTCGGGCCGTATACTGGATCAAGGGTTACAACATCACGAACTTCAACGCTCAATGGCAGAACGTGATGGGAAGCAATTTCAATGTCTCCGTCTTCGTGAACAATGCTTTCAAGACAAAATATGTCATGCCGTTCACCGGCATTGCAGCGAATCCGGCTACCGGTGCCGGCCTCGTCGTTCGGACCCCGAACGAGCCGCGGACCTATGGTCTCCGCCTGAGTTATACGTTCGGACACTGACCGCCGTTTCGAAGCGAGGCATGTGCCTCGCTTCGCTCCTTCATCCGGCTACCCGTGGGATATTGCCATTGGATGGCCGGATGGGAGAAAGGGTCGGCGCCGCAATGCGCCGAATCGGGATAAACCTCAGGTCCGTGGAGAAGTTGTCGACCTCATTAGCGCGTAGACTCATTACGCGTTGCACCAGAGGCGAACGCAGATGAGCTTGAT
>NZ_JALDYQ010000125.1:0-6731 GCF_032153725.1 Sphingobium sp. | reverse complement strand
TTCCGTCGAAATGGTGCCTGTGATACTTGATTCACGTGGCCGCTTCCGGCCAGAAGCGGTCATACACGTCATGGCGACCCAGAGTGTAGGGCTTCCGCTTCGTAAGATGGCTCAGTTGCTGGGAATCAGGTGGTACTAAATGCGTGGCGTCGCTCTGCCCATTCGATGAGCGCCTGCATAGAAGGCCCGAGCGCGTAACCTGCTTCCGTTAGTCGATACTCCACTTTCGGAGGAACCTGAGGGAAAACCGTCCTGTGCACGATTCCATCCGCCTCAAGCTGCTTCAGCTGCTGGATCAGCATCTTCTGGTTTACGCCATCGATCAGTCGTTCCAGCTCTGAAAAGCGGATCGGTTTCTTAGCAGCAAACAGCTGGCAAAGAATGATGATCTTCCACTTGCCCTCGAGAACTCGCAAGGTTTCAGTCGTCGACGCTGCCCACTCGCGTCGACGATCAGGATCCTCGCAGTTCCATTCGCGATTCGCGGCCATAAACGCTCCATAGTGAGTTACTGAGATTTTGGTAGGTACTTCCAATTTTCTCATCAGGATTCTACAGTGGGCATCTCAACACAGGAGTTCACATGAACGTCGGCATCATTGGAACAGGCAACATCGGCGGCACCCTCGCTCGCAAATTGACGGCCGCGGGGCACCACGTGCGCGTAGCGAATTCCAAAGGAAAAGATAACGTCGCGGAATTTGCAAAGCAGATCGGCGCTACGGCCGCGGACGTTCACGATGCAGTGAATCACGTGGAAGTCATCATCCTCGCTATTCCCCTGCCAGCGATGCGGAAGCTCCCAGCCGGCCTATTCGATGGAGTCGCGCCCGAAGTCACCGTCATCGACACGAGCAACTACTATCCGGGCATGCGGGACGAGCGCATTGCGGAAATTGACCAAGGAATGCCCGAAAGCGCATGGGTGTCTCAGCAACTAGGACGCCCAGTGATCAAAGCGTTCAACAATGCGCTGGCATACACGCTGGCTAATCTCGGAAAGTTGAAAGGAGACCAAGGCCGCTTGGCCCTCGCGGTTGCCGGCGACGACGATCAAGCCAAACAGATTGCGATGAATCTAGTTGACGAGGCGGGCTTTGACCCAGTCGACGGAGGATCGCTCATGGAGTCCTGGCGACAGCAGCCATCCACGCCTGCCTATTGTTGTGACTGGGACGCAGACAAAACTCGCGCGGCCCTCGCATCAGCTGTAAAGGGTGAAGCCGAGCAAAAGCGTGACCAGATGCCGGCAGCTTTTGCGAAGCTGGGCCCCAGTCCAACTCACGAAGAAGTCGTCGCGATGAACCGAAGAATCAATGCTCCGGATCTGGCCAACTGAGTAGCTCAGGGAGCCTTGTGGCGGTGGCCGCTTTGGGTCGGAAGCCGGCATCCGTGTGGGGCCGCTCCCGGCTATAAGCGGACATCGAAACCGATGCCTTCGTTGGAGCAGTGAACGTGCGCGTCTGCCCGCCGCTGCTTGAGCAATCAGATGTTGATGACACGAGCCAACCGGACACCCCAATCCTCGTCCGGATTGGTTGTCCCGTCGCCGAGGCGCTCCTGCATCACGGCAACGGCGAGGTCTCGGCGCTTGGGCAGCCTGTGTCGTTCCGCGGCATCCAAGGCCGCGCCCATCTCGGTGTAGGAAAGATCGGTGCAGTAGGCTGGCGCCCCAGGTTGCTGCCGCCAGGAGTCTGCAAGAGAGCCTGCGTCGAAAGCATCCAAACCGGTCTCATCGACCAGCGACATGGCGGCCTCGCGATCGCTCTCCCGGTCCGCAGCCACAGGGATGGCGATCCGGTCGGGTGCTCCTGCCGGCTTATCCTTCTTGGCCAGGGAAGCCGAGCCAATCGCATTCCATGCCTTGGCGATGGGGCGGCCGAGCTGCTCGACAACCCACAGGCTCTCGACCTGTCCGCCCTCAATCGCCTCGATCTTCTTGTCGCGGAAGGGGTAGTAGTTGGAGGTATCGATCACCACTGTCTCGTCTGGAAGACGCGCGACCAACGAAGCGATACCTGGAAGGCGGCTGAGCGGGATGGACAAGATCACCGCATCCACATCGACAAGCGCTTCTTCAGTCGTTACCGCCCGCGCTCCAAACGACGAAATGTCTGGATCAATCGTATCGGGGCCGCGTGAATTCGCAACTTTGACCGCGTGCCCCGCCTGGCTCAAGCGCGTGACCAGTGTCTTACCGATGTTTCCCGTTCCCAAAATGCCAATCTTCATAAATTCCCTCGTCGTGAGTGGTTGATTTAAAGTCAGAATAGGGCTCAACACCGTTGGCTGGCCGCTTGGGCAGCGATTCGGCGCTTTCGTGTTGCTCCCTCACGCAGTTCACGCAGAGTCAACGTCAATGCGTTGGAATCAGTAAGCGCTTAGTCCAGCGTCAGAACGATTTTTCCGAACTGGGTGTTTGATTCGAGGTAGCGATAGGCGTCAACGGCATCTTCGAACTTGAAGGTGCGAGCAATCTGGGCGTTGAAGTGACCAGCACTCATCCCCTCAGTGATGAAGGCCTTGGCGCGCGCCAGCTTGCGGTCGTCGCTAGTGACTTCGATGAACTCGTACCCCCGGATGGTGGTGTGTTTGCCGAGAATGTGCATGACCGGTATCGGCGTCGCGTCATGGCTCAATGCGCCGTAGATGAAGACAATGGCGTCTTTGCAAGTGGCCTTGATGATGTGCTCGAAATCAGGACCCGTGACCGGGTCGAACACGACGCGAGCGCCTTGCCCGTCGGTGATCCTGAGGATCTCGCGCTCGATGTCATCCGCACCGGTCTGCAGGATATAAGTGAAGCCGGCGCTCTTCAGCTCTTCGAGTTTCTCCCCCTTACGGGTGATCGCGATTGGAGTGGCACCCACATGATGGGCAATCTGCATGGCGGCGAGGCCGACGCTGCTCGAGGCCGCGCCTAGCACGACGAAGTCACCGGCACCGAGGTTCGCGATGTCGATCAGTGCCCCCCAGACTGTGGTGAAGGGCATCCAGGTTGCTGCCGCCTTCTCCCAGCTTACCCCGGCCGGGAGCTTCACGACCGCGCGGGCCGGGGCGATCGCCAGATCCGCAAACACAGCGTACTCGTCGAACATGAAGGCCGGGATGACCGCGACCGGATCGCCGATTGCAAACCCGTCAACGTCTGGGCCGACCGCGTCGATCGTGCCAGCGGCCTCATAGCCGAAGCTTGCGGGAAATTTTGGCTCGATCACGTATCGCCCGGTACGGTACATGCTGTCAGCGCGGTTGAGACCGAGCGCGTGAACCCGGATCCGGACTTCACCGCTCTTGGGCTCAGATGTTGGGACTTCGTCAATTCGGAGAACTTCAGGTCCACCGGTTTCGTGAAAGCGAATTGCGCGTGCCATGAGGATACCTTTCTATAGGGCGCCCGGTGCGGACGCCAGTGTTGCAATGAGAGGAAGAAGCCAGATGCGCTTGTTCGCACCTTCGGCTTTGTCACAGGGTGACGACGATCTTTCCGATCTGCTCGTTGGACTCCAGAAAGCGCGTCGCCTCCTGGATGTCCTCGAACGGGAACGTGCGCGACACCAATGGGTCGAGCTTGCCAGTCCGCAGGCCCTCGGTGATGAAGGCTTTGGCGCGTGCGAGCGCGTCGTCGTTGCCCACAATCTCGGTGTACAAATAACCCTTTAGGGTGAGGCTCTTCCCAAGGACAGCGAACTGCGGGAACGGGCCCTGTTCCGAGCTCAACGCGCCGTATTCGATCAAGATGCCTCCCACGGACATGACCTCGGCCAGCTGCGAAATGGCTGGACCGCCGATCGGATCGAAGACGACGCGGGCGCCCTTGCCGCCAGTGATCTCGTCAACTCGCGCGGCCAGGTTCTCTTCGGCCATGACGATCACATGGTGCGCACCGGCTTCGAGCAGCGCTTGAGCCTTGGCGCTCGTGCGGGTCGTGGCGATGACTGTGGCGCCGACGCTGCGTGCGATCTGGAAGGCAGCGATGCCGACACTGCTGGAGGCGGCCGAGACGATGACGAAGTCATCTGCCGTGAGTCTCGCCTGATCGACGAGCGCGCCCCAGGCGGTGACGTACTGCATCCATGAAGCTGCCGCCTGCTCGAAAGAGAGGTTCGCCGGATGCTTTACTACATACCGGGCCGGAATATTGATGACCTCGCCATAGGTGGGCCACCGCGACATGTCAAGCGTCGGGATGACACTGACGGCATCGCCCTGGGTGAAGCCGGTGACGTCGCCACCCGTCGCCAGAACAGTGCCCGCAGCTTCGTAGCCGAGCTGGGACGGGAATTTGGCCTCTTGCAAGTAGGCGCCGCTGCGGAACATCACTTCGGCGCGGTTCAGGCCGATGGCACGGACCGATATCTGCACCTCATCCGCAGCGGGTGCGGGGACGTCAATGTTTTCGATGCGCAGCACGTCTGCAGTGCCGTACTCGTGGAAGCGAACAACGCGGGTCATAAACTTTCCTTTATTTATCGAATGTGCCGATCAGCCGGCAGTGAATAGGGGAAGAACGTATTCGCCGAGCTCATCCATGATTTCGACGGCTGGCCTGCGGGCCATCTTCAGGTTGAGCGCGACGTGGTTGACGCCAAGATCACGCTGTCGGCGCCACAGATCGATCAACGCCTTGCGCCCGATCGAAAGACCCCTGACAGGGCTCAGCGGCGCATCAGGGTCGCGATCGAGGTCGAAGAACGTGCCATAGCCGTAAGGTTTGAACTGCGGACCGGGGACTGCGGCCCGCCAGTTGGCGACAACTCCGCCCAGGCGCGCGAAATCGCTTTGGTGCCAGATCCAGCCATCGGTGTTCTGCGCCAGCCATTCGACGCTCTGGCCTGCCCGGCCGACGGCAATGATCGGGAGACGACCGCCCTGCGGCTTCGGCACCAGGTCCAACGAGCCATCCAGCGTGCCGAAGTGCGTGGAATGGTACTGGGGAAAAGATTCTTCGGTAACGGCACGGATCAGCGCGTAGGCGTCACGAAAGCGATCGGAGCGGGTGTCGAAATCGACACCGAACGCGGGGTATTCGGCAGGACGATCGCCGCTGGACAGACCCAGAATGAAACGGCCATCTGTCAGATGCGAGAGCGTCGTCGCTTGCTTGGCTATTGCGAGCGGATCGCGCAGGGGCAGGACGATGCCAGCAGTGCCGATCGCAATTCGCTTGGTTGCCGCAGCCAGGAAGCCGGCATAGGACATCGGGTCAAAGACCTGCCCCAGATCTCCAAATGAGGGGTCGTAGAATGGGACATCCCGCAGCCAGATGGCGGAGAAGCCGGCGTCATCTGCTGTACGTGCGAGCGCCAAGTGATCACGCATCGTCGGCGCAGGCCGGTCCGGATAACTTTCCAGCGGCGCGATGAAGCCAAACGTCAGTGTGTCCGGCTGGAAGACCTGCGAGAAACCCACCGCAGGCTGGACCGTTTCAGCCCCGAACGATTTCCACTGAACCGCCGCCCTGGCAAGCTCGTTTGCATGTCCTTCAGCCATTTTCACTTTCCCGTTGAGGCAGCGATGCCACCCAATGGAGCAAGAATAGGGTTTGGCGCTGTTAACCGGAAGACGCCCTGTGAGTACTTGATTGTTATCTATATCCGTAATAGTCTCAGATGATGGATTTCCCGCAGCAGCTCCGCATCTTCGTGTCTGTCGTTGACAACGGCAGTTTCGCGCGCGCCGCCGAGGCACTGCGAATGGCGCGGCCGGGCGTCACCAACGCGATCAATGCCCTGGAATCTGGGTTAGGCGCACGGCTGCTTCAGCGGACGACACGCCGGCTCAACCTAACGGCGGAGGGCGAACGTTTCTATGATCGAGCGACCCGTCTGCTGACCGACATCACTGAAGCCCAGAATATGTTCGGCGGCAACTCTCTCGCGCCCACCGGTCGATTGCGCGTTGACATACCGGTAGCGCTCGCACGCCCACTCATCATCAATCGAATTCCGGAGTTCAAGGCGCTCTATCCGGAAGTGGATATCATCCTCGGAGTGAGCGATCAGCCAGTCGACCTTCTTGCAGATGGAGTCGACTGCGTGTTGCGGATAGGAGACCTTGCTCCTTCCAGCATGATCGCGCGCAAGCTTGCCTCGATGACGATGGTGGTTTGCGGATCGCCGGCTTACCTGGCCGTACATGGGATCCCAAATACAGTTGAAGAACTGAAGCAGCATCAAGCGGTGAACTACTTCTCTGGGCGCGGGCATAGGCCCGTCGCTTGGTCCCTGCCTAGTGACATGGACTTGCCTCAGTTCACCCTGCGCAGCGGCATCATGGTCAACGATACCGAGGCATTTGTTGCCTGCGCGCTGAATGGACTCGGCCTGATCCAGGTGCCTGGGATGGTGGTCGCAGATCACCTTGCGAGCGGCGCGCTCGTTGAGGTGGTACCCGCAATGCGCGCTGTCCTCTGGCCCCTCTCGCTCATGTATCCCAACCGGCAGCACCTAGCGCCGCAAGTGCGGGTATTTGTCGATTGGGTAGTCGGTGTCGTTGCGGATTCTGTAGGGGAGTGGCTAAGCCCATCGATCGTCCGGCCGACGCCGAAGGTTGGACGATAACGCGCTGCTTTACGAAAGCCTGCAAATCAGGTGTGCTGAGTTTTTATCGCACAGCTGGGCAGCTTGCAACGGTGCTCCACTGTCCGCTTTCCATTGCTGACGGACGCCCGTTATGGGTCGTTCTCGGCCTTTCGGCGAGGACGGCTCGCCGCCACTTTGAGTCATTCA
>NZ_JALDYQ010000059.1:0-34467 GCF_032153725.1 Sphingobium sp. | reverse complement strand
GGCTGAATCCCCACACGCCCTAGCCCAGCCCGATCATTCGCATGCAGGCATGGACCGCCGATTCCACGATTTCCTCCCGCGGCCGTTTACCACCCGGCCGGTAATAGCTTGGTATCCAGCTCAGCAGGCCACCCATCCAGGGCGACATCGCCGTGGCGTCCTCGATAGTGACGAAGCCCTCCTCCTGGCAGGCGGCGACCAGCCGCGCGAGACGAAGATCGAACTCGGCGCGTTGCCGCAACGTCCGCTGCGCGTCGACGCGATCAAGGTTCATCATCTCGCGCTGGTAGACGATGATATAGGCGTGCCGGTCGACGATGATCTCGGCGACCTTGGCCAGCGTCGTCCGCAGGCGATCGACCGAATTCCCGGGTACGTCGGCCGACGCATCGAGCGCGACGAGCGATTCGCGAATCCCCAACTCGCAGATCGAGGCGAGGATGTCGCTCTTGTTACGAAAATAGCTGTATAGAAAGGGCTTGGTGACGTGCAGCCGCTCGGCGATCATGTCGAGCGTCGTCGCCTCATAACCCTGCATATAGAAGAGCGACGACGCTGCTTCCAGGATGCGCGAACGCTTGAAGGCGACGACGTCGGGCTTCAGGCGCCCGGCCCCCAGGCGCGATGACGTCTTTGCCGACGGCTTCTTCGCGGTGGATGCATTCATGCTGCCATTCTCAATATCTCCAGAATATCATCCGCCGATCGAACCGGTCGCGGGTTGGTCCGGCCCCAGATGTCGAGCAGCGTATAGTCCGCCACCTTCTGGAACTGATCCTCGCCAACTTCTACTTCGCCCAGAGTCCGTGGCAAGCCAAGCCCGCGAATGAATTCGTGGAGGGCGGTCGATGCGTCGACACCCGGCTGGCCCAGGCATTCGCTGATCTGCGGCTGGCGGCTGGCGTCATGCTGCGCATTCCATTTCAGAACATAGGGCGACATGACGCAGGAGCAATATCCATGCGGGACATTGCAGGTTCCGCCCAATATGTGGCCGATCGCATGGCTCGCGCCCATCGGGACGCCGCCAATGATCGAGATCATCGACAACCATGTTCCCGTCTGGCACCGCTGCCGCGCTTCGAGATCGGCGGGATTGGCCTTCACGCCGTTCAATCCTTCGGCAAGGAGGCGCAGCGCGCTGGCCGCGAGTCCGTTCGCGAAATCATGCGACCGGTGCGACGCCAATGTTTCCACCGCGTGGTCGACGGCCCGAACACCGGTCGAAAGCCAGAGCCATTCGGGCGTATGGACCGTGATCGCGGGGTCGAGGACCACCATGATCGGGGCCATCATCCGGTGCTCATAGCCCTGCTTGTGCATGATCGCTTCGTCGGTCGCGCCCGACAGGGGATTGAATTCGCCTCCCGACAGCGCGGTGGGGACGCAAATCACCCGGATATCGGGGCCGACCGTCAGCGGATTGATCACATTGCCGTCGTCGTCGACAAAGATGTGCAGCGGCTCGAAGTCATCGATCGTGCGCACGTCATGTTTGAGAAGGAGGGCGACGATCTTTCCCGCGTCGGTCACCGACCCGCCGCCCACCGTGACGATGAGGTCGGCGTCAATGCCACGCGCGGCGTCGGTTGCGGCCAGCACGGCGGCGCGCGGCACATGCGGCGGCATGCCGCTCCACGTCAGGGCGTGGCGGTTGCCCAGCGCGCGTTCGATTCGCGATATCTCGTCGGTCTTGTAGCGCAGCGTCTCGCTCGCGAGGATAAAGACACGCCGCGCACCGAGCCGAACGGCCTCCTCCGCGATCGCCTCCGCCGCGGGCCTGCCAAAACTCACATTTTCGGTGGAGGTAAAGGCCATCAGTCCCGCCGTTCGCTCGCTCATCTTGTCTCTCCCTATCGCAGGCAAATTGCCATAGCTAAAATCTACTGTCCAGTATAATTTGTGCTTGACGGCGACGCCTGGCCGCTGCACTTGGAAGCAAATCTACTAATCAGTATATTTTTGCAAGCGGAGAAAGTTATCAAATGACGGAGCAGCAACCGCTGGCAGATTGCAGTCTGGACGTCGTCATCATCGGGGCGGGTTTTTCAGGCATCGCGATGGCACACGCACTCTCGAAACGGCCGGGCCTTCGCTTCGCGCTGCTCGAAAAGGGAAGTCGGCCCGGAGGCACCTGGCGCGACAATATCTATCCTGGCTGTGCGTGCGACATACCCTCGCACCTTTACTCGCTGTCATTCGCGCCGAAACATGACTGGAGCCGGATGTTCCCGACGCAAGCCGAAATTCTCGACTATTGCGACGACGTCATCCGCCGCTTCGACCTCCAGCGGCATATCAGACTGAACAGCCATGTCGTTTCGGCGGACTGGGATTCGGATGCGGCGCTATGGCGAATCCTGCTTGCATCGGGCGACCGCATCGCCGCTCGCTATCTGGTGTCGGCGATCGGCGTGCTTCATCATCCGCAATATCCCGATATTCCCGGAATCGGTGATTTTGGCGGCCAGACGCTTCACACCGCCCTTTGGGACCGCAGCTATGATCCGGCGGGAAAACGCGTTGCGGTGATCGGGACCGGGGCGAGTGCGATCCAGGTCGTGCCAGCGCTTGCGGGGAAAGTGGAGCAAATGACGGTGTTCCAGCGCACCCCCGCGTGGATCGCGCCGCGGTTCGACCGTCCGATCGAACCCCAGATGCAAGAACGGCTGCGGCGCAGCTGGTGGTACCGCAAATGGTTCCGCCTGCAGCTTTTCATCGCGCACGAGAAGCGGGCCACCGCCTTCACCAAACAGCAGCCCGCGGCGATCGCCAAGGCCGAAGCACTGTGCCAGGGCATGATCGACCGCCAAATCAATGATCCGCTGCTCAAGGCCAAGCTCACGCCGACCTACAAGGTCGGCTGCAAGCGGCTGACCGTCTCTTCCGACTATTATCCGGCGCTGCAACGAGAGAATGTCGAGCTTGTGACCGACGCGATCCGCGGGATCGAGGCGGACGGCGTCATCACGGTTGACGGGCGGCGCCATGCGGTCGATACGATCATCCTTGCCACCGGCTATGATGCGCAGCGTCCCTTTTCCCACCTGCCGATCCGCGGATCGGACGGGCGCGCGCTCGAAGAGGTGTGGGCACAGGATGGCAAGAACGCTCTGCTAGGCACGACCATGACAGGCTTTCCGAACTTTTTCCTGATCACGGGGCCGCACACCGGCGGCGGGCACAATTCGCAGATCTTCATGATCGAGGCGCAGGTCAACTATATTATGAAGGGGCTGCGCAAGGCCGAGCGCAAAAAAGCGCGGACGGTCGAGCCGCGGGCCGATGCGCAGCAGGCCTTTGCCGAGGAAATGGACCGCTGCATGGACCATTCGGTCTGGCAGGGCGGCGGTTGCAAAAGCTGGTTCCTCGACCCCGCGACAGGCCGCAACAATCTGCTCTGGCCGGGATACAGCACCGAATTCTGGTTGAGGACGCGTCGTTTCCGCGAACGTGACTATCGCTTCGGCTGATGGCCCAACGCCGGATTTGAGGAGTGAGGTGATGTTGTCAGGATTAATGCAAGCCGAGGCGCTGACCGTCGATCGTTTCGCCGAGCATGCGGCGCGCTGGCACGGCGGCGTCGCGGTGATCGAACGCGACGCCGCCGGCGCGATCCACCGCTCGACCTATGCCGCGATCGTACAGCGCGCAAAAGGACTGTCGGCGGCCCTGCTCGACCTTGGGATCGAACCCGGCGACCGCGTCGCGACACTCGCGATGAACAATTTCCGCCATCTCGAATGCTGGTACGGCATCATGGGGATCGGTGCTGTCTGCCATACGCTCAATCCCCGGCTGACCGAAGAGCAGCTGGCTTGGATCGTCGATCATGCTGGCGACCGGGTGATCATCGCCGATGCCAGCTTCGCCTCGCTCGCGACCACCCTGGCGCGCGCTTGCCCGTCGGTCGAGCGCGTCATCCTGATGCCCGACGGTTCGGCCGGTCCGCAAGCGGCCGAGGCGGTCGACTATGAAGCGTTCCTGGCAGGCGCATCGGTCGAGGCACAGTGGGGAGGCTTTGGCGAGGAGCGCGCGTGCGGCCTCTGCTATACCTCGGGAACGACGGGCAACCCGAAGGGGGTCCTCTATTCGCACCGTTCCAACTATCTTCATGCGCTGGGGGCATTGCAGCGCGACGTGACGGGATTGTCGGCGAACGACGTCGTCTTGCCGATCGTCCCGATGTTTCATGCCAATGCCTGGGGCCTGGCCTTTTCGGCGCTGGCGGCGGGCGCCGGACTGGTGTTGCCGGGGCCGCGCCTGGACGGGGCGTCGATCCACAACCTCATCGAGAGCGAAGGCGTGACTTTTGCGGCCGCCGTCCCCACGGTCTGGCAGGGCCTCCTCCAGTATCTGCGTGAGAGCGGCGGCCGGCTGGACAGCCTCCGGCGCGTGCTGATCGGCGGATCGGCCTGTCCCGAGGCGATTCTGCGCTCGCTGGAAGAGGATTATGGCGTCGAAGTCCTGCACGCCTGGGGCATGACCGAAACCTCGCCGATCGGCACGACTGCCGCGCCGGTCGCAGGCTGCGCGGCGATGGACCCCGCGATGCGGCGGGAGCAGGCGCTCAAGCAGGGGCGACCACCTTTCGGTGTGGACCTTGCGATCGAGGACGACACGGGGCGGCGATTGCCGCACGATGGCACGAGTCCGGGGCGCCTGCTGGTGCGGGGCGCGACGGTTGCGCGCGCCTATTATCGCGCCGAAGAAGAGGCGGTCGACGCTGCGGGATGGTTCGACACGGGCGATATCGCGACCATCGACGAGCATGGCTTCATGAAGATCACCGATCGCGCCAAGGATGTGATCAAGTCAGGTGGCGAGTGGATTTCCTCGATCGAGATCGAGAATATCGTGCACGGCTATCACAAGACCGCCTGCGCGGCGGTGATCGGCGTGCGCCATGAAAAATGGGGCGAGCGTCCGCTGCTGCTCGTGCAGTTGCACCCGGGGGAAAGCGCGACCGGCGACGAGTATCGCGATTATCTGCGCGGCCGCATTGCCTCCTGGTGGATGCCCGACGATATCCGCTTTATCGACGACATGCCGCTCGGCGCGACCGGAAAGATCGACAAGAAGCGGATTCGCGCGCTCGTCATGGACGCCGCATGAGCGGGCCGCTCGCAGGCATCCGCGTCGTCGAATTCGCGGGACTGGGACCCACGCCCTTCGCCGCCATGATGCTCGCCGATATGGGCGCAGACGTCATCCGCCTCGACCGGCCGGGCGGGCCGCTGATGAGCGCGGGCGACGGCCGCCTGGCCTTTCTCAATCGCAGCCGCGCATCGGTCGCGGTCGACCTCAAGTCGGAACAAGGACGGGACTTCGCGCGGGGGCTGATCGAACGGGCCGACATCGTGATCGAAGGCTTTCGGCCGGGCGTGATGGAAAGGCTGGGCCTGGGACCCGAGGTTGTCGCCGGACCCGATACGCGGCTGATCTACGGCAGGATGACCGGCTGGGGCCAGCAGGGTCCGCTTGCCGATAAGGCAGGCCATGACATCAACTATATCGCGATGACCGGCGCGCTGCACATGGTCGGCCCCGCCGACCGGCCACCGCCGCCGCCGCTCAATCTCTTCGGCGATTATGGCGGCGGGGCGCTGTTCCTGGTCACGGGCATCCTTGCCGCGCTGGTCGAGCGCGGCCGGAGCGGCCGGGGGCAGGTCGTCGATGCCGCGATGGTCGATGGAGCGGCTTCCTTGCTCACCGAGCTCTTCGCCTGGCGGGCAATGGGCTTCTGGACCGACGAGCGCGGCGCCAATCTCCTCGATGGCGGCGCCTATTTCTATCGCTGCTACGCGACGTCCGACGGCCGCTACATGGCGATCGGAGCGATCGAGCCACAATTTCATGCCGCTTTCATCACGGGCCTCGGGCTCGATCCTGCCGATTTCCCCGACCATATGGACCGGCGGCAGTGGCATGATCGGGCGCTGCGCATCGAAGCGGTCTTCCGCACGCGGACGCGCGCCGAATGGGTGGAAACATTCGAACCCCATGACGCCTGCGTGACGCCGGTGTTGACGCCCGCCGAAGCTGCGGAGCATCCGGCGAACACCGACCGGCGGGTCTTCACTGCGGGCGATGCGCCCCAGCCTGTGCCCGCGCCGCGTCTGTCGCGGACCGGATCGCGGATCGCCAGCCCGCCTGGATTGCCGGGTGAAGGTGGACGCGCCGCGCTGATCCGCTTCGGCGTACCGACAGCGGCGTTCGAGCCACTGATCGGGCAGGGAATCCTTCGCGCCGAATAATAGTGATGCTCGACGGGTTTGACTTGTCGAGCATCGGTAAGCCCGCGCGGCGTCAGCGGCACTGCACCTTCGTATCGCGCTGGGGGCCATCGTCAGGATGAAGGAAGAAGCCCCCTCCCCCGGGTTGGGAGAGGGGGAGGTGTATTCAGAATTTCACGCTTACCGTCGCGCCATAGGTGCGCGGGGGCATCAGCGATCCGGTGCGCGGGAAGGCATAGGTCGCCGCGTTGACGATATTGTTCGCGATGACATATTCGTTGGTCAGGTTTTTCGCCCAGACCCCGGCAGTCCAGCGATCGTCGGAGGCGTGGTAGGTGGCGTTCAGGTTGACGTTCACATAGCCGTCCTGCTCCGCGTCGCGATTGTTGAATTCGTTGAAGTAGACCTTGCTGACATAGCTGAGGTCGCCGTCGAGAACGAATTTGGCCGAATCAGCGAGCGGAATGTCCCAGCTCATTCCGGCGCCCGCCGTGTAGCTGGGCGCGCTCGGCAGGCGCTTGCCTGACAGGTCGACGATACCGGGATCGGTCGGACAGGGCGCATAGGAGATGCCCGGCCGTGCCGGCAGGCCCGCGCCATAATAGCCATTGCAGAATTTGGTGAAGCGGGCGTTGAGATAGGAACCATAGGCGTTGATCGCGAGATGGTCGGTGACCTTGCCGCTGAGTTCGAGTTCGGCGCCATAGTTTCGCGCCGACGCGGCGTTGATCGTCTGGACGATGCTCTGCGCGTTGACGAAGCTCACCTGGAGGTTGGTATAGTCATAATAGAAGACCGCGCCGCTCAACAGGAGGCGGCGGTCGGCGAACTTCACCTTGAAGCCAGCCTCATAGTCCCAGACATATTCGGGATCGATCGCCGAATCGAGGCTTCCGACGTTGATCACCCCCGATTTGAAGCCACGCGCGACGGTCGCATAGAGCAGTGCGTCATCGCTCGGCGTATATTCGAGCACGAACTTCGGCGTGAAGGCGGGCCAGGTCTTCTTGCGATCGGTCGGGATGTTGATTCCGGCGGGATCGAAGACGAAGAAGCCGATCCCCGCACGCCGCTCGCTATTGTAGCGAACGCCTGCCGTGAGCTTCAGTCGCGAAGTCAGGTCGACCGTGCCCTGAAGATAGATGCCATAGGCATCGGTCTTGACCGTCCCGCGTTGTTCATAGGCGCCATTGTTGAAGGTGTCCGCCGGCAGGCCGAGCACCAGCCCGAAATTGGTCGTCGGCACCAGCACCTGGCCAAACAGCGTCTCGTGGAAATACATCGCGCCGGCGAGCAGGTTGAACCCTTCGCCATTGTAGGTCGCGGTCAGTTCCTGGCTGTAGGATTTGCTGTCTTCGACATAATTGTTCTGGCCGTACATGTTGACCTCGGACGCATCGAGGTCATTCCGGTTGAAGCGGTGGAAATCATGATAGGCGGTCACCGACTTGAGCGTCAGATCGCCGCTCGTCACGTCGATGATGCCCGTCACGCCGGTGCCTTTGCGGCGGTTCACCGGGTCCTGGTCGGACCAGACATTCCGCAGGTTCGGCTTCTCGCCGCGCGCCGCATAATAGTCGAAGATGGTGCTGCCGCCGATCAGAGTATGCGGGAACTGGTCCAGGGGAACGACCGTCGGGCCGAAGAAATGGAACCCGTAATTATTGTCCTTCTCGCGCGTGTGATCGACGATGACGGTGGCCGAGGCGTCGGGCGAGATTCGCCACAATAATGTACCTCGGAACGAATAGGCATCGCGATCGTCGATATCGTGGCCGTTGAACAGATTCTTGCCGTATCCATCGCGCTTTTCATATTTGCCCGAGACGCGCACCAGCAATTTGTCGTCGACCAGCGCGCCGCCGATCGCGCCTTCCGCCGTCCTCGCATCGTAATTGCCGTAAGTCAGGCGAAGATATCCGTCGAGTTCGTTCGTGGGCTTCTTGGTGATCAGGTTGATCGCGCCCGCCGTCGCGCCGCGCCCGTAGAGCGTGCCTTGCGGACCACGCAGCACCTCGATCTGCTCCAGGTCGTAGAAGCCGCTGAGCTGCATCGACGGGCGCGGCAGGATGGCGCCGTCCTGAAGGAAAGCAACCGCGCCGTCACCGCCCAGATCGATGCTCGTCATGCCGATGCCGCGAATGAAGGTGCGGTTGACGCCATATTGGCTGCCGATCGACACATTGGGGATGGATGCCTGAAGATCGCCGATATCGGTCGTTCCGCCGGGTCCGAGATCGGCGGCGCTGATCGCGGTGATGGCGGCCGGAGTCTTCGCCAGCGTGCTGTTCTGCTTTGTCGCGGTGACGATGATATCCGCCGTCGCGGTTGAATCATCCGTCGCGGCCTGCGCCCAGGCCATCGTCGGCGCTGCGGCCAGTGCCAGCGTGCAGCCGCCGAGTTTCAATAGCATCTTTCCGTTCATAACTCCCTCCCATTTTACTAACTATATATATATCTACTCATTAGTATATCTGGTCGATGAAATCCGTGCAATGGCAAAAAGGGCGAAGAAGCTCGCCGCTTCTCAAATTGCGCGAAGCGCGTGGAAATCAGAGCAGGTTCGCGAGGCCGATAAGCGCGCAGGCGATGAGCAGCGCGGCAACGCGGCCGATCGACGGGGTTTCTCCCATCAGCGCGATCGCCATCAGCAGCGATCCGATCGGCACTGCTGCCGCGTTGAGGGGAACGACCAGCGAGAGCGGCGCGCCACTATGGATCACGCGCGTCAGCAGGCCGAGGCCGATCAGGAAAGCGGCTGCGCATCCAAGGGTGGGCAAGGGCGCGGCAAGCCCTTTGGTCGCCGGCATCAGGCCGACCCCGACGAGCTGCCCAGCCACGCCGCCCGCAAACAACAGGCCGGTTCCCCAAGTCATCGACATCTTTTCTCTCCTCGCAAAGCTGGGGCGGTTGGCGAATGCCGTTGCCACCCCAGGCAGACGGGTTGTCCGGGCGCGTCCGGCGCCGTGGCAGCCCGTCGAAATCCTGTTTGGTGAATGGCCGGTGACGGACGTTTCGTTGCCATTCCTCAGTAATGGAAATCTGTCAGCGGACCCGCGCCGCGAACGCACGCCTCGCGGCCGAAGCGGCGGACACGCCAGCCGGCCAGCCGCCGTAGAAAGCCAGATGCGTGATGATCTCGACAAGTTCATCACGGGTCACCCCGTTGTCCAGGGCCAGGTCGATATGGAATTCAAGCTGCTCCGGGCGCGAAAGCATGACGAGCGCGGCGACGGTGGCAATACTGCGGTCGCGCGCCGAAAGCGCGCTTCCCTGCCATATTTCTCCGTAAAGGAGGTCGTCCGTAAGCTCCGCCAGTTTTGGCGTGACATCGCCAAAGGCTGCTCGCGCCATGCCGCCCCCGCTCGTCATTCGATCGACTCCCTCTCTATTATACTCACAAGTATATTTATATGATTCGAGGAAAGGCGCAAGATATCTTAGACCGACGGCATTCATATGATGGCGAACCGGGCCGAAGGCCAGCGCAGCCAAAAATGGTGGTTTTCGCGACTTGAGGCGAGGCACGCGCCTCGCCTCAACCATGTGCAGGCCGTCAGAACCGAACGTCGATCAATCCTGTGATGGGTGTGACCTGCCGGTCATGTGCGTTCCCAGATCGCTGCGATACCCTGACCGCCGCCAATGCACATGGTGGTCAGGCCAAGGCGGCCACCGGTACGATGCAGTTCGTGGACGAGCTTGGTGGCGACGATCGCACCCGTCGCGCCGACCGGATGGCCGAGTGAAATGCCGCTGCCATGGGGATTGACCTTCGCCGGGTCGAAATCCAGTTCCCTCGCCACGGCACAGGCCTGCGCCGCGAAAGCCTCATTGGACTCGATCACGTCCAGATCGCCCACGCCAAGCCCCGCCCGCTCCAGTGCCTTGCGGGTGGCCGGAATCGGACCGATGCCCATATAGGCGGGGTCCACCCCGGCATGACCATAAGCGACCAGCCGCGCCAGAGGCTTCAGCCCATGGGCCTTCACCGCGTCCCCGCTCGCCAGCACGACCGCCGCCGCGCCGTCATTGATGCCCGACGCATTGCCCGCGGTCACGGTGCCGTCCTTCTGGAAGACCGGCTTCAGCTTTCCGAAATCCTCCGCCGCAGCGTCCATGCGCACGAACTCGTCGGTATCGAAGGGCACGGGCTTGCGCCGCACCATCACCTCGACCGGCACGATCTGGTCCTTGAAATAGCCCAGCGCGATGGCGTTCGCCGCCCGCTTCTGGCTCTCATAGGCAAGCGCATCCTGATCCTCGCGCGAAATGCCATAGCGCGCCGCGACATTCTCCGCCGTGACACCCATATGGATCGCCTGGAACGGATCGCTCAGCGCCCCGGTCAACCCGTCCTGCACCACCGCATCGCCCATCTTCTGACCCCAGCGCGCGGCGGGCAGGAAATAAGGCGCGCGGCTCATGATCTCCGCGCCCGCGCCCAGCGCGATATCGCAATCGCCCAGCATGATCGATTGCGCGGCGGTGATGATCGCTTGCAGACCCGACCCGCAAAGCCGGTTCACCGTGTGCGCCGGGGTTTCCTGCGGCACGCCCGCGCCGATGGCGGCGATGCGCGCGGCATAGGCGTCGCGCGGCTCGCAATGGATCACATTGCCCAGCACCACATTGCCCACCAGCGCCGCATCGATGCCCGCCCGCTCGATCGCGGCCTTCGCCACATGGGCGGCAAGTTCGCCGGGTTTCTGATCCTTCAGCGACCCGCCAAAGCTGCCAATGGCGGTCCGCGCCGCCGACACCAGAAAAACATCCGTCATGTCCCTGCTCCTGTCCTTAGATATTGAGATCCGCAAACCGCCCATTCCTGGCGGCGAGTTGTTCGATGAGCGGCGCGGGCGTCCAGGCCCAGCCGTTTCGGCCAGCGGCAAAGGCGTGAAGCTGATCAAGCACCACAGGCAATCCCATCAGGTCGGCCTGGAACATCGGCCCGCCGCGCTCGCGGCCGAAGCCATAGCCATGGAGATAGATCATATCGACATCGACCGGCCGATAGGCGATCCCTTCCCCCACGATCCGCGCGGCCTCGTTGATGAGCGCCAGCAGGCAGCGGCTGACGATCTCCTCGTCACCGATCGCGCGTCGGGTGAGGCCGATCTCCGCCGAATATTCCTCGATCAGCCTGGTGATCTCCGGATCGATTTCGGCGGTTCGGCCATCGGGATAGACATAAATGCCCCTGCCCGTCTTCTGCCCGAAGCGCCCCTGCTCGCAGATGCGATCGACCACGCCCGAATAGGGCCGGTCGGGCTGTTCGGCGGCGCGGCGCTTGCGGATGGCCCAGCCGATATCCTGTCCGGCGAGGTCCATGGTGCGGCACGGCCCCATCGCCATGCCCCATCGTTCCATGGCGGCGTCGATCTGCTGCGGCAACGCGCCCTCCTCCAACATGAAATAGACCTGGCGCAGATATTCCTCGAACATGCGGTTGCCGATGAAGCCGTCGCATACGCCCGACACGACGCCGACCTTGCCGATGCGCTTGGCAAGCGTCATCGCCGTCGCCAGCACGTCGGGGGCAGTCTCCTTGCCGCGCACCACTTCCAGCAGCCGCATGATGTTGGCGGGCGAGAAGAAATGCAGCCCTACCACCCGCGACGGATTTTGGGTCAGCGCCGCGATGGCGTCCACATCCAGGGTGGACGTATTGCTCGCCAATATGGCATCGGGCCGCGTGATCGCGTCGAGCGCCGAAAAGACCTGCTGCTTGACGCCCATCTCCTCGAACACCGCCTCGATCACCAGATCGGCGTCGCTGAGCGCGTCGAGCGCCGTCGCGGCTGTGAAGGCGGCCATGCGCGCATCGGCCACGCTCTGGTCGATGCGCCCCTTCTCGACGTCGCGCTGGATCGTCTTGCGGATGGTGGCCTCAGCCTTGGCCAGCGCATCGGCGCGCAGTTCCACCATGGTCACGGCCAGACCGGCGTTCAGCAGAGCCAGGGCAATCCCGGTCCCCATCAACCCGCCGCCAACCACGCCGATGCGCCGCACATCGCGCGGCCGGACATCCGCCGCCAGCCCCGGAATACGCGCCACCGTCCGCTCGCCAAAAAAGGCGTGACGCAAACCGCGCGAAGCATCGGCGTGCAGCAATTCCCCGAACAGCGCCGCTTCCACGACAAGACCGGCGGCAAGATCGTCGGACAGCGCCGCCACGCAATCAAGGATGAAGGCAGGCGCCTGACTCAATCCGCCGCGCAGCTTCGCGCGATGCTGCCTAACCACGTCCGCGACATCGGCGGGAACCGGCAGGGCGCCGCTACGCCGCAGCGGCGGGGCGTTTTCGGCCATGGCGATCGCCGCCTCCACGACATCGCCTTCGACCAGTTGGTCCACCAGCCCGAGCTTCAGCGCCCGCTCCGCCGTCACCGGCTTGCCCGACAGCATCATGTCGAGCGCCGGGCCTGCCCCGATCAGCCGCGGCAAGCGCTGCGTACCACCCGCGCCTGGCAGCAGGCCCAGCGTCACTTCGGGCAGGCCCAAACGGCTGCCTGCCTGCGCGATGCGATAATGGCCCGCCATCGCCAGTTCCAGGCCACCGCCCAGAGCCATGCCGTGGATCGCCATGATCACCGGCTTGCCGCAAGCCTCGATCACGGCCATCAGGTCGCGCACCTTGCCGATCTGCGCCGGATCGCCATCGAAATCGCTGATATCCGCACCGCCGCAGAACATCCGGCCAGCGCCTGCGATCACGATCGTCCGGCAGATGGGATCGTTCGCGGCCAGCCTGACCAATCCCGTGAGTTCCTCGACAAAGCCGTTGCCAACGGACAGGGCGTTCACCGCCCCGTTGGACAGGCGCAACACCATGGTCGCACCCGCATGCATGATCTCCACAGCCATGAAATCCCTTTCCTTCAGAAAGCTTCGGCGCCCAGCGCCATGATCGACGCCTCGCCCGCGGTGATGCTCGCCACCAGCCCGTGCGCCTGCGGCAGCATCCGCTGCGCGAAGAAATCGGCCATGGCACGCTTGCTTTGATGCAGGGCGCTGTCGCCCTGTGCGGTGGTAGCCATGCGGGTCCACATCCATCCCATCGACACCAGGGCGAAAAGGCGCAGATAGTCTACTGCCGCCGCGCCAGCCGCGTCCACGCCCGCACCGCGCAACGAAGCGGTCGTGGCGCGCAGCAGGTCCAGCGCCTCCCGCACCTTCTCCGCGACCGGATGGCCCTCCGCCATGCTCAGATCGGCCGCGATCAGGTCGAAAAAGCCCTCGGCCACTGCCCCGCCCGCCAAAGCGAGCTTGCGTCCGACAAGGTCCATGGCCTGCACGCCATTGGTGCCCTCATAAATCTGGGCGATCCGCGCATCGCGGACATATTGCTCCATGCCCCATTCGCGAATGTAGCCATGGCCACCGAACACCTGCTGCGCCAGCACAGCGCTGTCGAAGCCGAAATCAGTGAAGCCCGCCTTCACCACCGGGGTCAGCAGCGCGACCAACGCATCGGCCTTCGCCCGCTCGGCCGCATCGGAATGATGATGCGCGCGGTCCAGCTGCAACGCCGTCCACCCGGCCAGCGCCCGCCCGGCCTCCACAAAGGCGCGGATATGGAGCAGCATCCGCCGCACATCGGCATGCTCGATGATCGCCACCGGCCCGCGCGCCGCATCCGCGCTGCTCCCCTGAAGCCGCTCCTTGGCATAGGCCGCCGCCTGCTGATAGGCCGCCCCGGCAATGCCCAGTCCCTGAATGCCGACCATCAGCCGCTCCGCATTCATCATCGTGAACATGGCGGTCAGGCCCTTGTGCGGCTCGCCCACCAGCCAGCCGGTCGCTTCGTCATAATTCATCACGCAGGTCGGCTGGGCATGGATGCCCATCTTCTTTTCCAGCGCGCCGACCGACATGCCATTGCGGACCATGAAGCCGCCCTCCGCATCCGGCAGGAACTTCGGCACCAGGAACAGGCTGATCCCCTTCACCCCTGCCGGGGCATCCGGCAGACGCGCCAGCACCAGATGGACGATATTGCCGCCGAAATCATGGTCGCCGGAGGAAATGAAGATCTTCTGCCCGGTCACGGCGAAACTGCCGTCGCCATGCGGCACGGCCTTGGCCTTGAGCAAGGCGAGGTCGCTGCCCGCGCCGCTTTCGGTCAGTGCCATGGCGCCGGTCCATTCGCCGCTGACCATCGGTGGCAGATATGTGGCCTTCAGCGTATCGCTGGCATGGGCGGCGATCGTCTCGCAAGCGCCCCGCGTTAGCCCCGGAAACAGGCCGAAAGACAGGTTTGTCGCGGCCATCATCTCGTCCAGCCAGAGCTGGAGGATGAAGGGCAGCCCCTGCCCACCATGTTCGGGAGCCGCCGACAGCGACGTCCAGCCCGCTGCCGCAAAATCACGCCAGGCTTCGGCAAAACCAGCCGGCGTCTCCACCCGGCCGTCGACCAGACGGCTGCCCTCCTCATCAGCATGACGGTTCAGCGGGTGCAGCCGCTCGGCACACATCCGGCCCGCTTCCTCCAGCACGGCGGCGGCAAGGTCCGCGTCGATGTCCTTGCCCACATCCGCCATCGCCCGGTCAAAACCGAGCACCTGGGTCAGCAGGAAGCGGTAATCATCGATCGGCGGGACATAGCTGAACATCGATCTACCTTCATGATTGGAGACAAATTCACGCAAATCATCATTCGAAATCAACGATGTTAAACGTCGAATATGATTTTCATGTCTGAATGCACCAATGATCTGACTGATCAGAAAATTTCCGCAGCCGCGCCGGAGGCAACATCGCTTCCCGCACAAATTGCCGGGAGAAGCGCCAATGCCTGCGGCAGCTCGAACTCATAGAAGAAATGACAGGCCCGCCTTTTCCCATCGACGAAATCATTGCGGGAATCACCCAGATGATCAAGACGAAGAGTAACAAGCGCCTGCTCCAGCCACAGCCAGGCGACAACGACATGCCCAAACAGTCTCAAAAAAGGTGTCGCGTTGTCGAAGACTTTCGACTGGTGAAATCCCGACAAGGTTGTGATCGCATGCTCAATCGATGACCATGCTTCGGCAAGGCTGGCCGCCTGCTCCTTAAAATGGGAATGCGCAGCCGCCTCTCCGACAGTCGCCGCGATCTTTCGTCCAAGAATAGGAATGCCCTCCCCATCCTTTAGAATTTTCCGCCCCAAGAGATCTTTTGCCTGGATGCCCGTCGTTCCTTCGTGAATCGGATTAAGGCGATTGTCCCGCCATAATTGCTCGACATCAAAATCACGGGTGTAACCATAGCCACCATGTATCTGGATAGCGATGTCATTCGCCGAGAGGCCGTATTCCGACGACCAGGTCTTGGCTACTGGCGTCAAAAGTCCCAAAAGAGCATCGCTGTCGGCGTCACTGGAGGCTTCATCCACAAGGCGGGCGCAATAGAGGGTAAGAGCGAGCGCGCCCTCAACATAGGATTTTTGCTGCAAAAGCATATGCTTGATATCGGCATGCCGAATAATCGGGACCTGCTCCCTCTCTCCGGTGCCCGTCTCGCGTCCCTGCAACCGTTCTCGCGCATAAGTCGTGGCCAGTTGATAACTGCGGCCGGCGATTGCCGCGGCGCCGATGCCGACACTGATGCGGGCTTCATTCATCATCATGAACATTTGCCGCAAACCTTGCCCGGGCTCACCGATCAGCCAGCCGACCGCGCCTGCCTCTTCGCCGAAATTGAGGAGGCAATTGGCCGTGCCGCGATATCCCATTTTATGATTGAGGCCCGCGACGCGAATGTCATTTCGGGATTCATCGGGAAGAATTTTCGGAACGATGAAAAGCGATAGCCCCGCAGTACCTTTGGGCAGGCTATCATCGGCAAGCGGTATTTTAGCGAGCACCAGATGAACGATATTCTCCGACACATCCTGATCGCCGCCAGAAATCCACATCTTGTTTCCAGAAAGCCGATAACGTTCGCCCAACTGGTCCGACTGGTCGAACACGGCCCGCGTTCGCACCTCGTCCAGGCTGGAGCCTGCCTGCGGTTCCGAAAGGCACATCGTCCCGAACCATCGCCCGGCAATCTGCGGCTTCGCGAATGTCTCGATCTGCGATTCCTGCCCGAACGTCGCGATGAGACGCGCATTCGCCACGGTAAGCATGGGATAGGCGGCGGTGGAGATGTTCGCCGCCGCAAAAATGGCGAAGGAAGCCGCGCACACGGAATAGGGGAGTTCCATCCCTCCATGTCGCTCCGGAAAGCTGGCGGAAAAGAGGCCGAGTTCAGCATATTGCCGCAGCGCCACGCCTATTGCCGGATGAATATGCACCCTGCCGTCTCGCAGATACGGTTCCTCGATATCTGCCGCCTTATAGTGCGTCAGGAACTGGTCGGCGGCGAGCCGTTCGGATAGATCAAGAATTGCATCGACCGTCTCGCGATCGGCTTTCTTGTCAATTTGAAGCCAGTCGTGAAGAACGAAGTCAATATTGCGGCGAGACAGAGAAGTATCGTTCATGAAGCGCCTCAGATGATCGTGGTGCCGCCGTCAACGACAAGGATATGTCCGGTGATATGCGCACCGGCGTCGGAAGCGAGCAGAAGGGCGGGGCCCATGAGATCGGTTTCGCCGCCCAGCTTCCCAAGCGGCGTCTGCCTGATCAGTTCAGCCCCATAAGTCTCAACCGTCGATGCTGTCATCTTCGATGGAAAGAAACCCGGCGCGATCGCATTGACGCGAATATTATAGCGACCCCATTCAGCTGCCAGCGCACGGGTCATGTTGATCACGGCCCCTTTGGCCGTATTATAGGCGATCGTGCCAAGCCTGTCGGAATGATGACCAAGCAGCCCTTCGATCGACGCTATGTTCACGATCACTCCCTGACCCTGGGGGATGAAAGCATCGCGCGCGACAGCCTGCGTAAGCTGGAACAGGCCGGTGACATTGAGATCGAGAACCTTATTCCATCCTTCTACCGGATGCTCCTCCGCCGGCGCGCCCCAGGTCGCACCGGCATTGTTGACGAGAATATCTATTCGTCCGAATGCTTCCTTCACCTGCCTTACGAGCACATCGGCCGTGCCGCCGGACCCAAGGTCGCAGGCAAAGGCCTGCGCACGCACGCCCTTTTTCATCAGTGCCTCAACTGCCTCGACCAAATCCCGCTGATTGCGGGCGACAAGAGCAACCGTGGCCCCACTTTCACCGAGCGCGGTAGCGACCTGGAGGCCCAGGCCACGTGATCCGCCCGTAACGATGGCCACACGACCGGTAAGGTCAAAAAGACTGGCAACCGTAATCATGCATCAAACTCCCCCAAATCACGCCTTGTCCGACCAATCCGATCCGTCGAGGTTTCGACACTGCGCAGCCCGCTGGCACCGCGATCGACCGGTTCCGCCGTGGGATGAGCAAGCCATATTCTCTTTTGAAATCTTGTTCTTTATTTCCGCACTCGTCGCCATCGGCTTGGCGAACAAGTCAGGGCACCGTCACAGGACCGGCCAAGCCATCATTTTTTGAAACAGAATCAACATGCCGATATCTCTCCATCAGAGCGAATGTCGGAATTGTGACGCATCAGAACGAAGTGCCCAGATCAAGCCCGGCACTTGCGTAGCGGCACGACCAGCCGTTGTCATCACACCGAATCCGTATGTTCGATGACCCCTTTAAGGGCGGATCAGGTCTTCGGTCAAGGTACTTTTGAAAATATGTACTACTTCAGGGAGGGCCAACGTCGATGGGTTAAAACCTCGAAAAACTCGGCCCGCGTCTCCATAAGAACCTCAATTGGAGCGCCAGATGCCATCGCCCGCACCAGAATTCCGATGAAGAGTGCCTGGAAGAAGATGCCATCCTGGAAGGAAATGCCTTCGAGAATGGCCGCGCGCCGCTGCCAGGCCGTCGCTTGGTCAACTATCATACCAGCGACTTCAGGCCGAAGTGCTGAACTGCGCGCCGCTTGCAGCCAGAGCGAATAAAAGGCAGCCGACGGCAACCTGAATTCGGTCGCCTCCTTTATGAGAATCGTCGCCGACATGTCAGCAATGATCGCAGGCGTCATTTCGGTACTCCGGCTAAGCGCCGCGACCGCCCGATACCGTTCTTTCGACGCGCGAAACAACTCGCCCTCCGCAACCCGCATCAGATCGTCGATCGAGCTGAAATAATAAGCGGGAGCCGTCAGGGCGACCCCGCTTTCGGCCGCAACATTGCGGTAGGTAACAGCACCGGCGCCATCGCGATTCAGAATGCGGATGGCTCCTCCGATGATCTTTGATCGCGTTTCCAACGCCTTCCTGCCGAAACGGTGCTCCGCTTCCGCTGCGATATTGGGATTGGCCTCTATTCCCCAGACTTTGCAGGGATCGTCCGACAACCAAAGGGCCTCCACCTGCTTTTCCCCCAGGCCGAGCGCCAGGATGATGAAATATAATCCGATCGTCGTGTCACTAACAGCCTGGATAGCTTCCCAGGAAAGCTTTTCACCCATGGCGGCCGCAACTGCCCGCCATGACTCCGCCAATTCGCCAAACCATTCGGAGGCAAGCTTGTGGCCATCCGGCGTCCGCGCTGCATCAAGAATGATCTCGCACCATGCGATGCTTTCCGCTCGACCGAGTCCAACCGCATTGAGCGCCAGCTGCGCTGCCAATCCAGTCAGTGAGTTGCATGACCCTTTACTCTCCCGATAAATTTCGGCGGAATGAGCGAAGGATTCCAGATATCGCTTGAGCAGAGCTTTAGAAGCGTCGGTTACCAGGGCGTTTTTTGTGTCATAGTGATAGGTGGTTGCCGAAAGGGACACCTTGGCAGCAGCAGCCACGCGACGGTGTGTAATGCCGCCCATTCCCACCTCGGAAAGTACGGCTACGACCCCGGCAATCAATCGCTCGCGTGTTTTAGCGGCGCGCAGAGGCAAGCCAGCCTCCACGGCATGAGCCTGGGCGTCCTTTGATTCAGTAGCAGGCTCTACTGCAAGGCGGTCTGTCACGTCGGATATCCAATGCATATAACTGCAACATAACTATATGGTCATGTTGGATAAAATTACAGATGATGGCGGCATCAGACGATTTTTTTACGCCAAATTGCCGATCAGTTCATTTCCTATATCGCGTTTTTGATCTGTCCCCCGCCGAGTAGACCGATTGGTTTGTTAGAGGATTTGACCCGCTACCGCCATATCCGGGTGGAGATGAACCGGAGGCCGACTATCTCGATGATGAGCGTAATCCACTAACAAACCGGTCCACTCAGGCGCGCTTCAAGGGCTCCACGCCGCCTTCGCCCCCCTCGAGCGATGCAAAAGATCAAGCCTTCCAGCATCATCTAGGTTAGAATGGGCTCTGCTCGTCCATTCTGGACTCGATCCGGCACGATATGCCGGAGAGGTGCCGTCATGTGGGGTCGGAGCAGGAAGGCAAAACCCCGGAGGCAGGGGTCAGGCGCGCTTGCCGCATTGCCCGCGCTTTGCCTTCGGCCGGCGTTGTTCTTCAGCCTGCTTCTGACCGCCCTTCCCTGCCTCGCCGGCCCCTTCGAAGATGCCGTTACCGCCTATAGGCGCGGTGATTATGCCAATGCCATGCGTCTGTTCCAGTCTTTGGCGGATCAGGGTGATCCACGCGCGCAAAACAGCCTTGGCCGCATGTATCTCCGCGGTCAGGGCGCGGGCCGGGATTACAAGGAGGCGATGAAATGGTTTCGCCGGTCAGCTGCCCTTGGCGTGGCCGACGCCCAGTTCAACATGGGCGAAATCTATTTGCGGGAATTTGGCGTCGATCAGGATCTGGTGGAAGCCGCGCGATGGTACACAAGGGCCGCCGAACAGGGGCATGTCGGCGCGCAATTCACCCTGGCCGTGCTTTACATGATCGGCAGGGGCGTCACCCGGAACCCGCAAAGAGCGGCCTATTGGTTCGAACGCGCGGCGGCGCAGGGATATGCCGATGCGCAGGTCGAACTGGGCAATATCTATGGCGCGGGCCGGGGCGTTCCCAAGGATTCGGTTGCAGCCTATAAATGGCTAGCCCTTGGTCAGGCCAATGCCCGCAAGCCGACGCTCCGCGCTACGGCCGCCCGGAATCTGGAACGCCTGTCGCGCGGCATGACAGCGGCGCAGATCGCCGAAGCGCAGCGGCAGGTCCGCGAATGGCAGGCCGTGCCTGCGAGAGGCGGTTAGCCATGGGCGAACCAGCCCCCTTCCCATCCCTCCATTCCGCGGCGACCAGCTCCGGCAGCTGGCTGAAGCTGGGTGGCAGATATTGGTTAGCCCTGTTGGTGGGCGTCGCCAGCCTGCTGCTCACGCTGGGCGCGTGGCATTGGCTTTCGCTGGAGCAGGGCCGGTCAGCGGAAACGGAATTCTCTCTGGAAGCCGAACAGCGCGCCGAAGGCATCAAACGGCAGTTCTTCTCGGAAACGAGCGTGATCAGGGCGCTGCTCGGTTATTATCAGGCATCGGGCGTCGTCGGCCGCGATCAGTTCAAGGCATTTTCCAGCGTATATCTGACCGGGCTGTCCAGCCTCGATTCCATCCAGTGGGTCCCCTATGTACCAAGCGGCGAACGTTCGGACCGGGAACGGCAAAACACAGGCCAGATTGACGGCAATTTCCAGTTCACCCAGATGGACGCGAAAGGAACGGTCGTCAGGGCGGGACCGCGCGACGCCTATTTCCCCATATCATATGCAGAAACGTCGTTCGGCAGCGCGCGGGAGATAATTGGCTTCGACTGGGGATCGGACCCCTTTGCCCGGGGAGCGATGCTGGCCGGCCGCGACAGTGGCGAGATCAACGCCGCCGCGCATATCCGCCTGCCGCAGATGGGCGATGACGCGCCCCGCATCGCGGTGTTCGCTCCGGTCTATGATGGCGGCAGGAAGGAGATGGCCGTCGATCAACGGCGCGCACATCTCCAGGGTTTCGTGGTGGCCGTGCTGCGGATCAGCGATGTGATCCAAAGCGCGATCGACCTGATGCCCAGAAAGGGCGTTGACCTCTATCTGCTTGATTCCTCTGCTCCTGCCGCGCAGCGGGTTCTGCTGTCGATCCCGGCGCCCGGAAACAGGACGAAGCGGCAGCCCGGCGCCGGTCCGGCGATGGACGCGGACCTGTTCCACTCCAGTTCGCTGGTGATCGGCAACAGTGTCTTCACCATCTACACCGCCGCGACCGATGCCTATGGCCGCAAGCGCGGCGCGACCACCCCTACCATCGCGCTGGCCGGTGGCCTGGCCGTTACCCTGATCCTGTTCATCTACCTGATTTCCCTCGCCAACCAGCGCGCGCGCACGGAACTGATCGTGGCGCAGCGCACGGCGGAACTGCGTGGCGTCAACATGCGGCTGGAAGAACGGACGATCCAGCTGGAGGAATCCGAAACCGAATTGCGGGGAGCGAAAAACAAGGCGGAGGAGGCCACGCGCGCCAAGAGCCAGTTCCTCGCCAATATGAGCCATGAAATCCGCACGCCCATGAACGGCGTGATCGGCGCCGCCGAATTGCTGAGCGATACCCGCCTGAATGCGTCGCAGCGCGAATATCTCACCATGATCACGCAATCGGCCGATGCGCTGCTCCATCTCATCAACGACATTCTCGACTTTTCGAAGATCGAGGCGGGACGGCTGGAACTGGAACATGTCGCCTTCAGCCTGCGCGATGAGCTGGCCGACACCTTGCAGGCCTTTGCCGGGCGCGCCACCGAAAAGGGGATCGAACTCGCCTGTCATGTCGCGCTCGACGTGCCCGACGCGCTGGAGGGCGATCCGCATCGGTTGCGGCAGGTGGTGATCAACCTTGTCGGCAACGCGCTGCGCTTCACCGATCGGGGGGAGGTCGTGATGGACGTGGCGGTCGACCGGATGGAAGAGAATGAGGTCCGGCTGCATCTGGCGGTCAGCGATACCGGCCCCGGCATAGCGGCAGACAAGCGGAAGCTGATTTTCGAAGCCTTTTCGCAGGCAGACACATCCTTCACCCGCCGCTTCGGCGGCACGGGCCTTGGCCTCACCATTGCATCTCAGCTGGTGCAGCTGATGGGCGGGCGGCTGGAACTGGACAGCGAGGTCGGCCGGGGCAGCGTCTTTCATTTCACCATCCCCTTCGCGCTGGCGCAGGGCGAACCGGCCCATGAACCCGCCGAGCAGCCCTCGCTGCATGGCCTGCCGGTGCTGATCGTCGACGACAACGCCACCAACCGCCGCATATTGGAAGAGATGATCCGGGGATGGGGGATGAAGCCGCTGGTCGTCGAGAACGGCGCGAAAGCGCTGGCCGCGCTGCGCAATGCTGCGGGGATCGGCCGTCCCCTCCGGCTGGTTCTGCTCGACATGATGATGCCGGGGATGGACGGTTTTGCTGTCGCAAGGGAAATCGCGCAGGGCCGCGCGGCCCAGCGTCCCGCCGTGATCATGCTCTCCTCCGCGCAGAAGGACGAAATGGCCCGCCGCACCGGAGCGACCGGCATCGGGGCCTTCCTGCTGAAGCCGGTGCGCCAGTCCGAGCTGCTGGAAGCCATATTCGCCGCGCTGAAGGTGACGGTGCGCGAGGAAACCGCCCTGCCCGAACCGGTGCCCGAGGACAGGCCATCGCTTCATGTGCTGGTCGCGGAGGATAATGCGGTCAACCAGCGCCTTGCGCTGCGCCTGCTGGAAAAGCGCGGGCACCGGGTGAAGATTGTCGGCGACGGCGCGCAGGCGGTCGAGGCACTGATGCAGGACAGTTTCGACGTGGTGCTGATGGATGTGCAGATGCCGGAAATGGACGGTTTCCAGGCGACTGCCATCATTCGTGAACGGGAACGCGGCACGGGGGAACATATGCCTATCGTCGCCATGACGGCGCATGCGATGCGCGGCGACCGCGAACGATGCCTGGAAGCGGGGATGGACGATTATATCTCCAAACCGCTGCGGGCAGAGGATTTCTACGAGGTGGTGGAGGGGCGCTTCGCCAGCGCTGCGAAGCCCCATAGCGAGGAAGGGTCCGGGCCATGAGCACGCTTCTTGATTGGACCAAAGCGCTTCAGAATGCCGATGGTGACGAGGAATTGCTGATCGAGCTTGCGGGCGTTTTCATCGACGAATGCCCGGAGATGATGCGGCAGGCCCGCGCCGCGATCGACGGCAGAAATGCGCGGGAGCTTCAGCGCACCGCGCACAGCCTGAAAGGATCGGCGCATCTCTTCGCGGCTTCCGAGGCAGGCGCGGCCGCCTTCCGTCTGGAGGAAATGGGCGCGGAAGGCAATTTCCGGGATGTGGAGGACGGCTGGAACCTGTTGCGCTTCGAAATCGACGGGCTGCTGGGCGAACTGATCGCGCGGGTGGGCGACCGCAAGTCGGATGAGGCCAAAGACACGCAAAATTCGTGAAATGGGGTGAAACGCCATGACGCACAAACGCATCACCGTTCTGCTCGTCGAGGATAATCCGGTCTATTCCCGGCTGATTGAGAAGCTGCTCGCCCGGTCCGACAATCCGGTGTTCCAAACGGTGCAGGCCGGCACGCTGGAACAGGCGCTGGAGCGGCTGGGGGTGGGCGGGATCGATGTCGTCCTGCTCGACCTGATGCTGCCCGACAGCATGGCGCTGGACACTTTCTACCGCGTCCGGGCGCATGACATGCAAACCCCCATCATCATCCAGAGCGCGATGGATGATGTCGGCCTTGCCAGCAAGGCGGTGGAAGGCGGGGCGGAGGACTATCTGCTCAAGGACGGCATCAACAGCGCGACGCTGATCCGCTCGATCCATTATGCGATGGAGCGGACCCATGCGCGCGGGGCCGAATGGTCGTCATCCATGCTGCACCTCGCCCAGCAGCAATTTCTGAAGGCCGCCCATATCGCGGGGCTGGACCCCAATATCCGGCAGCGACTGCTCTTTCCCGAACGGACGCAGATCGCCGCCCTACCCTTCAGGCGCGATGGCATCGATCAGGTCGAAACGGTCTTCGCCTATCGGGTGCAGCATGTGCTGACCATGGGACCGACCAAGGGTGGCCTGCGCTATCATCCCGACGTCAGCCTGGGCGAAGTCGCCGCCCTTTCAATGTGGATGACCTGGAAATGCGCGCTCGCCAAACTGCCCTTCGGCGGTGCCAAGGGCGGGGTCCGGGTCGATCCGGCCGCGCTCAGCAAGGATGAGCTGGAGCGGCTCACCCGCCGCTACACGTCGGAATTCATCGGCATGATCGGCCCGGACAAGGACATTCCCGCGCCCGACATGGGCACCGATGCGCAGGTCATGGCCTGGATCATGGACACCTATAGCGAGCATGTCGGCTATTCCGTGCCGTCAGTGGTGACGGGCAAGCCAGTCGTGCTGGGCGGATCGCTCGGCCGTCATGAGGCGACAGGCCGCGGGCTTGCCTATCTGGTGAGCGAAACCTGCCGGCAGATCGGCCTTGACCTCAATGGCGCGACCGCCGTGGTGCAGGGCTTCGGCAATGTCGGCATGCACGCCGCGACCTTCCTGGCGGAAGCCGGGGCGAAGATCATCGGCATCAGCGATGTCAGCGTGGCGCTGCACAATCCCAAGGGCCTGCCGATTGATTTGCTCAAGAACCATGTCCGCCAGCACCGGCAACTGTTCGGCTGCCCCCATGGGGAGATCATCCCCAGCCGCGACCTGCTGGAACTGCATTGCGACATATTGGCGCCCTGTGCCCTGCAGAACCAGATCACGGCGGAAAATGCCTCGCGGATCAACTGCCGGATCGTGGCGGAAGGCGCCAATGGGCCGACGACGCTGGAAGCCGACGATATGTTGCAGGCGCGTGGCATCATCGTGCTGCCCGACATATTGGCCAATGCCGGAGGCGTCATCGTATCCTATTTCGAATGGGTGCAGGGCCTTCAGAACCTGACCTGGCCTCTCGAAGAGATCAACCTGCGGATGCGCGACCTGTTGACCGACGCGCTAGCCCGCACGCAACGCCGGGCGCAGGCGGAAAAGGTCGACTTGCGCACCGCCGCAATGATCGAGGCATTGAGCCGCGTCGGCGCAGCCAATCATTTGCGCGGACTATTCCCATGAGGAGTCCTGATCGGGAGCTTCCCGCCCGATCATGCCGAAGCGTTACGGAACCAGAATAATGAGGAGAATGGTCCACAACATGATCGGCCTCGCCAAATAGGATATGACTTCCAGAAAGGACGGTCCGGCCCGGCGGGATCGATCCGGCCCATGCGCGGCACGGGCATGACGGTTCCTGTCGATGCCATGGAACCGTCATGCCTCGCCGGTCAGCGGTGCGTCACGGTCGTCGTGGTTTTCTCGACGACGGATGAGCGGGCCGGGCTCGCCGCTTTGCGGACGACCTTTCGTTTCGCGGGCGTCGCCTTGCGCGTGACGACGGGCCTGGACTTCACCGTTTCGGTCGTCACCGTTGTGGTGGTGGGCGCAGGTGGCGCCACGGCAGCCGCGCGCGCAGCCCGGGCGTCCGCCGCGGCGGATGCGGCCGCGCGTTCGGCAGCATCCGCGCGCGCATTTGCGGCGGCGGCATCCTGTTGGGCCGCAGCAGCGGTTGCCGCATGAACGTGCGCGTCCGCATCGGTTCGGGCCGTGCTCTCGCCGATCGCCGTGTCCGCGAATTGCTGGGCTTCAACGGCCGCGCGGATGGCTGCTTGCTCCTTGCCGCTCTTGAGCTGCTCCTGCGCGAGACGCAGGCGCGCCTGCGCCTTGGCCAGCACCGCCGGATCGAAGTCCCCGGCCTTCAACTTTCCCGCTGCGTCAATTTTCCCCTGGGCCTGTGCAATCGCGGCAAGAGCCCGCTCCTCATCGCCGGCCAACGCCGGCGCTGTCGCCAGGAATAAAGCCGACGCAGCAGCGAAAGCACGCATGGAAAGGCTGATCTCACGCATATACTCTCCTGTATTTGTTTTTTCAGGGCTGATGGAAAACGACTAGCCGGTGGCTGTGTTCCACGAAATTCCTCCGTCATCGCTGCGCCTGTTCGCATGATCTGCGTTTCGTGCAAGGAAGAAGGCTGTCTTCGGCCGTGAAGACAGCTATGATTCCAGCGCAGTTGAGGTCACGGATATATTTTGCAGCCGATCCACCGGCCCGCCTATATGCAAGGGCGTATGACTTAGCGCATATGGCGACATTCGTTGCCTGCGACTAACATATGTCATGGCCCTTACGGCACTCAAGATTGTCCTCCTCGGCACATTATTTGTGGCGTTGATAATCGCCATTTTTTGATGGTTGCAGGGATTGACGACGTCATCCCGTTCAACGGTGAGGGCCGACCGCGCTCGAAGCCGCGGCGACACCCTTCTGGACGGAGCAAATCCAATTCCGGCTTACATGACATCATTCCAACGCTCGCAGCCGGTCTTGCAGCAGTTGCTTTTCCAGGGTGATCTGGACAACGGCGCGACGCAATGTTGCGTTCTCCTTCGTCAGTTCACTCCTGTCACTTTCGAAATCAGTCTCCAATCCCTCGGCCGAACCCGATATCGGCGTGCCAATGCCATTCATGACAAGATCAAGAATAAAATCGGCGAAAGCGTGTCGTTCATTTTCACGATCAAACCCGGATTCCTTCCCAAGATTGATTACAGGCTGCTGTGATCCGAATGCGTCACAGATCGCCACGATGGCAACCATCAGCCACCGGCCGGAAACGGCGCGAAGTTCGCCAGCTCGACAACCTGCGTCCACCAGCTGGTCGTAGGCGGAAATGCCCGAACCCACCACCTGCCTGAAGAGCGGTTCGGAACCGGGCAGTTCCTGATTGACGACCGCGGTGACCAGACGATGGAAATAAGGAAAATCGTCGCCCATTTTCAACAATATATCGATACGGGAGCGAATCTGTTCGCGGGAATTCCCATTCGTGCTGCTGAGCGCATCCCCGACCCGCCGCTGATAATCCTGGCACAGCTTTTCCGTCGCCATGATGAGGAGGTCGGAGACATCCGCGAAATAATAACCTACCAGCGAAGGATGAACCTGGGCGGTGCGCGCAATTGCCACCTGTGTTATTTTTTCCGGCGGCGTGTCGCGCAAGAGACGACAGGCCGCTTCGATCAGGGCGTCCCTTCCATTGCCATTATCCTGCATCGTGCGCGACGTTCCGCGGATACGTCGAGGCTGGTGTCTCCTTCGCCCGGAAGAGACGTTGGTTGATATATCGACTGGCGCTTGCGTATCCAAAACCTGTCCTCGCACGATTGAACATCATTGATGTCGTAACGTGACCATCGCTGACATCTTCAGCAATTACATATCCGTTATGCGATTGACCAAAAATTCAATGCGGCTCTAAATATTTTCAACTCGGATTTAGCAACCCGCGCGACATGGTTGCAATGCATCCAGGGAGAAGATGAATGAGACGTCTGTTCCTGCCGGTCCTTGCCGGCATGGCTGTTGCAGGACTGGTATCGATCGCTGTGGTGCGGCAAGGCGCAGCGGCGTCTCCACCAGCCAATCCGGTGGCGCCCCTCCCGGAACTCGAAAAGCTTCCTGACCTTCTGGGAACCCAGTGGATTCCTGAAGGAGTGGGAGATAGCGAGGTGACCCGCCTTGCAACCATCCCGTTGCCTGCCGCCAAGCCAGCTTACCAGCAGGAAATGAAGAAGGCCCTTGCTGGCCTGAAGACGGGACAGGTAAAGCCCATGTCCGCGGACTGCCGGCTAGAGGGCATGCCCCGGCTCGCCTGGTTTCCTTATCCCCTGCAGTTTCTATATGGCCCCGGCGCGGTCATGATCCGCGCCAATGGCTTTGTCCGGGGTGTCGCCACAAACAGTCTCAAACACCCCGATGAACTATTCGACAGCAATGCCTTGCAGGGATTTTCCATCATGGGCGATCAACGCGCTTCATGGGAAGGCGACACGCTTGTCATCGACACGGTCAAGGTTCGGGAAGACCGTGACCTCTTCTACGGCTTGCCCTTCGATCCGGATCTGCATGTAGAGGAACGCTACCGGCTGACCGGCCAGGACATGCTGGAGCGTGTGACGACCATCACCGCCCCCCATGTCCTGACTGCTCCATGGGTCGTGCGGACCCGATACCGGCGCGGTCCGGACGCCAGCCTTGCCAATTACAACTGCATGCTGCCCGGGGAGCCCGTCACATGAGGAAAAATCGAACGGCCATCGGGCCTGGCGTGGCACTCGTCCCCTTGCTGCTGCTCGGCGCATGTGGCGCTGCCAGCGGCAACCCCGCAGACATCAGGATCGCGGCGGACGGAAAGGTTGAAATTCCCGGAAATCTCCGTGCGCCCGCGAAAGCGGAGGGAGCAGTGATTACGCCGGCCATGAACTGGCAGGGCATTTCGAAACTGCCCAAAATCTGGGGCGTCGCCTGGAAATCGCCGCAGCGCTTCGATGCCAAAGCCGTCACACTCGACCAGATCGACTATCCGCCGCTCAAAGCCGATGCCATGGCCCAAGCGAAAGCACGCGTGGCCGCCTTCCTTGCCGGAAAGGCGGAATTCCAACAGGCCTCCTGCAAGCCGTTCGGCATGACACGAACCATCTGGTACACCTCGGCGCCCACCTTTCTCTTCCAGCCGGGCGGCAGGCTGGTCCTGTTTCAGGCGGAGTTCCGGGAAATATGGATGGATGGACGTCCCCACCCCGCTCAGATCGAAGCCAATGACAACAGCGCCAAATATCTGGGTCATTCGGTGGGCTGGTGGGAAGGTGATACGCTCGTGATCGACACGGTCGGCATTCATCCCGATCACGAACTCTTCTATGGAGTGAAGAATGGCGGCGAACATGTGCTGGAACGCTGGTGGCTCGGCAAGGATGGCAATCTTCATGTGAAGATGACCGTGGACGCGCCCAATGTTCTGGAGAAGCCGTGGGTATTCGAAAAATATTATGAGCGCGGAACCGGTGTGATCGGGACCGATCTGTCCGGTGGAACCGGCGGAGCCAGAAGCATGATGTGTGATCGCGCCGACGCCCGCCAGAAAGTCGCTGCGGATGGCGAAGTCCAGTTGGACCTTACCCCCCCACCGCCAGGAATTCATTGAAACGCAAAAAACAGGGGGAGCAATTCCGATGAAGTTCTTGAAGATGGCAGTGCCATTGATCCTCGCGGCAACAACGATGCCCGCCAGTGCGCACCATTCCTTTGCGATGTTCGACAAAAGCAAGGTCGTGACCATAAGCGGCTCTCTCTACGCCGTCGAATGGAAAAACCCGCATGGCTGGTTCTGGATCAAAGTCCAGACGCCTGATGGCCGGGTCCAGACCTGGGGGTTGGAGGGAGCATCTCCGGGCGTTTTTGCGCGCGAAGGCGTGAAGAAGAGCGATTTCATTATTGGCGAGAAGGTAAAGGTCGATCTTCATCCTCTTCGCAATAATCAGACAGGCGGACAATTTCTGCGACTGACGTTTCGAAACGGGAAGCAGGTCGGAAAGCTGACCGGCATCGGAGATGAGTTCAGGAAAAAGGGATATATTCGCTAAGACGTAGCTGAACTCGGAACAAACCCCGGACGGATTTCTTCGGGAACCTGATTCCTGGAAAAAATGGAGAATCATGCGATGCCTGTTCATAAGGGCGGAAGGCGATATCTGCTGGCCGGCGCATTCAAGATCATGGCCATCTCGACAATGGCCTATGCCACGGTGACGCCGCCTATCCAGCCGCCTGCGGTCAATGGACCAAACACGACCGGCCCCGTGAAGCTGACCGATCCATCGGCTGACCGCAGCTCCAGCTGTTCGGAAACCTGCCTGCGCGCCGTCGCTGACAGCTACTTCAAGGCGCTGGAGAAAAGAGACTATAGCAAGCTCACGGTCGCGCCAAATCTGATCGTGACGGAAAATGGCCAGGCATCGCGGATCGGCGACGGACTCTGGCGCGTATTGGAGAAATTCAACCAGCCCGCGACCTATTTCTTCGATCCGGTCGCCGGGCAGGTCATCGCGCTGACGACAATCGAGGAAAGCGCGCACCAGCCCTTCATTCTGATGGTCCGCCTGAAAGTCGAGGAACGCCGCATCGCCGAGGTGGAAACCATGCTGACTTCGGATATCGACGCGGGCCAGCATTTCCAGCCCGACAATGTCGCCAGACTCGACCCGGTCCTGACCCAGACACTGCCCCAACAGGAGCAGCCCAGCCGGGAGGAACTGATCGGCTATTCCGACGCATGGTGGTATGATGCAGGCAGGGGCATGACCGCTGGCGCGGACTGCGTGCATTGGGAAAATGCCGAACCGCTTCCGATGTTCAAATGCCCATTGGGCAGCAGACGCAGCCCGACCGCTCTTTCCTATGCCAACCGGGCCTTGCGCAACGTCGTGATCGATCCGCGAAGCGGCCTGATCATAACCTATCTGCTCAGCGACACCACGCCCTATCTCAATCCCAATCCGCCGGATTTCGAGCGTACGCCGCTTTTCTACCGTCAACCATTGACCACATACAAGGTGCAAATCCTGAAGATCGCCAAGGGCGGCGTCGTTCACGCCCATCACGTCTTCATGAACTATCAGGCCGCAGGTCTTCGGGCGATCTTCGAGAAATAATCACAACCACATCCTTAATGGGAGGGGAATAATGCACGTTTCATATTGGATTTCTGCGTCTGCACTCGCTCTTGCCTGTGCCTCTTCACCGGCATTGGCTCAGGAAGACGGCAAGGCCGTCAGGAACGGCGATGGCATCGCGGACATCATCGTCACGGCCGAACGCCGTGAAACCAGCATACAGAAGACGGCCATTTCCATCACCGCGCTTTCCGGCGAGGAAATCATCAAGCGTAACCTGAACTCCGTCGACAATATCCTGCGCGAAGTACCGTCAGTGGTGCTTCAGGGCAATGCGAACGGCGCCTATGTCTATATTCGCGGTATCGGTTCCCAACAGGATACCGCCATTGGTGGCCCTTCGGTGAATATGAATTTCGACGGGGTTTATCAGCAGCAGACCGACGCGCCCTTTTCGTCCATCTATGACCTGGAACGCATCGAAGTGCTTCGCGGCCCCCAGGGCACGCTCTACGGCCGTAACGCCACGGCGGGATCGATCAACATCATCACCGCCAGTCCGACGCTGGACGGCGTCCATGCGCGTGGCAGCTTTTCCTACGGCAATTACGATGCCGTCCGTGCGGAAGCCGCGCTCAACGTGCCGCTCGGCAGCACGATCGCGGTGCGCTTTGCCGGCATGATCAATCGGCACGATGGCTATATCCAGCCCAGCGGCTATGACGACGCGGACGATACGGGTGTCCGTGCGAAGCTATTGTGGCAACCCTCCTCGGCGGTAAAGCTCGTCCTTGGCACCGAATATCTGCATGTCGGGGGAGTCGGCAACGGCGCAGTCGATCCATTGGCCACGCATCCGGACGATGCCTATTACAGCACCGCTCCGACCGGGATCACTGATCTGAGCTATCGTCGCTATTATGGAGAACTCAATGCCGATCTCGGCTTCGGCACGCTGACCATCCTCCCCGCCATTCAGCGATATGAAAAATTCGACAACAACGTCATCATCAACTATCCGACGCCCGCCGCAACCTCTTCGGCCGGTGGCGTGAACGAAACGCAGCATACGTTGGAAACCCGGCTCGCTTCCAATGCCGGCTCCCCCTTCACCTGGCTGATCGGCGGCTATTACCTGCACGCCATGGGGACCAATCCCTATTATGTCAGCCGCATATCGGTGCCCAATAATCCCCTGACCTACCCCTATCTTTCCGGCAGCGATACAAAGTCCTACGCCGCATTCGGCCAGGTCACGGTGCCATTGACGGAACGATTCCGCGCGACCGCGGGCCTGCGCTTCACGCATGACCGCAAGTCGCTGACGCGACAGGCATCGGCGACGGCATATACGAAACCGACAAGCAGCTTTGATTCCGTGACCTACAAGGCTGGCTTCGAATATGATGCCGCCCCCCGCACGATGGTCTATGCGAACATCTCCAGCGGCTTCAAGGCGGGAGGGCTCGACCAGAATTACAATTCGTATCGCCCCGAGAAGCTTCGCGCGATCCAGGGAGGCGTGAAGAGCCGTTTTCTCGAGAACAGGCTCCAGATCAATGCCGAGGCGTTCCACTATTCCTACAAGGATTTCCAGGCCCAATATGGCTATCGCTGCCAGAATAGCGTGGCCTGCCCCACCATCCTCAATTTCGCGAATACCATCGTGAACGCGGGCTCGGCCAAAGTCTATGGCGGTGAACTGGAGATATTGGCCGAACCGGTGCGCCATGGCCGGTTCACGGGCAGCCTTGGTTACACCCACTCCCGGTTCGACCGGCTGGTCATCGTGCCCGGCACGGCGAACAACTCACCCGCGGGCTGCGCCACGATCACGACGGCTCATCCGACATATACCTGCACGGTGCAGGCCAATCAGATCCTGACCGGGGAAGCACTCGCCAACGCACCCAAATGGACGGTGTCCGCAGGTTATGAGCAAGGCTTCGAATTGCCCAACGGCCATCGCATCACCCTTCAGGGCGACACGCGCTATACATCCGGTTACTGGACGCTCTATCGTCGACCACCGCAAGTGCCGGCGGAAAGCTTCCAGTCCGGCTTCTTCAAGGTCAACGCCAGCATCAGCTACAGCGGCACCGACGATGCCTGGAGCGTACGGGCATTTGTCCGCAATCTGACGAATAAAGCCGTTGTGACATCTGCCGTGGGCAGTTCCCTGACGCTTGCGCCGCCCCGAACCTATGGCGTCCAGTTCTCAGGCCGGTTCTGACTCTCCGCCTGCCCCGCCGACTTCATCACGGCGGGGCCTTTTTCCTGAGGCGTGTTCGTCACAGGTCATCGGCCATAGCCGCTCTGTTCCGCCCCCACGTCCATGCGCAGTTTGAGGAAAGGCCAGCAGGAGGCCAGGCCCAGCAGGCTGATGAGGATCAAGGCGATCTGGCAATCCCAGGGCTCGATACCGACTGCGCCCCGGCTGTAAAGGCTGAGGTCGAAGATCGCGATCACCGCGGATATGCCCAGCGCCTGCGACAGTTGAATGGAAATCTGAAGGATCGTCGTGGCGCTCGCCATATGCGGCTGTTCCAGTTCCGCGAAGGACAGGCTGCCGGTGGCCGCCATCAGAAACGACCGGAAGCAGCCGCTGATGTAGAGAGTGAATGCCATCAGCCAGAGCGGCGTTTCCCGCGTGAACAGCGCGCAGCTGGCGATTGCAAGGCACATGCCGATCGTGCAGCCGATCAGTACCTGCCGATGCCCAAATGTCCGGAATACGCGCGTGACGAAAGGTTTCATCGTCAGGTCACCCCCCGTATGCCCCAGGAACAGCAGGCCTGAAACAAAGGCGCTGTAGCCGAAGCCGATCTGCAACAGAATCGGCAGGATGAAGGGCAGCGAGGCGATGGGAATACGGGCCAGCGGCGCGCCGATCAGCGTAACCAACGCAAAAGTCCGGTTGGCGGCCGGCTGCAAGGAGATAAGCGGGAAGGCCGCACGTCGGAAATGACCGATGGCAATGCATGCGACGGCAGTGCCGCACCCCAGCAGCGCCAGCGCCAGCATGGTTGGAAACTGGTGACCACCCAGTTCGCTCAGGCCGAATATCATCGGCCCCAACGCCATCACCGACAGCAGCAATCCGCGATAGTCGAAGGGTTGGCCTTCGCCCCTGGGATCGGGCAGGACTTGGTACGCCGCCAGAGCCCCGGCCAGCCCGATCGGAATGTTCAGATAGAATATCCAGGGCCAGCCCATATAGGTGGCGATAAATCCCCCCAAAGGAGGCCCGATGACCGGCGCCAGCAACATCGGCGCGCTGGAGATATTCATGACGCGCAGCAGTTCGTGCCGTTCCGTGCTGCGCACCAGGATCAGCTGACCGACCGGCCCCATCAATGCGCCAGCCATGCCCTGCAGGAAGCGGGACAGCACGAATATCGGCAGGGAAGGGCTGAGTCCACAGAAGATGGAGGTCACCACAAAGGCCAACAGCGCAAGGATGAACAGCTTGCGTCCGCCGAACCGGTCAGCGAGCCACGGACCGACGGGGATCACGATTGCAGCAGCCAGAACATAGGCGGTGATGCCGATGCCCAGCTCCTGCGCCGTCACTGAAAAGCTCCTGGCCATGTCGGGCAGCGCAACTGCGATGACCGCGCTGTCCAGCATCTGCATGAAGGAGGCAACGGCCACCGTCAGCGCCAGCGGCACGATGCTCCGCCGTTCCGAACGGGAATCGTCATGCCCCATCGGCAGCTCTGCCATCATCTCATCATGCATGGTGGCTCACACCCGTTCTATTGCGATAGCGCTGCCTTGTCCCACGCCGATGCAGAGTGTT
>NZ_JALDYQ010000058.1:0-34795 GCF_032153725.1 Sphingobium sp. | reverse complement strand
TGGACAGGTGGCCGAGTGGTTAAAGGCAGCAGACTGTAAATCTGCCCGGGTTTCCCGTACGCTGGTTCGAATCCAGCCCTGTCCACCATCGCCCTCCTGCATGAGCGATTGCCGAAATATGCTGTTCGCCCCCGCATAAGCCACGGCCCGTCTTTCCCGGGACAGCGCGGGCTTTCCTTCGGCTATTAACCGGATAAGTCCCCATTCATCCGGAATCTGTTACGTTCCCCTTTGATGACCCCAATTCCTCCCGTAGCTCGTCGCGCCGTCCTGACCGCCGCCCTGACCGTCTTCCTGACCCTTCCGTTTCCCCGCCGTGTCTTGGCCGCGACGGAAGTGGAGCGCGTCGACGACCTCATCGCGCGCATGACGATCGAGGAAAAGGCCGGGCAGATGACCTGCCTTGCCGACAGTTTCCGTCCCTATAATCCGCCCAATCCGCAGGTCGGCATCCAGAATGAGAAGGATCTGGCCGATGAAATCCGCAAGGGACGCGTCGGTTGCCTGTTCAACGGCATCGGCGTCGCGGGGGCCCGCCGCGCGCAGGACATCGCGCTCAGGCAAAGCCGCCTCGGCATCCCCCTGCTGTTCGCGGGAGACGTTATCCACGGCCTCAAGACGATCTTCCCGGTGACCTTGGCCGAATCGGCGAGCTTCGACCCGTCCCTTGCCGAACGCACCGCCCGCGCCATGGCGGTAGAAGCGACGGCGGCAGGGCTGCACCTGACCTTCGCCCCGATGGTCGACGTCGCCCGCGACCAGCGCTGGGGCCGGGTGGTCGAGGGGGCAGGGGAGGACGTCATCCTCGGCAACCTCTTCGCCGCCGCCCGCGTGCGCGGCTTCCAGGGCCGTGATCTGCGTCGCGACGACTCCCTGCTTGCCTGCCCCAAGCATTTCGCCGCCTATGGCGCCGTTGCGGGCGGCCTGGAATATGGCAGCGTCGACATCAGCGACGAAACCCTGCGCGAAACCCACCTTCCGCCCTTCGGCGCGGCCTTTGCGGCGGGCGCCCTCACCACCATGGCCGCCTTCAGCGAGATCAACGGTGTCCCCGCCACCGCCGACCGCGACCTGCTCACCGACTTGCTGCGTGGCGAGATGAAGTTCCGCGGCTTCGTCTTTTCCGATTACACCGCCGACGAGGAACTGATCGCCCATGGCTATGCGGAGGATGAGCGCGACGCCGCCCGCCTCGCCATATTGGCGGGCGTCGACATGTCGATGCAGAGCGGCCTTTACATCCGCCACATCCCCGATCTGGTGAAGAGCGGCGCCGTGCCCATGGAGACGGTCGACGTCGCTGTCCGCCGCATCCTTTATGTGAAGACCGCCATCGGCCTGTTCGACAATCCCTGGCGCTCGCTCAACGAGGAAGTGGAGAAGAGCCGCATCTTCACCCCCGCCCATCGCGCGCTCGCCCGCGAAGCCGCGGTCCGCTCGGTCGTGCTGCTGCAAAATAATGGCATCCTCCCTCTCGATCCCGCCAAGGGCCAGAACATCGCCCTCATCGGCCCTTTCGGAGAGGACAGGGCCAATATCTACGGTCCCTGGGCCTTTTACGGCGACAAGGGCAAGGGCGTCGACATCGCCACCGGCCTGCGCGCGGCGATGCTCGATCCGGCGAAGCTGACCATCGCGCCGGGCAGCGGCATATTGCTGCCGATCGATGGCGGCATCGCCAAAGCCGTGGAAGCCGCCAAGGCCGCCGATATCGTCATCCTCGCCATAGGCGAATCGCAGGACATGTCCGGCGAAGCGCAATCCCGCACCGCCATCGAAATTCCTCCACCCCAGCAGGCCTTGGCCGAGGCAGTAGCCGCCACCGGCAAGCCCATGATCGTCCTGCTCCGCCACGGCCGCGCCCTTGCGCTGCATGACGGCGTCGCCAATGCGCAGGCAATCCTTGCGACATGGTTCCTCGGCTCCGAATCCGGCCACGCCATTGCAGACATCCTGTTCGGCAAGGAAAACCCCTCGGCCAAGCTGCCGGTCAGCTTCCCCTGGGAATCGGGGCAGGAACCCTTTTTCTACGATCGCAAGTCGACCGGCCGGCCGGTGATCGACAACCGCACCGAATATCGCTCGCGCTACGCCACCACCGACAACAGCGCCCGTTTCCCCTTCGGCCATGGCCTCAGCTATAGCGATTTCGTGCTGGATGATCTGAAGCTGTCCGACACGGCGCTCCGCTGGGATCGCGCCATCGAAGTCACCGCCCGCCTCACCAACAAAGGCTCGCGCAACGGCGCCGAGGTGGTGCAACTCTACATCCGCGACCGCGTCGCCAGCCGCACCCGCCCGATCCGCGAATTGAAACGCATCCAGCGCGTCACATTGGCCCCCGGCGAGAGCAGGACGGTCCGCTTCTCCCTTTCCCGCACCGACCTGCAATTTGTCGGCGCGGGCAGCAGGATCATCGCGGAACCCGGCCTGTTCGACCTCTGGCTGGGGCAGTCGTCCAATGGCGGCCTCCACAGCCAGTTCACGCTCTATGCGCCAGAGCCCGCGCCCACCCCGCCCAAATAACCCTCACCCCGCCTCCGCGGGGATGATGAAGCAGATGGACCACGCCGCTTGGCATCGCCCATCATCCCGCTTAAAGGCTCCCCATGCTTAACCTGAACGCCATCACCGTGCGCCTTGGCGGCCGCACCATCCTTGACCGCGCCAGTGCCGCGCTGCCGCCGCGCAGCCGCGTGGGCCTGATCGGCCGCAACGGCGCGGGCAAGTCCACGCTGATGAAGGTGATGATCGGCCAGCTCGACCCTGACGAAGGCTCCTGCGACATGCCCCGCGACACGCGCCTCGGCTACATCGCGCAGGAAGCCCCGTCGGGCACCGCCACCCCCTTCGACACGGTGCTGGCCGCCGACGGGGAACGCGCCGAACTCATGGCGGAGGCGGAACATACCGAAGACCCCGACCGCCTCGGCCATATCTATGAGCGCCTCAACGCCATCGACGCCTATACCGCCCCGGCCCGCGCCGCGCGCATCCTCGTCGGCCTCGGCTTTGACGAGGAGATGCAGGGGCGTCCGCTCGACAGCTATTCGGGCGGCTGGAAGATGCGCGTGGCGCTCGCCGCTTTGCTCTTCTCCAACCCTGAACTGCTGCTGCTCGACGAACCGTCGAACCATCTCGACCTTGAAGCGACGCTATGGCTGGAAAATTTCCTCAAAAGCTATCGCGGCACCGTCGTCGTCATCAGCCACGAACGCGACCTGCTCAATAATGTGGTGGACTATATCCTCCATCTGGAGGGCGGGAAGATCACCCTCTATCCCGGCGGCTACGACGCGTTCGAGCGCCAGCGCGCCGAACGCCTCGCCCAGCAGGAGGCCGCACGCGCCAAGCAGCAGGCAGAGCGGGAGAAATTGCAGGATTATGTCGCCCGCAACTCGGCCCGCGCCTCGACCGCGAAACAGGCCCAGTCCCGCGCCAAGGCGCTCGCCAGGATGCAGCCCATCGCGGCCGCCATCGAGGACCCGACGCTGCATTTCGGCTTTCCCAGCCCGCCCGAACTGCGCCCGCCGCTCATCACCATGGACATGGCGGCGGTCGGCTATGACGACACGCCTGTCCTCAAGCGCGTCAACCTGCGCATCGATCCCGACGACCGGCTGGCGCTGCTCGGCCGCAACGGCAATGGCAAGACAACGCTCGCCCGCCTGATCGCCGCGCAGCTGAAGCCGATGGAAGGCGCGATGAACGCCTCGGCCAAGATGAATGTCGGCTATTTCACCCAATATCAGGTGGAGGAACTGGACGTCACCGACACGCCGCTCGAACATATGAGCCGGGTGATGAAGGGGGCCACCCCCGCCGCCGTCCGCGCGCAACTCGGCCGCTTCGGCTTTTCGGGCGAGCGCGCCACGCAGAAGGTCGGCTCCATGTCGGGCGGGGAGCGGGCACGACTGGCGCTCGCGCTCATCACCCGCGACGCGCCGCATCTCCTCATCCTCGACGAACCGACCAACCACCTGGACGTCGACAGCCGCGAGGCGCTGGTGCAGGCGCTCAACGACTATTCCGGCGCGGTGGTGATCGTCTCGCACGACCGCCACATGATCGAGCTGGTGGCCGACCGGCTGGTGCTGGTCGACAACGGCACGGCGCAACCCTTTGACGGCAGCCTGGAGGATTATACCGACATCATCCTGCGCAAGGCCGACGGCAACGGCAGCAATGGCGGTGGGGGCGGCGACGCCCCGAAAATCGACCGCAAGGCGGAAAAGCGCAACGCCGCCGAATGGCGCGAAAGGCAGAAGACGGCGAAGAACGCCGTCACCAAGGCCGAAAAGGAAATGGCGAGCCTCAGCGCCGAGCGCAGCCGCATCGATCAGGCGCTGTTCGACCCCAAATCCGCCGCCAGCGCGGAGGCGAAGATGACCATGACGCAGCTCATGGTGAAGCGCGCTGAGGTCGAAAAGAAGCTGGAAGCGGTCGAGGAAGTCTGGATGGAAGCCAGCGCGGCGCTGGAGGAATTATAGGACGCGGACATTTATTCCGTCAGCGGCCCTTCCAGCCCGTCAACCCCGCTCCGCATCCGCGTCACGATATTCCACGTCGCGATGAACAGCGCCGCGATCACCGGCCCGATGATGATGCCGTTGAAGCCGAACAGATCGATCCCGCCCAGGGTCGTGATCAGCACCACATAGTCCGGTATCCGCGTTTCCCGCCCCACCAGGATCGGACGCAGGATATTATCCACCATGCCGATCACGAACATCCCGCAAAAGGCGAGGATCAGGCCTTTCACCACAGCCCCGGTCACGAACAGATAGATCGCCACCGGCACCCAGATAAGGCCGGTTCCCACCGCCGGGATCAGCGAAAACGCCCCCATCAGCACGCCCCACAGCAGCGCGCCCGGCAGCCCCAATGCCCAGAACACCACCCCGCCGATCACGCCCTGAACGATGGCAACCACGATGCTGCCCTTGATCGTCGCCCGCGTCACAATGACGAACTGCTCCATCAGCGCCCGGCGATAAGCGGTGCGCATCGGCGCCGCCCGATCCACCATGGCGGCCAGCCGCGGCCCGTCCCGCAGCAGGAAGAAGGTCAGATACAGCATCACGCCCAGCGCCATCAGGAAGCTGAACGCGCTTTGTCCGATCTGTAACGCCTGCGCCGCGACCGTGCGGAAGCTCGACGCTATGCCTTCGCCCAGCATTTCGCGCACGGCATCGAAATTGGTGATCCCCAACCGCGCGAGAAACGCCGCCGCCCAACTCGGCAGGCTCGCCTGGAACTGCTCGAACATCGCCGCGAAGTTGATCTCGCCCGACTGCACCTTGGCGTAGAAGATCGTCGCTTCCTGAACCAGCGCCATGGCCAGGATGATCGCCGGCACGATCACCAGCGCGATGATCAGCAACAGCGTCAGCGCCGCCGATCTGTTCCGCCGCCGGGGCATCATCTCCAGCAGCGCCTGATTGACCGGCGCAAAGAGGATGGCGGCGATCACGCCCCACAGGATCGCGGCGAAAAACGGTTCGACCACCAGCGCGAAGGCGACCGAAACCACCAGGACGAAACCCAGGAAAACCCCGTCCTCTATGCGCGCGGCTGGCGATGATATGCTGTCCATGACGCCGCTTTGGCAGAAGTCCTGATGTAAATCTATTGCCGCTTATTCCGCTTTGGCACTGAAGCCGAAATTCACGGCCACCTTGGGATCAAGCCCGCTGCCGCTCTCGCCATTGCCCAGGCCGAAGGGCGCGCGGGCAATGGTGGCCGACCCCGAAACCTTCCGCGCCTTGCCCGTGCCTGACAAGGTGAAACGGATGCTCTGCGGCTTGCTCACGCCCTTCAGCGTCAGCGTGCCTGCCGCCCGATAGCTGTTCGCCCCTGTCTTTTCCGCGCCCTTCGCCGTGAAGACCGCCCCGGGATGCGCCGCGACGTCGAAAAACTCGTCTCCCGCCAGCATCCCGTCCTTGTAGCTGTCGCCGACGCTGGCGCTCGCCAGATCGATCTCGACACGAATATCGGCGCTGTCGGGATGGTCCGGGTCCATCACGATCTTCGCCGTCCATCGGGAAAAGCCGCCGCTGATCGTCTCGCCGCCATTGCCCACCGAAAAGCCGATCGTCCCGCCCGGCTGCACGGCCCAAGCAGGCGGCGGCCCCACCGGCTCTGCAATCGCCACGGCATTCTCCGCTTCGACCGGCGCCGCGCCATTGTCCACCGCTTCCACGACATTGGCAGGCGCTTCTTCCTCGACCGCAACCGGCGCGGTCGGCGCCGCCGCGGCCTTGGGCGCAGGCGCTGGCAAAATGACGCGCCCCAGCACGAAAGCCAGCGCGATCGAAGCAGGCAGGGCCACCAGCAACACCGACGATCGCCCCGGAATCATCCGCCACAACAGCCCGTCCCGTATCAGGAAATGATGCCGCAATGCGCCCGCCACATGCAGCACGAACAGAGCGATGCCGACCCACGCCAGCAGGCCATGCGCGGCAGAGGCCGGATCATTGGCGCTCATCGGCAGGGGCAGATGGGGCAGGGGGATCAGGCCGAAGATCAGCGTCGGCACCTTCACCTTGGCCGTCGACACCAGCGCCCAGCCAGTCAGCGGCGCGCCCAGCATGAACAGATAGAGCCCCGCATGCACCGCCTTGGCGAGCGCCCCTTGCCAGCCGCCCTCGACCGGCGCCGGCCGCGGCTTCCAGTAACGCACCGCCACTCGCGCCAATGTCAGCGCCAATATCGTCATCCCGATCGACTTGTGCATCTGAAACAGCATAAAGCCCCGCGCGCCCAGATCCTCCAGAGCCCACCCCACGGCGATCTGAAAGGCCAGCAGGGCCGCGATCGCCCAATGCAGGAAAATGGCAATCCGACTATAGCGCTGCATGAAAACCCCGTGTCCGAAATCCAGTGCGGGACGCTATGCTGCACCTGCGCCCAAGTCCATGGCCGCAGCTGGAAACGATCCGTTACCGGGCCAAAACAATCGCCTTCGCACCTGTGTCAAAAAGGTCGCAGTCCGATCAATTTCGACCCGAAGATTGCATCCCCGCCGCGACGGGCTAAGAGCATAGGAAAAACAGGACATATGGAAAGCAGGACATGGCCAAACCCGAATCCTGGCGCCTTAGCCCGGAAGCCTATCGTTTCGTTACCAGCATCGATACCCGCTTCCAGGACATCGACACGATGGGCCACATCAACAATGTGGCGATCTCCGGGATATTCGAAACCGCCCGCATCCGCTTCCACCACCATCTGGGACGCCATCCGCAGGAACAGGGCGTGCGCTGGATGGTCGCCAATGTGAACCTCAACTTCGTCGAGGAAGCGCATTTCCCCTATCCGTTCGAAGTGCATTGCGCGATCGGCCATATCGGCCGGACCAGCTGGACCATCAGCTCCGCCGGCTTTCAGAAGGGCGCGTGCGTCGCCACCTGCGACACCACGGTCGTGACCCACGGGTCGGAAGGCCGCCGCAGCATCGAAGAAACGCTGCGCGAGGCCATGGAACGCAACTTCATCATCCGCCCCGAATAAGGCTCAGCGGAAACCGTCCATGCGGCGGTTCCACTGAAAGGCGATGACCGCCGCCTTGGCCGGCTGGATCATCGCCACCGCCAGCAGGATCGCCAGCCCCGGCCACAGCAGCGCCTGCACGCCCAGCGGGATCGCCAGCTCCGCATTCACCTCGATCATCAGCGGCACCAATATGTGCCCCAGCAGCAAGATCACGATATAGGCAGGGAAATCATCGGCGCGCGAGCAATCCCACGCCTGTCCGCAATGCCCGCAGGCCGGGCTGGGCTTCAGGAAGCGCGCGAACATGCGTCCTTCGCCGCAGGCCGGACAGCGCCCCCGCAGCGCCAGTGCCAATGCCGGCCGCAGCGGCCGTGCCGCGTCATCCCTGGTCAAACCGTCGCTCATGATCGCAATGCCCTATGGCCGATACCCGGCCCGCGCAACAGACTCTTAGACCTTCCGCCCGAAGCAAAGCCTGTTAAGAGGGCCGCCATGCGCCTTCCGGGACCGACCGAAGCCTTTGCCCTGTTCGATGACGCCCGCACCCGCGGCTCGGCGCCCGCGCGCCTGTATCGCGACCCGGTGTCGGTCATCGCCGCGCATCGGCTGGCGGAGGTTCAGCCCGCGCTCGACCGCCTCGCCGAAGCGACGGAGGCGGGCCTGCACGCGGCCGGGTTCATCGCCTATGAAGCGGGCCTCGCGCTGGAGGACCGCCTTCATCCGCTTGCCGAGCGCCACCGGGCGGACAGGCCGAAAACCCCGCTGCTCTGGTTCGGTCTGTTCGAAGGGGTGCGCCTGATCGAGCCCGGGGCCATGCCCGGCCTGCTGCCCGACCCGGCGTCGGCCCGCGTGGACCGGCTCCAGCCGCTGATCGATGAGGCCGCCTACCGCGCCGCCTTCGTCCGGGTGCAGGACTATATTCGCGCGGGCGACATCTATCAGGTCAATCTCACCTTTCCCTGCGCCGCCCGGTTTTCGGGCGACCTCATGGCCCTTTATGCCGCCCTCCGCCCGCGCCAGCAGGCGGGTTACGGCGGCGTGCTGCGCACCGGCGACCACGCCATCCTCTCTTTCTCGCCCGAACTTTTCTTCACCAGCGTCCGCGGCCAGCTGACCGCCCGTCCGATGAAGGGCACCGCGCCCCGCGACGTCGATCCCGCCCGTGACGCCGACCTCGCGCGCTGGCTGGAACAGGACGTCAAGCAGCGCGCGGAAAATCTCATGATCGTCGACCTGCTGCGCAACGACCTGTCGCGCGTCTCCCGCGCCGGCACGGTCACGGTGCCCGATCTGTTCAAGGTCGAAACCTATCCCACCGTCCACCAGATGGTGTCGACCGTCCGCGCCCGCCTGCTCCCCGGCCTCTCGCCGGTCGACGTGCTGCGCGTCCTCTTCCCCTGCGGATCGATCACCGGCGCGCCCAAGGTCCGCGCCATGGAGATCATCGACGCGGTCGAAGCCTTCCCGCGCGGCGTCTATACCGGCTCGATGGGCTGGATCGATCCGGAGGGCGATGCTGCCTTCAATGTTGCCATCCGCACCATTTGCGTCGAAGAAGGTAGCAGGGAAGGGCGCCTGGGTCTGGGATCGGGCATCGTCGCGGATTCGGAAGCCGATTCCGAATGGGCGGAATGTCTGGCCAAGGGGCGCTTCCTCGCACCGGCTTGAGCGCAAGGGATTCACAGGGTTTTCATGGCATTGGCTGACGGACGGTTCGATCTGCTCGAAACCATGGCCTTCGATCCGGTCGAGGGCATCAGATTGCTGGAACTGCATCTGGAACGGCTGAAGGCCAGCGCGGAGGCGCTCGATTTCGCCTTTGATCGCCATGACGTGCGCAATGAGCTTCAGGCCGCGACCTTCCGCCTGCGCGACCGCAGCCGCCTGCGCCTGCTGGTGTCGCGCCGGGGCTCCGTCGCCATCGAGGTGCGCGAACATCGCACCTGGCCGCAGGCGATCATGCAGGTGGCGCTCGTTCCCCGCAACGCGACCGCCGCCAACGCGCGCCTCGCGCACAAGACCACCGACCGCTCGGTCTATCGCGACGCATTGAAACGCGGCGGCACCTATGAAGTGGTGATGACCGATGAGTATGGCTATCTGACCGAAGGCAGCTTCTCCTCCATATTCGTGGAACGTGGCGACAAGCTGCTGACCCCGCCGCTCTCGCGCGGCCTGCTCCCCGGCGTGCTGCGCCGCAGCCTGATCGACATGGGGGAGGCGATCGAAGAAGACCTGCGCCCCCGCGATCTGGAAGAGGGCTTCTTCATCGGCAACGCCGCGCGCGGCATGGTGGCGGCGGCGCTGGCCCGCTGACATCATAATCTGCCGTTACGGCCAGCCGAGGCCAACTGGCGGTTGCCCCTTCTTTCGTTGCACATTAAGGAGCCACGCGTCCGCTTCATCGCGGATCTAGGGATTCTTTAATTGTGCCGCGATTTCCGAGCCAGCGGGCGATCCCGCCCGCTTCGAAATCGCTCTGGAGAAAGACAGTCACCATGAGCCAGACTTCCGCTGCCCTCGGTCGCATCCAGCCCTCCGCCACACTGGCGATGAGCGCGCGCGTGAATGCCCTCAAAGCCGAAGGCGTGGACGTTATTGGCCTCTCCGCCGGCGAACCGGACTTCGACACGCCCGACTTCGTGAAGGAAGCGGGGATCGAGGCGATTCGCAAGAACCTCACACGCTACACCGACGTCGACGGCACCGCCGACGTCAAGGACGCCGTCGCCTTCAAGTTCAAGCGCGACAATGGCCTGATCTACAAACGCAGCCAGATCAGCGTGAACTCGGGCGGCAAGCACACCCTGTTCAACGCGCTGGTCGCGACCGTCGACGTGGGCGATGAGGTCATCATCCCGGCGCCCTATTGGGTCAGCTATCCCGATATCGTGAACTTCGCGGGCGGCACGCCGGTCTTCGTCGAAGGCCCCGCCAGCCAGGGTTACAAGATCACCGCCGCCCAGCTGGAAGCCGCGATCACGCCGCGTACCAAATGGGTCATGCTGAACTCGCCCTCCAATCCCAGCGGAGCGGCCTATTCGGCGGCGGAGCTGAAGGAACTGGGCGAGGTGCTGCTGCGCCATCCGCATGTGCTGGTGATGACCGACGACATGTATGAACATGTCTGGTACGCGCCGACCCCCTTCGCTACCGTCGCGCAGGTCTGTCCGGACCTCTACGACCGCACGCTGACGGTGAACGGCTGCTCCAAGGCCTTCTCCATGACCGGTTGGCGCATCGGTTTCGCCGGCGGCCCGGAATGGATCATCAAGGCGATGGGCAAGCTCCAGTCGCAGTCGACCAGCAACCCCTGCTCGATCAGCCAGGCCGCCGCTGCCGCCGCGCTGACCGGCCCGCAGGACTTCCTCGAAGAACGCAATGCCGCCTTCAAGAAGCGCCGCGACATGGTCGTCGCCATGCTGAACGACGCGCCGGGCCTTGACTGCCCGACCCCGGAAGGCGCCTTCTACGTCTATCCCGACGCCAGCGGCCTGATCGGCAAGACCACCCCCAAGGGTGAGGTCATCACCAGCGACGAAGCGCTGATCGGCTATTTCCTGGACGAAGCGAAGGTCGCGGCCGTCCACGGCGCGGCCTTCGGCCTCTCGCCTGCCTTCCGCATCAGCTACGCCACCTCGGAAGAAGTGCTGCGCAAGGCCTGCACCCGCATCCAGGAAGCCTGCGCCGCCCTGAAGTGATCCGCTAAATCCTCCCCATCGCAGATGGGGAGGGGGGCCAGCCACAGGCTGGTGGAGGGGCAGGGCCGGACGCAACGCCGGCCTTCCCTCAATCATAAAATCCGGGAACGGAATTTTTCCCCCGCGCCGTCTTGCAGATTGAGCATGGGGTTCTATATCCCGTTGCGAACCGAAACTGGCTTTGCCTCCGTCATCCATCGCCCCACGGGGCGCGTTGGTCGAAACTGCTGCGACGCAGCGTTCGTTGGGGACTAAGCCGCGCGACATTCATTGCCGCTCCGACAGGGGCCGAAGCGACCGAAAGGAAGAACGCCGTGGTGGCCTTCTTGAAATCCGACCTGTTCCTGCGCTTTCTTGGCGGGTTCGTGATCGGCGCCATCGGCGTTTTCACGTTCCAGCCGAATGACGACCGCCCGGCACTCACCAGTCCCGCCATGGCCGCCTCGGCCCCGGCTTCGGCCGCGGATAATGCGGCGCTCTGACGGCCTTGCCCTTGTCGTGCTGGCGGCCTTGGCCGTCGCTTCCCCGCTGCGCGCCGAACGTCCGGTCCTCGCGCCCGTCGCGGCTGTCGACGCTACCCCCGGCGGCAAGCTTGAGACGGCGGTTTTCGCAGGCGGCTGCTATTGGGGCGTGGAAGGCGTCTTTTCGCACGTAAAGGGCGTTCATCTGGCGGTGTCCGGCTTCGCCGGCGGCCCGCGCGCCCGCAAGGTCGACTATGAGCGCGTCAGCCAGGGCGACACAGGCTTTGCCGAGTCCGTCCGCGTCACCTACGACCCCAGGCAGGTCAGCTATGGCACGCTGCTGCGCATCTTCTTTTCGGTGATCGCCGATCCCACCACGCTCAACTATCAGGGGCCGGATCACGGCACCCAATATCGCAGCGCGCTCTTCCCGCTGAACGCAGGGCAGGAAAAGGCGGCGAAAGCCTATCTCGTCCAACTCGGCCAATCCGGCCTCTGGCGCGATCCCATCGTCACCCGCATCGAACGCTTCACCGGCTTCCAGGACGCGGACAGCGATCACCAGAACTTCCTGACGAAGAACCCACGCCATCCCTATATCCAACGCTGGGACGCGCCCAAGCTCGCTGCTTTGAAGGCGATGTTTCCCGCCCTTTATCGGGACAAACCCTCGGCCTGAATCATAGTGGCTATAGGGGTGGGAAGCGGACCTTATAATCGTCATCCCAGCATAGGCTGGGATTTTCAGGCGATAGGGCACAACCCAGCCTCACGAGATTCCAGCCTACGCTGGGATGACGTGCCGATAATGCGCTTCTGCCCGCCTGCCGCCATTCATCCGCTTCAGAAAGGCCTCGGGCGGAGCCTGTCGCCAGACCCCGCCCGATCAGCGTAGCTGTAAAGCCAAGAAATCCTTATTTCGGCGCCAGCACCATCAGCATCTGGCGGCCTTCCATGCGCGGATAGGCTTCGACCTTGGCGATCTCACCGACATTTTCCGCCACGCGCTGGAGCAGCTGCATGCCGAGTTGCTGGTGCGACAATTCACGGCCGCGGAACCGCAGGGTGATCTTCACCTTGTCGCCCTCGCCGATGAAATCATGGACCTTCTTCATCTTCGTATCATAGTCATGATCGTCGATGTTCGGACGCATCTTGATCTCTTTGAGTTCCTGCGTCTTCTGGGTCTTGCGGGCGATATTCGCCTTTTTCTGGGCTTCGTACTTATACTTGCCGATGTCCAGGAACTTGCAGACCGGCGGATCGGCGGTGGGCGACACTTCGACCAGGTCCAGCCCGATCTCATAAGCGCGCTCAATCGCCTCCTGCGTAAACATCACGCCCAGATTTTCGCCTTCGTCGTCGATCACGCGCACCTTTGGCACGGTGATGAACTCATTGTAACGGGGACCGGACTTAGGCGGCGGCGCCATCGGGCGGCGCATCATTGGGGGACGTATAGCAGCTTCTCCTACGGTAGTTCAAACAACGACTCTGGCGGCCCTTTAGAGCATTTTGAAGTCAGCTGGAACAGCTGACGGCTACCAAAATGCGGCAAAAGACAAACTAGAGCATGATCCGATTCAAATCCGAGCAAGCTCTAGCGCAAAGCCGAAAGGGGCGGCAAGTCCACAGTTGCGGAATCGCCAACCCCATGTGGCATTGCTGCCTCACTGCATATCGGGTGCAAGGGCCTCTTTTGCAAGACGGGCGATGACATCCTCGACCGAAAGGACACGCTGCCCTTCCTTGCCCAGTTCGCGCAGCGCCACCGTGCCTTCGTCAGCCTCACGGCGTCCCACGACCAGCAAATTCGGCACTTTCGCAAGGCTATGCTCACGCACCTTGTAATTGATCTTCTCGTTGCGCACGTCGGTTTCCGCCCGGATTCCGGCGGCCCGTAACTTCTCGACAAGCTGTTGCGCATAACCGTCCGCGTCGGACACGATGGTCGCCACCACTGCCTGCACCGGCGCGAGCCAGAGCGGGAATTTGCCCGCATAATGCTCGATCAGGATACCGATAAAGCGCTCATAGCTGCCGAAAATCGCGCGATGAAGCATCACCGGCCGATGCCGTTCGCCATCCTCGGCGACGTAAGAGGCGTCGAGTCGCTCCGGCAGCACGCGGTCGGACTGGATCGTGCCCACCTGCCATGTCCGCCCGATCGCGTCGGTCAGATGCCATTCCAGCTTGGGCGCATAGAAGGCGCCTTCGCCCGGCAGTTCCTCCCAGCCATATTCCGGCGTGTTCAGCCCCGCCGCCGCGACCGCATGGCGCAGCTCCTCCTCGGCCTTGTCCCACATCTCTTCCGTGCCGAAGCGCTTGTCGGGGCGCAGCGCCAGCTTGATCGAATAGGTGAAGCCGAAATCCTTGTAGATCCGGTCGGCCAGCGCGCAAAAAGCCCGCACTTCCTCGACGATCTGATCCTCGCGGCAGAAGATATGCGCGTCGTCCTGCGTGAACTGACGCACCCGCATCAGCCCGTGCAACGCCCCATGCGGCTCGTTGCGATGGCAGCAGCCATTCTCATAGAAGCGCAGCGGCAGGTCGCGATAACTCTTGATCCCCTGACGGAAGATCAGGACATGCGCCGGGCAGTTCATGGGTTTCAGCGCCATCCAGTCGGCATCGTCCGACACCAGCGGGCCTTCGTCGGCGGCGTTCGGGACCTCGTCGGGGATGACGAACATATTCTCGCGATATTTGCCCCAGTGGCCGGACTGCTCCCACTGGCGCGCGTCCATCACCTGCGGCGTCTTGACCTCGCGATAGCCGGCAGCGTCGATAGCGCGCCGCATATAGGCCTCCAGCGCGCGCCAGATGATATAGCCCTTGGGGTGCCAGAAGACCGACCCATGCGCCTCCTGCTGGAGGTGGAACAGGTCCATTTCCGCGCCCAGCTTGCGATGGTCGCGCTTGCCCGCCTCTTCGAGCCGCGTCAGATGCGCGTCGAGCTGCTTCCTGTTGAGCCAGCCGGTGCCGTAGATGCGCGAGAGCATCGCATTCTTCTGGTCGCCACGCCAATAAGCGCCCGACACGCGGGTCAACTTGAACGCGGCGGGATCGAGCTTGCCGGTCGAGGCCAGATGCGGCCCCCGGCACATGTCGAACCATTCACCACCCGACCAGTAAACCGTCAGTTCCTCGCCCTTGGGCAATTCGGCGGCCCATTCGGCTTTGTAATGCTCGCCCAGATGCATCCAGTTCTTTATCAACTGTCCCCGTTCGACCACCATGCGACGCAAGGGTTTGTCGGCGGCGATGATCTCGCGCATCTTTGCCTCGATCACGGGCAGGTCATCCTCCGTGAAGGGGCCATGCATGCGCGAAGGCACAAAGTCATAATAAAAGCCATCGTCCGTCGACGGCCCGAAAGTGATCTGCGTGCCGGGAAACAGCGCCTGAACCGCCTCCGCCAGCACATGCGCGAAGTCATGCCGCGCCAGTTCCAGCGCGTCGGCCTCATCCTTGCCCGTCACCAGCGCCAGCTGCGCATCAGCCTCCAGCGGCCGCATGATATCGCGCAGCTCGCCATCGACCCGCGCGGCGATGGCCGCCTTGGCCAGACCCGGCCCGATCGCCGCCGCAATGTCCGCCGGGGTAGTGCCGGGCGTGACTTCACGCACGGAACCATCGGGCAGGGTGATCTTGAGCATGGCGGACACGGACATGTCTTTCTGTTGAGATGGCGGATTGATTGGGCGCAAAAGCTGCGCCTTCCCCATAAATGGGCCGCCCGTCCTGTCAATAGAAGCCCGATGCCGCGGCCCCTTATGTGACGGTGGATGATAGCAGCCGGAGCGGTCGCGATTCCCCTTGACCGAAAGTCGGCGCCATAGTCTTCTTCGCGCCGGGGACTGACAGGGGGTTTTCATGGATCAGGAACGCATTGGCGGCGACGGCTTCGCCTTTGAGGGCAATTGGCGCGATTATGCGCCGATCGCCTTCACCAACCTGCTGCTGACGATCGTCACGCTGGGCATTTACCGCTTCTGGGCGACGACGCGGACGCGGCGCTATCTCTGGGCGAACACGCGCTTCATCGATGACCGGCTGGAATGGACCGGCACGGGCAAGGAACTGTTCCTGGGCTTCCTGATGGTCGTGGTCCTGATCGGCATTCCGTTCCTCTTCCTGCAATTCGGCGCGCAGGCGCTGGTGCTTCAGGGGCATGCGGGCATTGCTGGCGTCCTGACGCTCGCAGCCTTCGTGACGATCTTCTACATGGTCGGCCTCGCCCGTTTTCGCGCGCTGCGCTATCGGCTGAGCCGCACCTGGTGGCACGGCATTCGCGGCGGCAGCGACGATCAGGGCTTCGGCTACGGCATTTCCTATATGTGGAAGAGCGCCGTCGGCAGCCTTGCCCTCGGCCTGATGATCCCCTGGTCGATGATGTCGCTGTGGAACGAACGCTGGAACAAGATGAGCTTCGGCCCGCATATGTTCGAGGCGGCGGGCGATCATGGTCCGACCTTCAAGCGTTTCCTGCTGTTTTATCTGCTGCCGATCTTGGTGTTCGTCGGCGGAGGCATCATGGTGGCCACGGTGGGTTTTCCGGCGGCAGGGAGTGCCGGACCGCAGATGGCTGGCATGATTCTGGCCATCATCGCATCCGTGCTGATATTCTATCTTGGCCTGGGCCTGATCGCCCTCGCCTTCTACGCCAAATTCTTCCGGGAAGCGGTGGGGGGACTGTCGCTCACCGGCCTCAACTTCCATTTTCATGCCCGCACCAAGGACTGGTTCCTGCTGTTCCTGGGCGACATTGCGCTGGTGCTCTGCACGCTGGGGATCGGGGCGATCTTCCTGCAATATCGCCACTGGAAATTCTTCGTGACCCATATGGGCGCGACGGGCGAAATCTACACCGACGAACTCACCCAGTCGCAGACCAAGACCAGCCGCCATGGCGAAGGCCTGCTCGACGCGCTCGACGTGGGCGCATTCTGACCGGCATGTCGGATTTCCGGCTCTGGCATTATGACGGCGTGACGGCGGTCCGGCGGAGCGTGCTGCTCCGCCCGGCCGGCGCCGGTTTTGTGCTGGAAGAGCCCGAAAGCGGCTGGAGCGGCGCGTCCACCGACTGGTCCGACCTCACCGTCATCGGCGCGGAAGGCGACCGCTCCGCCTATGGCCACCGCGCCATTCCCGGCTGGCGCATGGGCTTTTCCGGCGAAGCGCCCGACGATATCGCCGCGCATCTGCCCAAGGGGGAACGCTATGGCCGCTGGATCGACCGCTTCGGCTTCTGGCCGGCGGCAGGGGCATTCACGCTGGTCGCCGCGCTCATCATCTGGGGGGCGCTGGAAGCCCCCGGCGTTATCGCTCCGCTGATCCCGCAAAGCTGGGAAAACAGCATGGGCGATGCGATGGTCGGCGACTTTGGCGGCCGCTTCTGCCACACACCCGCAGGCGACGCCGCGCTTCAGTCGCTGGTCAGGCAGATCGACCCCCATCACGAAGCCCGCGAAGTCGCGCTCGCCAACATCCCCATGGTGAACGCGGTGACTCTGCCGGGCGGCCGGATCATCCTGTTCGACGGACTGGTCCAGCAGGCGAAGTCGCCCGATGAGGTGGCGGGCGTTCTGGGTCATGAGCTGGGTCATGTCCGCCATCGCGATACGATGACCGGCCTCGTCCGCCAGCTTGGCCTCAGCGTCGTTCTCGGCGGCGTCGGCGGCAATAGCGGCGCCTATCTCAACGGCGTGCTGGCGCTCAGCTATGGCCGGGATGCCGAAAGCGCGGCAGACGGTGTCGCCATCGACCAGATGCGCGAGGCAAGGATTTCCCCCACCGCCACCGCCGCCTTCTTCGAACGCCTCGGTGGCAAGGAAGGGGAGGGGACGCAGGCGCGGGCGATGACCTGGCTTTCCTCCCATCCCCTCTCCGCCGAACGCCGCCGCCGTTTCGCCGCCGCCGTCAGGCCGGGCGCGACCTATCGCCCCGCGCTGGACCGGGCGCAATGGCAAGCGCTGCGCACGGCATGCGCGACTGATCCGAAAGTCGCCAAATTCTGGAGCCAGCCCTTCTGATCACGCAAAAAGCAATCGGGCGTCATCGTCCGTCTGCTGGAGAAAGCCGATCGGCCCCCCGACCTCCACCCCTGCCGGCAAATCCTCCGCCGACATCCCGCACAAGGCCAAACCGCTTTGACAGGCAAGGATGGCAACGCCCGATCCCAGGGCTTCATCGATCACCATGGCCAGCGAAGGAAGCCCCGCCGCCTGATGCGCGCCATCCCGCGGCGCTTCGATCGGGGGCCGCAGCAATCCCACCGCATCCAGTTGCAGGAAAACCGTCGCCTGGCCGCCCAGCGCCACCTGCGCCGCCGCCATCACCAGCACCCCGCGCAGCCGCTCCGCCTCCGCCGTCGCGACGAGAATCCTCAATTCGCGCATAGTTCCGCGGCGCAAGCCGGGCAGGCCGGGTCCTTGGGCACGGCCACGGTCCGGAACCGCATCGACAGCAGGTCGGCCAGCAACAGCCGCCCTGCCATATCCTCGCCAAAGGGCACCAGCGCGCGGATCACCTCCAACGCAGCCAGACTGCCCATCACGCCCGTCAACGCCCCGATCACGCCCGTCTCCGCGCAATTCCGCTCCGGCGCATCCTCGGGCGATCCAACCAGGCAGCGATAGCAGGGCTTGTCCGCTTCCCACCCGCGATAGGTGGCCAGCTGCCCCTCGAACGGCCCGACTGCCGCCGACACCAAGGGAATCCGCAGCTTCCGCGCGCAATCCGCCACCGCCAGCCGCGTCGCGAAACTGTCGCAGCCGTCCAGCACCACATCGGCCTCGCGCAGCATCAGCGCGGCATTGTCCCCATCGATCCGCGCATTGATGGGGATCAGCTTCACTTGCGGATTGAGCCGCGCCACCGCCGCCATCGCCGCTTCGGCCTTGGGCGCGTCGATATCCTCCGTCCCGAACAGCACCTGCCGCTGCAAATTGGACAGCGCCACCGCGTCATCATCGATCACCCGGATCGTGCCCACGCCCGCCGCCGCCAGATAGAGGATCGCCGGACTGCCGATCCCGCCCGCGCCGATCACTGCCACATCCGCCGACAGCAGCCGGGCCTGACCCGCGCCGCCGATTTCCTTCAACACGATATGGCGGGCATAGCGCTCCAGCTGCTCGTCGGACAAGGTCATGAGGACGTCACTCCAGTCGACCCGAAACCACCGGAACCCCTGACCGTCTCGTCCAGTTCCACGACTTCCGCGAAAGTCGCGACCTGCACCGGCGCCGCCACCAGTTGCGCGATCCGGTCGCCCCGCGCAATCACGAAAGGCTCCGCGCCCAAGTTTATCAGGATGACCTTCAATTCGCCCCGATAATCGGCATCGATCGTCCCCGGCGTATTGGGCAGGCTGATCCCATGCTTGAGCGCGAGGCCCGAGCGCGGCCGCACCTGCACCTCATAGCCGTCCGGGATCGCCATGGCAAAGCCGGTTCCCACCGCATGCCGTCCACCGGGCACCAGGATGACATCCTCCGCCGACACGACGTCCATCCCCGCCGCATGCGCCGTGGCATAGGCCGGCACCGGCAACCCCTCGCCATGGGGCAGGCGCTTCAGGCGGATTTCAATCGGCGGAAGAGGAGAGGGCATCGGCGACCTTTTCTATCAAACGGGTGGCAACGGCGTCCTTGGGCAGATTTTCCCAACTCTCGACGCCGTCCTTGGAAACGATATGCACGCTGTTGCTGTCGCCGCCCATCACGTCCCCGGAGACGTCATTGGCGACGATCCAGTCGGCGCCCTTGCGCGCCAGCTTTGCCTCGGCATGTTCAGCGATTTTTTGCGTCTCGGCGGCAAAGCCCACCAGCAGGGCAGGGCGCTTTGCATGCGCCCCCAATGTTTTGAGAATGTCCGGATTTTCGACCAGCGACAGCGGCGCGGGCTTGCCTGACCCATCCTTTTTGAGCTTCTGGTCGGCGGCATCCGCCGTGCGCCAGTCCGCGACCGCCGCCACCATGATCGCCGCATCGACGGGCAGCGCGCCCTCCACCGCCGCCAACATCTCCCGCGCTGTCTCCACGTCCACGCGATCCACCCCGGCCGGCGTCGGCAGATGCACCGGCCCCGCCACCAGCGTCACCCGTGCCCCGGCCCGCGCCGCCGCCGCCGCGATGGCAAATCCCTGCTTCCCCGACGAGCGATTGGCGATATAGCGCACCGGATCGATCGGCTCATGCGTCGGCCCTGCCGTCACCAGCACATGCCGCCCGGCAAGCGGCGCGTTCGCCGTTTCGAAATCCGGCTGCCCCGCCAGCGGATCGCCAGGCGAGGGCAAAGCCAGCAGCCGCGCCGCCTCCGCCGCGATCGCCTCCGGCTCCGGCAAGCGCCCCTTGCCGAACTCCCCGCAGGCCATTTCGCCGCTGTCCGGCTCCATGACATGCACGCCATCGGCCTTGAGCTGCGCGATATTCCGCTGCGTCGCCACATGATGCCACATCCGCACATTCATCGCGGGCACGGCCAGCACCGGCTTGTCGGTCGCCAGCAGCAGCGTGGTCGCCAGATCGTCGGCAATGCCGCTCGCCATCTTGGCGAGAATATTCGCGGTCGCCGGCGCCACCACCACCAGATCGGCCTGACGGCTCAGCTGGATATGCCCGATCTCGCGCTCTTCCTTCAGGTCGAACATGTCGCCATAGACATGATCCTCGGTCAGCACGCCCAGCGACAGCGGCGTCACGAACTTCGCCGCGCTCTCCGTCAGCACCGCCCGCACGGCGATGCCCCGCTTGCGCAGCAACCGCACCAGCTCCAGCGACTTATAGGCCGCGATGCCGCCCGAAATGATGAGAAGGATGCGCTTGGTCATGACAGGCCCATCATTTGGTCAAGCGGGCCGCCCCTGTCCAGTCCAGAAGTCCAGTCCAGAAGTCCAGTCCGCATGGCCGCCGCTTGCTCCCCCGATCATGTCACGACAAAATGGCCGCAATGCCTGCCCGCGCGATTTGCGCATCCTGTGCCGACTTGACGCCGGACACGCCCACGGCGCCCACGAAATCCCCGTCCACCACGATCGGCACGCCACCCTCCAGCATCGCCTCCAGCGCTGGCGCGGACAGCATGGAGATCCGGCCGCCCAGCACCAGGTCCTCATAGACTTTCGATTCCCTGCGCCCCAGGATCGACGTCACCGCCTTGGCAGGCGCCATCTGCGCAGTGCTGGCCGACGCGCCATCCAGCCGCAGCAGCCCCAGCAAATGCGCGCCATCATCCACGACAGCGATGGTCACGGCCCAGCCATTGGCCAGCGCCTCTGCCTCCGCGGCCGCCAATATGGCCTTGACGTCACTGGCTTCCAGGCTTTGCTTGGTCTTCATTATCGTGGTTCCGTTCATCAGATGGAAAATCACTATCGATGGCGAGGAGGGGGCTGGAGGGGCCGCGCTACAAAAAGGTGGTCACCGCCGCCATCGCCCCAGCGCCGACAACCCCGGCCAGCAATGCCACCACCATGTAACGCCATCCCGCGCCAATCCGGATCAGCTTCACCTCGGTCAAGGGCGGCGGCGGCGGCGCGCCCCCTTTTTCCGGAAACGCCTCCTCGATCCGCTTCACCAGTCCCGGCAGGCGTTGCAGGGTCCGCCAGTTCTCGATCAGCGCATCCGCCGCCTTCGCTTCCGGCCCCAGTTCGGCGCGCAGCCATTCCTTCACATAAGGCCCGCTCGTCTCCCACAGATTGATGTCGGGATCGAGCGCGGTCGCCACGCCCTCCACCATCACCATGGTCTTCTGAAGCAGCAGCAGGTGCGGCTGGGTCTGCATGTCGAAATCGCGGGTGATCGCGAACAGTCCGTCCAGCATCCCGCCGACCGACAGTTCCCGCACCGGCTTGCCCCGCATCGGCTCGCCCACGGCCCTCAGCGCCGTCGCGAACTCCTCGACATTATGATGGCCCGGCACATATTGCGCTTCGAAATGGATCTCCGCCACGCGCTTGTAATTGCCGGTGATCAGGCCATAGAGGATTTCCGCCAGCCACATCCGCGCCCGTCGGTCGATCCGCCCCATGATGCCGAAATCGATCGCGACGATATCGCCATTGTCGCGCACGAACAGATTGCCCTGATGCATGTCGGCATGGAAGAATCCTTCCGCGATCGCCTGCCGCAGGAAGGCGTTCACCAGCCGCGCCGCAATTTCCTTCACGTCATGGCCGGCCGCGATCAGCGCGTCGCGATCGGAAATCTTGATCCCGTCGATCCACTCCATCGTCATGACCTTGCCGGTCGTGCGGTCCCAGTCGATGTCGGGCACGCAATAGCCCGGCATCGCCTCCATCGCCTCGCCCAGTTCTGAAGCGGAGGCCGCCTCGCGACGCAGATCGAGTTCGTGCGCGGTCCAGCGCTTCATGTTCGCGATCACCAGCCGGGGCCGCAGCCGCGCCACTTCGCCGCCCAGCATCTCGACATGGGCGGCAGCCCATTCATAGGTCTGGATATCGCGGTTGAATTGGTCGATGACGCCGGGGCGGATCACCTTCACCGCCACCTCGCGCCCGTCGGTGGTCACAGCGCGATGCACCTGCGCGATGGATGCGGCGCCCACCGGCTCCTCGTCGAACCGGCTGTAGATCGCATCCAAAGGACGCCCGAAACTCTGCTCGATCTGTGCCCGGACGATCGGGAAAGGCACTGGAGGCAGGGCATCTTGCAAGCGCAGCAGATCGTTCGCTGCATCCTCCCCCACCAGATCGGGCCGCGTCGCGAGCGTCTGCCCCAGCTTGATCGCCGCCGGACCGATGGACTGAAAGGCATCGGCATAACGTGGCTGCCGGGGCACCCGCGCCCCGAACCGCGCCACCCGCACCAGCCGCCGCACCGGCGTCGGCGTCAGCGGATCACGCTCGATCCCCCTCAGCGCGCCATGACGCGCCAGGGTCCGGCCCCATTTCAGCAGCCGCCAGATATGTGTGATGTGGGAGGGCACTCTACTTACCCCCCTCCCTTTGGGGAGGAGTCGGGGGAGGGGGCGGCCCCAGGCGCCCCACGCCCATGAACGGGCACCCCATTAAATCTTCCACCCGGAATGAATCGCGACCAGCCCACCCAGAATCGGCTCGACCTTCGTCTGGACGAACCCCGCTTCCCGGATCATCCGCTCGAATTCCGGCATCGGCGGAAAGCGCCGGATCGATTCGATCAGGTAACGATAGCTGTCCTCGTCACCGGCCAGCAGCTTCCCCAGCTTGGGCACCAGCCGATGCGAATAGACATCGTAGACATCCGAAAAGCCCGGCCATGTCGTGGTCGAAAATTCCAGGCAGAAGAACCGCCCGCCGAACTTCAGCACCCGATGCGCCTCGCGCAGTGCCTTGTCGATGCGCGTCACGTTGCGAATGCCGAAGGCGATCGTATAGGCATCGAACGCGCGCTCGCCAAAGCTCAGCTCCTCCGCATTCTGCTCCGACCATATGAGGCCCTCCAGCCCCTTTTTCTTCGCCCGTTCAATGCCCACGGCCAGCATTTCGGGATTGATGTCCGACACGGTGATCCGGGCGCCATGCCGGTGCATGCGGAAGGCGATGTCTCCGGTGCCGCCTGCCATGTCGAGAATGGCCTCGTCCCGGCGCGGCTTCACGCGGTTCACGAACTGGTCCTTCCACAATCGATGCGCGCCCACCGACATGGCGTCGTTCATCAGGTCGTATCTGGACGCGACATTGGAGAAGACGGCCCGGACCATCCCCTGCTTTTCGGCGGCTTCGACATCGCGATAGCCAAAGGAAGCGGTTTCACTCATGCGGGCACGCTCTAGAGCATTTTTCCGGACAGGGGAAACACCCCAGATCAGCTAAAATGTCCGGCGACCGCGCCGTCCAGATTTCGCTGTCCTACATCGCTGCCCAGGCGCTACAGCAGCGTTGGAAGGCAAAACAGGAACTGGCGCTTTCCCGCGCTTCTGTCGTGTCACCCATGTCACCCAAATCCACCCAGGTCCCGATGCCAGAGCTTCCCGAAGTCGAAACCACCGTCGCCGGCCTGCGCCCGGTCCTCGAAGGCGCCGTCCTCGCCCGCGTCGAGCCGCGCCGCGCCGACCTGCGCTTTCCCATTCCCGTCGACCTGCGCCAACGCCTGACCGGCGCCACCGTCACCGCGCTGTCCCGCCGCGCCAAATATGGCCTGATCGGCACCGACCGGGGCGACACGCTGATCTTCCACCTCGGCATGTCGGGCCGCTGGCGAATCGACCCGACGGAAATCGGCGCGCACGACCATCTCCTGATCGAAACCGGGGCGGGGCGGCTGCTTGCCCTGAACGACCCCCGCCGCTTCGGCTCGCTGGACCTGGTCCGCAGCGAAGCCTGGGAAAGCTACAACCCGTTCACCCGCATGGGCCCCGAGCCACTTGGCCCGGACTTCACCGCCGCCGCGCTGGCGGCCGCGCTCAGGGGCAAGACGACCTCGATCAAGGCGGCACTGCTCGACCAGCGCATCGTCGCGGGTCTGGGCAATATCTATGTCTGCGAAGCGCTCAACATGGCCGGCATCGCGCCGACTCGCGAAGCGGGCAGGATCGGCCGCCCCCGGCTCACTTTGCTGGTCGAGGCGATTCGCGAAGTGTTGACCGCCGCCATCGTCGCCGGCGGCTCTACCCTGCGCGACTATGCCCGGCCCGATGGAGAACTGGGCTATTTCTCCAAACAATGGCGGGTCTATGGCCGCGAAGGGGAATCCTGTGTCTGCGGTACGCCGATCCGCCGTCGCGTGGACGGGGGCAGATCGACCTTTTTCTGCCCGAAATGCCAGAAATAGCGCGGTGCTCAGCGGTTGACGCCTCCTGCTATCCCCTGTATGGGGCGCACCTTCACAGGGCCAGTTGGCGATTCCGACAGGCTCCTTCACGAGATTTGACGAGAACCGAGGACAGTAAATGGCCAATACGCCGCAAGCCAAGAAGCGCATCCGTCGCAACGCCCGCCGCGCCGAAATCAACGGCGCCCGCATCAGCCGGATCCGCACCCTGGTGAAGAAGGTCGAAGCCGCTCTCGCCGCTGGCGACAAGGCCGTTGCGACCACGGCGCTTCAGGCGGTCCAGCCGGAACTCGCCCGCGGCGTCGCCCGCGGCGTCCTGCACAAGAACACTGCGGCCCGCAAGTTCGGCCGCCTGACGAAGCGCGTCAGCGCGCTCGGCTAAGCCCAAGCAGCCTTTCATCTCGTCAACGATTGTCCGCCCGCCCCGCCTATGCGGGGCGGGCTTTTCATGTTTCATTCACCAAAAGGTCATTTTGGACCAATCGCGGATTTCCGGCGATTCTGTCTCGATTCGAGCCGATGCGATCCAGATGCTCTAAATTAAATATCTGAAATTGAACGGTAATTTTCTAAACCGGCCTTTTCTGCGGGTTTGACGAGTCAACGGCTTTATTTCACATTTTTGACTGGTCGCGCCCTTGATCCGGCGAAGAATGCCTGTCTATTTTCAGTCTCTGGCCGCCATTCGAATCGAATTTCCGGCGGCCGTCAGAAGATTAGTTGATGCACGAAGCTTGGGAAGGCAGCGCTTTCCCGAAATGGCTTTCTGCGTCTCGAATTGCCTCCGCCTATGGAGGTGCAGTTGATGGGGGTCGACTGTTTATGAAGGATATTACGGCAGTGATTGGAAGTTTGAGCGGTCTGGACACGCAGCAAAATGCGCGCCTGGAGACTGCCTGGGCGACCATTCGCGCCGGCCTGCGCCGGGACATTGGCGCGCGCATGTTCGACCAATGGCTGAAGGCGGCGCAGCTCGGCGACTATTGCGCCGAATCGCAGACGCTCGACCTGTTGTTCGCCTCTGACTTCACGGCCAATTTCGTGTCCGGGCAGTTCGGCGACCGGCTGCGCATGGCGTGGCGCTGCGCGGGTGCGGGCGTGCGGGAGGTACGGCTGCGACGCGCGCCCAATGCGGTCGGCCCGCGCGTTCTGGAACTGCACCGGGCCGAAGCGACCGTCGTTTCGAATGATGCCGCCGTTGACGTCCAGGCGTCGGCATCGAATTTTCAGCCGCGTCATGGATTCGAAGAGTTCGTGACGGGAGAAACCAATCATCTCGCCTTTTCCGCCGCTCAGTCGATAGCGGGCGAAAGCCAGCCGCGTTTCAGCCCGCTCTTCATCCACGGCGGCACCGGTCAGGGCAAGACGCATCTGCTGCACGCCATTGCCCGGACTTTTTCGGGGCATTCCCCGTCCGCGCCTGTCCTCTACATGTCGGCCGAGCGGTTCATGATGGAATTCGTGAACGCTATGCGCGCTAACGAGACGATGATGTTCAAGGCACGGTTGCGCGCGGCGCGACTGCTGTTGATCGACGACATACAGTTCATCGCCGGCAAGGGATCGACGCAGGAAGAATTTCTGCACACGATCAACGACCTGATCGATTCGGGCGCGCGCATCGTCGTCACCGCCGATCGCGCGCCACAGATGCTGGACGCGATCGACGCGCGAATCCTGTCCCGTCTGGCAGGGGGGCTGGTCGCGGACATCCGCCCGGCTGGACTCGATCTGCGTCTCGCGATCCTGGAGGCCAAGCGCGCCATTGCCGGCGATCCGCCGGTGCCTGATGCGGTGGTCGATTTCCTGGCGCGCTCGATCCGCTCCAATGTGCGTGAGCTGGAAGGCGCGTTCAACAAGCTCATCGCCTATGGCCAGCTCACCGGCCGCTCGATCGATCTGGAATTCGCGCAGGGGATGCTGGCCGATGCCGTGCGCGCCAATGCGCGGCGCATCACTGTCGATGAAATCCAGAAGGCCTGCGCCGCGCATTACAAGATCGACGCGGCGGAAATGCGTTCCAAGCGACGCGCGCGCGCCGTCGCTCGCCCGCGGCAGGTGGCCATGTATCTTGCCAAGAAGATGACACCGCGTTCCCTGCCTGAAATCGGCCGGATTTTCGGCGGGCGGGATCACAGCACGGTCATCCATGCCGTTCGCACGATCGAGGAATTGCGGCAGAGCAACCCGGATATCGATGCCGACATTCGCGCGCTGCAACGTCTGCTTGAAGGCTGACACAGGGGCGGCTTTGGATTAGGCTTCGCGCCATGATCCGACAGCTCGCCCTTATCCTGGCCGCTTTTCTTTGCCTTGCCCCGGCCTCCGCACAGACGGTCGCTGCTCCGCCTGCCGATGTGCGGGTTGCGCTCGATACCGGCGCCGGGCGCATTCTCATCGCGGTGCATGTCGGCAAGGCTCCCGTCACGGCAGCCAATTTCCTGCGCTATGTCGATCAGAAGCGATTGGACGGCACGCAATTCTATCGCGGCGTCGGCACGGCTGATTACGGGTTCGTGCAGGGCGGCGCGCAGAATGATCCCAAGCGCATCCTGCCGCCGATCGCTCACGAGCCGACGACCCTGACGGGCCTCACCCATGACGATGGCGCTCTCTCCATGGCCCGCTATGCGCCGGGGAGCGCGACCGGTGATTTCTTCATCGTGCTGGGCAAGATGCCGGGCATGGACGCCCATCCCGAAGCGGCGGGGGACAATCAGGGTTTCGCTGTCTTCGCCCATGTGGTCGAAGGAATGGAGGTAGTGAAGGCGATCCTCGCCGCGCCTAAATCGCCCACGGCCGGGGAAGGCGTGATGAAGGGCCAGATGCTGGAGCAGCCGGTGAAAATCCTGACCGCTCGTCGGGTCCTCTGAAGGATCGGGGGAGAGGCTGTCATTCCCATCCCTCTTCCATTGATATGATGGATGAACTTTATCCGAAGATGTCCTTCAGAAAATCCGCCATGGAGCGGAAGCTGCGGCGATCGGCGTCGGCGTTATAGGCCAGGCCCTTTTCCGGCATGTTAGCATCATGATCCGTGAAGGCGTGGCTGGTATGGCCATAAGCGTGGATCTGCCAGTCGCAGCCGGCCCCGGTCAGTTCCTTTGCCAGCGCCACGGTTGTTTCCAGCGGGGCGTGGGGATCGTCCCAGCCGTGGCAGATCAACAGTTTCGCCGTGATCTTCGCATTGGGGAAGGGCGGGGCTTGATAGCTGCCGTGGAAGCTGACGCCGCCGGCTATGTCTGCGCCTGACCGGGCCAGGTCGAGCATGCATTTGCCGCCGAAGCAGAAGCCGATTGCGGCCGTGCGGTTTTTGTCCACCTCGTTGAGGGATTTCAGCAGGGCATGGGCGGCGCTGACCCGGTCCCGCAGCAGGGCACGGTCGTCGTTGAGCGGCGTCATGTAGCGGCCAGGGTCCGGATCGGCGCGGCTGGCGCGCTCGCCTTGGCCGAAGACATCCACGACGAGGACGGCGTAGCCCAGGGCCGCGACTTTTTCGGCATAGGCGAAATCGGCCTCCTTCGTGCCCAGCACATTGGGGAAGTGCAGGATGCCAGGACGCGGAGCCGTGGCCGCATCGTCGAATACGGCCATGCTCTCGAAGCTGCCGCCCGGGCCTTCATGGACGATGACGCGTCGGGTGATGGTCATGGGATGGCTCCTTGATTGAAGGTGGGTCCAAGGCGAAAATCAGGGTATCGCAAAGCATTGGTAAAGGGCTTTGCGGATCGCGTTCCAGACGTCATAGGCTCCCAAAACCGGGGGCTTCGCCGCGCGCTTTGCTGTCGATGCGGGTGGGGCGCTTCCAGCCGATTTGCGGGCGCTTGCGCAGGCGCAGGGTCGGCCAATCGCCCCGGTCCGCGCGCTCGGCAAGGCGCATGCCCTCGGCGCGATAGGCGGCAAGAACCGCATCGGCCTGTTCCCTGAGCAGTCCGGCAAGAATGATGGTGCCGCCGTCCTCCACCGCCGCGCAGAGCGAGGGGGCGAGTTCGATCAGCGGGCCCGCCAGGATGTTCGCGATCAGCAGGTCATAGGGCGCGCGGGTGGCGATGGCGGGGTGATCCACGCCTGCCGCCGCGCAGAGCGCGACCTGGCCCTGGCCTTTTCCGGTCGGAATGCCATTGGCGGCGGCATTTCCGGCGCTGATCCCGACCGCGACGGGATCGATGTCCGATGCCGTCGCATAAGCCCGGGGCCAGAGGTGCAGTGCCGCGAAGGCGAGCAGGCCCGTGCCGGTGCCGATATCCGCGACATTGCCGAATCGCATGCCGACCCGGCGCATGCGGTCCAGCATCAGCAGGCATCCCGCCGTGGTTTCATGCTGGCCGGTGCCGAAGGCGCGGCCGGCCTCGATCAGGAAATTGACATGGCCGGGCCGTTCCGGATCGCTGGCGAGGTTGCGGACGTGGAAGCGGCCGGCGGTGACGGGCTCCAGGCCCTGCTGGCTCAGCGTCACCCAATCCTCGTCGGGCAATTGTTCGACCTCGGCTTTCACGCCCGCCGCGCTGGGGACGAGGCTGCGCAGCAGCTTGATCGCGGTGGCGCTGGGCTGGCCTTCGAAATAGGCATCGAGGCGCCAGCTGTCTTCATTGTCCGGTTCCGCCTCGCTGGTCATCAGCACGGGCGGACGGTCCATCAGGGCGAAGGCGGCGATGTCCCCGTCCAGCGCCTCTGCTTCCGCGCGGGTACAGGGGAGGGTGACTTTCCAGCTTTGGGATTTGGGTTCGCTTGGCGCGGACAGGGGGGCGGCGTCAGTCATGGCGCAGCCTTTAGACCTTTGGCGATGAGAGGGGAAGCGGCGGTGGAGCCGGTCAGGCGACCTGCCTGCCGAAATCGGAGGATGCCGCCCGCAGGCCGGAGAGTTTGCCTTCCACGCTCATGAAGCCGCGTTCGAGCTGGTCGATTTCGGAGGCGACGACTTCGGTGTCCTGACGGATCGCGCTGATGGTCGAGGACATGGAGTCGGCCGCAAGCGCGGTTTCGTCTACCGCGGCCGTGATCATCGTCACGGTCTGCGCCTGCGCGTCCATGGCGTGACGGATGCGGTCGGCGCTGACCTGAACTTCGCCCACCGTATCGCGGATGCGTTCATTGGTTTCGACCGACTGGCGGGTCGATGTCTGGATGTCGGCGATCTTGCCGGCGATCTCGTCCGTGGCGCGGGCGGTCTGATTGGCGAGGCTTTTGACCTCCTGCGCGACCACCGCGAAGCCGCGGCCCGCATCTCCCGCACGGGCCGCCTCGATCGTGGCGTTGAGGGCGAGCAGGTTGGTCTGCCCGGCAATGTCGCGAATCAGGCCGAGAATCGATTCGATCGACTTGGCATGTTCGGAAAGGGTGGCCGACATGGCGACCGCATCGCCCGACTGGCGCGCGGCGCGCTGGGCGACGTCGGCGGCGCTTTCGACTTCGGTGCGGGCATCCTCGATCGCACGGATCAGGCCGGCGGAGGTGCGGGCGGCTTCCCGCATCGCCAGGGCGGATTGTTCGGCCGCCGCGGCGACTTCCGATGCCTTGCCCAGCATGCCGCGCGTTGCGGCGGAGGCATCCTTGGCCTGTTCGCGCAGCGATTCGCCCAGTTGCGAGGCGCCGTCGATCTCGCCCATGATCCGTTGCTCGAACAGGGTGCCGAAACGCTGGCGCTCGTTGCGCTGGGCTTCTGCCTCGTCGCCGGCGATGACATTGGCCATCAGTCCCGCGTCGATCATGCCGACATGCATCATGAGGTGGATCAGGCGGCGACGCGTCGCCTCATCCTCCGCCCGCTCCCAGATCAGGTCGATCAGCTTTCCGTTGGCGGCCGCCACCGGCATCAGCACCGCGCGCAGCGGCGCGCCCTGTTTGCGGGCGTGCCGGACGCAGGCCACCGAGGACAGCGCCCATTCGCCTGCTTCATAATAGCCGAGCTTCTGCCGCACATATTCATGCGCTTCGGTTTCGATCTTGGCGAGCGTGGCGGGGCTGAGCTTTGTCCTGAGTCCCGTCTGTTCGATATAGGCGTCATAGAAGGTGCGCGCCGCCACGGTCGCATTTTCGCCCACCAGATCGCGAATCTGGCGCAGGCTCTGCGCCAGCTCGCCATGCGGATCGACCTCTTTCATCATCACGAGGATGGTGCTTTTGGGCATGGCGGCGGAAGTCATGAGTGGCAGAACCCCAAATTCGTCTCGTTGGTCCTGCCGGGTGATAGCGCCATTTGGTTAATCACTTCTTAGTCGACATCTTGGTCGGCATCGGCCTGCCCCCCTTATCCGTCCGCCGTCGGATCAGGGCGGCTTGCCCTCTTGGCGGTTCGCTCCTAAGGGGACGGGACTCGAGGGACAAACATCAGGGACGTAGGGAAGATATGGCGCGAACCACGAGCCGGCCGCTCTCGCCGCATTTGACGATCTGGAAATGGGGGCCAGCAATGGCCGTTTCCATCATGCACCGCGTGACCGGCAACGGTCTGGCAACTGCGGGGGCATTGGGTCTGGTCTGGTGGCTGATGGCCGCCGCAAGCGGGCCGGAGGCCTATGCGACCTTCGTCAAATGCGCGACATCGCCTATCGGATATCTGGTGATGGCGGGCCTCAGCTGGTTCTTCTTCCAGCATCTTTTTTCTGGGCTCCGCCATTTCGTACTCGATATGGGCGCGGGTTATGAGCTGAAGAACAACAAGATGTGGTCGCTGCTGACCTTCGTCCTGTCGACGCTCGCCACGCTGGCCTTCTGGGCCGCCATCTGCACGGGGAAATTCTGATGGGTAACGGAACCGGAATCGGCCGCGTCCGTGGTCTGGGCTCGGCCCGTCATGGCGCGCATCACTGGCTGGCGCAGCGTTATACCGCCGTCGGCAACCTGCTCCTGGTGCTGTGGCTGCTGTTCAGCCTGATCGCCCTGCCGGGGCTCGATTATCAGAGCGTTCACAACTGGATCGCCCATCCGCTGGTCGCTGTGCCGCTGATGCTGATGATCGTCAGCATCTTCTGGCATCTGCGCCTGGGCATGCAGGTGATGCTGGAGGACTATGTCCATGACAAGGGGCTGGCCTTCCTCTCCATGCTGCTGCTGAACTTCTATGCCTTTGGCGGCGCGGCCGCGGGCGTCTTCGCGATCGCCAAGATCGCCTTCACGGGGATCGTCAAATAATGAGCGAAGCCTATAAGATCATCGACCACACCTACGACACGGTCGTCGTGGGTGCTGGCGGCTCGGGCCTGCGCGCCACCATGGGCAGTGCGGAAGCGGGCCTGAAGACCGCCTGCATCACCAAGCTGTTCCCGACGCGCTCGCACACCGTGGCGGCGCAGGGCGGCATCGCGGCGAGCCTTGGCAACAACTCGCCCGACCACTGGACCTGGCACATGTACGACACCGTCAAGGGGTCGGACTGGCTGGGCGATCAGGACGCGATCGAATATATGGTGCGCGAAGCGCCTGCGGCCGTGATCGAGCTGGAACATGCCGGCGTGCCGTTCAGCCGCAACGAGAATGGCACCATCTACCAGCGTCCCTTCGGCGGCCACATGCAGAATATGGGCGCCGGCCCGCCGGTGCAGCGCACCTGTGCCGCCGCCGACCGTACCGGCCATGCCATGCTGCACGCGCTCTATCAGCAGTCGCTGAAATATGACGCGGACTTCTACATCGAATATTTCGCCATCGACCTGATCATGGAAGACGGCCCCAACGGCAAGGAATGCCGGGGCGTCATCGCGATCTGCCTGGAGGATGGCTCGATCCATCGCTTCCGCAGCAAGGCGGTCGTGCTGGCGACCGGCGGTTATGGCCGTTCCTATTTCTCCGCCACTTCGGCGCATAGCTGCACCGGCGACGGCGGCGGCATGGTGCTGCGCGCGGGTCTGCCGCTTCAGGACCTGGAGTTCGTGCAATTCCACCCGACCGGCATTTACGGCGCGGGCGTGCTGATCACCGAAGGCGCGCGCGGCGAGGGTGGTTATCTGACCAACTCCGAGGGCGAGCGCTTCATGGAGCGTTACGCGCCTTCCGCGAAGGACTTGGCGTCGCGCGACGTCGTGTCGCGCTCGATGGCGATGGAAATGCGCGAAGGGCGCGGCGTGGGTCCGAACAAGGACCATATCTTCCTGCACCTCGATCATATCGATCCCAAGGTGCTGGCGGAGCGTCTGCCGGGCATCACCGAAAGCGGTAAGATTTTCGCGGGCGTAGATCTCACCCGCCAGCCGCTGCCCGTCACGCCGACCGTTCATTATAATATGGGCGGCATCCCCTGTAACTATCATGGGCAGGTGGTGACCAAGGTTGGCGATGATCCGGAAGTCGTGGTGCCGGGCCTCTATGCGGTCGGCGAAGCGGCATGCGTGTCGGTCCATGGCGCGAACCGCCTCGGTTCCAACTCGCTGATCGACCTTGTCGTGTTCGGCCGCGCGACCGGTCTGCACCTCAAGGAAACGATCAAGCCGAACGGTTCGCACCGTCCGCTGCCCGCCGATGCGGCCGATCTGGCGCTGTCGCGTCTCGACCATTATCGCAACGCCAAGGGCGGTTCGCCCACGGCGAAAATCCGTCTCGAAATGCAGCACACCATGCAGAAGCATGCCGCCGTGTTCCGCGACAGCGCGCTGCTGGCCGAGGGCGTCACCAAGATGGCGCAGGTCAACCAGAGCATGCAGGATGTCGGTGTGTCCGACCGTTCGCTGATCTGGAATACCGACCTGATCGAGACGCTGGAGTTGGACAATCTCATGTCCCAGGCGGTCTGCACCATGGTCAGCGCGGAAAACCGCAAGGAAAGCCGCGGCGCCCATGCGCATGAGGATTTCCCGAACCGCGACGACGCCGAATGGATGAAGCACACCATCAGCTGGTTCGAAGGCTGGGGCGGCAAGGGCGGCAAGGTCAGCCTCGATTACCGTCCGGTGCACGATTATACGCTCACGGATGAAGCGGAATATATCAAGCCCAAGGCGCGCGTTTACTGAGGCGCGTCGTCAGTCTGGATATAGAAGAGGGCGGGCCGCAAGGTTCCGCCCTTTTTCTTTGCGGGGACGAGAAATGGTCACGGTCATCTGTTGGATCAGGGTGACATAGGTGACACGATGGAATATGCGGAAAAGCGCAATTTCTTTGCGTATTTTCCTATTTCAAAGAGCCGTTTTGGCCATAGCGCGGTTTGGGGGCTGTAGGACAGGGGAAAGCTGTGGGTCGGGTTTCGACCATTTATTGCCGTCCATCGCCGTAAATGGGGCCTCGAAAGCGGGCATTGCTGGCGCACTCAACCGCTGCCATCATGCTTGTATGAGATGGTATATTTTTATTGCCGCAGCTTTGGGATTGGCGGGATGCAATGAGTATAGCCGAGAATCGAGAGTGATTTCTGCTATCGAACGTCAAATTCAGCTTCCTACCGATGCATATCCGCTCCGTGCTTATTCGCGGGTTTACGCTTATGCGCCGGACAATAAGGTTGTCGCGATTTACCTGTTGCCTTCCAAGCCCGATCAAAGGCTTTGCGAAGAGGAGAAAGAAATTGAAAGGAAGGAGAATGGCGAAGGCGCATCACAATTTTGCCTGCCGCCCAAAGGCTTGATTGCGGGCGAGCAACGCTGGATTAAGGACTACCAGATGTTACCCGGCGCGCACGATGGGGGATGCAAGTTCATAGATGTGCAATACGATTTAAATTCCAAGAATTTCCTACAAGTCGCTTGCCACGGCGAAGTTGGCTGACTGTTTTGTTTCATTTGTCTCTCGTAAGCTGCCAGTCCGCAAACCACCCCGGCCAGCCATAAGCGGTCCTGATTCGCGTAAGGGCCACGCCATTGGCGACGGTCCGGTTCGGAACGGGCAAGCTGTCGGACGGCATGCGACCTTTGCCGACCTCAGCAGTTGCCTGTTAAACGACCGACATAAGCGAACTGATCGGGCAGGAGGGGTGCATGTCAGAACAATGGTTCCAGTTTGTAGCGGGGCATACGCCCAGGTCGGTCCGTGTCATCTTTCGAGGCTTTTGGGATGGGACGGCCGTGCAATGCTATCTTGCGGCGCTGCGGCAACGCGCCGCCGCATCCGCAGGAGCGTCGCCAATCGACAGGGTTCTGCTGGACATGCAGGCGTGCACTGTTCAGTCCCAGATGGTGATAGACAGTTTTGCTGGGATCATTGGGAACTATGCCGCCCAGATCAGGGAATATGGCATCCTCTTGCCCGAATCCGTACTGCTCAAGCTGCAGATCAAAAGGCTGATGCTGGGGACATCGGCCCTGTTTTTCGAGAATGAAGCGGAAGCTCTGCGGTGGCTGGAGTCATGAAGGATGAAGGTTGGGCGAAAGCGACCGGAAATGGCCATTTGTGGACATTCCCACCCTCGTCACCCCGGACTTGATCCGGGGTC
>NZ_JALDYQ010000057.1:0-35045 GCF_032153725.1 Sphingobium sp. | reverse complement strand
TCAAGAAGAAAAGCGGGATCCCGGATCAAGTCCGGGATGACGAAGCTGTAATGGCCGCCTTCCACCCAAAGCCGCTATTGAACCTTGAGTTTAATGGGCTGCATAATCCACTTTCAGTTACCGTTCATCCCGATGAAGGCACCCGTCATTAGCGATGCAGCATCATCCCCTGCCCCGGTTCGGTCCCGCATGCCGGGCCATCCGCGCATGAGCGCCCGCTGGCTTCGCGTGGCCGCCATGGCCGTGGCTGCGCTTGCCCTGCTGGCGCGCCCGGCGGCAGCGCAGCAAATCCTGCGCGATGCGGAAACCGAAGCCTTCATGGCCGATATGTCCGCGCCGCTGGTCAAGGCGGCGGGCATGGAACCGCGCAATGTCCAGGTGCTGCTCATCAACGACCCCGACATCAACGCCTTCGTCGCGGGCGGCCAATATGTCTGGGTGCATAGCGGACTGATCGCGGCGGCCGACAATGTGAACCAGGTGCAGGGCGTGGTCGCGCACGAACTCGGCCATATCGAGGGTGGCCATGTCATCCGCTATGGCGAGGGGATGAAGGAGGCAACCGGCATCACCCTGCTCAGCCTGGTGCTCGGCGCGGCGGCGATCGCGGCGGGCGGCGCTGAGGCCGGCATGGGCATCCTTGGCATGGGGCAACAGGCGGCGATGGGCAAATTCCTTGCCTTTTCGCGGACGCAGGAAAGTTCGGCTGACCTTGCGGGCGCGCGTTATCTCAGCAAGGCGGGGATTTCGGGCAAGGGCAGCCTGGAATTCTTCAAGAAGCTGCAAAATCAGGAATATCGCCTCGCCATCCCGCAGGACGACAGCTATGGTCGCACCCATCCGCTGTCGGGCGAGCGGATCAATGTGCTGCGCGAGGTCTATACGGTCGATCCGGCCTGGGACAAGCCGATGGACCCGAAGCTGGAAGCGCGGTTCGAGCGGATCAAGGCAAAGCTGGTGGGCTTTGTCTCCGAACCCAATCAGACCCTGATCAAATATCCCGAAAGCGACCAGTCGATCCCGGCCCATTATGCGCGGGCCTATGCCTGGCATAAGAGCGCCTATCCGGACAAGGCGCTGGGCGAGGTCGACGCGCTGTTGAAGGCGGCCCCGCATGACCCCTATTTTCTGGAGCTGAAGGGGCAGGTGCTGCTGGAAAGCGGCAAACCCGCGAACGCCATCCCGCCGCTGCGCGAGGCGGTGCAGCTGACCAGCCAGCCGCTGATCGCGACGCTGCTGGGTCATGCGCTGATCGCGACGGAGGATGACGCGAACTTCGCCGAGGCGGAGAAGGTGTTGCGGGGCGCGATTGCGCGGGACCGGGAAAATCCCTTCGCCTGGTATCAATTGGGCGTCGTCTACGAGCATCGCGGCGACATTCCCCGCGCGGCGCTGGCGACGGCGGAGCGCTATTCGATGATGGGCGACGACCAGATGGCGCTGCGCAGCGCCGACGCGGCGATGCAGGGATTGAAGCCGGGCACGGTTGACTATCTGCGGGCACAGGATATCGCCATGGTTTCCCGTGCCGCCGTCGAGCAGAAGCGAAAGAAAAAATGACCGAAAATTCGCAACCCGGCTTTCGCGCGGCGCTTTCCAACAGGACCATATTGATGACCCTTGGCGTTTTCGCCTTCATTGCCGCGACCGCGACGGGCGCCGCGCTGGGCACCCAGAGCACGGGCCGCGTCAATGCCAGCGACAAGGCCGCGATCGAGCAGATCGTTCGCGACTATATTCTCGAGCATCCCGAGATCATTCCGCAGGCGGTCGAGAAATTGCAGGCCAAGCGCATGGCGGGCTCGATCGATGCCAGCCGCCAGACCATCGAAACGCCCTATGCCGGGGCCTGGGAAGGCGCGGCCAGGGGCGATGTGACGGTGGTCGAGTTTTTCGATTATGCCTGTGGCTATTGCCGGGCGTCGCTGCCTGATCTGGCGAAGCTGGTGGGTGAAGACAAGGGAATCAGGATCGTCTATCGCGAGCTGCCGATCCTGTCCGATGCGAGCATCGATGCCGCGAAGGTGTCGCTACTGGCGGCGGAGAAGAACCAGTATATGCCCTATCACCGGGCGCTCTATGCGGCGGGCAAGGTGACCCGTGAGACGATCCTTGCCGCTGCGGCGAAGGTCGGGATCGATGCGAAGACGGCACAAGCAGCCATTGCGGACGGCAAATATAATGCGGAGATCCAGTCGAATATCGGGCTTGCGCAGAAATTGCAGGCGAGCGGCACGCCGACTTTCGTGATCGGGAATCAGGTGCTGAACGGCGCGGTGGGTTATGATGCATTGAAGGCGGCTGTGGGGGCTGCGCGGGGGAAATAGGCGGGGATTGGGTGGATGGCGGACAGGCCGCTTAGCTGCACGTTCCTTGAAGCGCACCGTGTTCCTGCGCAGGCAGGAACCCAGCCCAGCCCTCACTTCGTCCTGGCAACATCCGAACTGGGCTCCTGCCTGCGCAGGAGCACGTCGCGCTCAATGTCCACAAATGGCCAAAACCTGACATTCCGTTCAATCATCTTCAAAACCATGATCCCACCCCCTCCTCCGCCATTGACTCAGGGCTGCCTTTTGCCTATCGGACGCCCCCTGACATGCGGCCGCCACCCAGCGGCCCTTTTTTGTCACGCCCGATTCTTTTAGTTTTTGAGGAATGAACGATGAAGCGCACCTATCAGCCGAGCAATCTGGTTCGGAAGCGCCGTCACGGTTTCCGCGCTCGCATGGCGACCCCCGGCGGCCGCAATGTGATCCGTGCCCGCCGTTCGCGCGGCCGCAAGAGCCTGAGCGCCTGAACGACGCGCCGCTGAGCAGCGCGCCTGCCGTCATGGGCAAGCGCGCCGATTTTCTGGCGGCGAATAGTGGACGGCGCGCGCCCATGCCGGGATTTGTCCTGCTGGTGCGCGAACGTGGCGACGGCGATCCGGCGATGCGCTATGGCATCACGGTCACGAAAAAGATTGGCGGCGCTGTCATTCGCAACCGGATGAAGCGCCGTTTTCGCGTTCTGGCGCGCGAGTTGCTGCCGATGCGTGGCGTACCGGGCGCGGACCATGTGCTGATCGGACGGTCCGAAGGGATCGAGCGGGATTTCGCCCTGCTTCGGGCTGAGATGGAGAAGGCGCTGGGCAAGGTGATGAGCCGGCCTATGGGTGAAGCGCCACGCAAGAAGGGGCGAACTTCTGCCCCAAAGGATAAGGCGCTCCTGCGACCTGAAGGGCGGCGCAAGCCAACGCAGGAGTCCAGTTCGGACGGAGCGACAGAAGGCAACGGCGGAACTGGGTTCCTGCCTTCGCAGGAACACGGAGCAACCAAACCGTGATCTCCCGCATCCTCATTCTGGTCGCGCGCTTCTGGCAGCTTGGCCCTTCGCGCATATTGCCCCCAACCTGCCGCTATGCCCCGTCCTGTTCCGAATATGCGATTCAGGCGATCCGCAAATATGGTGCGGTGAAGGGTAGCTGGCTAGCCACGAAGCGGCTAATGCGATGCCACCCCTGGGGCGGTTCGGGCTACGACCCGGTCCCCTGACTTAAGTTTTCACAAGATACGGCGGAGCCGACAAGCGTGGACGACAAGAAGAATATTGTTCTGGCGGTGGTGCTGACCGCGGCGATCCTGTTCGGCTGGCCCTATGTCGCCAAGCATTTCTTCCCCGCCGCCAATCCGCCGGCGACGAAGATAGAGGGCGGCAAGACCACCCCCCTCACCCCGTCCGGTTCCGCGCCCGCCGCTGAAGGCGCCGCCGCGATCCGCGACCTTGCACTGGTGCTGAAGGACAGCCCGCGCGTGCCGATCCGCACGCCCAAGATCACCGGCTCGATCAACCTGAAGGGCGCGCGCATCGATGACATCGTGCTGCCGACCTACAAGGAAACCATCGCCAAGGATTCGCCCGCGATCCGCCTTTACAGCCCCAGCGGCACGAAGGACGCTTATTTCGCGGGCTTCGGCTGGCAGGGCGAGGGGCTGAAGACGCCCGACAACAATGCGGTGTGGACCGCTTCGGCCAAGGAACTGACCCCAACCAGCCCCGTCACGCTGACGTGGAACAACGGCGCGGGCCAGACCTTCGAAATTCGCTATTCGATCGACGAAAATTACATGATCACCGCGCAGCAGAAGGTGTCGAACAGCGGCGCCGGCGCGGTGGGCGTGAAAAGCTATGGCTATGTCAGCCGGGCGCACCCTTCGGCCGATCCCGACACATGGACCATCCATGTGGGGCCCATGGGCGTGTTCAATGGCGCGGCCAATTATGACGTGAATTACAAGGATCTGGCCAAGGGTCCGGCAAGCCAGAGTTTCCAGTCGACCGGGGGCTGGATCGGCTTCACCGACAAATACTGGCTCTCCGCGCTGGTGCCCGACCAGAAGGCCGCCTTCACCGGCCAGATGCGCAAGGGTGACGGCACGCAATATCAGACCGACGTTGCGCTGGCGCCCATGATGCTGGCACCGGGCAAGGCGGTGACGCAGACCAACCGGCTGTTCGTCGGCGCCAAGGAAGTGAAGACGCTGCAAGCCTATGAACGCGCGGGCATTCCGCTGTTCGACCGGGCGATCGACTGGGGCTGGTTCTACTGGTTCGAACAGCCGATCTTCGCGCTGCTGCACTGGCTGTTCACGGTCATCGGCAATTTCGGCGTGGCCATCATCTGCCTGACCTTCGTGGTGCGCGGCCTGATGTTCCCCGTTGCCCAGCGCCAGTTCGCCAGCATGGCCGCGATGCGCGCGGTGCAGCCCAAGATGAAGGCGTTGCAGGAAAAGCACAAGGACGACAAGCAGAAGCTCCAGCAGGAGATGATGGAGCTGTACAAGCGCGAGAAGGTCAACCCGCTCGCCGGCTGCCTGCCGATCTTCATCCAGATTCCGATCTTCTTCGCGCTGTACAAGGTGTTGCAGCTGACGATCGAAATGCGCCACCAGCCCTTCGTGCTGTGGATCAGGGACCTTTCCGCGCCTGATCCGCTGCATATCGTCAATCTCTTCGGCCTGCTGCCGTTCACCCCGCCCGCTTTCCTGGGGATCGGCCTGCTGGCGCTGCTGCTGGGCATATCCATGTACTTCCAGTTCAAGCTGAACCCGGCGCAGATGGACCCGATGCAGCAGCAGGTGTTCGCGATCATGCCGTGGATGATGATGTTCATCATGGCGCCCTTCGCGGCGGGCCTGCTGGTCTACTGGATCACCAACAACTGCCTGTCGATGTTGCAGCAGTGGTTCCTCTACAAGCGCCACCCGCAGCTGAACGCGGCAACGGCGAAATAAGGCAGAGTTGGTGACCGAACAGGAACAGGCTGAACTGATCGAGGAAGCGCGCAAGGTCTTTGCCGGGCCGATCGTCTTCCTCAAATCCGCGCCCGACCTTAAATTCCTGCCCGACATGGCGGTGAACGAGGTGGCGTTCGCGGGGCGATCCAATGTCGGCAAATCATCGCTGCTGAATGCGCTGACCAACCGCAACGGGCTGGCGCGCACGTCCAACACGCCGGGGCGGACGCAGGAGCTGAATTTCTTTGACGTCGGCGATCCGCTGCGGTTTCGCCTCGTCGACATGCCCGGCTATGGCTATGCGCGCGCGCCCAAGGATATGGTGCGCAAATGGCGCTTCCTGGTGAACGACTATCTGCGCGGGCGGGCGAAGCTGAAGCGCACGCTGGTGCTGATCGATAGCCGCCATGGCATCAAGGATGTTGACACCGATATTCTCGACATGCTGGACGCGGCAGCGGTCAGCTATCGCATCGTGCTGACCAAGGCGGACAAGGTGAAGGCGAGCCATCTGGCCGAGGTGAAGCAGGCCGTTGTCGAGGCGATCCGCAAGCGGCCCGCCGCGCATCCCGATATCATCGCCACGTCGAGCGAAAAGGGCATGGGGCTTCCCGAACTGCGCGCCGCCGTGCTGGAAAGCGTGACACAGGGATAAGACAGCATGGCCGACGACGATTATGTCTATGACGAAGCCAGCGGCGAATGGATCAGCGCCGCCGAGGCGGCAGCCAGAGCCGGCGCCGCCGACATCGTCGAGGTCCGCGATGCGGTCGGCAATCTGCTGGCTGATGGCGATCAGGTCACGCTGATCAAGGATCTGGTCGTCAAGGGCGCAGGCCAGACGCTCAAGCGGGGGACGCTGATCAAGTCGATCCGACTGACCGGCGATCCGCAGGAAATCGACTGCCGCCATGATGGCATCAAGGGGCTGGTGCTGCGCGCGGAGTTCGTGCGGAAGCGCTGAACGACCTCAAAACAGGTCATATTGTCCGCTGCCCTTCAAGCGCCATGTCGCCAGCGTTTCATGATGGGTGCGGCCGACATGGCTGCACACCAGCATGAACCGGTCGACATGCCAGCTGAAGCCTTCGACCCGGCGATGTTCGGGGCGCCCTTTCCGATAAAACAGCGTCTGATGCGGGCTGAAGCTCCAGCCGGGGCGCAGCATCACCCCCGCCCCTTTCATGCCGGACACGATCCGCTGCTGAAGCGCGGTCAGCAATGGCACGCCGCGCGATGGGCGCAGGGCCGCTGAACGGTTGCCGATGCTGAGCTGATCCAGCCGGAGGTCGAAGGGTTCGGCCATCACGCCTGTACCGGCTCGCAGCAGCGCCTTGATGACGGCATAGGGATAATCGACATGATCGCAGGTGATCGCCAGCGTCACATGCTGATGATCCACGGCTATGCGCGGGGCGCCGGCGGCGATGGTTTCCGCGAAATGATCGGTCTGGCGCGCGACCAGCAGCGCAGGTTTCAGCGCGAAGAACAGGCGGAAAAGGGCCTGCGTGGAACGGGTTTCCATAGGGGTTCTCCCAGGCGAATCGGCTATATGTTCACCATATGTTCTTTTTCCCGCAAAGGCGAATCCGCTGGAGCCGCCCGGAATTTCATGCGTTTGTGCCTGATTGAAGACAAGGAGAGTGGACGATGATGCAATTGACGCGCGCCACCCTGGCGGAGAAAATGAAGGACATCGATTTCGCGATGCTTTCCACCCATACGGACGGCGGCCAGATCGGCGCCCGGCCGATGAGCAACAATCGGGACGTCGCCTATGGCGGCGACAGCTATTATTTCGCCACGGAGGACACGCTGATGGTCAAGGATATCGAGCGCGATCCGCGGGTCGGCCTCTCCTTCCAGGGGCGAACCGGCCTGCTCAGACAGAATCCGTTGTTCATCGCGGTCGAGGGCCATGCCGACCTCATCCGCGACCGGGACGAATTCCAGGCCCACTGGAACAGCGATTTGCAGGGCTGGTTCGAGGAAGGTCCGGACACGCCGGGACTTGTCATGATAAAAGTGCATGCGCAGCGCGCCCATGTCTGGGATGGCGAGAATGAGGCTGAACTGGAGCTTGGATGATATTGGAGGGGGCGGCGCGCGAAAGCCGGGGACGGCGAATCGCGCGGGGCATATTGGCGGTGGCTTATAGCCTGGCCGGGATGGCGCATCTGGCGCGGCCCGGCGGGTTCGTGGCGATCACGCCCGATTGGGTGCCGACGCCGGAATTGGTGGTCGGGCTGACGGGCGTGGCGGAGATTGCCGGAGCGGTCGGGTTGATGATCGCGCCGCTGCGCAGGGCGGCCGGGGTTGGGCTGGCGCTCTATGCGTTCTGCGTCTGGCCGGCGAATTTCCATCATGCGCTGAACGATATTCCGCTCAACGGGGTGCATTTCGGGTGGTGGTATCACGGACCGAGACTGGCGTTGCAGCCGGTGATCATCTGGTGGGCGCTTTGGGCCAGTGGAATGACGGACTGGCCCTTCAGGGGACGCGGCGGACGGACCAACTGAATGCCCGCTTCGCGTGCCGCTCCCTCGCCATGCCCGGCATGGGCGTGGGTCGCGAACTTGTCTTTCCGCGACGGGGGCTTAGGGTGCGGCTGATCGCAAGCCCATGATCAGAGAGAGTGATGGCCCGGCATATTCCCTGGATATTGATTGCGCTTGCGGGCGCGGTGGCGCTGTCAGTGGTGGCCGTTTCGCGCGGCGAGGCGGTGAACGCGCTGTGGATCGTGGTGGCGGCGCTCAGCAGCTTCCTGGTCGCCTATCGCTATTATGCGCTCTATATCGCGCGCCATGTCATGCGGCTGGACCCGTCGCGGCCGACCCCGGCGATCCGGCGGGCCGATGGGCTGGATTATGTCTCGACCGACCGGACAGTGCTGTTCGGCCATCATTTCGCGGCGATTGCGGGGGCCGGGCCGCTGGTCGGGCCGGTGCTGGCGGCGCAGATGGGCTATCTGCCGGGCACGCTGTGGATCATCGCGGGCGTGGTGCTGGCCGGGGCGGTGCAGGACTTCATGGTCCTGTTCATCTCCATGCGGCGCGACGGCAAGTCGCTGGGCGAACTGATCCGCATGGAAATGGGGCAGGTCGCGGGCACCATCGCGCTGTTCGGGGCCTTCATGATCATGGTCATCATCCTCGCCGTGCTGGCGCTGATCGTGGTGAAGGCGCTGGCCGAAAGTCCCTGGGGCATGTTCACCGTGGCGGCGACGGTGCCGCTGGCGATGGTGATGGGCGCCTATACGCGCTGGATCAGGCCGGGGCGGATCGGCGAGGTTTCGCTGCTGGGGCTGGTCGGGCTGCTGGCGGCGATCGTCTATGGGCAGAGCATATCGCTGTCGCCGGTCTGGGGGCCGATCTTCACCTTCACGCCGGTGCAGCTGTGCTGGATATTGATCGGCTATGGCGCGGTGGCGTCGGTGCTGCCGGTGTGGCTGCTGCTGGCGCCGCGCGACTATCTGTCGACCTTCCTCAAGATCGGAGCGATCGCCGCGCTGGCCATCGGCATCATCATCATGGCGCCGCCCTTGAAGATGCATGCCGTGACCCAGTATGTGAACGGCAATGGGCCGGTCTGGGCGGGGGGGCTGTTCCCCTTCCTGTTCATCACCATCGCCTGCGGGGCGGTGTCGGGATTCCATGCGCTGATCGCCAGCGGCACCACGCCCAAGCTGATCGCCAGCGAAGCCCATGCGCCGATGATCGGCTATGGCGCGATGCTGATGGAGGCGTTCGTGGCGATCATGGCGCTGGTGGGCGCGTCGATCCTTGATCCGGGCGTCTATTTCACCATGAACAGCCCGGCGGCGGTGATCGGCAAGGATGCGGCGAGCGCGGCGGCGGCGGTCACGGCCATGGGTTTCCCGATTTCGCCCGACCTCATCCTCCAGACCGCGAAGGATGTTGGCGAGCATAGCATCATCTCCCGCGCGGGGGGCGCGCCGACGCTGGCGGTGGCGATGGCGGAGATATTCTCCCATGTCGTGGGCGGACCGTCGATGAAGGCCTTCTGGTATCATTTCGCGATCTTGTTCGAGGCGCTGTTCATCCTGACCGCGGTGGATGCGGGGACGCGCGCGGGGCGCTTCATGTTGCAGGACCTGATCGCGCTGGTGGTGCCGGGCTTCAAGGAAAGCAGGAGCATGGCGCCGGGCATCGTCGCCACGGCGCTGACGGTCGCGGCGTGGGGCTTCTTCCTCTATCAGGGGGTTACCGATCCACTGGGCGGCGTGAACACGCTCTGGCCGGTGTTCGGCATTTCCAACCAGATGCTGGCCGCGATTGCGCTGATGCTGGCGACGGCGGTGCTGTTCCGGATGAAGCAGGACCGCTTTGCCTGGGTGACGCTGGCGCCGACAGCCTGGCTGCTGATCTGCACCTTGTCGGCCGGGTTCCTCAAGCTGTTTTCAGCCGATGCGAAGGTCGGCTTTCTGGCCCATGCGGCGAAGTTCGGCGCGGCGGCGCAGGCGGGCAAGGTGATGGCCCCCGCCAAGTCCATGGCGGAGATGCGGCAGATCATCTTCAACGACTATGTCGATGCCGGGCTGGTCGCGATCTTCCTGTTTGTGGTGTTGGCCGTGCTGGTCTTCGCCATCCGTACCTGTCTTGCCGCGCGGAAGGTCGTGGCCCCCACGGCGCGGGAAATCCCGGCTCAGCTGGTCCCGGCGGAATGAGCCTCTTCCTCCACCGGCTGCGCCAGATCGCCCGCATGATGGTCGGCGTGCCCGACTATGACGCCTATCTGCGGCACATGCGGGAGCATCATTCCGACCGCGCGCCGATGGATCGGACCGCCTTCTTCCGCGAACGGCAGGAGGCGCGATACGGGGGGAAAAATGGGGGGAAATGCTGCTAGGGAGGCGCGGACGATGCCATCTGTCTCGAAATCACGCTAAACCAGCCGTCGCCCGGTCCACACCACGCGGCCGACGATCACGACCAGGGCGGGATCGATATCGATCCAGTCGGGATAATGGACATTATCGCTAATGACGGAAAACAGCCCTCTCCGTGGTCCCAGGGCAATCCGCTTCACCATCAGCACACCATCGAGCCGCAGCACATAGACGCCGTCGCGCAACCGCGCCGCGTCATCCTCATGATCGACCATGATCTCGTCGCCGTCATTCAACGTCGGCGCCATGGATTCGCCATCGACGCGGATGATCGACACCTTTTGCGGCCGCACGCCCAGATGGCGCAGCCAGTTGGCGTCGAAGGCCATGACCCCCGCCGTTCGCTCATCCTCGTCCAGCGAACCCGGGCCGGCTGATGCGCCCAGGGACAGGCGGGGCACGGTGACGACGGCGGGAAGCGAGCGCATCTTCACCGGCGGCGCCGATCGCGCGGCCGGGCCGCCCAGCACCTCCTCCGCCACGCCGAAATAACGGGCCAGGACGCGGCGATCCTCCTCATCCAGCTTGCGAGGGGTGCCGCGCTTGATGAACTGCTGGATATAGGCGGGGTTGCGGTTCAGCAGGCGGGAAAGATCGGCATAATTCTCCCCCCGTTCGGCAATCAGCCGTTCCAGCACGATGCGCGGATCTTCTCCATTACCGACCATGATTCATCCATAATGATAGGAATTTTCCTAGACAAGTAGGAAATAGGGCAACAGATAGGAAATCACCTACGGATTCGCAGCAGGCGAATCGAATCGACAGAGGAGAATGAGGGGCATGTTGATCCGGGCCGTCGAAAAATTTCTGCGGGAAAACGGCATCCCGGCCACCCGATTCGGGCGCGAAAGCGTTCGCGACCCGCGGCTGGTCTTCGATCTGCGCAAAGGCCGCGAACCGGGCGATCGGATAAGGAGACGCGTAGAACATTTCATGAACACATATCGCAGGAGCACCGGTCAATGACAAGCATCCACGTTAATTCGACCGGCGGAAATCTGCTCCGAAATGGTGAGGCCGTGGCGAAGGGCCGCGATCCCCTGCCGCGGCTGCTGGCGCAGATCCTGGAGCGCGCAGGCGACCCGGTCACGGTGGAGCGCGCCACCAGCCGCCCCTGGGCCAGCGCGCTGTTTCAGGGCAGGCGCCACATGATCGCGCTGCGGATCGCGGGGACCGATGCGGGCGAGCGGCGCGCGCGATTCGTCGACGGAATCGAGGAGGTGGAATGGAGCCTCAACGGCCATTTCGTCGCGGACATCGGCATCGACGCCTGCCGGTCGACGCCGGAGGAAGAGTGGATCGAGCTGTCCGCGCTGACGATCGAGGATTGGTGAGTCCTGTTCAGCGCCGGCGGCCCGCCATATTGCGCAGGGTGCCGAGCGCGGCGCGCAGCGCTTCGTCCACATCCTCCTCGACATGGGCGCGCACCGGCACGGCGCGTTCGACGGGCATGTCGGCCAGAACGGAACCCGGCCCGGAAATCGGCCGGCCCAGCCGCTTGCGCTCGGTCAGGCCGCGTTCCAGCCGCTCGGTGAGTTCGGCAAGGGAGAGCGTATCGTAGCACGGCGCTTCGGGCCCGGGGGCGGGTTCGGCGATTTCCTCATAATCGGCATCGACGGCTTCTTCCGCAAAGGCGCGGTGGAGCCGGACGAAGGCGGCTTCTTCCGTCGTCTCCTGGACGGCGGCTGGAATGGGCAGGCTGGCGGCAGACGCTTCTTCGGCCCCGTCGCGAAACTCGTCGCGGCTGGGCGCGGTGCGGGCGAAAATGTCGAGGCCGCCGAAATCGCGGCTGGCGAAGATCGGCGGGCGCGCAGGGGCGTCGGGATGCGCATCAGCGCGGCGCAGCGCTGGCCCCGACATCCTCCCCCGATTACGGCCCAGCCAGCTCAGCTTCGACAATGCAAAACCCATTTTGCTCACTCCCGGAGCGCTCTGTCCGCGCTCTTCCTGTTCATGCGTCAACATAGCGACGCGCTTTTTCCCATGGCCGGTCCAGATCAGACCCAGCGCCATCGCGGCGCCGAACGCGGCCAATATCAGCCGGGCCTTCATCCCCAACGGCGGCGCGGCGGCGGGCAGCGTTTCGCTGAGGCCGCTGGAGGCCACCACCGTCTCCACCAGTCCCACGGGCAGCGACCACAGCAGCAGCCCGGCGCCCAACGCCCCCGACAGCACCAGTCCCAACCTCTTCTTCATGCGACCTCAGGCCGCTACCCGCACCCGCTGGGGACGCGCGAGCAATTGCTGATAGACCGGTTCATAGCGCAGAATGTTTGACGACCAGTTACGCTCCCGCTCCACAAAAGCGCGGGCGGCGGCGCGGCGATCGTCCCAGAAGCCGCGATCGGCGAACATCTCCGCCAGGGCGGCGGCGATCGCGGCGGGATCATTGGGCGCGAACAGCGTGCCGGTGACGCCATGCTCGATCAGTTCGCGATGGCCGCCGACACTGGATGCCGCGACCAGACGGCCCTGGGCCATGGCCTCCAGCGGCTTCAGCGGCGTCACCAGATCGGTGAGGCGCATCGCCTTGCGCGGATAAGCGAGGATGTCGACCTGCGCATAATAATCCTCGACCTGATCATGCGGCACGCGGCCGACGAAGACGATATGATCGGCAAAGGGGGATGCCATGGCCTGATCGCGCAGCGCCTGTTCGCAGGGGCCGCCGCCGACCAGCAGCAGCTTCGCCCTGGGGCGGGCGCGCACCAGTTTCGGCAGGGCCGCAATCAGGTCGTCCAGCCCCTCATAATCGTAGAAGCTGCCGATGAAGCCGACGACGTCGGCGCCTTCAAGGCCGAGTTTCGCGGTCAGCGCCGGATCGGGGGGGACGGGCGTGCCGAACTGATCCATATCGACGCCATTGGGCGAGACGATGATCTTGTCTCTATCCACGCCGCGCGCGATCAGATCGCCGCGCAGCCCTTCGCAGATCACCGCGACGGCATCGGCAGCGCGGACCGCGTGGGTTTCGAGCTGGCGGGTCAGCCAATAGCGCGGGCTGCCCTCCGCCCCGGTGCCGTTGCCGACCGCCGCATCCTCCCAGAAAGCGCGGATTTCGTAGATCACCGGGATGTTGTGACGCTTCGCCACCTTCTGCGCGGCGATGGCGTTCAGCACAGGCGAATGGGCGTGGATGATGTCGGGGCGCCATTTCCGGACCAGCGCATCGATGGCGTCGGCATGGGCCGAGATATCGCGCCATTCGCGCAGCAGCGCATTGCCACCAGCCGATTCGCCCGGCGTGCGGTGGAAATGCAGGCCGTCCACCACCTCTTCCATCAGGCCGGGCAGCGCATGGCGGTGACCGGTGATGCCACGCACCTCCCAGCCCCTGGCCATCTGCGCCCGCAGGATCGCGCGGGTGCGGAAGGTGTAGCCGCTATGCATCGGCAGGCTGTGGTCCAGCACATGGAGAATCCGGGGCTTTGGGAGAATCCGCGTCATGGCCCGATTCTTTGCCTGAAAAGGTTTAACGGGCCGTCAACTCTGTTGGGTTAGGGAGGTGAAAGTTCGGATCGAAGGGCGCGGTACTCCTGCGAAGGCAGGAGTCCAGTTCGGACATGTGGACTGGGTTCCTGCCTTCGCAGGAACATGTAGCAGGTAACGGACCCCTCTCGCGCAATATGATCGACGCTCTTTCCCTTCTCATCAGCCATGGCGTCATCATGCTGGCGGCCTGGCGGCTGCTGTCGCGCCCTGATCTGGATCGTGATCCGGAGAGCGGCGATGCGTGACCTGTTCTTCGTCGCCTTTCTGGGCGCCTTCTTCCTGGCGGGCCTGCGGCGGCCTTTCCTGCTGATCGCGGTCTATGCCTATATCGACATCGTTTCCCCGCAAAGGCTGTCCTATTTCCTGCTGAACAGCATTCCGATTTCCTTCATCGCCTTCATGCTGGCGGTGGGGGCCTGGTTGCTGGTCGACGACAAGAAGGACTGCCGCTTCTCCATGCGGCAGCTGATCCTGCTGCTGTTGCTCGCCTGGTGCGGCTATACCACGGCGACGGCGGATTTTCCGGTCAACGCGGCGACCAAATGGGCCTGGGTGTGGAAGGCGATGGTGTTCGCCATCTTTCTGCCCATCACCCTGCGCACACGCCTGCGGATCGAGGCGCTGGCTCTGTTCATGGTGCTCTGCGCCAGCACGATCATCATCAATGGCGGCATGAAGACGGCACTGTCGGGCGGCGGCTATGGCGTGCTCAATCTGATGGTCGACAATAATAGCGGCCTGTACGAAGGCAGCATCATTTCGACCGTCGCGATCTCGCTGATCCCGCTGATCCTCTGGCTTTCCCGGCATGGCACGATCTTTCCGCCCGACTGGCGGGTGAAGGGCTTTGCCTATGCGCTGTGCTTCGCCTGCCTGCTGATGCCGATCGGGACCGAAGCGCGCACGGGGCTGGTCTGCATCGTCATCCTGGCGGGGCTGATGCTGATGCGGTCGAAGCGGCGATTCCTCTATGGCCCGTTGATGGCGCTGGCGGCGCTGGCCGCCATCCCCTTCCTGCCCGCCAGCTTCACCCAGCGCATGTCGACCATCGAGAATCACCAGAGCGATGAAAGCGCCTCCACCCGGATGGAGGTGTGGAAATGGACGCTGGGCTATGTGAAGGAGCATCCGGGCGGCGGCGGCTTCGACAATTATCTCCAGAACAGCTTCACCTATGTGATGCAGGAACGGGTGATCGACGCCGCCGGATCGCGCATGGAAAAGCGCATCGTCACCGACCATGGCCGCGCCTATCACAGCGCCTATTTCGAGATGCTGGGCGAGCAGGGCTATTTCGGCTTCTTCCTCTGGGCGCTGCTGCATCTGACCTGCTTCATCCGCACCGAGGCGATCCGGCGCCTGTATCGCCAGCGCGAGGGCGACGAGGCCTGGATCGCGCCGTTCGCACTGGCGCTGCAACAGGGTCATGTCATCTATATGGTGGGATCGCTGTTCGTGGGCATCGCCTATCAACCCTTCATCTTCATGATGCTCTCGCTCCAGATCGGGCTGGACACTTATCTGAGCCGCAGGCGCAAGTTTGCTGCCCGCCAGCCGTTATTCGCTCCATCACCAGTGAGGAGCCCATTATGAATTTCGGGGGCATGAAGGGGGAATTGAAGCTGCTGGGCCTGGCCCATGGGATGGTGCTGGGACTGGTTCTGGCCTCGCCGATGATTGCGCCCGCGCTGCTGCCCGGGGGCGTCGAGGCGCTGTTCATCGTCGCCGCCTTCCAACTGCGGCTGGCCGACCGGCGCTGGGAAACGCGGGCGGGATTGCAGGGCTGGATCAGCCATATCCGCATGGCGCCCCTGCGGCTGTTGCCCTGGGGCGGGACCGCCATGGTCGCGCTGATCGCCGGGCCGGAGCAGGCACGGCTGGCAACCGCCATTTTGATGGCCGTGCTGATGGGCGAACTGCTGATCTATCCGGTGGGGGCGCATCTGCTCGGCCGCCTGCCGCGCCGGGGACTGGCGGGGGCGATCCTGCTGTTGCTGATCGGCTGCGGATTTGCGGGGCAGGGGGCCGAACCGGGGCAGGCGGCACGCTTCGCCATGGCCTTTGCGCTGGGCATGAGCGGCTGCGTCTTCTGGCTGCGCGGGCCGGATGGGGAAGCCGGGTCGACGCTGTGCGCGCTGGCCGGGGCGGTCGCCGCCCTGTTAGGCGGGATGCTGCTGCCTGTGGTTCTGCCGATTGCGGTTCCGGCCGGATCGCTGTGCCTGACGCTGGTGCTGGCGCATCTGTCGGTCATGCGCCGTCATCCGCTGCACTGGCGGCTGCCGGGTGGGATGCGCTTCATCCGACGGGCCGGGCTTCGGCAAGGACAGTAACTGGTCATTTGTGGACATCCCCACCCTCGTCACCCCGGACTTGATCCGGGGTCCCGCTGCCTTTCAGATGTACGCTCAAGAAGAAAAGCGGGATCCCGGATCAAGTCCGGGATGACGAAGCTGTAATGACCGCCTTCCACCCTTTCGTTCCGCCTGTCCGCGCGCTGCGGAACGAAGCGGTGAGCGGCTGGTTGGAGAAATCATGCCGCCAAAGTCCCTCGTTCACGCCAATGACAGCCTGCCCGGCATCACGCGACGGGCGTTGAAGCGGGGATGGGCCTATTTCGATGCCGCTGGGGAGCGGATCACGGATCGGGAGGAGATCGACCGGCTGAACGCCATCGCCATGCCGCCCGCCTACCGCGACTGCTGGTTCTGCCCCCGGCCAAACGGTCATGTCCAGGCGACCGGCTATGACGATCGGGGTCGCAAGCAATATCGCTACCATCCCGATTTCCGCGCCGCGCGGGAGGCGGAGAAATATGCGGGCTGTCCCGCTTTCGGCCTCGCCCTCCCCCGGCTGCGCGCGCGGATCGAGGCCGATCTGTCGACGCGCGGGCTGCACAAGGACAGGACGCTGGCCGCCGTCGTCCGCCTGCTCGATCTGGCCAAGGTCCGCATCGGCAATGAGCAATATGCCGCCGCCAACAAAAGCTTCGGCGCGACCACCTTGCGCCGCCGCCATGTCGATCTGAACGGCAGGGCGCTGCGGCTGCGTTACCGCGCCAAATCGGGGCGGGAGCATGAGCTGACCGTCACCGACCGCCGCCTGCTGCGCTTCGTGCGGGCGGTGCAGGATCTGCCCGGCCAGCATCTCTTCCAATATCTGGATGAGGAGGGCATCGCCCGGCCGATCGCATCGGGCGACGTCAATGCCTATATATCCGAGGCGATGGGGGGCGACTTCACCGCCAAGCATTTCCGCACCTGGGGCGCCTCCGCCATCGCCTTCGAAACATTGGCGAGCGGGCCGGTGTCGCTGAAGCAGATGATCGCGCCGGTGGCGGAGGCGTTGGGCAACACCCCCGCGATCAGCCGCAAAAGCTATATTCATCCCGCTTTGATCGAACTTTGCCGCAACGGGCAGGATGAATGGCGCGGGGGGCTTCGCCTGCCGCGCGCGACACGCTATCTCTCCCGTCACGAACGCGGACTGATCGCCTTTCTGGAGGAAGCCGGCGGGACATCCGCCTGCCCCCTCGCGGCCTGATCCGCACCCATAACCGCAAGGATATCCATGGCCGCCAAGCAAGACCCCGCCCTTCCCTCGATCGAGGTGCGACCGCCCAATCTGGTGGAAATGTGGCATTCGACGGCGCACTGGTTTTCGCTTCATTATCTGCAAATCCTGATCGCGATCGGTGCAGGGGTCGTCATCTACAGCCTGCTGACGGTGCTGCGCGGGGTTGGCGGACGATTGAAGGGGACGCCCGGCGATATGCTGGGCTTTGCCAATGTGGCGGGCCGCGCCTTTGCCCGCACCACCCATTTCTTCATGGTCATGGTCGCGGCGCGCCTGGTCGTCAGCTATGCGAATCCGCCGCAGATGGTGCTGAAGACGGTCGGCTTCCTCTTCACCATCGCCGCCGTGTTCCAGTGCGCGATCTGGGCGCGGGAGATCATATTGGGACTGGTCGAGCGGCGCACGGCGGCCGACGATGGCCATGGCGAAACGCTGGCCAACGCCATGGGGCTGATCCGGGTGCTGGTGACATTCGCGCTGTTCGCCATCGCGCTGATCGTGGTGCTGGACAATCTGGGCGTGAACGTCACCGGCCTGGTCGCGGGGCTTGGCATTGGCGGCATCGCCATTGGCCTGGCGGCGCAGGGCATTTTTTCCGACCTGTTCGCCGCGCTCTCCATCATCTTCGACAAGCCGTTCCGCCGGGGCGAGGTCATCACCTATGACCAGACCACTGCGCGGGTCGAGCGCATCGGCCTCAAAAGCACCCATCTGCGCGCGATGAGCGGCGAGAAGAAGGTCATTTCCAACGCCAACCTGCTGCAAAAGGAGATCACCAGCCTCCAGACGCTGGCGCAACGACGCGTCACTTTCGCGATCGGCATCATCTATCAGACGCCGCAGGACAAGGCCGAGGCGATCCCGGCGATGCTGAAGGAGATCGTGGAGGCGCAGGGGCATATTTTCGTCAATGCCGGGCTGGTGAGCTTCGGCGCCAGTTCGCTCGATTATCAGCTGAATTTCGACGTGCTCGATCCCGACACCCACGATTATTTCCAGTCGCGGCACCAGGTCGGGCTGGCGATCTGGAAGCGGTTTCGGGCGGAAGGGATCGAGTTCGCTTACCCCACGCAGACCAGCTTCACCGCGGCGCCGGATGGGCGGGCGATCATGCCCTATGCCGAAGCGCAACCCCGGCTCGCCTGACCGCAAATCGGACTCGGGCCGTCCTGCCGTGGCTTGCCTGAGCGGGCGGCGGGAGTCAGGCCATGCGCCATCGTGAACAGATGATCGGGAATTCCATGAAATCGAGCTATTTGCTGGCGGCCGCGGCGTTCGCCCTCGCTCCCGCCGCTCATGCCGAGGGGATCGGCGCGGAGATCAACTATGGTCGCGCCGATGGCCATTGGGGTACGGAAATCGGCGCAGGCTATGCGATGGGGATCGGCGGCTTCAGCCTGACGCCGGGCGGCGGCGTCTATCTGCGCGATGGGGATGCGAAGCTCTATGGGCGGGTCGAGGCGGCTTATACGCTGCCGCTTTCCGCGACCATCGGCGCGGGCGCGCGCTTCAGCGGCGACAATATCCGACCCTATGCCACGCTCGCCATGCCGCTGATCCCCCGGCTGCGGGCCAAGGCCAATGTCGGGCCGAAATATTATGCCGTGGGCCTGACTTTGGGTTACTGACCCAGGCCCCACAGCTGGCCGGGATGGAGCAGCCCGTCGTGCAGGGCGAGCGCGCCCTCCCGGTCCTTCGCCAGCAAAAGCGCGCCGTCCAGATCGATCCAGTCCGCCCCCTGCGCGACCAGCGCGGCCGGCGCGATGCCCAGCGACGTGCCCAGCATGCAGCCGACCATCACCCGAAAGCCCCGCGCCCGCGCCTCACGCGACAGGGCCAGCGCCTCGGTCAGGCCGCCCGCCTTGTCGAGCTTGATATTCACCGCGTCGAAATCCCCCAGCCGGTCGAGATCGGCGCGGGTGTGGCAGCTTTCGTCCGCGCAGAGCGGCAAAGGCGCCCTGACCCCGGCCAGGCGCTCCTCTTTGCCGTGCAGAATCGGCTGCTCGACCATCTCGACCCCCAGATCGACCATGGCCTGCGCCTGCGCGACGATATCCAGATCATGCCAGCTTTCATTGGCGTCGACGATCAGCCGCACGTCGGGCGCGCCCGCCCGCACGGCAGCGATCCGTGCCCGGTCGCCCTCCCCCGTCAGCTTGCATTTGAGCAGGCCGAAACCGCGCGCCGCCGCCGCCCTTGCATCCGCTTCCATCTGCGCGGGATCATTGAGGCTGATGGTGAAGGCGGTGGGCAGGGGCCCCGGTTCCTCCAGGCCGGCGAGGCGCCACACCGGCACGCCAGCCCGCTTCGCCTCCATATCCCAGAGCGCGCAGTCCAGCGCGTTGCGGGCGGCCCCGCGCGGCATCGTCTCCAGCAGGGCCTCGCGCTCCAGCGGTCCGGCATAGGCATTGATCGCCGCCGCGCAGCCTTTCGCCGTCTCGCCTTCATAATATATCGCCGTGCCTTCCCCCCGGCCCAGATGCCGCCCGTCGCTTACGGTGCAGACCACCACGTCCACCGACGTCTTCGCCCCGCGGCTGATGATGAAGGCTCCGGCAACCGGCCAACGTTCAACAGTCGCGGAAATTATGCGGGTCATCGGCGTTCCCTATGCTGATAATATGTGGGTCTGTACGAACGGCCGATCCCGCCGCATAACCCCAGCCGGTCCGCTTATAATGGATCGGACCGCATATAAAGGATAGGCGCAACCGTGACCTCCAGAGAATTGACCGGCTTCCTGTCCCTGAACGATGGCGACGCGGGCGAGGCGAGGCGCCGCCTGTCCGACATGGCCTGGCGCATCGGCTTCGGCGCGATCACATGGCCCTGGCTGCTCGCCAGCCTTTCGGGCGGGCGCAAGGCGGACAAGCGTGCCCTGCTCGATGAACTCGGATTGCCGCACGATGCCCTGCCGCATCTGGGGAGCTGGAAGGCCGATGTCGGCTTTCTGCGTCATATCGTCCGCGAAATCGCCCGGTTGCGGCCTGTCCATGTGGTCGAACTGGGCGCGGGCGCCTCCACGCTGATCGCGGCGCGGGCGCTGGCGCTGCATGGCGGCGGTCGGCTGACCAGTTTCGACCAGCATGACGGGTTCGTGCAGGCGACCCGCAACTGGCTGGGCGACCATGGCCTGCATGCCGATCTGCGCCACGCGCCGCTGACCGCGGAGAGCGAGGACTGGCCCGGCCGCTGGTATGATATCGACGCCCTGCCGGACAGCATCGACCTTCTGATCATCGATGGGCCGCCTTGGGCAGTGCATCCCCTGGTGCGCGGCGCGGCGGATGCCCTGTTCGCCCGGCTGTCCCCGGGCGCGGTGGTGCTGCTGGACGATGCCGCCCGCCCCGGCGAGCGCATCGTCGCCCGGCGCTGGCGCAAGCGCTGGCCGCATATCGACTTTCGCCTGAAACATGACGGGACCAAGGGCACGCTGGTCGGGCGGCGGCGCGACACCTCGATTCCGGTCGCCAATGATAATGAGCGGGGCCGGACATGGCGGCACATCGCCCGCGCGGCGGGGATTGCCGGGCTGATCGCGACCGGCTGGATCGCGCGCGGCGAGCTGGGCGAATTTCCGCAAGCGGCGGAAGCGGGCACTTTCCTGGACGAAGCAGCCGCCTCCCATCGCACCGGGCTCCTGCGGCAGGCCATGGCATCGCAGGTCGAGAGCGCGACCCTTAACCCGGGCGAAATCCGGCGTTCGACCGGCATCGTCCTGCCACCGCTGCCCGCATCCTGGCGAATCCACGACGTGCAGCTCTATCCGACGCCGGACAGCCCGGCGGTCGCGCTGTCCATCACCACGCCGGAGGGCGAGCAGCTGTCCTTCTTCGCCGACCGCGCCGAAACCCCGGCGGAGGCGCGCCCCCTGCTTGCCCGGCGCGCCGACGATGTCATCGCCTATTGGGAAGCGGGCGACATGGCCTATGCCCTGACCAGCCGCGCTAAGCCACAGCGAATCATGGCGCTGGCGGCGGAGATCACAGCCGCGGACCGATTCAAACGCCGTTGAGAGGCGCGCGGCACATTGCGGCTTTTTGGTTGTCGCATTTTGCGAGCCGCCAGCTGTTCCAGCTGGCTTCAAAATGCTCTAGAGCGCCCGCCATGGAGGATGTCGAAAACCCATCGTCGCGCGGCAAGGCGCGCCCCGCCCTCGGCAGTCTGGCGATGATCTGGCGGTTCGCCAGCCATTATCCGGGCCGCATCGCCGGGGCTCTGGTCGCCCTGCTCGTCTCGTCCGCCGCCACGCTGGCGATTCCCAGCGGTTTCCGGCTGGTCATCGACCGGGGGTTCATGGGCGGCGGCGACATCAGCCGCTGGTTCGAATATCTGTTCCTGATCGTCGTGATCCTGGCGCTGGCGACGGCGGCGCGCTTCTATTTCGTATCCTGGCTGGGCGAGCGCGTCGTTGCCGACATCCGATCGGCGACCCAGGCCAATCTGCTGCGGCAGGAGCCCCGGTTCTTCGAGGAAAACCGCCCGTCCGAAATCGCGTCTCGCATGACCGCCGACACGGCGATCATCGATCAGGTGGTGGGATCGACCGTGTCGATCGCGCTGCGTAATCTGGTGACGGGGTTTGGCGGGCTCATCTATCTCTTCGCGCTCGCGCCCAAGCTGGCCGGACTGCTGTTGCTGGGCATTCCGGTCATATTGGTGGCGATCATCGGGCTAGGGCGGCGCGTGCGCGCGCTGTCACGGGCGAGCCAGGACCGGCTGGCCGATGTCGGCAGCGTCACAGCCGAAACCCTGGGGGCGATGAAGATCGTTCAGGCTTTCGGCCAGGAAGGACGGGAAGCGGCACGCTTCGACGCCACGGTCGAAGCCGGATTCGGCACAGCGCGGCGGCGCATCGGGTTGCGCGCGGCGATGACGGCGATCGTCATCGCTCTGGTTTTCGGGTCGATCACGGCGGTCATGTGGCAGGGCGCGCTGGACGTTGCCGCCGGACGCCTTTCAGGAGGCAGCATCGCCGCCTTCGTCCTGACGGGCGGTCTGGTCGCGGGCGCTTTCGGCGCGCTGTCCGAAACCTGGGGCGATCTGCTACGCGGCGCGGGCGCGGCGGGGCGGCTGCACGAGTTGATGAGCGCGATGCCGGAGATCACCGCGCCTCCCCGGCCGGTTCCGCTGCCACAGACCGATCATGGCGCCCATCTTCAGTTCGAGGATGTGCATTTCCGCTATCCCAGCCGGCCCGATCAGGCGGCCCTGCATGGCATTTCGATCGATATCGCGCCCGGAGAGACGGTGGCGATCGTCGGCCCGTCGGGCGCGGGCAAATCCACGCTGATCCAACTGGCGTTGCGCTTTTACGATCCCGATTCGGGGGTGATCCGTCTGAATGACGTGCCGCTGCCGCAGGCCGATCCGGCGGCGGTGCGCGGGATGATGGCGATGGTGCCGCAGGAGAGCATCATCTTTGCCGCTTCCGCGCGCGACAATCTGCGCTACGGCCGATGGGAGGCCAGCGACGAGCAGATCTGGGCCGCCGCCCGCGCCGCCAATGCGGAGGGTTTCCTGCGAGCGCTGCCGGAAGGGTTGGATAGTTTCATGGGCGAAGGAGGCGCGCGGCTTTCGGGCGGACAGCGGCAGCGTCTGTCGATCGCGCGCGCCCTGCTGCGCGATGCTCCGATCCTGCTGCTGGACGAGGCGACCTCTGCGCTGGATGCGGAGTCGGAACGGCTGGTGCAGGATGCGCTGGCCCGGCTGATGCAGGGGCGCACGACGATCGTGATTGCGCATCGGCTGGCTACGGTGCGCGCGGCGGATCGCATCCTCGTCCTCGATGAGGGACGATTGGTCGAACAGGGCGATCATGGCTCGCTGATGCAGCAAAAGGGGCTTTATGCCCGGCTGGCCAATCTTCAGTTCCAGGATGCGCCGGTGGGCTGATTGGCTGGAAACATAGGCGTTTTCGGGTGGTTAGGGGGCATAGCCTTACATCGCCCGGACTTGATCCGGGGTGAAGAGGGTGGGAATGTCAGCCAATGGCCATGACCGCCATGCGGCAAGACGGCGCTGAGCCGCTCTGTCAGCCCTTACAGGCTGATCTTGATGATATGATCGAGAATGGCCGGATGCAGCGGGCGTTCGAAGACGCAGCCCGATTCATGCGCCCGGCTCCACAACACGCGGGCGCGACGGCCTTCGAAGCCAGGCAGCATGATCCATAGATCATCGTCGGTCGCCAGCTTCATGAAGCTTTTGAGCCGAAAGCCCACTTCCGAAACATCGGTGATATGGCTCTTGAACCAGGTTTCGCCCGGGCGGCGGACCCGAACGCCGATCAGCACCGTCCGGCGGTCCGCCAAGCGGTTATTGCCGCGGTACAGCTCTGTCTGAAGTTTCGCGCCCATGATCCAATGCCGATTTGACCGGCACCATCATCGTCCATCACGGTGAAGAAAGCGTTAAGCCGAACCCGCGGGGAACGTAAAACAAGGCGCATAAAATAAGGGGCCGCCGAAGCAGCCCCGTCAAAGTCGACACGTCAAAACGCAGCGTGTCACAGGGTCGATTGCATCACCCCAGCCCGCGCCCGGAAACGGGAAGTCGAACATCCCCGGCCAGACGGCGGCGGCATATTCGGACCCTGGAACCTACAGCGTCCGGCAAACCGCCAGATCGCTGCGCGCCCTTGCCTGATCGCGCCATTTCTTTTTTGTGAACCGGATTCCAGCACTGCCGGAAACCGGTTCCGATGGCCTTAGAACTTGCCGTACTGCTCGTTGCCGACGAAGCCGAGCTTCGTCACGCCAGCACGCTTGATCTCCGCCAGCACCTGGTCGACCACGACATAGCGGGTCTGGGCGTCCGGCTGAAACTGCAGTTCGGGTTCGACCGGCAACCGCAGCGACTGCTGCAGATACTGACGCAGGGTCAGCAGGTCGATCCCCGCACCGTTCCAGGTGATGATGCCGCTGGGATCGATCGCCACCTTGTTCTTGACAGGGTCGATGACGCTGTCGGTCGGCGGCGCGTTCTGCGGCAGGTCGATCTTGACCGCGTGGGTCTGGATCGGGATGGTGATGATGAACATGATGAGAAGAACGAGCATGACGTCGATCAACGGCGTCGTGTTCATTTCGACCATCGGTTCGCCATCGTCTCTTCCGGCACTCATTGCCATGGCGATACTCCTAGAACTTCTTAAAGCCGCTGCACATGCGAACCCGGCTCGGGCTCGGATATGAAGCCGACCTTCGGGAAACCGGCGCGCTGCATCGTATAGATGGTGCCACCGATGCACCGATAGGGAACGTTGATGTCGCCGCGGATGTGCACTTCGGGCAAATCCTCGGGCGTCATATTTTCAACGCCGCCGGCCTTCTTGATGTCCGCTTCCAGCTTCGCGACCGCACGGTCGAGCAGCTCGTCGGAGGACACTCGGGTCAGGTTCCAGTAAACCGCACAGCTGCCGTCAGACGCCGCAGTGACCGACAGCGAGACATTTTCCGGTTTCGTCGTCGTCGGCTCGAACGCGACCTTGGGGAGCTGCAGCTGAACCGTCTGGACGACGACCGGGACCGCGATGAGAAAGATGATGAGCAACACCAGCATGACGTCGACGAGCGGCGTCGTGTTGATGTCGGACATCGGCTTGTCTTCACCGCCGTCAGAGCCAACACTCATTGCCATTGATTATTTCCTAACATGCTTGTCGATGGTGCCCCGGCATTCCAGGGCCCACGTCCGATAAGGGGGCCTGAGCGTCGCAGCCGCCGCCGGCCCCCTTGCCGGCATCTCAGCCTATCAGGCCTTGGTCGCGGCAGCGGCGGGCTTGGCGGCAGCAGCGGCCGGGGCAGCGGCGATCGCGGGCTTCACGGCGCCGTTCGACACCAGATAGGCCAGCAGGTCGACGGTGAAGCCAGCGAGCTGTTCCGAGATCGACTTGTTGCGGCGCTGCAGGAAGTTGTAGGCGAGCACCGCGGGAACGGCCACGGCCAGACCCAGGGCGGTCATGATCAGAGCTTCACCGACCGGACCGGCAACGGCGTCGATCGAGGCCTGACCGGCGGCGCCGATCTTGATCAGAGCGCGGTAGATGCCGATAACGGTACCGAACAGACCGATGAACGGCGAGGTCGAGCCAACGGTCGCGAGGAAGGCCAGGCCGCCATTCAGCTTCGAGTTGATCGCGGCTTCCGAGCGAGCCAGCGAGCCGTGCAGCCAGTCATGGGCTTCGACCGGATCGGTCAGCTTGGTGTGCTCATCCTGGGCCTTGATACCGTCGTCGACGATCTGCTTGTAGGCCGAGTTCTTTTCGAGCTTGGCGGTACCTTCCTTCAGCGAAGCGGCGCGCCAGAAGCTCGCACGGACCTTCTTGCCCTGATTGATCACCTTCTGCTGTTCGATCAGCTTGGTGAACAGGATATAGAAAGTGCCAACCGACATACCGCAAAGGATGATGAAGACGGTCCAGGCGATGGTGCCGCCCTGCTGGAGCGCTTCCATCAGACCGTACGGGTTCTCCGACTTCGGCGCGGCGGCCGCTGCGATAGACATCAACATGTTCAAGACTTCCCTCTCAAAGGATCAATAACAAGGGACAGGCGGCTTCCAGTCATTCGGAGGCGCTCGCCTGTCCTTTCAAATCATTCCGGCAGACGCCAGGTAATACGACCGTTGTACGTGTCCGACATCGGACCTCCCCCGGCTGCGGTCGCGGGCTTGAACTTCGCACGCTTCGGCAACAGGCGGCAGGTCGCCTCGTCGAGGTCGGCATGGCCGGTCGAAGAGGTGATGGTACAATTGGTCACGCGACCGTCCGGACCGATTTCCAGCCGGAAACCCGCCGTACCCGAACGTTCTTCACGCTGCGCGCGACTCGGATAGTCGGCATCGCTGAGCCAGCTGCCCGGGTTGCTGCGCGGCGCCGCGCGAGTGGCCGGAGCCGCAGGCGGAGGCGGAGGCGGAGGCGGCGGAGCAGCGACCGGAACCGGGTTGAAAACCGGCGGCGGAGTCCGAACCGTCTGAATCGGCGGCGCGGGAGCCGGGGTCTGAACGATCGGCGGCGGCGCGACGACCGGCGGCGGTTCGATCGGTTGATCCGGCGGGGGCGGCGGCGGCTCCTCGTCCGGTGGTGGCGGTTCCTCCTTCACGTCGATCACGTTCAGCTGTTCCGCCGCCTTTTTGACATATTTCATGCCAAGACCGGTGACGAAGGCATAGCCGAGAACAGCGTGAATCAGGGCGACGATGACGATCGAGATCGTACGACTCGATCCTTGCGAGTGGTCAGCATAGGCCATTCGGCAACGACACTCCTTAACTCAGCTTACCAGTTGATTATCGGCAAATAAGCCAAAAACGGCCCGAGCTGGCCGGGTCACCCCGGTCATCTTGGCCCCTATCCGTCCATTTGCTACCGTGCGAACTCCTATCGCGGCGCATCGTGGCACGCAAACGCTTTATCGATATGATCATTTGCGACCGCCATTACACACCAGAAAGGCTTGCATGTGACAAAGATGTCACGGACTGCCATCACTAGGACGAAGATGAAGAAAAAATCCACCATGACCCTGCGGACGCTGGTCCTGCTCTGCCTCATTTCCGCCGCACAATCGCAGATTTCCGCGGCCGGAACGCTGACAGACCGAAGCGCGACGCAGCCATCGGAGCGGGCCGCAGGCCTCTCCTATGCCGACATTGCGGACCTCGCGGACGCTGCGCCATTGGTGGCACAGGCGCGGATTGGCAACATCATCAAATTGAAGCCGGCACAGGCCGGGACCGTCCCGGCAGGCCATCAGAGGCTGTTTATCGAGGCCAATGTGAGCAATCTGATTCGCGGCGAGGGGGGAATCAGTCCCACTGTCCGCTACCTGTATGACGCGCCGATCGATGCGCGGGGGAAATTGCCCAAGCTGAAGAAAGCACAGGTCATCCTGTTCGCCCGGGCTGGCGCCCGCCCGGGGGAGATCCAGCTTGTCGCGCGCGATGCCCAGATCATCGCGTCCCCCGCCGAGATCGAACGGGTGAAGGCAATCCTTTCCGAGCTGGTCGCCAATGATGCACCACCGCGCATCATTGGCTTGGGCGATGCCTTCCACGTGGCGGGGACGATCGCAGGCGAAGGAGAGACGCAAATCTTCCTGCGCACCGAAAATAGCGAACCTGTGTCGCTGTCCATCCTGCGCCGGCCCGGTCAGGAACCGCGCTGGGCCGTGGCCCTGGGCGAGATCGTGGACGAGGCCGCCCGCCCGCCGGCGCCCGGCAGCCTGCTCTGGTATCGCCTTGCCTGCGGGTTGCCGGACGCATTGCCTGCCCGCTCCGTACGCGCCCTGTCCCCGCCGGATGCGGAGGCAGCCCGTTCGGATTATCAGGTGGTTCTCCGGGCACTCGGCCCCTGCGGACGAACGCGCGCCAAAAGCTGACAGTCCCGTCCCCGCCTTGCGATGGCCGCTTTTCGTTGGACAGAAGCGCCGGGGCGGCTATCAGCGCGGCTTCTTGCGATCAGGAAGGATAAGAGACGCCATGACCAATCTGCACCGCCATGCCCCGCTGCGCGTCGCGCTCGTCGGCCTCGGCACGGTGGGCGGCGGCGTCATTCGGTTGCTCCAGACCAATGCCGACCTGATCGCGCGACGGGCGGGCTGCCCGATTCAAGTCGTCGCCATTTCCGCGCGCGACAGGAACAAGGATCGCGGTGTCGACCTTACCCCCTATGAATGGGTGGACGACATGACCACGCTGGCGAATCGCGACGACATCGACGTGGTGGTCGAACTGATCGGCGGCGCGGACGGCCCGGCCCTCACCCTCGCCCGCCAGTGCCTGTCGACCGGCAAGCCCTTCGTCACTGCGAACAAGGCGATGCTGGCGCATCATGGCCTTGACCTCGCCGCCCTGGCCGAGAAGGCCGGCGTCGCGCTCAAATATGAAGCGGCGGTCGCGGGCGGCATTCCGGTCATCAAGGGCATGCGCGAAGGCGCGGCCGCGAACGAGATCAGCCGCGTCTACGGGATCCTCAACGGCACCTGCAATTACATCCTGACCACCATGGAGAAGGAAGGCCGGGGCTTTGACGAGGTGCTCAAGGAAGCGCAGGAGCTGGGCTATGCCGAGGCCGATCCCAGCTTCGACATCGATGGCGTGGACGCGGCGCACAAGCTGACCATCCTGGCCAGCCTGGCCTTTGGGACCGAGTTGGATTTCGATGCGGTCGCGACCACCGGCATCCGCCATGTCATCGCCGCCGACATCGCCGAAGCCGCCGCGCTCGGCTATCGCATCCGTCTGGTCGGCATGGCGGAAAACGGACCTGACGGCCTGTTCCAGCGCATCCATCCGATGCTCGTGCCGCTCGATCATCCGCTCGCCCATGTCGACGGTTCGCTCAACGCCGTGGTGGCGGAGGGCAATTTCGTCGGCCGCCTCTTCTTCCAGGGTCGCGGCGCGGGCGATGGACCGACCGCTTCGGCGGTGGTCGCTGATCTGATCGACGTAGCGCGCGACGAATATGGCGATGCGCTCGCCATGCCGGTGGCGGCGCTCGCCCAGCAGAAACCCGCCGATGCCGGCAAGCGCGTCGGCCGCGCCTATCTGCGCTTCAGGGTGCAGGACCGCCCTGGCGTGCTGGCGGAGATCGCGGCGGCCACCCGCGACGCGGGCGTGTCAATCGAGAGCATGATCCAGCGCGGGGCGAATCAGGCGGACGGCGTGCTGGTCGCCATCGTCACCCACGCGGGCGAGGAACGCTGCGTACGCGAAACGCTGGAAAGGCTGGCGGGATCGGACAGCCTGCTCCAGACGCCGATGGTGATGCACATTCTGGACTGAATGTCTGGCGGCGCATGATCCGACCGGATCGGATCATGCCCTGCCCGCAAGGGCAATGGGGGTCAGCCCTACCGCCCCGCGCGGTGGTTCAGGTCATGCCCCAGTGCCAGGATCGCCACGCCCAGCAGCGTATAGGCGCTTTCCTGCCAACCATGGTCCATGGTGAGCGCGCCCGCCATGATGCCAAGTCCCAGCGACCCGATGGCGGCAGGCATCATGAAGCCATGCGCCACGGCGCCATGCCCCAACGCCACGGCGCCCAGCGCGATCGCCAGTACCAGCCCCGCCTCATGAAAGATCGGACTTTCGAAAATTCCGCCAGCCGAAGCCAGTACGCCCAGCAGCACGGCGGTCGCGAAACAATGGGCCACGCACATGCCCGACAGCGCGATGGCGATCCGGTCGATCCGACCATTGAACAAATGCTGGCGAAGGCTGATCGGCATGGTGCGTGCTACATAGGCGAGGTCGAGGAAAGTTACAACATATCATAACCTGCTTATGACAGCAAAAATGTCGCTTTCCCCGTTCAGGCCGCCAGGCGCAGGCAATTGCGCCCGCTATGCTTGGCGCTGTAGAGCGCCTTGTCAGCCGCCTCCAGCACGGCCTGGCCATCGCTCTGTCCACCCAGTCCGACCAGCCCGGCGCTGAACGTCACCGAGATGATCTCGCCCGAGTCGATCTGCACCGGATGGGTCGTCACCATCTCCCGCAGGCGTTCGCAGATCATGCTGGCCCGTTCGACATCGGTTCCGCTCAGCAGGATGGCGAATTCTTCGCCCCCCAGGCGGCCGATGCTATCGACGCCGCGCAGTCCCGGCCGCAGCCGTTCGACGAAAGCGGCCAGAACGCGGTCGCCCGCGCCATGGCCGTAACAGTCGTTGACCGCCTTGAAATGATCGATGTCGATCAGCAGCAGGCAGGCACGCGCGCCCCGCCGGACGCGCAGCATCTCTTCGTCCAGCTTTTCCAGAAAGGCCCGTCGGGTGTCGGCCCCGGTCAGCGAATCCAGCGCCGCCACCTGTTGCAGCGCGCGTTGCCGCGCCTTGTGCCGGGACATGTCACGAATCGTGCTCACGACGCCCGTGGGCAGGCCACGTTCGTCCACTACGGCGCGTGTCACCATCTCGCACCATTCCGGCCCCTGAGTCGACACGAAAGGCCGGAACTCCACCGTCTGCACGTCGCCCGGCTGCGCCAGCGCGCGATTCAACGTCGCGATCACATGAGCCCGGTCCTCCGGATCGACCAGATTGGCCGCATCCTGGCCGACCAGCAGTTCCGGCGCGCAACCGATCTGCTCGGCGGCGGCGGGCGAGGCATATTCGATGATGCCATCCACGCTGATGTTGAGCACGACGTCGCCACTATTTTCGGCAATGGCGCGATAACGCGCCTCGCTTTCCTGCAACATCTGGAACAGGCGGCGGCGGCTGGTCAATTCGGCCGCGATCGGCATGGACATCAGAAAGCTGAAAGCCAGGAACAGCTGGAAGAACTGCATTCGTTCGCCCATGGTTCCGGGGATCATGTGGAGCGGGCCGTGGCCCGTCATCGTCGCCACCCCGCCAATGATCGCAAGGATCATGACCGATGCCGCCGCCCCCGGATTGCCGAGGCGAAACACGATGGCGACCATGGGCAGCAGCAATGCGAACAGCATCGGATAACGCGCAAAGTAAAAGACATGCACCGTCGCCAGCGCGAAAAGCAGAAGCAGCCCCAGCGCCTCCAGCTGGCCGCGACGGGGCGTGTGCTGGAACCATCGGCGCAACTCGCCCTGTATCAGCAGCATCAGGATCGGGGTGCAGGTCAATCCACCCAGCACATGGCCGGTATACCATTGGAGCCATGATGCGCCGAAGGATACAGGCGTCAGCGTGGATGCGATCCATGCCGCGCCGATGCCCGCGATCACATTCGCCGGGCCACAAAGCGCCAGGATGAAGATGAACAGTGGCCGCATCGATCCGGTGAATTTCCAGCCGGGCGCGAACCGGCGGCAGATCAGCGCGACGATCAGGGCTTCCAGCAAATTGGCGCATGCCATCGGCACCGCCGCCAGCGGCCCCATGCCCAACAGCGCCGTTGCCAGCGTGCTCGCCAGGCCACAGGCGATCAGCGCACGCGGCCAATGGGCGGGCCGCGAGGTCAACAGATCGGCCATCAACAGCGCATTGGCGCCCCATATGAAGGCGAGTCCGCCTTCGAAGCGCGAACTGACAAGCGCCAGCGACGCCATAATGAAATAGGCGCAGCCCAAGGCAACCAATACGAGGCGGGAAGAAGGATGTCGAAGAGACGTCTGCATGTTCCGCCCCGCCTTATACGCTTATCGTTAAAATATACTCACGATAATGATTTTACACAGAAGAAAATAAGGGCCGCGCCTGTCGACCAGAAGACGGGACGACGGGACGGGATATTGCGTTTCTATTCGAAGATTCCGTCATCCGGCGTCCAGCAGAGCCTGCCACCCCCGCAGCCTTTCCGTCCGCCGGGCATCCGGCAAGGCGGGATCGAACCGCCTCCCGCCCGCCGCCATCGCCGCGAATGCAGAGGGCAGCGACGGGAACAGGCCGCTCCCCACGGCTGCCAGCATCGCCGCTCCCTTGGCGGTCGTCTCCACATCGGCGGGGCGATCGACGGGCAGGCCGAGAATGTCCGCCATATCCTGCGCGATCCAGTCATTGGCGCTCATCCCGCCATCGATGCGCAACGTCCTCCAGGCCATGCCATCGGCCGCGAAAGCGCCCGCCAGGTCGTGGATCTGATGCGAAAGCGATTCCAGCGCGGCCCGCACGATATGCGCACGCTTCGTGCCCAGCGTCAGGCCACGGATCACCCCCATGGCCTCCGCCCGCCAATGCGGCGCGCCCAGCCCGGCCAGCGCAGGCAGCATGGCAACGCCGCCGCTGTCCGGCACGGATCGGGCCAGCGCTTCCGTCTCCTGCGCGGTGGCTATCAGGCCCAGCTCGTCGCGCAGCCATTTGATCAGGCTGCCGGCGACGAACACCGATCCTTCCAGCGCGTAGCTCGTCTCCCCCGACAGACGCCAGAGCAGCGTCCCCAGCAAGCGATGCCGCGAAACCGGCACCACCTTCCCCATATTCGCAAGAACAAAGGCGCCGGTGCCCAATGTCGCCTTGGCATCGCCCGGGATCAGGCATCCCTGACCGATGGTCGCCGCCTGCTGATCGCCCATCAGGCCCCGGATCGGAATGGGCTGACCGAACCATTCCGCCCGCGTCTCGCCAAAGGCACCGATATTGTCGCTGATCTCCGGCAGGGCCGGCGCGGGAACGCCGAACAGGTCGCACAGGCCCTGATCCCAACCCTTTCCGTCCAGCGCCATCAGTTGGGTACGGCTGGCGTTGCTGGCGTCGCTGACATGCAGCCCGCCGGTCAGCTTCCACACCAGCCAGCTCTCGATCGTGCCGAAGGCCAGAGCATCCCCCGCCGCGGCGACCGCCGGGGCATGGTCCAGAAGCCACCGCATCTTGGTCGCGGAAAAATAGGGGTCCAGCACCAGCCCGGTCCGTCGCTGGATCGCGCCCTCCTGCCCCGCCTCCCGCAGGGCGGCGCAGCGATCGGCGGTGCGGCGATCCTGCCAGACGATGGCGGGGGCCAACGGCTGTCCCGTCCGCCTGTCCCACGCCACCACGGTTTCGCGCTGGTTGGTGATGCCAATGGCGGCAATGCGATCCGCCCCGCCCGCCAGAGCGACCATGTCGCGCGCGCAGGCGAGGGTGCGATCCCATATCTCCGCAGCATCATGTTCGACCCAACCGGGTCGCGGATAATATTGGGTGAACTCCGCCTGCGCCATGCCCAGCCGTCGCCCGTCCGGGGCATAGAGCATCGCCCGGGTCGATGTCGTGCCTTCATCCAGCACCAATATGCGCCGTTCGCTCATGCCCTCTCCCCCAGCCATTCGGCGACGCGCGCTTTCTGCTCCGCATCCAGACGCAATCCCAGCTTGGTGCGACGCCACAAGACGTCGTCGGCGGTCATCGCCCATTCGCGCGCGACGAGATAGCGCAATTCCGCCTCCGTGAGCCCATGGCCGAAATCGGCGCCGAGCCCCGCCATATCCTGCGCCGCGCCCAGCCAGTCCCAGGCGCGCGTGCCATAAGCACAGGCGATGCGCTGCAAGGTGGCATAGTCGAGAAAGGGATAGTCGCAGCTCAGGTCCGCGATCAGCCGGTCCCGCCCCTGCATCGGGAAATCGCCGCCGGGCAAGGGCGCCTTTGCCGTCCAGTCGCCACCCGACAGGCTGGGGAGAAAGGGTTTCAGCATCGCCACCGCTTCGGCGGCGAGATGGCGATAGGTGGTGATCTTGCCGCCGAACAGGCTGAGCAGCGGCGCCTGGCCCGGCGGCGCATCCAGTTCCAGCCGGTAGCCGCGCGTGGCCGCCTCCGGCCGGGCCGAGCCGTCGTCAATCAGCGGGCGCACGCCGGCATAGGACCACAACACGTCCCGCGGGCCGATCGCGCGGGCGAAATACCGATTGGCGCCGTCGCAGAGATAGGCGATTTCCTCCGGCTCCGGCCGCACATCATCAACCGATCCGGCATGATCGCGGTCGGTGGTTCCGATCAGGGTGAAATCGCGCTCATAGGGCAAGGCGAAGAAGATACGGCTGTCAGGCAGTTGGAAGAAATAGGCGAAGCCATGATCGAACAGGCGCGGCACCACGATATGCGATCCACGCACCAGCCGCATGTGGCGGGCCGTGTCGCCATGGGCGCGATGGAGCAGATCGAGCACCAGCGGCCCGGCGGCGTTGACGACAGCGCTCGCCCGGAAACGGGCGGTCGAGCCGTTCGGCCTTGTGGCGTGGATCGTCCAGCCCCCGCCTTCCCGGTCGAGCTGCCGCGCCTCCGTCCGGGTGCGGACGTCAGCGCCGCGATCGGCGGCGTCGCGGGCGTTCAACAGGACCAGACGCGCATCGTCCACCCAGCCGTCGGAATAGACATAGGCCTTGCGAAAACCGGGTTTCAGCGGCGGCCCGGCGGGATGGCGGCGCAGGTCGACGCCCTGCGTCGGCGGCAGGGCGCGGCGGCCGCCTATATGATCGTAGACGAAAAGGCCGAGCCGCAGCAGCCAGCGCGGCCGCAGACCCGGCACCCAGGGCAGCACGAAGCGCAGCGGATGGATGATATGCGGCGCGATCGCCCAGAGCCGCTCGCGTTCCGCCAGTGATTCGCGGACCAAGCCGAATGCGCGATGCTCCAGATAGCGCAGCCCGCCATGGATGAGCTTGGTGGAGGCGGAGGATGTGCCCTGCGCCAGATCGCCGCGCTCCAGCAGCAGCACCCTGGCCCCGCGTCCGGCGGCATCGCGGGCGACGCCGCAGCCATTGACGCCACCGCCGATCACGGCGAGGTCATAGGTGGCTGGCTCGCTCTCCCTTGTCACGAGGGCGATATTAGCGCGGTTCGGTGGTGGGCGGAACCTTGATGCGGCGCGGCCGGACGACTTACGCCTTTTCCAGCGTGCACTGGAGCGGGTGCTGGTTCTGCCGGGCGAAATCCATCACCTGGTTCACCTTGGTTTCCGCGACCTCATAGCTGAAAATGCCGCAGACGCCGACGCCACGCTGGTGGACATGCAGCATCACGCGCGTCGCTTCCTCCATGTCCATGCGGAAGAATTGCTGGAGGACGTGAACGACGAATTCCATCGGCGTGTAATCGTCGTTCAGCATCAGCACCTTGTAGAGCGAAGGCTTTTTCGTCCGCGCGCGGGTGCGCGTGGCGATGCCGACATTGGGACCGCCGGGGCCGTCGCCCTGGTCGTCCTGATCCCTGCCCGCCATCATCACGGGATATGCCGCTGTCGAAATACTGCTCATGATGCGGGAGGATATGGCGATTTGGGCGTGCATGGCAAGGGGGCGGTAAGGGCGTAAACCATGGTTCTTTGTTAGGGTGAAGGCGGTTATGGGTGGAGAGCGGGCATTTCCACCTTCGTCATACGGCGCCCATTTCGTCACCCCGGAC
>NZ_JALDYQ010000124.1:0-6891 GCF_032153725.1 Sphingobium sp. | reverse complement strand
TGCCTGCGCAGGAACACGGTGCGCTTCAAGGAATGCTCAGGTAAGCCGACCGTCCACCTTCCACCCATAACGGTAGCCGGCGTCAGTAAATCCCGCCCTGATCCTGGAGGAAGTCGCTGTCGGTGCGCTGGCGGCGCTGGACGGTCGCTTCGATGCGGGCGGCGGCCTTGTCCTGCGCGGCCACCTCTTCCTTGCGGATCGAGCGGCGGGGTTCGGATTCGGGCTTGAACGCTTCCCAGATCACGGCGGGCTTGGGTTCATCCGTGGGCCAGACGCCATAGACGCGCTTGCCCGAGCGGCGGTCGATCGTGACCATGCGGATGCCGGCCGGAGCGACGAAGGGCGTCTTGGGCATGGCCTCCAGCACCGGGGTCATCGCCGCCTTCCAGATCGGCGCGGCGACGCGGCCGCCCTGCGCCCAGCCGCCCAGGCTGCGCGGCTGGTCATAGCCGATATAGACGCCCGCCACGATGTCGGGCGAACCGCCGACGAACCAGACATTGGTCGGGCCGTTGGTGGTGCCGGTCTTGCCGAACAGCGGGCGCTTGAGGTCCGCCAGCACCGTCGCGGTGCCGCGCAGGATCACGCCCTCCGCAATGTGGATGACCTGATAGGCGGTCATCGGGTTCATCACCTGCCGCCCCTCGAAACCGAAGCGGGGCATGGGCTTGCCATCCCAGTTGGCCATGTTGCAGCCGTCGCAGGCGCGCCAGCGCAGCGGCCAGATCACCTTGCCGCGCCGGTCCTGCACATAGTCCATCAGCTTCGGGCTGAGCTGCCGCCCTTGATTGGCGAGCATCGCATAGGCGTTCACCATCCGCTCGACCGTGGTTTCGCCGGCACCGAGCGCGAAGGAGAGATAGGGCTGATAATCGCCGATCCCCATCGCCTTGATGGTACGCACGACACGGTCCATGCCAGTCTGGCTGGCGGCGCGCACGGTCATCAGGTTGCGCGACTGCTCGACGCCCCAGCGCATGGTCTGCGGTCCCGCGCTGCCGCCCGTGAAGTTGCGGAAACATTTCTGGCCAAGCCCCGCGCCCTGATAGACGCATAAGGGGCCATCGACGATGATCGAGGCCGGGGTCATGCCATTGTCCAGCGCGGCGGCATAGACGAAGGGCTTGATGGTCGACCCCGGCTGACGCATCGCCTGGGTCGCGCGGTTATAGGAGGACAGGCGGTCGTCAAACCCGCCCTGCATCGCGCGGACGCGGCCCGAATGGGTTTCCTCGACCACCATGCCGCCGGATACTTCGGGAATATTGCGCAGCGCCCAGCCGGAGCCATTGCGCGCCACCACGATCAGGTCGCCGGGCTTCATCGCGGCGAAGGCCGGGCCGCCGCTCTTGCGATAGGGCAATTGCGCGGCGTCGGCGGGCAGCGTGCCGGTCGATCCGTCGGAAAAGCCGATCTGCGCCGAGGACGAACCGCGGCTGACGATCACGGCGACGCGCCATGTGGCATAGTCGACGTCGATATAGCTTGCCGCCAGTTCGCGATGCCAGCCGCGGCCCATGTCGACCTTACCGATCGGGCCGGACCAACCCTTGCCCGCATCGAAGCGCAGCAGGCCGTTGCGCAGCGCGGTGGTGGTCAGGTCCTGAATCTTCGGATCATAGGGGCTGCGCACCCAGAGGCCGCCCGCATAGACGCTGTTCGGGCCGTCGGACGCCTTTTCACCGAATTGCTGGATCAGGCGGCGGCGCACCTCCTCCATATAATAGCCGCCCGCGCGGGCGTCGAAGCTGGAACCGTGGGCAGCCACGGTGCCGAGCGGCTGGGCCGTCGCCTCATCGCGCTGGGCCTTGGTGATCCAGCCATTCTTGTACATTTCGCCCAGCGCCCAGTTGCGGCGTTCCAGCGCGCGCTCATGGCCGGTGGGGCTTTCCGGACGATAATTGGCCGGACCCTTGGGCAGGATCGCCAGATAGGCCATTTCATGCAGCCCGAGATCGCCCACATCCTTGTCGAAATAGGCGCGGGCGGCCGCCTGTACCCCGTAAGCGTTGCGGCCGAGGAAGATCTGGTTGAGGTAGAGTTCGAGGATCTGCTGCTTCGACAGCACCCCCTCCATGCGGTAGGCGAGGATCATCTCCTTCAACTTGCGTGTCGGGGAATATTCGTCGCCGATCAGCAGATTCTTCGCCACCTGCTGCGTGATGGTGGAACCGCCCTTGGCCCGCCGCCCCGAACCGATCTTGGTCGCATAATCGAACACCGCGCCGAAAAAGCCCGGAATGTCGACGCCATGATGTTCGAAGAAGGTCTTGTCCTCCGCCGACAGATAGGCGCGGATGAGCAGCGGCGGATAATCGCTATATTGCAGCTGGACGCGCCGTTCGCGGGCATAGCTGTGCACCGGCTGGCCATTGGTGTCGCGCACGATGGTCGGCAGCGGCGGCTCATATTCCAGCAGCGTCGCCGCATCCGGCAGCCCCCGCGCGAGGATCAGCCAGAAGAGGGCATAGACGAGGATGAGGCCGCCAAGGCCGATCGCGATCCACCGGAACCAGCGGCGGTCCCAATGGGGCTGGAGGCGTTCCCGAAGGTCACCGGCGCCGCTGCGCAGGCGCTGGGTGAAGGACGATGCGGCGTTTTTGGGGCGAGCCTCTTCCATGATGGTCGAGGCTGTAGGGTCAAAATGCGGTGAGCGCCAGTATGGATCGTCGAAGCGTGGATCGATCAGCCACCCGCTCCGCCCGCGCGCATGGCGAGCTTTCGCGCGAAATGGACCTCGATCGCGCGGGCGACGCCCCTGGCGATGTTCGCCTGCCCCTCCTTCGAACCCAGGAACAGCGCGTCGGCGCTATTCGAAATATAGCCGGTTTCGAACAGCACGGATGGCGTGTCCGGCGCCTTGAGCACCATCAGCGAGGCGAAACGGTGATAGGCGCTGCGGAACGGGACATAGGGCGCCGCCTCCCGCTGGAGCAGCCGGGCGAAACTGACCGAGATGTTCATCGATTCCCGCTGCGTCAGGTCGATCAGGATGGAGGACACATCGCTGCTCTGGCCGCCAAGGTTGACGCCGTTCAGCACGTCCGCCTTGTTTTCGCGCGCGGCCAGGCGGGCGGCTTCGCGGTCGGAAGCGGTTTCGGACAATGTATAGATGGTCGCGCCGCGCGCCATGTCATTGTCGGCCGAATCGGCATGGATCGAAATGAACAGGTCCGCATTCAGCTTGCGGGCGATGCCATAGCGTTCCTGGAGGACCAGAAAGCGGTCGTCGTCGCGGGTCAGCGCCACGCGCACGCGGCCGGACTTCACCAGCTGGTCGCGGACCGCCCGGGCGATGGCAAGCGTCACATCCTTTTCCTGGCGGCCGTTTTCCCGGTTGACCGCGCCCGGATCATGGCCGCCATGGCCGGCGTCGATCACCACCAGCGGGCGGGAGGCATCGCGCGGCCCCTCCACCGGCGGCAAGGTGATGCCACGCGCGACCGGCGGGATCGGCACGGAGATGCTGTGGATGCGCCTGACCGGACGCGGCGCCATGTTGGCGGGCGCGTCGAAACGCACGATCACCTGATCGCCGTCAAGGATGACGGCGGAAAGACCGCCGGCATGACCGGGCGCGCCGGAAAAGAACATGCTTGCGAGCGCAAGACTTTGGAGCATGCGCCGCTTGTGCAACGGGCCGCCCATGGCCGTAAAGCCCAATTTCATCACGCCAATCCGTCCAGCGTCCCCACGCTGAATCCCGAATTAAGCATCGGCTCTTTTTGCCGGGTAAAAGTGAAGGGTTAACGATCACTTCATCATCGCCGGGATAAGCGGAACATTATTTCGAGGGGCCGTTGCTCCTTGGCTTTTTGACTGCTACCCATTCACATTCCTGAAAGGCTTGCCCATATTGTGCCGGTCCTTCGGGGCATTTCACGATGGCACCGGCGGGCGGAAAGCTGCCCGACACGGATGCACGAACAGGTTGACGCTGCATGAGGCATGATTTCCATTCCACGCTGAGCCCGGTTCCGGGCGATGCGGCGTGGCTGGTCGTGTCCGGCGCCTTGTCCGGCCCTGCCGAAGCAGCAGACACGCAATTTTTCCTTGAAAACCGGGCGATGCAGCAATTCGCGCCGCCCCCTTACTATCGCGTGGCAGCGCGGCCTTGCGCCGCTGGCCGCCCACGCCGGAGAATAATAAATGACAATGCGTATGCTGATCGATGCGCGCCACCGGGAAGAAACCCGGGTCGCGGTCGTCAAAGGTAACCGGATCGAGGAGTTCGACTTCGAATCGGCCGAGCACAAGCAGCTCAAGGGCAATATCTACCTCGCCAAGGTCACGCGCGTAGAGCCTTCGTTGCAGGCGGCCTTCGTGGATTATGGCGGCAACCGCCATGGCTTCCTCGCCTTCAGCGAAATCCATCCGGATTATTACCAGATTCCGCGCGAGGACCGCGAAGCGCTGCTGCGCGAAGAACGCGAGCATGCCGAGGAAGAGGCCGCGCTGCGCGCCGATTTCGACGATGACGATCATGCCGATGCGGGCGATGGCGGGCTGGAACTGGTCGAGGCGACCCATCATCATGACGATGAGGAGCAGGGCGAAGAGGCGGCTGGCAAGGGCCGGGGCCGTCGCGGCAAGGGCGACGAGGCCGCCGACGAGCTGCGCCGCAAGCGCATGGCGCTGCGTCGCCGCTACAAGATTCAGGACGTCATCAAGCGCCGCCAGGTGCTGCTGGTGCAGGTCGTCAAGGAAGAGCGCGGCAACAAGGGCGCGGCGCTGACCACCTATTTGTCGCTGGCGGGCCGTTATTGCGTGCTGATGCCGAACACCAGCCATGGCGGCGGGATTTCGCGCAAGATTTCGAACGCCGCCGACCGCAAGCGCCTGAAGTCGATCATCGCGGAAATGGCGCTGCCCTCCACCATGGGCTGCATCGTGCGGACTGCGGGGCTCCAGCGCACCAAGCCGGAGATCAAGCGCGACTTCGACTATCTCGCCCGGCTGTGGGACGAGATCCGCGAAAAGACGCTGAAATCCGACGCCCCTGCGCTGATCCACAATGACAGCGACCTCATCAAGCGGGCGATCCGCGATATCTACAACAAGGATATCGAGGAAGTCATCGTCGAGGGCGACTATGGCTATAAGGCGGCCAAGGACTTCATGAAGCTGCTGATGCCCAGCCATGCGCGCCGGGTGAAGCAATATGCCGACGCGGTGTCGCTGTTCCAGCGCGCCAGCGTCGAGGATCAGCTGGCGGCGATGTATAATCCGGTCGTTCAGCTGAAGTCCGGCGGCTATCTGGTCATCAACCCGACCGAGGCTCTGGTGTCGATCGACATCAACTCCGGCCGGTCGACGCGCGAGCACGGCATCGAGCAGACCGCCGTTGCGACCAACCTTGAGGCGGCGCGGGAGATCGCGCGTCAGCTGCGCCTGCGCGACATGGCGGGGCTGGTCGTCATCGACTTCATCGACATGGAGATGAACTCCAACATCCGTAAGGTCGAGAAGGCGATGAAGGAGGCGCTGAAGGACGATCGCGCCCGCATCCAGGTCGGCCGCATCTCCGGCTTCGGCCTCATGGAAATGAGCCGCCAGCGGCTGCGCACCGGTGTGCTCGAAGCCTCCACCCGCCAGTGCCCGCATTGCGAAGGCACCGGTCTGGTCCGTACCGCTTCGTCGGCGGGTCTGGGCGCGCTGCGCATGCTGGAAGAGGAAGCGGCGCGTGGGCGCGGCAGCCTCATCACGCTGCGCGCGAGCCAGGAAGCGGCCTTCTACGTCCTCAACAACAAGCGCCACGAGCTGGACGAGATCGAGCAGCGCTATGGCGTGCGCATCGCGATCCTGCCCGATGGCGAGATCGAGGGCGCGCGCATGTCGGTCGAGGCCAGCGGGCCGCGTCCGGAGCGCGTGGTCGACTATACGCCGATCGTCGAGGAAGACGATGATCTTGAGATCGTCGAGGAACTGGACGAGGAAGAGGTCGAGGAAGTCGAAGCCGCGCATGAAGAGCATGGCGATCGGGGCGAGGACCGCGAAGGTGGCCGTCGCCGCCGTCGTCGCCGTCGCCGCCGTGGCGGCCAGCGCGACGAGCATCATGCCGAGACTGAGGGCGAGCTTGCCGAGGACGCCGAAACCGCGGACGAAGACAGCGAAGCCAAGGAAGGCGAGGAAAGCGAGGCCGCATCGGTCGAGGCTTCTGCCGAGGGTGAAGGCGAAGGCCGTCGTCGCGGCCGTCGGGGTCGCCGGGGTGGCCGTCGCCGCCGCGAGGCTGGCGAGGGTGCCGCCGACGAGGCGGTGACCGAAGGCTCCGTCGCCAGCGAAGAGGCGGTCGAGGCCGTCGAAGCCGAGACGGTCGTGGAAGCGGTGGCCGAAGCCGCTCCCGAAGCGTCGGTCGAGGAGGAAGCGCCCAAGACCCGCCGCCGTCCGCGCGCCCGCAAGGCGAAGGAAGCGGCCGTGCCTGCTGCCGAAGCCGAACCGGTCGAGGCTCCGGTGGAAACCGCGCCGGAAGCGCCGGTTGCCGAAGAAGCGCCGGCCAAGCCCAAGCGCACCCGCCGCAAGAAAGCGGACCCGGTGGTCGAAGAAGCCGCTGCCGTCGAGGCTGCGCCGGTTGCCGAAGAAGCGCCCGCCAAGCCCAAGCGCACCCGCCGCAAGAAAGCCGATCCGGTGGTCGAGGAAGCTGCCGCCGAAGCGCCCGTCGAGGCTACAGCGCCTGCCGAACCTGTCACGGTCAACGGCGATGCCGAGGTGGACGAAGACGGTACTCCGCGCCGTGGCTGGTGGCAGCGCACCTTCGGTCAGTAAGCCCCTAAACAGACGATGGGAAACGCCGCTGTCTCGCCGGTCCAAACGGCAAGATGGCGGCGTTTTTCCTTATGGTTGCTGTAGGGGATTTGGCCAATTCCGACATCCCCACCCTCGTCACCCCGGACT
>NZ_JALDYQ010000056.1:0-35354 GCF_032153725.1 Sphingobium sp. | reverse complement strand
GGCGAGGATCGGCCAACTCACTGATGACAATATAACTGGAGGTAGAGATGACTACGGACTGGGACGTAGAGAAGGAAACGAAAGTTTTTGAGAACGACCCGAGCGCCGAGGCGGCTGAAGTCTATTCGGACCTTCTCACGCGATGCCCGATCAGCCGGGTGCATGTCGACGGCGGCCAAGTCGAATGGTGGGGCGCTTGGGGATATGACGAGCTGATGAGCGTGCTCAAAAATTTCCGCGCCTTCAGCAGCAATGTCGCGCATAACGAAAATGGCCATCCGAACATCATTCCGTTGTTCGCCGATCCACCGCTGCACACCGGTTTTCGCAAGCTGCTCAATCCGAATTTTCCGCCCAATGTCGTTGGCCGGATCGAAAGCGATATCACGGTATTCGCCGAGGAAATGGTCGGTGAGATGGTCGCGCGTCGCGACGTCGAATTCTACATGGACTTCGCCGCGAAGTTCCCGACCCGCGTGCTCTGCCGCTTTCTCGGCGTGCCCGATGAGGATTGGCCGATCCACTTTGCCTTCGTGAACGACGACGAGAGCGCCGGCTTCCTTGCGGCCCCGGACCAGACAGCGCGGGCCGCACGCTTCGCTAAGTTCATTCCCTATATTCAGAACATTATCGACACCCGCCGCGCCCACCCCCAGGACGATATCATCAACAGCTTCGTTACGGGTGAGGTCGGGGGTCGCAAGCTCACCGACCCCGAGATTATCCAGCTCACCATCGCGATGATGCTCGCCGGACACGCGACGACCACCGCGGCTATTTCCAATTTCGCCTATCGCCTCGCGGAGGATCAGGATTTGCAGGCCTTCCTGCGCGCCAATCCCGATCGCATCCCGGATGCGCTCGAGGAAAGCCTGCGCATGGATGCACCTCAGCAGGCCCTTCTTCGCAAATGCCTCGTCGACACCGAGCTTGGCGGCGAAACGATCAAGGCTGGCCAGTTCGTCCTAACCAACTATGGTTCGGCGAACAACGATCCGAAGCGTTTCCCGAATCCCGGGAAGTTTGATATTGATCGGGCCGGCAAGGGGCATCTTTCTTTCGGCTTTGGCATGCATCAATGTCTCGGTCAGCATCTTGCGCGCCTTGACATGCGCATCGCGATCGAGACGTTGCTTCGCGAAACGTCGGCGATCACGATCATTGGTCCGGTCAAGCGAACCAGCTATCCGGTCCTTGCCGCCGTCGAACTGCCGCTCAGGCTTGAACCGAAGGCCTGAGCGTGGCAGCTGTTCGCGGTGGCGACTGCCCATCTCAACTTGTTCTTGCGGGCCGCCTCCGGGTGGCACATGCATTTTGATTGTGGCCGAGCCGCTCTTCCCGGCCCGAACCAAGTGGATATTCACAATGCGGACGGACGAGCGCGGCGCCATGCTGGTCGCAGCGACAGGGTTTGCGCTGCTATCTGTCAGCGACGCCGTCGTGAAATGCATCATCGGCCTCTGGCCTCCCGTCGCGATTGCCGCATTGCGCTTCGCAATCGGAGCGGGCCTGTTGGCGACTCTTGTCGCGCTGCGTGAGGGCCGCGCCGGTTTTGCCGTTCCTGCGCCTCGCATCCAGTTGCTTCGCGGGGTGGGCATGGCGGTCGCTTCTGCCTGCTTTTTTGCATCTGTAAAGTTGCTGCCGCTCGCGACGACGACGGCGATATTCTTCACAAGCCCAATGATTACGGCAATCCTGTCGAGCCTCATCCTCAAGGAAAAGGCCGAACGCAGGACATGGTTCTCTATAGCGGTGGCCTTCACGGGCGTACTCGTCGTCCTTAGGCCCAACATCCTCCTGCTCGGTTGGCCCGCGATGCTGCCGTTGGTTGGGGCTTTCGGCATGAGCCTGATGGTGATCGGCAATCGTGTAGTCGCAGGGCGATCGTCCGCATTGGGCGCTCAGGTCGTCATGGCAGGAATCGCGGCAGTCTGTCTGGCCCCGTTCGCACTGGTGGTGCAATCCACCGGTTTCGGGCCCGCCATTCCCGGACCTCCCGAGGCCAGGGTTATTATCGGCGTCGTCCTCGTCGCCAGCCTGGCAAGCCTTGCTCATGGCCTGGTCTATCTTGGTACAACTAGGGCGATTGCATCCCAGATCGCGCCGATGACCTATATCCAAATCGTTGGCGCGGTGTCGTTCGGCTGGCTACTTTTCGACGAGCATCCGGACTTCTGGACACTCATCGGTATCACGGTCATCGTCGGTGCCGGTCTGTTCCTTTGGCAATCTGAACGCCAGACACTCATTGAACCAGCACCCTGGTCCGCCAGCGCGCTTATGGTCCGAGTGCAGCGCCGGAAATGCGCGAATTCGCTCTGCGACGTGGATAGCGAAGACGGCCCGGCAAAAATAATATGGGGCAGTCATGACAAGATTTCATGATTCAGCGGTAAATGCCGCCTTTAAGCTCGCCTCGATATCGTTGCGAAACACGATACAATTGTGAGGAGAGTCCATCCCGACGGCAACAAGATTTGCGCCTTCGCGCCTAATGCGGAAACGGCATTGCCTCCACCTATCCAGGAAACGAAAAAGGACGCGTAGCTGATGGGGCAGCATGATTTCAAGATTCACGAGCTCGTCGACGATCGTCCGGGCGACGGCGTGTTTCGTGTGCATAGCCGGGTCTTCACTGATCCCGACCTGTTCGATCTCGAGATGAAGCTGATCTTCGAGCGAAGCTGGAACTTTCTCGCCTTCGAGTCCGATCTTGGCGAAAATAACGATTTCGTCACCAGCTGGATCGGCCGTGCGCCGATACTGGTCGTACGCGGCAAGGACGGGGTCGTCCGTGCCTTCCGCAATAAATGTCCGCACCGCGGCGCGGTCGTTTGCCAAGAGCAACAGGGCAATAGCCGATTATTCGTCTGTCCCTATCATGCCTGGTCTTTCGACAGCTCGGGCAACGCGCTGGGCATTAAGGAAAAGGCGGCGGGGGCGTACCCGGCAGCTTTCGACAGTCTTGATCATGGTCTAGAGCCGATCGCCCGCATCGGTACCTACCGGGGCCTTGTCTTCGGAAGCCTTTCGGACACGGTCGAGACGCTCGAGGATTTTCTCGGCTCGATGAAGTTCTTTATCGACCTTGCCATGGACCAAGGTCCGCAAGGCTTAGAGCCAATTCCCGGGCGCAGCGTCTATACCTATCGCGGCAACTGGAAGTTGCAGCTCGACAACGGGCTCGACGGCTATCACCTGACGACCACGCATGCAAGCTTCCTCGGGGTCATGGCCAGGCGTCGCGAAGGGCAAGGCAATATGTCGGCCAATTCGCTCGATTTCGCAAAGAATATGGAAGCGTTGCAAAGCGCCTTCTCATTTCAGAACGGGCACTGCGCGTTGGTGAACGAGTTGCCGGCGGCCGACCGGCGGCCGTTCATCGACATGGAAGAGATCGCTAGCCGTGTTCCCGAGGATCGAGCCCGGTGGGTCGACCTCAACTACAACACCCTGATTTTCCCCAATTTGCAGCTGATCCAGAACACGGCGCTCGCGCTACGTGTGATCCGGCCGATCGGGCCCAATCTCACGGAGATGCATTATTACTGTCTTGGCGCGGTCGGCGAGAGCGACGAATATCGTGCGCTCCGCCTGCGCGCCTTCGAGGATTTCTACAACGCCAGCGGGCTCGCGACTCCGGACGACAGCGCCGTATATGAACTTTGCCAGGAAGGGCTGAACGGCGGCGGCGATGGCTGGCTTCAGGGCTATATGCGTGGGGCCGGCGATGTCCAGCCAGGTGCAAGCGAGCGCGCGGAAGCCTTTGGCATCAATGCGGTGGAATCCGTCACGGGAATGATCAAGAGCGGCTTCGAGACGCAACTTCACGCCGCGTATCGGCAATGGGCCGTCATGATGGCGACGCCTATCGGCGGAGCATCGGCATGAGCGGTGCCCCAGCCATCGCGGGGCTTTCCCCGAAGGACGCACTAGACATCGCGCGCGATATCATCGAACGCGAAGCGGTGCTGCTCGAAGAGCAACGGTGGGACGAGTGGGTCGATCTATACGCACCCGACTGCGTTTACTGGGTGCCCGCATGGAGCCGCGACGGACGGCTCGGACACGATCCCATGCGAACGCTTTCCCTCATCTATTACGCAAGCCGCGCCGGCCTGGAAGACCGCATCGTCCGCATCCGTTCGGCGCAGTCCCCGGCGGGACGGCCGCCGCTGCGTACCGCTCACTTGCGGAGCAATATCCGGCTCGAGGAGCCGCCCGAAAGCGACGCAGCGGTGATCCGCGCCCGCACCACCTTCACCAATCATGTCTTCTTCCCAAGGCAGGAAGCGAGCATAAGCTATTTCGGCTATAGCAAATTCACGCTTCGTTCCGATGCAGACGGCTGGAAGATCGAACGCAAGAAGGTCATTCTCCAGAATGACTACATTGCGACCTACCTCGATATCTGCTGCCTTTGAACGCAACGTAGAGAGGCGATGTGAGAGATTCCTTAGGCTGCGTTTGACAAAAGACTTTCAACCATAATTCACACAGTTAGGGAGAATGGGGCCACCGGCGCCTTCCTGACCAACCAGCGCAATGCCGTGCTGGTCGGAGGAACCGGAACCGGGCAAACCCACCTTGCCATTGCGATCGGGCGCTCCTGCGTGCGCACCGGCGCCAGGGTCAGATATTACAACACCATCGACCTGGTGAACCGGTTCGAAGCTGAAACCCGCGCAGGAAAAGCGGGGCGCATTGCCGATCATCTGTCCCGGCTCGACTTGGTGATCCTCGACGAGCTGGGCTATCTGCCGTACGCGCTGTCTGGCGGTCAGTTGCTGTTCCACCTGGTCAGCCGGCTCTACGAGCAGACCTCGATCATGGTGACCACCAACCTCGCGTTCGGCGAATGGCCTCCGGTGTTCGGCGATGCCAAATGACGACCGCGCTGCTCGACCGGCTGACGCACCATTGCGACATCATCGAAACCGGCAACGAGAGTTGGCGCTTCAAGAACCGCGAAGCTGCCTGAAAGCCCTGAAGAAATTCCGTCGGCATGGGGGTGAGCCGACTCCGGGCTACCCATGAGCGGCAAGGGCAATCTGTACATGCGGCGCAAAAAGCTCGGCATCGGGATCATTCCAGGCCCATTTCGGCTGAACGGTTTCATACATGGCGCGCGCCGCGCGTTCGATTGTGCTCAAGGCGACTTCTCCTGAAATCTCCGCCTGGCATTAGCCGGCACGGCAGCTACGCGCGCAACCGGCAGCCGCCCCAGAGAGTGATGGATAAGCGTAGATCCTTTTAGAACAGCCTCACGCCAAGCTGGAGGCCAGCGCCCAGATCCGGTGCGCCCTGCGACAGCCCGGCGCTGCCATAAAGGCCAAGTGATAGCCGATTCGTAAGACCCGCATTGATCCCGGTCGAGATTTGCTCCTGATCAGGCGCGAGGCGGCTCAGACTCTGCGCATAATCGTATGAAATATGTCCCCGCAAGCCGGCAGCAATCTGCCCGGCGACACCGGCCCGAGCCGAAATGGAATTACGCAGATCAAAACCCTGAGGATCGCCCGCAATGGTATAGGTGAGGTCGGCAAAAGGCGTGACGCGGCCGAAGCTTTTCGCCAGCTCGGCTCCCATCATATAATCTGGCTTACCGGTCCCCAAATTCTTGCGCTGCGACGCCGTCGGCAATTTCACCTGCCCCATCAGAGTAAGTCCAACGCCTGAAAGGGGTACGAGATAGGATGCGCCCAGTCGCAAATCCCCCAGCCCCTCGCGCCGCACGCGGGTCGCCGGTTGGCTTGGATCAACAATGATCGGAAAGCCAAAGAGCCCACCGCCGCCGCCCACGACATTGCCGGGGGCATCAATTCGCAGATAGGGTAGCGTCGCGGTCAATTGAAACCGACCGCTCGCAATGCGCAAACTCGTGGGAACGGATGTTGTCTCGACCTTCTGCGCGGTTCCAAAGGTCCCGTCCTGATATTCGACTCCCGTCGACAGCTCGGCACCAGTGCCCACGCGTGTCCGTCGGGTCACAGTGGATTGCTCCCCTAGTTGGTCCGCCGCCCATGCGGGCGAAGCGATCGCCAGAATTGCGATTGCGGCCGATATGAAATGACGCACGAATGGCTCCCACGCTTGATACTCCGATTGGAAACGGTCGGCACGGGCGCTTTAATCCATGCCGCATCGTCGCCGAGGGCAAAGGTTCGTTTTGCCGGCGAGCCTCTTGGCTGGTTGATTACCAATGGCCCGGTGGACATCCTTCTCCCTGGACCACAAAAGCAGCACGTTCACACCACGATAGGCTCCTGCCAATTCGTGCCAACCGCGCAGCCAATGGGCGAAACGGCGACGCCCCTATCGGCGCCCATTTTGCTGCATGCTGCGGGTGTCGGCCCTCTTAACGGGACCACGCCAAGCTCTTCGAGTCTTGCGCCGCAGCTCGAAGCCTTTGACGACCGAAGCCCCTCCCCTTTTTGCTCCATCCGAATATGGCACTGCACTACCGCAAGCAGTTAGAGCAGCTCTATCTGGCGCTGAACGGCATGGAGGAGGGGCTGAGGATTCAGGCGCGGGAGATCATCCACTCGATATTGGAATGCATTGTCGTGTTGCCCGATGGTGAACAGACGAAGATCGATATCCGCGACGATCTGGCCGGAATCCTGTCGATTTGTCGACAGCATAAGAGTGGGCCCACGACCGACGATAAATATCGTTTGAGTTGGTTGCGGGAGCGCGCTTCCTCTTCAAATTGCAATTTTCTCGCGAACACCAATCAATCCTCCGGTGCGATAGTGACATGAATATCTCCGAGCGCAGCTGTCAGCGGAATCTGGCAAGACAGGCGGCTATCAGCCTGTCGCGCATTGCTGCTGTCGAGCAAATCATTCTCATCATCGCTCACCGCAGGAAGCCCAGCCAGATTTCCAGACCGGATGTAGACATGGCAGGTAGCGCAGGAACAGCATCCACCGCACAGCGCCATCAGTTCGTCCGTACCATTGTCGCGCAACGCCTCCATAAGGGTCAAACCTTCCTCGGCTTGCACCTTGCGCGTTTCGCCCAATCGATCGGTCACATGAATTTCAAGCACAACAACTTCCTCGATAATGATCGGAATCCAGATGAGAGGCCGGGCAGGCCGATGGGGACAGAATGGAATTGCATTTCACCCGTGGTCGGCAATCGGCTGGAATCAATTGTCCAGGACGGAGTAGCCGTCCAGGTTCCACCCGGACGACCAATCGTCGCGATAGCTCAGCCCAGTTGGCAGGAAGCGCAAAGCTTGTTGCCGTCGGGATCGCGCAGATAGGCGGCATAGGTGTTGCCCGGCGCCAACGGCCGGTGGCCCGGCGTCCCATCGCAAACTCCACCATTGACCAAACCAGCCGCGTGCCATGCGTCCACGGCATCCTGGTTGACCGCAGCGAACCCGACGGTTCCACCATTGGCATAGGTTGCCGCATTGCCGTCAGCGGGTGCGCCGACACCGAAACCGGTCCCCTTGTGACTGTAGAATGCGCGGCCATGGAATTCGACGCCCGGTGCAGCGCCGATTGCCTGGAAAACCGCATCATAAAAGGCGCGGGCCTTGCCCAGATCGTTGGTGCCGACCATCACATGAGTGAACATTCTAAACTCTCCTGTTTTGAGTGCGTTTTCAAATCGACCGTTGCGTAGCCTTCAGCTTGCCCGCAGTAGTTGTTTGCGCTGAACCTCGGTGGCATTGCCAGCAGCGGTGAAGTCTGCCTTGCGATATGTATCGGCCACCTGTGCCAGGATCGAAACCGCGAGAGTGGACGGATCGCGGGCGGAGTGGAAAAGTCCGATCGGCGCGCGGATCTTTCCGATCCTGCGTTCGCATACGCCCATCTCCCGCAAGCCGTCACGGCGTACCGCATGCGCGCGCCGGCTTCCCATGGCGCCAATGAAGAAGCTGGGCAGATCGAGCGCATGGGCCAGCAAAGTGCGTTCCCAGTCATGATCGTGGAAAAGGAATATCACCGCCGTCCAGCGGTCGGATCGCACGGCGTCTACGTCCGAGGTCCGGTACAGCCGGCCAATGTCATACCCCTGCCCGCTCATGGTTTCGACAAGGTCTGCGTCCGGCGTGAGAACGCTGATTTCCGCTCCCCATGCCTTGCCCTGATCCGCCAGCCTTCGGACGCCCGCCCCGTGCCCAATGATGAGGAGTCTGGGCCGGGGCCAGTGCCCGATATGAACGACACGGCCCTCCATGTCCCATGTGGTCGGCTGATAGGCATCGACAAAGGCCGGGGGCCTGCCGTCCAGAAACAGGTCAAGACCGAACGGTTCACGTCGGTCGAGGGCATTGCCGATCAAGATATCAAGCTGGGGAAAGTCCCATGGTTGAAAATGCAGATCGACGCCGCCACCGCAGGGCAGTCGGATATCGATATAGGAAGATCCCTGCCCGAAGCGCACGATACGGGCGGCATCTTCCTCGATCGCGGCCACGGCTTCCGCCGCGACCGCTCGTTCGATGCAGCCACCGGAGAAGGAACCGACATAGGCGCCGTCATCGGTCACGGCCATATGTGCCCCAGGGGCACGGACGGAAGAGCCCAGAGCGGTGACCAGGGTGATCAAAGCCTTGCGCGTTCCCGCTTCAGTCAACCGGGCAAAGATCTCGTGATTGTCCAAAATCCCTCTCTCCCGTTCCGGAATCGTTTCACCCACTGCGCCGCATGCGAATTGCGTTCGCATCGATTTCAGGGGGAGCGCAGCCTAAACTGACTGCACTCCGCCGATCCTTCGGATACGCCGATCTTTTAGGCGCCCAGCACGGCGAGGCAAATGAAATGGCCTGATTTGCCCATGACAGGGATTCATGAAGGGGAGCGCTCCCCTCACGCGGGCAATGGCTTGCCACGCGTTTCCGGCAGGAAGGGCGCGGCAAACACCCCGATCAGGTACACAGAGGAGAGCGTCATGGCCGCCCAACCATAGCCGCCCAGGGCCGTGATCAGGCTCCCCGCCACGATCGGACCGACGAAGGCCAGGAAGCGCGGAGAATTGAAGACGAAGGCCATAGCCGTTGCGCGGATGCGAGTGGGATAGAGTTCCGGCAGCCAGACCGCCATCCATGTATATTGCCCGTTCGAGAAAATGGCATTGGCAAAGGCAAGCATGAGCAACCAGACCGGGTCATGCCTTCCAAAGAAGAGGAGCGGAGTAAAGGCCAGCGCACCGATGTAGAAGCCCAGTGTAACCGGCTTGCGGCCGAGCGCATCCGCGAGGAAACCCAAAGCGACATATCCCGTGATCGACCCCGCAGTGTAGGCCATACCGGCAAAGCTCGCCCAACTCGCCGCGTCATGGCCCCGGCTCGATGCGACGGCGCCCACAAATTGCGGAACCCAGGTCGAAACGCTCCAGAAGCCGACGGTCGTCGCAAGCGACATGAGGAGAACGAGGCATGTGGTCCTGAAGCTTTCCCTGTCGGAGAGCAGATCGACCAGCGTGAATCTGGCAAGCTGTCGTTCCGGGAAAGCAAGCTCGCCGCCTTCCGCCACCATGAGTTTCGCGTTCTCTCTGCGCTTCGCCATGGCTTTCCAGACTTCCGATTCTTCGACCGATCGCCTTATCCACAGGGTGAGAAGGGCCGGCACGACACCGAGAAGGTACATATATCGCCACGCCGAGGGCCCTGTCGGCGACAGGAAGAGCCATGCGAATGAAGCGATGAAGAAACCGACGCCCAGACCGCATTGCATAAGGCCCGCGCCTTTGCCCCGTGCACGGTCGGGCCAGATTTCCGCGACCATCGAACTGCCGATCGCCCATTCCGATCCGACCGTCATGCCGACAAGGAAACGCAGGATCGCGAAGGACCACCAGGAGAAAGCAAAGGCGGACAGGCCGGTCATGATCGAATAACCCAGAATGGCCGCCATCATCATCCGTTTCCGGCCGATATAGTCCGCGGCGATCCCGCCCAGAAGCCCGCCAATCCCCCATCCCAGCAAATTGATCGCCATGATCAGGCCGACGAAGAAGGAAAGTTGCGGCTGACTGGCGGCCGGCAGCAGTTGCTTCAAGGCCGGAGCGGCCGTGAGGATCAAAGCATAATTTTCAAATCCATCGAACAGCCAGCCCAGATTGGAGGCGAGCAGGACATTCCATTGCCGCCTGCTCAGCGTTCGATACCATGGCACAGCGGCATTTCCCGCAAGGGTCGACATGCGACCAGAATCCATTTTCATTCCCCCTTTCTGTCCACCGGCACAGGGTCAGGCTGTCCAGCCCCGCTCGATCAGACCAGGGTGATGGGCGGGCGCAGGATTCACAAACGCAACGAATTCAGGCAGTCATGAATGGTTTCGATCATGGCGTGGCCTCCTCAACGGCGGCCGACAGGACATCGAACCTTATTGGAGGAACGATCCCGAACAGGCGGAAATCGCCCGAATATGACATGATTGAGGCGATTTCAGGTTCCGCAAGGGCCGCAATCGTGCCAACGAGGCACCGGATGAACAGGATGTAGGGATCGTCTGAGTGAGCAATCCGATGCGGAATATCTTTCCCTCCATGACGGGGCTCCGCGCGTTTGAGGCCGCAGCGCGACATCGCAGCTTCACGCGCGCGGCCATCGAACTCAATCTGACCCAGAGCGCCGTCAGCCACCAGATCCGCAAGCTTGAAGAACTGCTGAACGTCAAGCTGTTCGACCGCATCGGAAACGAAATCCAGGTGACCGAGGCAGGGTCCGAAATCTACAATGTGGCGCGCGCTGCGATTGCCGAACTCCGCCTGGCAATGGATCGCGCGACACGCCAGAATAATGACGACGTCCTTACGATCGGGGCGCTCGGCACTTTTGCGATGAAATGCCTGATCCCTCACCTTAAGAATTTTACCGCATCGAACCCCGATATCCAGGTTCGCCTGAAAATCCTGCCGACATCGTCGGACGCGATCAGAAATGATTGCGATGTCGCGATGCTCTACGGCGTCGAGGGTGACTGGCCCGGTTATGAGGTGAACCGCATCACCACCGAAGAGCTTTTCCCGGTCTGCAGCCCCAGCCTGCTTGACGGTCCAATTCCGCTCAATGAACCCAAGGATCTGACGGGACATGTCATAATCAGGACCGTCTCTCCGCTGATCCTTCGCGATGACTGGCCTTTTTGGCTGCGGAGAGCGGGCATTTCGGATCTCAGCCTGACACGGGACCTCGCCTGCGACCTTCTGTTTCCTTCCTTCCAGCTCGCGATCGAAGGTTTGGGCGTCGCGCTGGGCCGCAGCGCGGTCGTTCGGGACGATATTATCAGTGGGAAACTTGTCGAGCCATTCTCGATCCGGCTTCAGACGTCTTTTGGATATCATCTGGTGTATCCCGCCAACAGGGCGGGATATTCGAAAGTGGCGAAATTCATCTCCTGGGCGCGCGACGAATTCTCGGAGCTGTTGAAATAGGCAAAAAAGGGCCGCATGCGGTTCAACACCGCCTGCGGCCATGGGAGCGGAATGATTTCTTTCCGATCGCGGCGCAGCAACGGCGCGAACGGGCCCCGATCAGTTCAGATCCGCAAAGCCGCCATATTTGCCGCAAAAGAACAGCAGCGGATCTGCGGCGCGAACGGCCTCCATTCCCAGCACTTCGCCCAGAACGAAGAAATGGTCGCCAGCATCATTGACCGAATGGATGCGGCATTCGATGCTTGCCAGGGCATTGGCGATGATCGGCAGCCCATGGCCCGAAACCGTATAGTCGATCCCTGCGAACCTGTCCTCGCCCTTGCCGGCGATCTGGCGGCACAGCGCGGTCTGATCCGCCGCCAATATGTTCGCGCAGAAATGCCCGGCCGCCTCGATCAGCGGCCATGTCCGCGACTTCCGATCGGGAAGGAAACCGACCAGCGGCGGATCGAGCGACACGGACGTGAACGTGCCGACCACCATGCCGATCGGCTCATGAGCCTCCGTCAGCGCGGTTATCACGCTGACGGCAGTAGGCACATGCCCAAGAATCCTCCGGAACTCCAGCGGATCTTTGAAATCGGCGGTTGCGGTTGAGACGGATTGCATCGGATCTACCCCACGAACCGCATATGATTGGGCAGTTCGTTGAGTTCCTCGCACCCGTCGGCCGTCACCAGCACATTGCCGCCGATATTGACCTGTTGGCGGCCGAATGCGGCATTGGGCTCAAGCTGGATCGACATGCCGGCCTCAAGAACGACATCAAGGCCGCTGCCGCCGAGCTGATCGACACGCCTGAACGCATCTTTCACGCTGGGATCGAGCCCTTCGGTCACGGGGCTGACCAGCGTAAGCGGGCTGACACTGTGCACATGAGGCGTGAGATGCCAGGCGCCGGCGCGCAGAAGCGGTTCCTGCATGGCGTCCGCGACTTCGCCGAACCTCACGCCCGCCCGGATCGTGGCAAGGCCAGCCTCATAGGATTCGCGCGCAACCCTGGATGCGCGATGGAAAGGCTCGGCGACTTCGCCCACGGCGATGCACATCTGCGCTTGCCCTTCGATGCCGCCGACCACCGCCATGATCTCCGACATCACGACGTCGCCCTGCTGGATGACGCGCGGCTTTTGCGCGCGGTAGAGCCATCGCGGCGCGTCCCAGCTCAGATTGTCGGTGCCGGAATGGATGAACAGGTCATGGGCCGGCGTTGCGCAATGGCGATAATAGACGCTCATCATCGCGGCATAGATTTCGCTCTCGCTCACCCCGGGCCGGGTCGTTTCGAGCATGGCTTCACAGGCCTTTTCGCATACGTCCGACACATAGCGGTAGAGCGCGATTTCCTCCTCGCTCTTCGTCAGCCAGATAGCGGCGAAATCGTCCCACAGTTCGACGAAGGTCGCATCGGGCAGCGCATCCTTCAGGCTCGTCCACAGGCCGTGCGGCGTCCATCCGACCGGAGCGAGATTCGGCCCGCCCAGGGCAGCGATGGTGCCGATCCGTGCGCCGGTCAGCCCACGTTCCTTGAGCACCTCGACGATCAGGGCGCCGCGCGGACCAAAACGCATGTCTTCGATCCAGTCGCCTTCGCCCCAGTCACGGGCCTGCAACCAGGAACCGGCAACGGACGCACCGCGATGGAAGGCGACCGGCTCGCTGTCGAGCGGGAAGACAACGGTACAGCCGGGCAGGGAATTGGTGAAATACTGGTCCGCCGGATAGCGGTGCGACGCAGGCGGCACCAACAGGCATTCGACGCCATTTTTGCGCATCATGTCGCGCAGCAGGCCCCAACGGCGATCCCTTTCCCTGCTGGTGAGGACGGGCGGATCGGGAACAAAGGAAGTCGTTGTCATAAGGCCTCAAAGCATCTTGCTGGTTTGGTGATCGTCACGACATGGGCCACCGCCGCCGCGCACATGGAGAACGGGCGGCGGAAGCGGACTCAGGCCGTGGCAGGAGCCTGTTCCAGATGCCGATCGAAAAACTCGATCGACAGCGCGAGGGCCTTGTCGGCCTCCGGCTTGCTATAGGTCAACCCGCCATGCCGGGCGAAGGCATGATCCGCTCCGGGATATTGATGGATTTCGACCAGCGGAAGGGGCGAAAGCTTGCGCATCAGCAGTTCGTTCACCTCGGCCTGCACCCACCGGTCCTTCATCGCCATATGAAGCATGAACGGCCGATGCAGATTGCCGGCTTCGCGGATATTATGCTCGATATAGGTGCCGTAATAAGCGACCGCGCAATCGATTTCGGTACGGCAGCACATCATATAGCACAGCTTGCCACCCAGGCAGTAGCCGACCGCGCCGACCTTGCCGTTCGATTCCGGAAGCGTCTTCAGATAGGCCTCGACATCCTCCATGTCTTCGACGCCCAGATCATAGTCGAAACCATAATAGAGATCGAAAGCCTTTTCGACGTCCTGAGGATCACGATCCGAAAGCTCGACGCCCGCTTCCTGCCTCCAGAACAGGTCGGGCACCAGACAGATATAACCGGCCTCGGCAAATTCCTTGGCGTGATACCGCATGGTGTCGTTGACGCCCCAGATTTCCATGATCGCGATCACCGAACCGGCGGGGGTCTTGTCGGGATAGGCGATATAGGCGCCCATTTCGCCACCGTTCCGCATCGGAACCTTCACATATTCGGTCCGCATTGACTTGTCCCTCTATCAGTTCTTGCTGGTGCCCAGACGGCCGACGGCGGCATCGATCCGGTCCCTGTGGTCTTTCGTCGCATGCGCCAGCGCCTGGAAGGAGGCCGAAAGCTCCAGCACGGTTTCCAGCCGGGCGTGCTGCGCTTCGCGAAGGAGGCGCTTCGACATTCTAAGCACATGCGTCGGATTTTTCGCGATACGCTGGGCAAGGTCGAGCGCCCGGGCCATCAATTCCTCGTCAGGCACCACTTGCGACACAAGGCCGCATTGCAGAGCGGCCGCGGCATCGATGACATCGCCGGTGAACGTCATCTCGGCGGCCTTCGAAGGACCGACCAGGCGTTGCAGCAGGAACGCGCCCCCATCCCCCGGTATGATGCCGAGCGTGACGAAACTCTCCGCGAATTTCGCCCTCTCGCCCGCTATGCGGATATCGCACATGCAGGCCAGATCGAGTCCCGCCCCGATCGCGGGTCCATTCACCGCCGCGATGACCGGCACTTCGAGATTGTAGAGGGCCAGCGGAATCCGATGGATTCCCTCCTTATAATGATAACGGTCCTCGATCGGCTCGATCTCAGGATCGAAAACCCGATCGCGCATCAGTTTGATGTCGCCGCCCGCGCAAAAGGCGCGACCCGCGCCAGTCCAGATGACGGCGCGGATGGACCTGTCCCCCGAAATGCGGCGGCACACATCCTCGATCGCGCCGTATTGGGCGTCGGACCCCAGCGCGTTCCGGGCTTCGGGGGCGTTCATGGTCACGACGGCAACGGCGTCGCGAATCTCAATATTGATGAAGCTCATTGTTCCTCTTTGGTCCATCGCCACATTTCGAGGTTTACATTCTTCCTGTAGTCCGCCTGCATTTCAGGGGTCAGGACTTCGAGCAGCATGCGGTTTTCGACCCACACTTCGATGACATCGAAGAAATCGCCCCGCGAGCAGCGCAATGCGCGCCAACCGGCCCGCTCCGCGATCGCCAGCACCTCCTCCACCGTCTTCGACGTCATCGTCGCGACATGAAAGGCCACATATTGCGACGGGCTCTCGTCAGGACGTGGCCAGGCGGGGTCATCCCCCTCCCCCGGCGCCATCGTCTGCTCACGCGGATAGACTTCCATCGTCGTCCCGCGCTCGTCCCCGGCTATCGCCACATAGGCGCCCGGCCAGGGCGGAAAACGAAAGGCTTCCGCCTTCCCGCCCCAGATCTGCGCAATCGCCTCGGCCACCTTCTGCGGATCGGTCGCGGGGATCGAATTATGAAAAATCATGGCCGCTTCCCAACATCCTCTCAACTTATCCGCCAAGCGCCGGCAAGGACACGCTTCGCTCAAAAAGACCCCGCGCCAAGGCATGATCTCCTACAAACAACAATTATGGACGCCGCCCCGCCATCCACAAGCGATAAAATCCGCAACAGTCATGAACAGAACTAATGATGGCTTAGGAACGCCCCCCGGAGGAAGATAGGCGAAGTTTCAGACAATGCCCGCCGCACGCAGCTTTTCGAGCTGATCGGCGTCCAGGCCAAGCCTGTCTTTCAGCACCCGCTCGGTATCGCCGCCGAGCACTGGCGGCGCGGTGCGATAGTCCACGGGCGTCCTGGAAAGCCTGAGCGGGTTGGCGACGCTGGGCGCGGAACCCGCTGCCGCATGGGGAAGGTCGACCTTGAGGCCCCGCGCAATGATCTGGGGGTCCTGGAAGACCTGCTCCAGATCGTTGATCGGCCCGCAAGGCACCCCGACCTGTTCAAGCAGCGCGACCCATTCCGCCGTCTTGCGCTGCCGGGTGAGTTCGTCCAGCCGGGGGACAAGCACCGCCCGATTCTCCACGCGCCCGCGATTGGTCGCATAGCGTTGATCGCTGGCCAGCGATGCATCGCCCAAGGCGGTGCACAGGCGCGCGAATTGCTCGTCATTGCCGACGGCGATGACCATATGGCCGTCACTGGTGGCGAAGTCCTGATAGGGCACGATATTGGGATGGGAATTGCCCAGCGCCACCGGCGCGGTTCCGCCGACAAGATAATTCATCGCCTGATTGGCAAGACAGGCCACGTGGACATCCAGCAGCGCGACATCGATATGCTGGCCTTTGCCGGTGTGCTCTCGATCGGCAAGCGCGGCGAGAATACCGACCGCGCCATAGAGGCCGGTCAGGATATCGGTCAGCGCGACCCCGACTTTCTGAGGCCCGCTTCCCGGCTCGCCGTCCTTGCGTCCGGTGATGCTCATCAGCCCGCCCATGGCCTGGATGAGGAAATCATAGCCGGCGCGCGGCGCATAAGGCCCGGTCTGCCCAAAACCCGTGATCGAGCAATAGATCAGCCGCGGATTGATCTCCGCCAGAGCCTCATAATCTAGGCCATATTTCTTCAGGCCGCCGACCTTGAAATTTTCGATCAGAATGTCGCAATCGGCCACCAGTTGCCGGATCAGTTCCTGCCCCTGGGGTTGCGTGAAATCAATCGTCACCGAACCTTTGTTGCGGTTGGCGCAGAGAAAATAGGCGGCATCGCCCTGCTGCCCATCCTCCGTCTCCAGAAAGGGGGGACCCCAGCCACGCGTATCGTCACCCGCCCCCGGCCGCTCGACCTTGATGATCTCGGCGCCCAGATCGCCAAGCAATTGCGCGCACCAGGGACCGGCCAGGATACGGGAAAGGTCAAGCACCCGAAGGTGCGAAAGCGAACCGCTCATCGATTATTTCCAAACAAGCTGAGTGTGAGGCGCTGCAATCATGCCGCCGCGGTGGCGATCTTCTTCGCCGCGTCCTTCACCGCCTTCAATATTTCCGGATAGGTCGCGCAGCGGCAGAGATTGCCCGAAAGATAGCTTCGAATCTCTTCGTCATCCGGATTGGGATGGTCGCGCAGAAGATGCTTCGTCATCATGACGAAGCCCGGTGTGCAGAAGCCGCACTGGAAGGCGCCCTGATCGATGAAGGCCTGTTGCACCGGGTCGAGCTGACCATCGGCATCGAGGGACTCGACCGTCTCGACCGTCGCGCCGTCCAGTTTCAGCGCGAGCGTCAGGCACCCCGAAAGCGGCTTGCCGTCCACCCGGATCGTGCAGCAACCACAAAGGCCCTGCCCGCAACTTTCCCGCGCGCCGAAAAGATCGAAGCGGCGCAGCACATCGACGGCGTTTTCATGCGAGCCGACGGTTACGCTGACCGGCCGGGCGTTGAGGGTGAAGGCAATATCCTTGCTCATATCTCTAGTCCTTCAGGGGATTGCCGGCCGCGTCGCGGATGGCGCGCAGCACCTTTTCCGGCGTCAGCGGCAGCTCGAACAGGCGCACGCCGACGGCATCCTCGATTGCATTGGCGATCGACGGGGAAATGCCGAAGGTCGAACTTTCCCCGACCCCCTTCGCGCCGAAGGGCGCGTTGCTCTGCTCCGCTTCGATGATGTGATTTTCCATGACGACGGGAATATCGTGGATGCCCGGAATCTTGTAATCGGAGAAGGACGCGTTCGTGACCTGTCCTGCCTCGAAATTCATTTCCTCCGACAAGGTGAAGCCAAGCTGCATGGTCGCAGCGCCGGAAATCTGCGTTTCGACGATGCGCGGGTTGAGCGGCTTGCCGCAATCGACCGCATTGATCATGCGCGCGATTCGCAAATGCCCGGTCCGGGTGTCAACCTCCACCTCGACCGCGGTCGCGCCGATCATCCAATAGGGCGTGACGAGCGGGGACTGACCATCGGCATCGGCCGGAGCATAATCGGGGATGAAGGTCCCCGTGCCAATGATCGTGCCGGCCTGCATGCCGTAATGCGCCTTGAAAACGGCGACGCGCGAAAAACCGGCTTGCGGATCGATGCCCGCCTCGCGCGCCATGGCCCAGAGCTTGGCGCGCGCATCCTCGGCGGCCAGCTTCACGGCGTTGCCCGTATGGTAGGTGGAACGGGAACCCAGTGTCGCCATGTCATAGGGGGTCGCATCGGTGTCAGGATGGACGACATTCACCTCCTGCGTCCTGATGCCGAGCACCTCCGCCACGATCTGCGCCATGGCGGTGTCGGACCCCTGCCCCATATCCACGGTGGAGATCGACAGCGATACGCTGCCGTCCGCCGCAATGGTCACCATCGCAACCGATGTGGTGGGCGAAATCGACGCCTTGAACCCGATTGCAATGCCACGCCCGCGTTTCACAGGACCAGTGCCGCGATCGAACGGTTCGGTCCAGCCGATCCGCTCCGCCACCAGTTCCAGCGTTTCGTGAATGGCGCTGTCCTGCATGATGGTGCCCGTCGCCTGGGGCCGTCCATCGCGCAGCAGGTTGCGCCGCCGGAATTCCAGCGGGTCTTGCCCCAATGCACGGGCTATGAGGTCGGCCTGGCTTTCATAGGCCCAGACCAGCTGGGGAATGCCGAAGCCGCGCAGCGCGCCCGCCGGGGGCCGGTTGGTATAGAGCGCATAGGATTCGATCTCGACATTATCGATGTCATAGGGACCGGGCGCCGTGAAGCCGGATTTCTGCGTGACGCGTGGGCCGATATCGGCATAGGCGCCGCCGTTCCAGTATATCTGGCAGCGCCGCCCGGTGATCCGGCCTTCGCCGTCCACCGCCGTCTTGATCCGGAAGGTCGTCGGATGCTTGGTGATGGTGTAGAACTGCTCTTCCATCGTCAGCGACAGTTTCACCGGTGCACGGGCGATCAGAGCCGCGCAGGCGACCAACGCCTCCAACTTGATGTATAGCTTCGCGCCGAAACCCCCGCCCAGATGCGGCACCTTCACCTGTACCCGGTTTTCCGGCCAGCCCAGCAGCCGCGCGATCTCCAGCCGCACGAAGGAGGGGCTTTGCGAGGCGGTATGGATGATGAGCCGGTCATCATCGGGAACCGCCATGGAAACCATGGGTTCAAGCGGCACATGCATGGTCGCCTGCGTGCGGAACTCATGCTCGAACACGCGATCCGCACCGGCAAACGCCGCCTCCACGTCGCCCCGGCGCAGATGATAATCCAGCGCGATATTCGTGTCGCGTTTGCCGTTCAGATGCTTGAGGTCCGGGAAAGTGCCGGCTGGCTTCAGTTCCTCATGCACGATCGCCGAGGACGTCATGGCCTCGATCTCGTCATAGACGGGTTCGAGCAGATCATATTCCGCGACGATCATATTCGCCGCATCCGCCGCCACATAGGGATCGTCCGCCAGCACCACCGCCACGGGCTCCCCGACATAGCGTACCTTTTCGAGCGCGAGCACGGGCTGGTCGTGAAAGGCGGGTCCGTAATAGGGATTGGGCACCAGCTCACGGATATCCTCGCCGGTCAGCACCCAATGGACGCCGGGCAAGGCCAGTGCCTCGGACACGTCGATCGACCGGATGCGGCCGTGCGCCACCGTGCTGCGGAACACCTTGGCATGCAACATGCGCGGCACCGTCATATTGTGGACATAGGCCGCGCGGCCGGTGACCTTTCGCCGCGCCTCCAGCCGTGGCGGTGACGTCCCGACCTGCGGCCCGGCCACAGGCCCCTGAGCCTGGGGATAGTCAATCTTCTTCATGCGACTACTCCCTCTTCGATGAACGCTTCAAGCGCCCGGCCCAATTCGACTTCGATAAGAACCTTCTTATAAGCGGCGGTTCCCTGGACATCGCTGACGGTATCGACCGCTTCGGCGGCGAGTTCGCCCGCCTTGCGGCACAGGTCGGCGGAAAGTTCCTTGCCCCGGATCAAGGCTTCCACATCCGCAAGGCGCGTGACCTTCTCAGTTGCGGCCGACACGACGACGCGCGAGTCCCGAACGGTGCCTCCTTCCAGCCGCGCCGACACCGCCACGCCCAATGCAGGCCAGTCATCATAGGTCCGCACGGTCATCTTGCGATAAACGCTCTGCCAGCTTGCCTGCGAGGGAATGTGGACATGGGCGATGATTTCGCCCTGAACCAGTAGCGTCTGATAATAGCCGACATAAAGCTCTTCGAGCGGCAGCAGGCGCGTTCCGCCCGGACCGGCGATTTCGGCTTCCGCCCTCAGACAAGCGAGGATAGGGGGCAGATCCATATGCGGATCGCCATGGGCAAGGCAGCCGCCGACCCGTGCCGCGTTACGCACGCGCACATTCGACAGGCGGGGAATGGCATGGGTGATCACCGGCGCGATCGCCCGGACATCCGCATTCTCGCCCAGTTCGGCAAGACGCGTAAGACCACCGATCTTGAGGCCGCCGTTCCCAGTCCGCGCGACGCCGCCCAATTCACTTTCAAGACCAGACAGATCGACAAGCCGCGTAGGTTTGAACACGCCGCTCTTCATCATCAGCATCAGGGCCGTTCCACCGGAAAATGGGCGAACGGTCGGATCATCGCCGGACAGCAGCCCTATGGCGTCCGCCACGGAGCTGGGACGGACGAGATCGAAGTCGAGCGTCGTCCTGGCAGCCCCTCCCCGATTCACAGTCCCGACCGCTACCGCCGGACCGGCCGCGTCCGCCGGAGGGTCGACATGCGCTTCCGAAGCCTGACCGCCTTGCCAATCCGGGAGATCGGGGTTCAGCCGCGCGGCGATCGTCCTGGCGAGGCGAGCGAGCCACAGGCGCAGAACGCCCTGTCGTGACCGTACAGGCCTGGTTCCCGCCGGCTTGGGCTTGGTCGTTGGAGCAGCCGCATTGGAGGCGGGCGCTTCGTCAATGAAGGCAGCACTTGCCTTGCGAACAAAGCCCTGCTCCATTTCCCGGGCCTTGGACTTCATGACCGGCTGCCCGAGGCTCCCGAGCTTTCCGGTCAGGGCGACTTCCATCTCATAGACGATATCCGTCTCGCGGCCGCCCTCGGCATCGACCAGATTGGCGACGGCCATCGTCGTCAGCCGGCCCACCGTACCCAGCGGCGTTCCTTCCAGCTGCGCGACGACACGTTCGGGCGCGGTACGCTCCAGCAGTGCCACGGCCATGTCGAAGCGAAACTTGATATAGGCGATCCTGGTTTCGAGCGTCGCGGTGTAATGGTCCGCGTCGATCTCCTTGAGATCGCTCACCCCCTCCAGGCAGGACACGAAGAATTGGGGATCGTTGAGTCGCGCGAACACTTCGTCGCGCGGTGCAGCTATCCGGAAGCGGCCCTCGAATTTCACGCCTCAACCTTTCGCGCCAGCGTCAACAGTCGGTCCGCGATCAGGTCTGGACATTCGAGCGGCGTCAGGTGACGCGCGCCCGCTATGATCTCCAGCGTCGATCCCCCGATCAGGCCATGCATCTGCTCGGCCATCGGAGGCGGGGTGGCATAATCCTCATCGCCCACCAAAATCATGGTGGGCACGCGGATGGCGGGAAGTTGATCGATCAGATCGGCCGCACCCAACATCCTGCAGGTTTCGCCATAGGCATTGAGATCATTGGCGCAGAAAATCTCCACGCATTCGGCGACAAGGCCAGGATTGGCGGCGCGGAAGCCGTCGCTGAACCAGCGCGTCTCCTGAAAGGCCGTCAGCGAGGCCAGACCTTCATCGCGCGCCTTCTGGGCACGGCCTTCCCATGCTTCGGGCGCGCCAGCCCCGTAGGACGCCGTCGTGTCGATCAGGCCCAGGGCGGAAACCCGGGCGGGATGCCGGGCAGCGAAGGCGAGCGTGACCGTGCCGCCCATCGATGCGCCCGCGCAGATCGCACGATCCCAGCCCGCCGCGTCGAAAACCGTGGCGAGATCATCGCCAAACATTTCCACTGTATACGGCCCCGCCGGCTTGTCGGAGGCGCCATGGCCGCGACAATCCCAGCTCAGCACGGTGGCGTGGTCGCCGAGGGCGTCGATCAGCCGCGTCCAGAAACTTCCGGTCATCGCCAGCGAATGGGTCAACGCCAGGCGAAGCGGACCTGATCCGTGGATGGAATAATGGAGCTTCACGCCATCCGCGGCCACGGCTGTTTTTTCGATTGTCATCGCTCTCTCAGAGCCTCTTGCTACCTTGGAATAATTCAACGAAATTCCTGCCACTCATGCCGTTGCCGAAGAAGCGAATTGAATTCGCGTCGTCATGAAGGAAACTAATGAACCCGCCGATCAGCCTTTTCGGATAAGGCCACTTACGTCCGTGCGATCGACAGATACAGACATGGCTTTCCGGACGCCAACGCGCCCGGACGAAGCCATCTCAATCCCTGCCTTGCCCCGTCCGGCCGACCGCCCCTGGCGCGCCAAGGGTTTGTAAGGCCCGCCGGAACGCGCCCGCGATCAATAAGCGCCAGCGGGCGGCAACCCAAATCGTTCCTGACCGTACATCTGGTAGATCGCATCGGTGTCGAGCGTGACATGGCGCACGCCGACCGACAGATCGCGCCAGAAACGCTGGAACATCGACCGGGAGGCGAAGGAAGAGGCTCCAGCGCCTTCCGCCAATATATTGATCGCCTCAAATGCCTGGCGTGCGGCAAAGCCGATATTGCGGCGAACGCGAACCCGCTCTTCGACGCTGACCGCGCCCCCTGCGGCGACCCTCGTCTCGAACGGTTCGACGCTCGAGAGCAGAAGGGCAACCGCAGCGTCGATTCGGGCCGACGCATCTGCAACCCGCATCTGCACCGCCGGGGTTGCGCCAGCCGTCACGGACGCACCGGCGCTGAGCGAAGTCTTGACCTTCGACTTCATCGCCTCGGTGAAGGCGTCGAGCGCGCCCTGCGCCATGCCCAGCACCGGCCCGAGAAGCACCACGCCGCTCAGCGTCGCGAAATTGTAGCGCGCCACTTCATTGCCCGGAATCTCGCGACCGGGGGTTGCGTCCGCGGCAACCTGCGCGAGTTTGACGCGGCGATTTTCCGGAACGAACAATGGCTCCTTGCGCAGCAGGGTCTTGCTGCCCGTTCCCTGCATGCCGGCCATGTCCCAGCTGTCCTGATCGATGTGAAGCTCAGCCATCGGAACGATGAACCATTGGGTTTCCGGATTTTCGCCCTCGACGTCGGCAATGGCGGAGGATACGATGGCCCAGTCGCAATTGTCGCTGTTGCTGGCCCAGGGCCAGGCGCCCCAGATTTCATATCCGCCATCGACCTTACGCCCCTTGCCGACGGGAATACCGGAAATGGCGACCATGGTGGTGGGATCGTCGCCCCAGATGTCGCGCTGCACCTCTTCGGGCCAGTAGGAAGCGAACCACGCGTTGCTGTTCGCGACCATCGCGCACCAGGATGTGCTGGGGCAGGCCCGCGCCATTTCGTAGCACACCTTGAACACGGCGCTCGGGCCATGGCCAAAGCCGCCAAAGCCCCTGGGCTGGCTGACCCGGTTGAGGCCGGCGTCCTTTACAAGCCGCGTCAATTCCTCGGATACGCGTCCGTCGCGCTCGGTCTGGCTGGTGCGCTCTGCCAATGCCGGCGCCAGTTCGCGCGCGCGCTCGACCAGTTCCTCGACCGACAGTGAGCTGTCATCGGCGCATTTCAGAGCCTCAATGGCCATTACATATCCTTTCCAAGCAGCTGTCGCGCATTGCGGTTCGACCAGCCAAATTTCCACACCCACCCATGCAGGGTTCGAACGCGGTCCGCTTCAGGGACCACCACCCCTTCAGGACGCTTCTTTGGTCCATCGCCACATTTCGAGGTTTACATTCTTCCTGTAGTCCGCCTGCATTTCAGGGGTCAGGACTTCGAGCAGCATGCGGTTTTCGACCCACACTTCGATGACATCGAAGAAATCGCCCCGCGAGCAGCGCAATGCGCGCCAACCGGCCCGCTCCGCGATCGCCAGCACCTCCTCCACCGTCTTCGACGTCATCGTCGCGACATGAAAGGCCACATATTGCGACGGGCTCTCGTCAGGACGTGGCCAGGCGGGGTCATCCCCCTCCCCCGGCGCCATCGTCTGCTCACGCGGATAGACTTCCATCGTCGTCCCGCGCTCGTCCCCGGCTATCGCCACATAGGCGCCCGGCCAGGGCGGAAAACGAAAGGCTTCCGCCTTCCCGCCCCAGATCTGCGCAATCGCCTCGGCCACCTTCTGCGGATCGGTCGCGGGGATCGAATTATGAAAAATCATGGCCGCTTCCCAACATCCCTCTCAACTTTTCCAGCGACGCACCGGCAAGGGCACGCTTCGCTCAAAAGAACCCACGCCAGTGCGCCGTCCTCTTCGTTGATCGGTTATGTGTTCCCCGCAAATGATGCGCAAACGATAAAAATTGGCGCGTTCATGAACGGAGATAATGACGTCCGGCCAGGACTCATGCGGGCTGTGGACCGCTTCCCATCCTTTCGGGTTCGCGGTCCACAGCCCTGCCGAAAGCGGCTCTCAATTGTCGATGAACAGGAGCGCAGGCGTTTCCAGAAGCGCCTTCACGCGCTGGATGAAGGAGGCCGCGTCCCAGCCGTCGACCACGCGGTGATCGAAGGAGGAGGAAAGATTCATGACCTTCGCCACCTCGATACGTCCTTCGCGCACGACCGGCCTTTCGACCAGTTTGTTGACGCCGATGATGGCGACCTCCGGACTGTTGATGACGGGGGTGGTGGCCAGCCCGCCCATCGCGCCCAAGCTGGTGATGGTGATCGTGGACCCGGAAAGGTCGGAGGGCGAAGCCCGGCCGCTGCGCGCCAGCGTCGACAGGCGCGTGAGTTCGCCCGCGACGTTCCAAAGGTCCCGCTTCGCCGCGTCGCGCAGCACCGTCACCACCAATCCCTGCGGAGTCTGCGTCGCGATGCCGGCGTGGACCCTGGCATGGCGGCGTACGATCCCGGCAGAGTCGTCATACAGCGCATTGAGTTGCGGAAATTCCGGCAGAACCTTTGTCAACGCACGGATCAGCAGGGGCAGCAGGGTAAGTTTGGGAAGCCCCTCGCCACGCGTCGCGTTGAGCATCGCGCGCAGGGCCTCCAGCTGCGTCACATCCACCTCCTCGATATAGGAGAAGTGCGGAATGCGCCGCTTCGTGTCCTGCATGCGCTCGGCGATCCGCCGCCGCAGCCCGATCACGGGGACTTCATCGACATCATCCTCCGGCACAAAGGACTGTGGCCGGACCTTTTCGGCAAGGGGAGCCAGCGCGACCTGCCTGGAGGGTGGCGAGGATGGAATATCCTGCGTCCCGTCCTTCTTCAGAAAAGACTCCAGATCGCACTGACGCACCCGGCCTTGTGGGCCAGTGCCCGTCACCTGAAGCAAATCGACGCCCAGCTGATCGGCGCGCTTGCGCACTGCGGGCGAAGCCAGCACACGGGCTTTGGCGGTTTCCAACGCAATGTTCTGCGAGCCGACCGAAGCCGTTTCAACTGTCGCAAGAGCCGGCAGGGATAGGGCATCATTCTCCCCGTCACCTTCTTCCGTCACCTCAAATTGCAGGATGACGCCGCCGACCGGCAACATTTCGCCGGGCGCCCCCGTCCGCTCGACCACCTTGCCGCCGAAGGGCGCGGTCACTTCCACCGTCGCCTTGTCGGTCATCACGTCGCACAGCGGCTGATCTTCCTCGACCTGATCGCCGATATTGACGTGCCAGGCAACCAGTTCCGCTTCGGCGGTCCCTTCGCCGATATCGGGAAGTTTGAACGATTTATAGGCCATGATTCAACGCTCCACCGCGCGCCGCAGCGCCGCGCTTACCCGGGCCGGACCCGGGAAATAATCCCATTCGAAAGCGTGCGGATAGGGCGTGTCCCATCCCGCGACCCGCTCGACGGGCGCTTCGAGCGCGTAAAAGCAATGCTGCTGGACAAGCGCGGCGAGTTCCGCGCCGAAGCCGCAGGTGAGCGTGGCTTCGTGGATCACCACGCAACAGCCCGTCTTTTCCACCGATTCCCTGATGGTGTCGAGGTCGAGCGGAACAAGGGTGCGCAGGTCGATGACTTCGGCATCGATGCCGCTATCCTCGGCCGCGGCCAGGGCGACATGCACCATCGTGCCGTAGGCGAGGATAGTGACGGCCGCGCCCTCGCGCACCACCGCGGCCTTGCCGAGCGGAACGGTATAATGGCCTTCGGGCACTTCCCCGGCCGGGTGTTGCGACCATGGCTTGACCGGGCGGTCGTGATGCCCGTCGAACGGACCATTGTACAAGCGCTTGGGCTCGAAGAAGAGCACGGGATCGTCATCTTCGATCGCCGCGATCAGCAGCCCCTTGGCATCAACGGGGTTCGAAGGGATCACCGTCTTGAGTCCGGCGACATGGGTGAAGATGCCTTCGGGCGACTGGCTGTGCGTCTGCCCCCCGAAGATGCCGCCGCCATAGGGCGCGCGCACGGTGATCGGGGACCACCATTCGCCTGCCGTGCGATAACGCATCCGCGCCGCTTCCGAGATCAGCTGATCCGCTCCCGGATAGATATAGTCGGCAAACTGGATCTCCACGACAGGCCGCATGCCATAGGCGCCCATGCCGACCGCCATGGCGACGATACCACCCTCGGCGATCGGCGCATCGAACACGCGCTGAAGCCCGTGCCGTTCCTGCAATTTGTCGGTCGCCCGGAACACGCCGCCGAAATATCCGACATCCTGACCGAAGATCAGAACCTTGGGATCACGGGCAAGGCAGGTATCCATGGCATTGTTGATCGCCTGGATCATATTCATGCGCGGCATTAATTCCCCTCCAGCATCTGCGCGCGCTGAAGCACCAGGTGCGGCGGCATGTCCTTGTAAACATCATCGAACATCGATGCCCGGTCGAGCTGCGGGCTTTGTCCCAGCGTGCCGAGCGCCTCCGATGCCCTGCCTTCCTCACGCACATGCGCTGCCAGTTCTTCGGCCAGCGCGGCATGACGGTCGGCATCCCATTCGCCCAATGTGGTTAAATGCCGGGCCAGGCGCTCGATGGGATCGCCCAAAGGCCACGCGTCCTTTTCCCCAGCGGCGCGATAACGGGTCGGATCGTCGCTGGTGGAATGGCCGTCGGCGCGATAGGTGAAGAGTTCGATCACCGTCGCCCCCAGATTGGCGCGCGCGCGCTCCGCCGCCCAACGGGTGACGGCATAGACCGCGAGGAAGTCATTGCCATCGACACGCAGCGCCGGAAGACCATAGGCCAGTCCGCGCGCGGCAAAGGTCGTGGCCTCGCCACCGGCGAAGCCCATGAACGAACTGATGGCCCACTGATTGTTGACGATGTTCAGGATCGTGGGAGCGCGATAGACCGAGGCGAATGTCAGCGCATAATGGAAATCGCCTTCGGCTGTGGCCCCATCGCCGATCCAGGCGGCGGAAATGCGCGTATCGGCGCTGGCGGCGGACGCCATCGCCCAGCCCACGGCCTGACTATATTGCGTCCCCAGATTGCCGGAGATCGAAAAGAACCTTGCCTTGCGGCTCGAATAGAAGACCGGCATCTGGCGGCCTTTGAGCAGGTCGCCGCTGTTCGAATAGACCTGATTCATCATCTCCCGCAGCGGCCATTCCCGTGCGACCAGCAAGCCCTGCTGACGATAGGTCGGAAAGCACATGTCATCCCGGTCGAGCGCCATCGCCGCCGCCACCGCCACCGCCTCCTCGCCGGTGGATTTCATGTAGAAGCTGCTTTTCCCCTGCCGCTGGACGCGAACCATCCGCTCGTCATAAGCGCGGGTGAGCATCATCGCCCGCAAGCCGCGGCGCAGCGTATCCGCGTCCACCATTGGATTCCAGGGGCCGACAGCCTGCCCCTCATCATCAAGAACGCGGATCAGACCGAAGGCCAGATCGCGAATGTCGCCTGGCTGGACATCAATCCCGGGCCGCGGACATGCCCCGGCGGCGGGGATGCGCATCGTCGAGAAATCCGGCGCGATGCCTGGCCGAGAGGTGGGTTCGGGAATATGGAGGGAGAGCGGCGAACGCTGCGGATCCGGGTCGGCAAGGGACATGTTACCCCTCCCCCACCAGGCTGGCGCGTTCGACCTGAACCAGGGACCGGATCTTTTCCAGCAGGATTCTGGCCGTGCGATCATCGTCGAGCACGACCTCCAGGTCGATCAGAAGATAGTCCCCCGATTTGCGGCAACAAATCTGCTCGGGCACGATCTCGCGCTGGGCATACAGACCGGCAATCCGCAGCAGGACCTGCGGGTCCTGCACCGCACGAATTGCGAAGAGAAAGGGCACCGGCCGGAAAACCGGCTCAGTCAGACGCGTAGCTGCAAGGGAAACCATCCTCATCCTCTCAAAAGACCGCAGAAATTATCCCCGATGGACCGGGGAAAATCCTGTTCTATCTTTTGCGAAACCAGGATATATTGAGGAAAATTTGTCCTCATATAGCCAATGGATGGGAAATTCATGCCCAACGAACTCGATGCGACAGATCGAAGAATCCTTCAACTCATGCAAAAGGATGCCACCCTCACCATTGCGGAAATAGCCGAGCAGGCCGGGCTTTCGCACTCCCCCTGCTGGCGGCGAATTCAGCGCCTGCGGGAACTGGGCGTCATCGTGGGGCAGGTCACGCTACTTGATCGTCAGAAGATCGGCCTTAACGCCCAATTGTTCGCGCTCGTTCGCCTCAACGCGAAAGGTCGCGAGAATATTGAGGAATTCTCCACGGCGATCCAGCAATTTCCTGAAGTGCTCGATTGCTATGTGACTCTTGGGGCTACCGATTTCATCCTGCGGATCGTCGCCAACGATATCAACGCCTATGAGCGGTTCTTTTTCGAAAAGCTCAGCCGTGTTCCAGGCATTCAGGAAATAAATTCCATGGTCGCTCTTTCGGAGATCAAATCGACTACTGCTCTTCCACTGTGAGATGGTGCAGCAGGAACGTGGACGATCCTCGTCCAGAAGCGGGATCTGAATCCGAAATAACCACTATGTCGGAACACTGTCACCCACTTCCGAGTGGAAATGGGCGACAGGCCCGCGCCATGCCGGTTTTCTTCTACTCCCGCAGGCACTGTCCGGTCGGCTGGAGAGATAGCCGCCGTTTGGAGCGGCCTTGTCCCGATTGCATGGGACAGGCCGCTCCAAATCCATGTTTCATATCGTTTCCCGAAACAGATGCTTCATCCACGTCGGAAGCGCGCTTCAGAACCGGTAACCGATCGTCATGCCGTAGGTACGGGGCATGCCGTAGGATTCGTCGCTACAGCCGCAATTGGCGACATTGTTGAACCCGATCATGCCGTAACGCTTGTCCGTCACATTGTTGATATAGGCGGTGAGGCTGAGGCCCGTGGGCTCCTGTCTCCAGTTCATGCTGAGATTGGCCAGCGTTCTTCCCTTGAACCAATCCGAGTTGAAGTTGCGGATATTGTGGTAGAAGCCTGACGCATAATTACCCTGGGCGTTGAAGGACAGACGCCCGCCAGCAACATCGCCGGGAACCTCATAATTGAGCGAGGCGCTGACCTGCGTGCGGGGCGAGTAGGTCGGCCGCACCGTCCGGAAGACGTCCGGCGCGATTTCGAAGTTCTTGATCGTGCCATGGGTATAGGATGCACCGGCCGTGGCCCGAAGGCCCTCGAAGATCTGGACGCCCGCATCCAGTTCAAACCCGTAGACCTTGCTGTCGACATTCTGCACGAAGCCGGACGCATTCGCGAAACGGAACGCCTGATAATCCTTATAGTCGTAGTAAAATCCCGAAGCGTTCAGCGAGAAGAAGCGATCGCCATATTTGAATCCGCCTTCGTAGTTGAGCAGAACTTCCGGCTTGTAGCTCAGCTGATCCGTGGTGACGTTGGAACCAATGCCCGGCGCGTTATAGCTTCCGCCCTTCACGCCGCGATTGATGCCGGCATAGATCAGCAGCTTCTCCACCGGCCGATATTCCAGCTGTGCCTTGGCAGCCCACAGGGTGGACGTCCGGCGGTCGGAATAAGGCGCGCCATAGGGGAAGAGCAGAGTATCGGTATCGATGCCGTAATCGTCCGTGTTCAGGTAGATGTTCCGGCTCAGTTCGTCTTCCTGATGCTCCCGGATGACACGGCCGCCCAGAATGAGCGTCCACTTGTCGGCCAGACCAACTTCCGTCTGACCGAAGACGGAGAAGGACTGGGTATGAAGATTGGTGTGCGGCACGATATCTATGCCCTGCGACGCGTCACCCACGACAAGCAGCGACAGAAACGATCCGCTCGGTCCCAGCAGGGCCTGGATCGCATCCGCCTTGATGTCGAGGAAATAGGCGCCGGTGGTCCAGCGGAACCCGGCATCCCCGCCGCTTGCCCTCAGTTCCTGCGAGAAGATCTTGGTGTCGGCCCGAGCGCCGAACGCGAAGACGTTGGTTGCGCCGCCATCGGCATCCATCAGCAACTGCTTCTTGTGCCGCTGATAGGCCGTGATCGATGCGATATCGACGCTGCCCAGCGTGTAATCGACATGGGCCGACGCGGTCCAGACCGAAACACGGTTGAGGTCGCTCCGGGCGAAGTCCGACGACAATTCGAGATTCTTGGGGTCCAGGGGAACATAGCCGAACCAGGTGGCGCCCGGTGCGCGCGTCGCGCCCGACAGGCCGGTTCCGTCAACCGGGAAGGTGTAATTGCCCCCGTCCGGCCCGATCGCGATGCGCGTTTCGGTGGGCGAAACCCGGTCGGACTGGATCAGGCGTCCCTGATCGTCATAGGTTCCGATCGTGGCGACGGAGGTGTAAGGGCCGGTCGACAGATGCTGGCGGGCGCCAGACGCGCTCAACCGTATCTTGAGATCATCGCTCGGCTCCAGCAGAAGCTGGGCACGGCCGGCATAGGTCTTGCCGCCGCCTTCATTCTGGCAACAGGGCTGCGGACGATCATCGGGACCGGCAAAATTCTGCGGCGCGCCCGTAACGACGCCCTCGGGATACCGGTTCTTCCAATAGTTGTCGATGCGGTTATAGTAGCCGGAAACGCGGAACGCCGCGGTCGAAGACAGCGGGACGTTCAGCGCACCCTCCGCCTTGACCTCATTGAACCGGGCATAGCTCAGGTTGACGAAGCCGCCCAGCGCGTCGGTATTGGGCTTGGCGATGACGGTGTGGACGAGCCCGCCTGTTGCGTTGCGCCCGAACAGAGTGCCCTGCGGCCCCTTCAGTATCTCGACGCGATCGATGTCGAACAGGGCAAGGGTCTGTCCTTGCTGGGTGGAAACATAGACATCATCGATATACACGGCCACGGGTGCTTCGACCGCGTCGCTGAAGTCAGACTGCGTCACGCCGCGGACGGTGAACTGCTGCGTCTGGCCGCCGATGCTGCCCGACACGAAGACGCCAGGCGTGAGCTGGGCAATGTCCGAACTCTTGGAAAGCCCCATTTTCGTAAGGGCATCTCCGCTGAATGCGGCAATGGCAATGCCTACGTCCTGCGAGGACTGTTCGCGCCGCTGCGCCGTCACGACAATATCGGTGGACGATGCAGAAGCGTCGTTATCGGAGCTTCCAGTCTGTGCCCAGGCCGAACCGCTCGCAACCATCATCGCCAGTGCAGCGGCGCAAGTCCCCCTATGCAGCCGGGCGGCAAATCCCCGATTTGCCAATGCATGCGCACGGGCATGAACGCTCTTCATGTCATCCTCCCTAATCATTATTTCATTTTCCGGGGTCCAGCCATGTGTGACCCTTGATACAAAACAAAAGCAGCGACATTTTAGGAATGCTGGTGACATGGGCAAATGAAAAGGGGTGATTGACCCATTACAGAGATTCATGCCCTTCTCGGGAGGCGATGCTCCACCACCCGCAGCAAAACCCGGCTCAGCACGCTATAGGGCTTCGCCCGAATCCGTCATTTTGCCCTTTCTGCGCTGGCAAGGCCGCAAAAGCGCGGCATGACAACCGCCATTTTCATTGGGCGGGCGTCTGCGGTCCAAAGGGGAGCCTCCGCATAATGACACGGCCCCGCCAAGACGCAGGAGCAGCGCAAACGCAGGATCGGGAGGAGGTTCGGAACGCTTGAGCGGCATGATGGACACCGGAATTGCCAAGCCGAGGATGGCGAAGTGCGCGCCCGCCCCCCGCCACCGGTCATCGGAACTGATCCATTTCCACGCAAAGCCGGAAGGGATGCGACGGATTGAGATCGGCACTTCTTCCGCCATATGAAACATCGGTCCTCTTCCACGACGCTAAACCATATTGACATATTTTGTTCAATATGATTGTTTCAAGTCCAATTCCTGCTTGTCATCGCAGATCGATCGAAGGCAGGGAATTCCCGAGAGTGAGAGGTGCGCGATGGGCGTTTCGACATTAACCGCAATCGACGTCAGCTGGGTCGAGCAGACCCCTGAACTGGACGATTTGCAAACTGGAGCGATCCGCCGCATCGCCAACCTGTCACGGCAATTGACCGGCGACTGGTCCGGCATGATGGGCCGCGACATCGTGCTGGCGGAGGATTTCAGCGCGCTTCGTTTCCAGCTGAGCTATATGGGCTACGCCTTGGCGCTCGCCCATGTCCATCGGCTGCCCGCGGCACCCGGCGTTTTCAAACAACCCTTTGAAAATATCATCAGCCAGGTGATGCATCCGGACGCCTGGTTGTACTGGAGCCATGTCAGCACCGGCATGGGGCCTTTCAACAAAGATCTGGGACCGTTGAAACAGGAGTTCGATCCGGTCGCCAAGGACAACATCATGTACAGCGCTTATCTGCAATCGCTGGCATTGATGTACCATTATCTTTTCCGTGACGATAAATATGCGCGGGAAGGATCGCTGCGCCTGCGGATCAACAGCACTTATTGGCACGAGGGCGGCTTTACCTTCGATTATGACGAGAAGTCGCTCAATTCGCTGATCTACTGGCAGATGGCCGAGCAGGGCTTTCTGGGCGTCGCCTGCGAACCGGGCTGCGTGTTCCAGATCTGCAACCAGCCGAACATCATCGGCTTCCGCATGCACGACATGATCTACGGCGGCAATCTGGCCGGAGAAGCGCGGGACGGCTATATCAAGGCCTGGGAAGAATTCGGCATGCTGGACGATGCCGGCAATTTCAAGACCGTTGTCCTGCTGAACAGCCGCACCCCCATCACCCTGCCCCATCCCCAGATGAATTTCTGGCTGATGACCCTGCTGCACAGCTGGTATCCCGATATCGTCGATACGCAATATCCGCTGTTGATGGAGCGCATCCTGCTCGACGGTCCCAACGGCACCAAATGGATCAAGCCGGTTCCTCATGTGGAAAGCGTGGACGGGGCCGAGCCTCTGCTGCCCGTCATCGACATTGCCTGGGCAGCCTGCGCTGCATCCGAGGTGGGCGACACCGAAACGCTGGATGGCCTGCTGGGCTATGCGGATCTGAAACTTAATTCTGCATGGCAGGACGGCGGCTATTATTACAAGCGCCGCGACGCCAATTATGACGAAAATGGTTATTTCATCGGCATGGATGCGGCGGCCGGCAATGCCTTGCTCCATTATGCCCGGCTCAACGTGAAGGACGGACTGAAGAAGCTGTTCGACGGCCCTCTGGACGATGCCCATTTCGAACAGCCCGCGCTCATCGGCCTGCCGGACGATCTCGACATCCGCCGCGCCATTTTCGATCCGCAGCGCAATGCGCTGGCCCTGACCTTGGGCGCGCTTCCGGCAGGGCGCAGGATTCGCCTGGACATTCGCGCGCCTGAAGGATCGGCATTGCCCATCGTCATCAAGGACGGCATCGAACTGGAAGGTGGCATCGCAAGAACCGACGCAGGCCTGTCGATCGAGCTGGACCATCACGACCGTTCGACGCTGGTGTTCCAATGGTAGCCGGAGCGCCCGTCGCGCGCTTCTCGCTTGTCGATCATCGCGGAGGGCAGGTCAGCGAGGCAGATTATGCCGGCTCCTATCTGCTGGTCTATTTCGGCTTCACCCATTGCAAGGTCGTCTGCCCGCGATCGCTGGCCAAGCTGTCAGCCGTGCTCGACGGTCTGGAGGAAAAGGCGGCGGCCATCACGGCGCTCTATGTCACGGTCGATCCGGAACGCGACACGCCGGAAGTGATGCGGACTTATCTGGAGGCCAATCATCCCCGCTTCACGGGCCTGACCGGTTCGCCCGAACAGATCGACCGCGCCAAGAAGGCGTTCCGCGTCTTTGCCGAGCGCAAGGCCGATCCCGACGATCCCGACGGCTATGTCGTGCCACATAGCGCCATTGCCTATCTGATGGCGCCTGATGGCGCCTATCTCGATCATTTCACGGACAGCCTGGACCCGGAAGAGGTCACGGCCCGGATCGCCGCCGCGATCCGATAAAGGATGAGGATTGGAACTAATGGTTGATATCAACGCCGCCGTCGTGCGCGAACAGGGCGGAGCATTCCGGATCGAACCACTGGTCCTGGAGGAGCCACGCACCGGCGAAGTGCTGGTGCGGATCGCCGGGGTCGGCGTGTGCCATACCGACATCGTCGTGCGGGACCAATATTTCCCGACCCCGCTTCCCGCCGTGCTGGGTCATGAAGGCGCGGGCGTGGTGGAACGCGTGGGTCCGGGCGTGACGAAGGTGGCGCCCGGCGATCATGTCGTGCTGAGCTACGCCAGCTGCGGCCAATGCTCGAACTGCCAGCGCGGCCTCTACGGCTATTGCCCGGACCTTTACGGCCGCAATTTCACAGGGACGCGGCCCGACGGCAGTTCGCCCTGCTGCGACGCGCATGGCGGGAAGGTCAGCAGCTTCTTCTTCGCGCAAAGCTCCTTCGCCGATCTCGCGCTGGCGACGGAACGCAATGTCGTCAAAATCCCCAAGGATGTGCCGGTGGAATTGATGGGGCCGCTTGGCTGCGGCGTGCAGACCGGCGCGGGAGCGGTCATCAACGCGCTGAAACCCGGCGCGGGCAGCAGCATCGCCATCTTCGGGGCGGGGTCGGTCGGGCTGTCGGCGGCCATGGCGGCTCGGGTCGCGGGCTGCGCGCGCATCATCATGGTGGATCTCAATCGGGCCCGGCTCGATCTCGCGTTGGAACTCGGCGCAACCGATGTCGTGGACGCCGGCGCGGAAGATCCGGTGACGGCGATCCAGGCGCTGACCGGCGGAGAGGGCGTGCAATATTCGCTCGAATGCACCGGCTTGCCCAAGGTCGCGCGCCAGGCCGTGGACTGCCTGCGGCTGACCGGCACGTGCGGCGTGATCGGGGTCGCGCCGCTGGGCACCGAATTTGCCCTCGATATGAACGGCATCCTGTTCGGGCGAACAGTGCGCGGCATCATCGAAGGCGACAGCATCCCGGACATCTTCATCCCTCAGTTGGTCGAGCTGTGGCGTCAGGGGCGCTTCCCTTTCGACAGGCTGGTGCGCTTCTATCCGCTTACCGAAATCGAGGAGGCCGTGCACGCGTCCGAAAAGGGCGAGGTGCTGAAGGCCATTCTGCTCCCCGACCCTTCGATCCGAAAATCCTGAGCGATGCATAGTCTGATAGGCAATTTGGTTCCTCACGCCTCTTCTTGCTGG
>NZ_JALDYQ010000123.1:0-7231 GCF_032153725.1 Sphingobium sp. | reverse complement strand
ATCAAGTCCGGGATGACGAAGCTGTAATGGCAAGAATCCACCCATTCCGCGCCACATGAGGTGTTCGATCGCCTTCCCCAACGCATTTCCACAACCAGCACGTACGGAAAAAGGGCCGCGCAGGTCATCCCCCACGCGGCCCTTTTTGTTCACTCAACCGAAGCAGCGCTTACGCCGCCTTGCCCGCCTTGTAACGCTCGATCGCTTCCAGCGTGATGCGGCGGGCGTCTTCCGCGCCGCCCCAGGTGCCGATGCGCACCCACTTCTGCTTTTCCAGATCCTTATAGTGGGTGAAGAAATGCTCGATCTGCTCCATCACGATGCCGGGCAGATCGTCCTTCTCATCCACATTATGGTAGTAGGGGAAGGTCTTGTTATCGGGCACGCAGACCAGCTTCTCGTCGCCGCCGGCTTCATCTTCCAGATTCAGCACCGCGATCGGACGGGCGCGGACGACCGAACCGGGCACGAAGGGGGAGCGGGCGATGACCAGCGCGTCCAGCGGATCGCCATCGGGCGACAGGGTGTGCGGCACGAAGCCGTAATTGGCCGGATAGCGCATCGGCGTATGCAGGATGCGGTCCACGAACAGCGCGCCCGACGCCTTGTCGAACTCATATTTCACCGGCTCGCCGCCCACGGGAACCTCGATGATGACATTCAGGCTGTTGGGCGGATCGTCGCCGACGGGGATCAGTTCGATATTCATGGGACTAAGCCTTTGTAAACGCGTTGCTCTGTGTGGGTGATTATGTTTTCGGTTTCAGCAGCCGGTCCAGACTGCCTTCACCCTCTCCCGTTTTTTCGAGGCGCGGATAGCGCAGGCCGCCGGAATAAGCGAGGCTCAAAGTGCGATAATATTTGTCCTGCTTAAGTATGATCTGAAGCGGCTTTCCGCCCTTGATCGCGGCCTTCAGCACGTCGCCCGAATATTCATCGCCATTGATCGCGACGATTTTGGAGCCGACCGCCAGCCCCGCTCTGAAAGCCGGGCTGTCCCAGACGACGTTGGAAATCTCGCCGTCATTCTTGACGATCATGCCGATGCCAAAGCTCTGGTCGACGAACTTGCCCGATCCCTCGGCGGCCTTGGTATAAGTGCCCGGCGTGTCGCCATAGACCAGCCTGTAACCGCCCAGCGCAAAGCCGCCCTTGGGCGTTTCCTTCGTCGTGCTGTCCACATATCTCTGGAAGAAGCCCACCCAGTCATAGGGCGCGACGCTATTCAGCGTCCTGATGACGTCGTCGCGATTATAGACGACCTGCCCCCAATCCCCCGGATTGATGCCGAAAAAGGCCTTGGCGAAATCATCGAGGCCTTTGGCGCCCTTGGTCTGCCGGCGGATGATCGCGTCCGCCTCCAGCCAGATCATCAGGCCTTCATTGTAATAATCCTCCGACCGCTGCCAGCTCGACCAGCCCTTGGGGCGACGGGCGGAGATGATCGGATCGTGCGTGGTGTCCTCCATCGGCCGCCATTCGCGGCCACGCGTGGTATCCAGCTTGGCCGCGATATGGGCATAGGCGTCCAGCGTCTCCTGCTTGGAAAACAGCCCCGAACGCGCACCCAGCACATAGCCCCAGAATTGCGTCTGCCCTTCATAGACCCACAGCAGATTATCCTGCATCGGCACGTTGAAATCGGGCGTCCAGAGGAGGTCGGGGCGGCGGAACTTGCCGTCCCAGCTATGGGTGAACTCATGCGGCAGCAGGTTGCGGTCCAACAGCGCCTCGCCATCGCCCCATTTCTTGAAATAGCCCGGCTCGACCTGATTTTCGGAGGAGCGATGGTGCTCAAGGCCTATGCCGCCCATCTCGTCGGTGATGGCGAACAGGAAGTCATAATGATTGAAATGATAGGTGCCAAACAGCGCGCCCGCTTCATCGACCAGCTTCCTGTGTCTGGCGATCTGGTCGGGTTTGGCGTCCAACTCATCGGCATCGTCGGCCACGATGTTGAGCGTCACATTATGGCCGAGATCGACCGGCTTGAAATAAAGACCCGCGAATACCGGCGAATCCTGCAAGGCTTCATAATCGATCACGTCATAGGCAACGGTCGACCCCGTCTTCCGGCCGCGCAGCGCGGTCGCCGCCTGCCAGCCGTCGGGATAGGTGACGGTCGCCTGCACCGGAATCTGGCGCGTATAATAGCCCGCCGGATAGAGCGACACCGACTCCCACTGGATGTTCAGCATCTTGGGCGTCACCACGACGCGGCCCTGATTGGGCTGGGTGGCGGAGAGGAACTGGAACGACGCGACGACCTGTTTAGTCCCCTGCGGCACGTCGATCACGAAACCATAGACGTTGAGCGGATCGCGCTTCCAGATCAGCGGCTTGCCGTCGGCGGTGAAGGTGACGCCGTTGATCTTTTCGATAGCCCCGCGCGGCGCATGATTGCCCGGCAGCCATTGCGGCATCAGCAGCGTCATCGGACCGGCGGCGGCGACGGGGATGGTTTCCTTGACGCGGAAGATGCGCTGCACCGTGTCGGTGGCGTCGACCTCCAGTCTGATCGTCCCGCCCGGATAGGGCGCATCCTTGGGGGCGGCGGCGGCATTGTCGACCGGCAGCGCGGTCGGTTTGGAGCGGATCGCATCCTGCGCGATCAGCGGACCTGCAATGGCCGTGGAAAGGAAAAGGGCGGCAGCAAGGCTGCGGATCATGAGCATCTCCGAAAAAACCTGCGATCGAACGACCGTATAACAACAGAATGGCGAGCCGAAGTGCCGCCGTCCACCCCCCACGATCCCCGACACATCATGCGACAAAAAAGCGCGTTTCCTTGATGCATCTTTATCGTTAAAGGCGCTCCCCCATGGCCAAGAACGAAACGCCGCGCCCAAGGACCCCTAATGCTGTACGCGGCACGCAGGACATGCTGGGCGGCACTGCCGAAGCATTCCAGGAACGTTTCGCGCATGTAGTCGCGACCTTTGACCGGGTGCGCAAGCTCTATGGATTCCAGCGGGTGGAAGTGCCCGTCTTCGAATCGACGGCGGTATTCGCCCGGTCCTTGGGCGAAAGCACGGATGTCGTCTCCAAGGAAATGTACACGTTCGAGGATCGCGGCGGCGACAGCATCACCCTGCGCCCTGAATTCACCGCCGGCATTTCGCGCGCCTATATCACAGAGGGCTGGCAGCAATATGCGCCGCTCAAAGTGGCGACCCACGGCCCGCTCTTCCGCTACGAGCGCCCGCAAAAGGGCCGCTTCCGCCAGTTCCACCAACTCGATGCCGAGATCATCGGCGCGGGCGAACCGGGGGCGGATGTCGAACTGCTGGTGTTCGCGGACCAGTTGCTCCGTGAACTGGGCGTGTCGGATGGCGTGACGCTCAACCTCAACACGCTGGGCGATGCTGAAAGCCGCGAAGCGTGGCGCGCGGCGCTGATCGCCCATTTCGAGGCGCATCGCGACCAGTTGTCGGAAGAAAGCCTCGACCGGCTGCACCGCAATCCGCTGCGCATCCTCGACAGCAAGGACTCGCGCGACCGCCCGGTGGCGGACAGCGCGCCGGATATCGACGCCTATTTGACGGATGAGGCGCGGACCTTCTTCGACAAGGTGACAGCGGGCTTGGATGCAGCGGGCGTGGCGTGGGAGCGCAACGCCCGGCTGGTACGCGGCCTGGATTATTATCGTCACACCGCCTTTGAATTCATCACCGATCGCCTGGGTGCACAGGGCACGGTGCTGGGCGGTGGGCGCTATGACGGGCTGATCGAGAATCTCGGCGGTCCCTCCACCCCGGCGGTTGGCTGGGCGGCAGGGATTGAGCGGCTGGCGATGCTGGTCGATATGCCGGAGATTGCGGGGCCGACAGTCGCCGTCATTCCCATGGGCGAAGCCGCCGAGGTCAAGGCCACGGGCATCATCGCCGGTCTGCGCCGCGCCGGCGTCGCCTGCGACATGGGCTATCGCGGCAATATGAAGAAGCGGATGCAGCGGGCCAATGCATCGGGCGCGGCCTGGGCGGTCATATTGGGCGACGACGAACTCGCGCGCGGCGAGGCGGCGTTGCGCAACCTCGGCACCGGGGAGCAGCAGGCCATCGCACTGGATGCGCTGATCGAGACGCTCGTGGCCCTCTGATGCACATCTCCGCCGAACGCATCGCGCAGATCGAGGCGCGCCGGGACGAGGTGCAGGCGTCGATGACGCGCGCCGACCTCGCGCCGGAGGAGTTCGTGCGGCTCTCCAAGGAATATGCCGAGATCGAGCCGGTGGCCAAGGCTGCCCATGAGGTCCGCCGTCTCCGTCAGGAATTGAGCGCGCTTGAATATATGGCGGGCGGCGAGGATGCGGATTCCGATCCGCTGATGCGCGAAATGGCGCAGGAGGAAATGCAGCTGATCAAGGGCCGGCTGCCCGACGCCGAACGCGCCCTCGCTCTCCAGCTTCTGCCCAAGGATGCGGCCGACGCCCGCCCGGCGATGCTGGAAATCCGCGCAGGCACCGGCGGCGACGAAGCCGCCCTGTTCGCGGGGGACCTGTTCCGCATGTACCAGCGTTATGCCGATGCGCAGGGCTGGAAGATGGAGATGATCTCCTCCAACGCCTCGGAACAGGGCGGCTATAAGGAAGTGGTCGCCAGCATCACCGGCACCGGCGTTTTCGCCAAGCTCAAATTCGAAAGCGGCGTCCACCGCGTCCAGCGCGTCCCCGTCACCGAGAGCGGCGGGCGCATCCACACCTCCGCCGCCACCGTCGCGGTGCTGCCGGAACCGGAGGAGGTCGACGTCCAGATTGCCGACGGCGACCTCAAGATCGACATCTACCGCGCATCGGGCGCTGGCGGCCAGCACGTCAACACGACCGATTCCGCCGTGCGCATCACCCATTTGCCCTCTGGCATCGTGGTGACGCAGCAGGACGAACGATCCCAGCACAAGAACAAGGCGAAGGCGATGCAGGTGCTGCGCGCCCGCATTTACGAGGTGGAACGCGAACGCGCCCAGAGCGAGCAGGCCGGCGCGCGCAAGGCGATGGTCGGCTCGGGCGACCGTTCCGAACGCATCCGTACCTATAATTTCCCGCAGGGCCGCGTCACCGATCACCGCATCAACCTGACCCTGCATCGCCTGCCCGAAATATTGGAAGGGCAGGGCCTGTCCGAAGTCATCGACGCGCTGGTGGCGGAGGACGAAGCTGCCCGCCTCGCCCAGCTGGACGGCGTTGCGTGAGCTACTCCTATGCTCTCCCCACTCCGTCATTCCCACGCAGGCGGGAATGGTGAAAGAAGGCGTCGCGAACGCCCTTCGCACCGCCACCACTCGTCTCATGCCCGTCAGCGGCACCCCGCGCCTCGACGCTGAACTGCTGCTCGCCCACGCGCTGGGGATCGACCGCAACGACCTGCTGATGCGCCAACGCGACTTGACCGTCCCGCCCGGCTTCGTCGCCCTGATCGAGCGCCGCCTCACCGGCGAGCCCATCGCCTATATCACCGGCATCCGCGATTTCTGGACGATCAGCCTGCATGTCACGCCCGACGTGCTGATCCCGCGCCCCGACACCGAAACGCTGATCGAGGCCGCGATCGGCCATTTCGGCGCAAAAACACCCGTTCGCATCCTCGACCTCGGCACCGGTTCCGGCGCGCTGCTGCTCGCCGCTCTCAGCCAATGGCCGCAAGCGCGCGGGGTGGGGGTGGACATATCCCCCGCCGCCCTGGCCGTCGCGCAGGGCAATGCCGATCGCCTGGGGCTCGCGCCGCGCGCCGCCTTCCGGCTCGGTGATTGGGGGGAGGGGCTGGACGGCCTGTTCGACCTGATCCTCATCAACCCGCCCTATATCGCGCGCGAGGTCGCGCTTGCGGGCGATGTCCTCCACGAACCCGACGGCGCCCTTTTCGCGGGGAAAGAGGGGCTGGACGATTATCGCCGGATCGCGCCGATGCTGCCTTGCCTGCTGGCGCCCGGCGGCATGGCCGCGATCGAAATCGGCTATGACCAGCGGGTTAGCGTCTCAGCCCTGTTTGCCGATCAAGGACTTAGCGTCACCGTCCGCCGCGACCTTGCCGGGCATGACCGATGCCTGATCGCGACTCCGCCTCCTCCTGTCTGATCCAGCAAAGGATTTGCGCGCGCACACGCGAAAATAGCTTGGTTTATGGCGCGCAAGCCACTACATGGAATTCAGGGACGGCACTATCCTGAGGATCTGCCCTGTGGGGCCGCGACAAGAAAAGGCCGTTTTCCCGCTCCTTCAAAGTCACGACGGCGCTGCTGCGCAGGCGCCTCTGGCAGGTCAAGGGCATGGGTTGATTGCTTGACCCCTGTCTGGCGGAGCCTTACCCGGACCTGATGGTCAGGCCGTGCTGAAGGATGGCGACTGAACGGTGTTTTCAGTGAATGATGGCAAAGTGAACGCAAGGATCAGCTCTTGATCAACAACAGGCAGGCCGGTCGCCGCAATCGCGGCCGGAACAACAATAATGGTCGTCCTAATGGTGGAAATCGGGGCGGCGGTGACAATGGCAACCGGATCGACAGCCGCGCACGCGGCAATGCGGCCCAGCTTCTTGAAAAATACAAGAATATGGCCCGCGACGCGCAGATGGCAGGCGATCGGGTGAATGCGGAATATTATCTGCAATTCGCCGACCATTATTTCCGGGTCATGGCCGACAACCGCGCCCGTCAGGAGGAGCAGCAGCAGCGCTTCCGCCCTCGTGACGATAATTTCGACGATAATTTCGACGAATTCGATTCAGGTTATGATGGCGGCGATGAAGCGCGCATCGATCAGCCCACCGATCGGGGGCAGGACCATGATCGCCGCCGCGACGAGCCGCGCGACTATCGCGAGGGTCGGAATGACCGCAACCGGCGGGACCGCAATGATCGGAACGATCGCAATGATCGCAATGATCATCGCCGTGAACGCCCGGCGGTCGAGGAAGCGGCGGAGCAGCCCCTGCCCCGGGTCGAAGTCGCCGCTGAACCGGTGGCTGTCACGCGACCGGCTTCCGAACCGCAACCGGAAGGGGATGCCCCCCGCCCGCGCCGTGGCCGCCCGCGCAAGGCTGCTGCGGTGAAGGAAGAGGGGCAGGGAGGACTGGATCTTGCCGTCCTGCCGCCCTCTATCGCCCGCGCGGACAATGATGCCGCGCCTGTGGAGGAAGCGCCGCGCAAGCGGACCCGTCGCACCCGGCCTGCGGCTGAAGCGGCCGAATAATCCCGCTTTCGCATGGGATGACGAAAAAAGGGGGGGGGGGGGACA
>NZ_JALDYQ010000122.1:0-7245 GCF_032153725.1 Sphingobium sp. | reverse complement strand
GAGCGCCTGCATGGCATGCAGGAGGTCAGCGGTTCGATCCCGCTAGGCTCCACCAATTTTCCGGAAAATGAAAATGTCCGGGGGATATTTCCCGGAAAATTCCTGAGCGCAAGCAAAGGCTATGAATATTCCCGACATTGTTGAAGGCATGCCCTGCTCTGCTTTAGATCGGGGCTTTTTTGTTTGCCCTTTTGTGCGCCCCTACAGGATTTGGGTGACAAAGGTGACACGATAGAGGCTTGGAGAAGCGCGGCTTCGTGCGAATTTCCTATCGCGATTTTCACGGTTCAAAGAGCTGATTCGGCTTAGCCCTGAGGTGGGGAGTAGGACAGGGAAAAGTGATGGCTGGTTTTGTCCATCGGCTGACATTCCCACCCTCGTCACCCCGGATCAAGTTCGGGATGACGAAGCTGTAATGGCTGGAATCCACTCACGCCCTAAAACCACCCATGGCGGCCGCTATTTCCTGAAGCTCTCCGCCGCCGCGCAGGCCAGTTGGTCGGCGCGTTCGTTTTCGGGGTGGCCGGCATGGCCCTTCACCCATTGCCATGTCACTTCGTGACGCGCGGCGGCCTTGACCAGCAACTGCCAGAGTTCGGCATTTTTCACCGGCTTCCTGTCCGCCGTTTTCCAGCCGTTTTTCTGCCAGCCGAAGACCCATTTGGTGATGCCGTCCATCACATATTTACTGTCGGTGTACAGCGTCGCGCGGCAGGGGCGCTTGAGCGTTTCCAGAGCCTGAACCGCCGCCATCATCTCCATGCGATTATTGGTGGTCTGCGCTTCGCCGCCGGAGATTTCCTTCTCCTTCTCCCCAAAGCGCAGCACCGCGCCCCAGCCGCCGGGGCCGGGATTGCCCTTGCAGGCGCCGTCGGTGAAGATCTCTACTTGCGGCAGGTCGCTCATGCTCAGAGCAGGTCCGCCGGATTGGCGCTGGCGTAGAAATCCAGGCGGCGCAGATAGGCCAGCGGGTCCTTGCGCGTCACCAGCGCGTCGGCGGGCGTGTTGATCCAGTCATAGGCGCGCGTCAGCAGGAAGCGCAGCGCCGCGCCCCGGCACAATATGGGGAAGGCCGCCCGCTCGGCGTCGGACAGGCCGTGGGTCGCCGCATAGCCGGCGCTCAGCGCCGCGGCGCGGTCGCCGAACCAGGTCGCGCCGTCATTGCTGAACACCCAGGCGCTGTGGGTGACGGCCAGATCATAGGCGCGGATGTCGGTGCAGCTGAAATAAAAGTCGATGAGGCCCGTCACCTCGTCCCCCAGCATCAGCACATTGTCGGGGAACAGGTCCGCATGGATCACCGATCGGGGCAGGTCGGCGGGCCAATGCACGTCGAGAAAGGCGAGTTCATCCGCCACGCGCGCACGCAGGCCGGGAGCGATCCGATCGAAATCCTTGCCGCATTTGGCCGCCAGATCATGCCAGCCGGGCAGGTCGAGCGCGTTGCGGCGTTCGGCGGTGAAACCCTCCGCCGCGCGATGCAGTTCGCCCAGCGCCGCGCCCGCCGCGCGGGCCTGACCCACGGTCGGCTCCGTGACGGAAATGCCGGTGAGGAACTCGATCAGGCAGGCCGGGCGCCCGGCGAGCTGCTGGAGCCGATTGCCCTCTTTGTCTGCTATGAAGCGGGGGACGAGACAGCCCCGCGCGCCCAGATGGTCGAGCAGGTCCATGAAGAAAGGCAGGTCCGCTTCATCCACCCGCTTTTCATAGAGGGTGAGGATATAACGATGGCCCGCCCCGGAACCGGAAGCGCCATCGGTGCCAGTGGTTTCGAGCAGGTAATTGCTGTTTTCCACCCCCTCGGCAATGCCCTTGGCGGACACGAGGCGGCCAGCGTCGTAGCGGGCGAGGAAGGCGTCGATCTCTTCGGCGGGAACCTGGGTATAGACGGCCATGGGTTTACGCGGCCTCCAGTCCGCGGGGGAGCTTGAAGGCGATGCTTTCGCGCGCTGTTTCCACCTGTTCCTCCGTCACGTCAAATCGGGTCGCCAGCCGGTCGACCACCTCCCGCACCAGCACTTCGGGCGCGGACGCGCCTGCGGTCAGACCCAGCGTGCGGACGCCCTCCAGCCAGGCGAAGTCGATGTCGTCGGCGCGCTGGATCAGGCGGGCGGGGGTGCCTTCGCGCTCCGCCACTTCGACCAGCCGCAGGGAATTGGAGCTGTTGGGCGCGCCGATCACATAGACCGCGTCGCAGGTTGCCGCGATCGCCTTCACCGCTGCCTGCCGGTTGGAGGTGGCGTAGCAGATATCCTCCCCTTTGGGCGCATGGATCGCCGGGAAGCGGCGCAGGAGCAGGGCGACGATGGCGGCGGTGTCGTCCACCGAGAGCGTCGTCTGGGTCAGGAAGGCGAGATTGTCGGGATCGGCGGGGACGAAGGCTTGGGCATCCTCCACCGTTTCGATGAGCGTCATATGGCCCGCGTCGACCTGACCGAAGGTGCCGATCACCTCCGGATGGCCCTTATGCCCGATGAACAGGATATGGCGGCCTGCCTCCACCTGCCGTTCGGCCTGGCGGTGGACCTTGCTGACCAGCGGGCAGGTGGCGTCCAGATAGTCGAGGCCGCGTTCCTCCGCCTTGGCCGGCACCGCCTTGGGCACGCCATGGGCGGAAAACACCACCGGCACGCCGTCCGGCACCTGATCCAGTTCCTCCACGAAGATCGCGCCCTTGGCCTTCAAACTGTCGACCACGAACTTGTTGTGGACGATTTCATGGCGGACATAGACCGGGGCGCCATATTTCTCGATCGCCTTTTCGACGATGATGATGGCGCGGTCGACACCGGCGCAAAAGCCGCGCGGGGCGGCGATCAACAGCTTCATGGGCGGGTGAGAGGTCATGCCCTGCCGCTTAGGCGATAGTGGCTGCGGATGAAAGCCGCTTCCTTTATGTTGCGCGCGCGACAGGGTACGGATAAGAAGCCCAACGCCTGTTCCCAAGGGATTGCCTGTGACCTTTTCTCGAATTGCGCCGACCGTCATGCTCGCCCTGGCCCTTGCGGGCTGTTCGCGGCGGGGGGAAATCGATGCGACCGGCGGCATCGTGGCCGTGCGTTCGGCCTGCCCGGTGGCGGCGATTCCGGCCCAGACCGGTGATGTCACCCTGTTCAATCCGGCGGGAAGCACCGACGCCCGGGCGATCGACGTGGTGGCGGAAATCACCAATTTGCGATCGACCTGCGCGGACGGCGAGCAGCTTTATACCGAGGCGACCTTCACCGTGAATGCGCGCCGGAGCGATGCCAGCGCCGCGCGGCAGGTGACGCTGCCTTATTATTCCGCCGTCGTGCGCGGCGGCAATGCCGTGATCGCCAAACGCATCGGCCAGCTGGTGCTGGATTTCCCGGCGGGGCAATATCGTGCCAGCGCGACGGCCAAGGCCGGTTCCTATGTGAGCAAGGCCGCCGCGACGCTGCCTGCGACCATTCAGGGAATGATCACGCAGAAACGCAGGGCGGGCGATGCCGACGCGGCGATCGATCCCTTCGCGCAGCCGGACGTCAAGGCGGCATTGCAGCGAACCAGTTTCGAGCTGCTCGTGGGGTTCAATCTGACCCAGGATCAGCTCCGTTACAACGCTACCCGCTAAGCTCATTTTCCCGTTCGGGCTGAGCGTGTCGAAGCCCCTTTCTTGAAGAACAGGGTGGCCTTCGGACAGGCTCAAGGCGAACGGCCTTTGTTGGAAAGTTCGCTCTCGTGTCCCTGTATAACCGTTTCACCGCCCATCTCGACGCCGTGCTTGACGTGCTGGAGGCTGATGGCTCGCTACCTGCCGGGCTCAATCGCAAGCCGGTGACGGTCGAGCCGCCGCGCGACGCCAGCCATGGCGATCTGGCCACCAATGCGGCGATGGTGCTGGCCAAGCCGGCGGGGACCAATCCGCGCGCGCTGGCGGAGAAGATCGTCGCGGAGCTGGAGAAGCTGGACGAGGTCGAGGGCGCGTCGGTCGCCGGGCCGGGTTTCATCAACCTCAGGCTGACCGACGCCACATGGCGGGCCGAACTGGCGGCGATCCATGCCGAGGCCGAGGACTATGGGCGGTCCGCCACGGGCGAGGGCGTGACGGTGAACGTCGAATATGTTTCCGCCAACCCGACCGGCCCCATGCATATGGGCCATTGCCGGGGCGCGGTGGTGGGCGATGCGCTGGCGACCCTGCTGGAACATGTCGGGCATAAGGTGATCCGCGAATATTATATCAATGACGCGGGCGGTCAGGTGGATGTGCTCGCCCGGTCGGCGCATGTGCGTTACCGCGAAGCACTGGGCGAGGCCGTGGGGGATATTCCCGAGGGCCTCTATCCGGGCGACTATCTGGTGCCGGTGGGGCAGGCTTTGGCCGCCGAATTTGGCGATGCCTATGTCGGCGCGCCGGAGAGCGAATGGCTGGTGCTGTTCCGCACGCGCGCCGTGGCGGCGATGATGGAGATGATCCGCAGCGATCTGGCGCTGCTGGGCATCCATCATGATATTTTCGCGTCCGAGGCCGAATTGCAGGCGGCGGGGAAGCCTGAAGCGGCCGAAAAATGGCTCCGCGCGCATGATCTGGTCTATGATGGCGTGCTGGAAGCGCCCAAGGGCGAGACGCCGGAAGATTGGGAGCCGGTCGAGCTGCCGCTGTTCCGTTCGACGAAGTTTGGCGACGATCAGGACCGGCCGATCAGGAAATCCAACGGCAGCTGGACCTATTTCGGCGCCGACATGGCCTATCATTACCAGAAGGCGCAGACGGCGGATCAGCTGATCGACATCTGGGGCGCCGACCATGGCGGCACGGTGAAGCGGATTCAGGCCGCCGTCGCCGCGCTGACGGAAGGGCGGGCGCGCTTCGACGTGAAGCTGATCCAGATGGTCCGCCTGCTGCGCGACGGCGAGCCGGTGAAGATGTCCAAGCGCGCGGGCAATTTCGTCACGCTGGCCGATGTGGTGCGCGAAGTGGGCAAGGATGTGGTCCGCTTCACCATGCTGACGCGCAAGGCCGATGCGCAGATGGATTTCGATTTCGCCAAGGTGGTGGAGGCTTCGAAGGACAATCCGGTCTTTTATGTCCAATACGCCCATGCGCGGATTTCCTCGCTCGGTCGCCGTGCCGAGGAGGCGGGACTTGATCTGCCCGCGCCCGATCTGTCCCGCCTTGGGACGGAAGATCTGGGGCTGGTGAAGCTTGCCGCGCAGTTCCCGCGCGTGGTGGAGGGGGCCGCTCTGGCCCGTGAGCCGCATCGTATTGCCTTCTATCTCAATGACTTGGCTTCATCCTTCCATAGCTGGTGGAACCTTGGCAACGATAATCCACAGGCGCGGGTCATCCAGATGGATGATCCGGCCACTACTTCCGCGCGGCTTTTCTTGAGCCGGGGAATCGGGCAAATCATCCGTAACGGGCTGGCGCTGATGGGCGTCGCCGCATTGACCGAGATGCAGTAACCGGCGGAGTTTGAGATGGGCGACTATGCGCGGGGACGGCTGGACCTGGACGACGAAGAGCGTCTGCCCTGGCTGGAACCCGCCATCGAGGATGAAGAGGAGCAGGGGCTGTCGCCGTTGCGGCTGCTGGGCTTCATCCTGTTCGGACTGGCGCTGATCGGCGCGGTTGTCGCCGGGGTGTGGCTGATCCAGAACCGCTCGGGCAGCGCTGGCGGCGAGGGCAAGCTGATCGCGGCGCCCGCGGGGGATTACAAGATTCCGGCGAAGGAAGCCGACGCCAAGAAGTTCGATGGCGAGGGCGATGCCAGCTATGCCGCGAGCGAGGGCGTGGCGCGCGATGGCCGAATCGACCCGACTCGCGTGCCGGAGGCGCCGATCACGCCGACGGGCGCGGCGGGTTCGGGCAGGCCGGCGGTATCGGGCAAGCCTGCGCAGAGCGTCACGGCCAAGGTGGCGAATGAAACCGATGCCAGGCCTGCCGTTGCGGCGACGCGTCCCGCCCGTGGCGGGATGATCCAGCTGGGCGCCTATGGCAATCAGGCCTTTGCCAGGGATGCGTGGAAGCGGCTGTCCAAGCGTTTCACCTATCTGGAGCCGCTGCCCATGTCGATCGAGGAGGCTGAGGTCGGTGGCAGCACCGTCTATCGCCTGCGCGCGGCGGCGGGGGGGCAGGCCAGCACGTTGTGCGGCAAGCTGAAGGTGGCCGGCGAAAGCTGCATGGTGGTCAATTAAGGGGACAAAGCCCTTCGACAGCGGGCCTTTCAGCCGCTACCATCCTTCCCATGAAACCCGTTATCTTCGGCCTTTCCGGCGAGACTCTGACTGCGGATGAGCGCGCCTTTTTCAGGGAGGCGAATCCGGCAGGCTATATTCTGTTCCGGCGCAATATCGTGGACAGGGATCAGCTTCGGGCGCTGACCGATGATCTGCGCGCGTTGCATGGGCGGGATGACCTGCTGATCATGATCGATCAGGAAGGCGGCCGGGTGGCGCGGATGCAGGCGCCGGTATGGCCGAGTTTTCCGCCCGGCGCGGCGTTCGACCGGCTTTATGGGGTCGCCCCGTCCAGCGCCATCGCGGCGGCGCGCGCCAATGCGCGGGCGATTGCGACGACGCTGGCGGAGGTCGGCATCAGCGTCGATGCGCTGCCCTTGCTCGATGTCCGGCAGGATGGGGCAAGCGATATCATGGGCGACCGGACCCTTGGCGCCGAGCCGATGCGGGTGGCGGCGCTGGGGCGGGCGGTGATCGAGGGGCTGGCCGACGGCGGCGTGGTCGGGATCGTCAAGCATATGCCGGGCCATGGCCGGGCCATGGTCGACAGCCATCATGAACTGCCGATCGTCACCGCCGACGAGGATGCGCTGGCGGTCGATCTGGCGCCGTTCCAGGCGCTGAAGGACGCGCCCATGGGGATGACGGCGCATGTCGTCTATACGGCCTGGGACCCGGATCTGCCGGCGAGCCTGTCGCCTTCCGTCATCGAGACGATCATTCGCGGGCGCATCGGCTTTGACGGACTGCTGATGTCCGACGATCTCGACATGAAGGCGCTGAAGGGCAGCATCCCGGACCTTGCGGCGGCGACGGTCGCGGCGGGGTGCGATCTGGCGCTCAACTGCTGGGCGCGCATGGACGATATGGTCGGGATCGCCGATCTGCTGCCGGAGATTGGCGTGGAGGCCAAGGCGCGGCTTGATCGGGCGATGGCGTCGACGCATCAACTGAACGACGCGCCGCCGCTGGAGGAATTGCTGGCCACGCGCGACGCGCTGCTGGCGCTGGCAGCAGCATGAATAGGGGATGCCGTACTCC
>NZ_JALDYQ010000055.1:0-36961 GCF_032153725.1 Sphingobium sp. | reverse complement strand
CGCCCTCGCTGCCACCGTCATATTCTGGCTTTGATCTGTGAGTCCTGAGCCTAAGAGGCCGTCATTTCCTCAGCTCCGGATCGTTGAAAAATCCTTTGTCGTGATCGGCGTTCACTTCGGATTGCAAAGCTGCCGACGCCTGCACCGAAGAGGCGCGTTGTCTGCGGACCTGCTGGCCTACATTCTCGATAGACACTTTCCCTTGGTCAATGATGCGGGCGGCGGCGCCCTCGTCGCCGTCCCCCGGACCGCCCGGCACGCGATCCACACCGTGAGGGTGATAAGTGCCCCTCACATCGTCAAAATCGTCAATATCGCGATGCGGGACTTCAACGAGATTTGGCTCGTGGATCAATTCCTGCACCTCGTCTCGAATTTCGGATTGCTTAGTCTGCATCCAAGAAGAGATCAGGGCATTACGAGCGTTGCGCTGCTGATGGGTCATAGTCGTCGCCCATAATTCCGGCGCATCCAGGCCAGGGTTTCGCATTTGCTCTGTACGGTACCAGTCCGCCAAGTCCTGGGACAGATTTGCACTGAGCTGCATGCCATGGGTCTCCGCATAACTCGCGTCGCGGCTGAGTTGCTCGGAAAATTCATGAAGCTTTCGCGCCGTTTCTTGATAGGAACGTGCTCTCGAAAGCGCATCCTCTGTAGCCTGGGACGAAGAGGATGAAGTCGATGCACGATCAAAGTTGCTGGACCGATCGAAAGTCCCATAGGTTTCATTTGCTCCGGTGCCGTTGGCATGTTCATCGCGAATACCCGATGTGCCGGAGCTATTGATTTCCGAGCTTCGCTGGTCTGAGGTGCCGTACCGCAAGCGGTCTTGTTGCTGGGAGACCCAACTCCTGCTTCCACCGATAGTACCTCCGCCAGCTACTTGCCCACCTCGGCCGCCGGCCCCCTTACCAATTGAGCTGCTTCCACCGATGTTTGCGCCAACAGTTCCATTTAAGGAATCGATCGTACCCGCACTACGATCGTGTCCTTGGGCGATGCTTTGGCTATGGCCGACCGACGACCTCTCCTCCGTTCCTGCACTGGACGATGCCGTATTACGATCGAACCGTTCGATCGACGTCCCTGATGAGCGTCCGCGGCTGTTATCCCACCCGGAACTTTGCTCACTCGACGTGCCAAAGGCGCTGCGATTGGTGTGCGTGCTGGTGAGAATGTCCGAAGCCGCCGCCTCATAGGCCTTTGCCTGCCGCTCCGCGACGCTCGCCTGTTCCCTGAGTTCGGACACAAAGCCGGTCGACGCACGGGGCTCGACATCAAGGCGCGAAATCGCCTGATGCATGTCGATCACCTCGCTGCCATTGCCGAACGCCGACACCACTGCCCCATTGTCATTGCGGAAGCTGTAGGCCGGCCCGCCATCCTGATAGGTTGCCGCGGTGTTCCACTGGTCGCTCTGCCGCATATTGGAGGTCTGGTTGGCCCAGCTCACATTGCCATAGGCATAATTGCCGGTGGTCTGCTCGAGCGCGGCGGCCTCCGCCGCATTCTGCGCCGGCGCCAACATCGACATGGATTGCCCGGCGATCGACATGGCGCCGCGCGCCAGCCCGGCGGCGAGGAACGGCACACTCATCAGCATGAACCCCGCGATCGTCGCTGTCTCAGCATTCACCGCGCCAATCCCGGCATAGGATCCGAGAGTCATGCCACCCTCCGCCACGCCCGTCGCGGCCGCCTCTGCGCGCGTCATGCAGATCATGTGAAGAACGACATAAAGCGGACCCCAGGCCGCCAAATAGAAAAAGCCCGTCGCATAGCCCTTGAGCGCCGACACACCCGTCTGCGGCATGAGGAACAGCGGGAAAATCACCGGGAACATCGCGAAGAAGACGACCGTCAGCACGATGTTCAGGATCGGCACCCAGGCCATCGCCTGCTGGGCGATGCTGTTATAGGTGTTGCGCGCCTGGATATCGGCCCGCGTCTGCGCGAAACTGTCGATCGCGCCGGCCGCCGCCCCGCCCACCATATTGTTGCGCGCCTGCATGAAGGCGTTGATCGCCGTATTCTGTCGCATCGCCTGGGCAAAGCCGTCGCCCGAGCCGGTGAAAGCCCCGTTCACAATCGGGATGTCATGTTTGAGCTTATCGGCCGCCAGCGTGTTGCTGAGCCTGGGATAGGCTTCCTTCCCCCAGATCGGCGCATGCGCATCGATCATCGGCGCCCATTGCGCGTCGAGCATCTGATAGGCCTGCCGGCAGGTCACGATATAGGGCGTGACCGTCGTGCCGCTGCGCTCCAGCCATTCCTGCGAGCGCGATTCAGCGTCCGTGGCAATCGCCGCCCAGAGATCGGTCGCCTTGGCCAGATCGGTCAGCGACTTCTGATAAAGCATGATGTCGCCGAACACGCACTGCTTCATATATTGCTCAAGGTTCGTCGAAAATTCAGCGTCGCGGATGATGAAATTGCGGGTCGCGTCGAAGAGCCGGGCGCCGTAGATGAGACCGTTGGTGGAATAGTTGAGTTCGCTCGGCATCACGAACACCGTCTCGGCGGTGCGGGTGAGATAATCGCCGATCTGAGTGGTGAAGCTTGCCAGCACGCCAAGGCCAAGGGGCACATTGTCGACGGTTGCAGGGGCGAGGCTGGGATTGATGCGATCGGTCACCTTGATGCTGACCGTCGGGACCATCAGGCACATATAGATGAGGGTCGCCTGAAGGAACCAGTTGAGCCAGGCCTTGTAGTTCAGGGTGAAGGCGACGACGAACAGTGAGTAAATGAGGCCCATCACCATGGCGACGCGGATCATCGAGCGGTAGCCCCCGCCGCCTGACCAGGCCGCAACGGCATTGAAGGTGTTGACGAGATATTCGCCGCCCCCGACCGTGAAGACCTCCAGCATCGCCCTGCCCTTCCGCCTAGTTGAGGCCCTGGGCGGATAGCCCGCGCGAGAAGCTCAATGCCGCGGCCATGCCCGGCGACATGCTGTTTTGCAGCGTCGACTCCAGCGCCATGGTCCGGTTGATCACCTGCATGGTCACCTGAAGCTTGGTGTTGAGCTTCATCTCGCGCTGGGAGAAGCGCTGCCGGGCCGCGGTGATCTGCTGCTTCCACTGATCGGCGGTCGCCTGGTCGGCGGTCTGATAATGGACCTTTGATTGCTCGACCCGGTCCATCATATTGTCGAGCATGGCGTTCAGGAGATCGACCGCGACGATCTCGGACAGCGCTTCGGTCTCGCCATAGGTGAGCTGGGTATGCGCATAGGCATAGACGGTCAGGATCTTGTAGAGCGGGACGGTAGCCAGGTTGAGCAACTGGCGTTCGGCGGCGGTGAGCGCCGTGTTGGACCGGACCTTCCCATACATATCGTCAATCATCTGCTGGATGCGCGGACGAAGGGCGCTCGCCTTGGGGATGGTCAGCACCTGCTCGCCCACATCATAGCAATCGCCATCATTGCATTTGAGGATCTTGACCGCCGAACCACCCTCAGTGCCGTCGAGCAACGCGGTCACCACCGCATCTTCGGCAGGGCCGAACATCACGACCTTGCCGCCGACACTGGGATCGGTCGAGGGCGTGGTGACGATGGTGCCGACCAGCGTCATCACATATTCGGAAAATTCCTGGTCGAACGCCCCGAACTTGGCGGATTTGCTAAGCGCTTCCCAGGTGTAATTATGCTTCTCGCCGACGAGCTGATCCTTCATCGCGGCATCGCTATTGCCCGCGATCGTGCTGTCGCGACTACCGCCATTATTGCAGCCCTGGCGCGAGGCCGCCCAATCAGAGAAGACGCCCTGGCTGTTACCGACCGCCTCGCAGATGGTAGCGCGGGTCGTGTCCATCTGCGGCCATATGCCGCCGACCAGCGCCTGCGCGGTCTCGCAGCTGGAGATGTTCATCTGGTTCAGAAGCTGCGCCTTCTGGCTGAACTCGTCCATGACCTTGCCGATTTCGGGCGAGACGGAGTCGATCGCGAGCTTGAAGGCAAAGCCGAGCGCATTGTTGGCGGTCGCCTTGAGCATCGCCACGATCTCGGACGCGTTGATGAAGGAGAAGGAGCCCGAGAAGAGATCGATGCCGCCGCAACCCGCCCGCGCGCTCGGTAGCTGAAGGTTGAAGGGCGAGACGCTTTTCTGCGGGAAGCGCGTCCAGACATTGCCCAGTGAATAATAGCCGGCCGACTGGCCCTGGAAGGCGGTTGGGCCGGTGATGTTGGCCGCGCCGCCCGCATCATTGAAGAAGCTGTTCATTTCCGACGCCACATTGGCGTCAGCGACGCCGATGACGCTCAGATGGACCGCTGTCATCATGGTGATGGCCGCAGCTCCGCGCTGGAGGAAAAGCCGAAGCCGACTGCCTTTGCGTATCTCAGCCATCAATAATCACTCCCAACTCTGGTGTTGGTCAGCATGAAGATGCGATCCATGATCTCGTCGGCGCTCAGCATCCCGAACCCGACCGGAATCGTCCGCCTAGTCGAGGTGTCGAACAGGACCAGGGCCGGCGTCTCATTGCCCGGCACGCCCATGCGCGCGCGCTGACCCGCATCGACCACATAATTGGGGAAGTCGCGGTTGGGTCCGCCATCCATCGAGACCGCCATCACCGCCATGCCATGGCTGTCGGCCACGGATTTGAGGATCGGCCCGAATATCTCGCAGGCGCCGCAGCTTTGCGCGTAGAAATAGAAAAGCCCGTAGCGCTGGCCGAGATTTTCCAGCACCGCATCGCGATCGGCCTTGCGATTGTCGAGCCAGGCACGCTTGCCGACCGTGCTGACCGGCCGCTGAAGCGTGTAATCGAGGTCGGGATTTTGCCAGAGCGCCCGCTGCCAGGTGTCCGAGAAGGTCGAGGCGCGGTCCAACTGCTCACGCTGGAAACGGACATAGGCGATGACATTCTGCTCGGTGGGTTCAAGGATCGCCCGCGCTTTCAACTCATCGAGTTCCTTTGTGATCGCGGCCATCCGATCGGCGGCGCTTTGCTGGGGTGCTTGCGCTGGCTTTTCCGGTTCGGCCTTGGGCCTGACGCAATAGAACCACTGGCCGAGGCGACGCTCCCGGCAATAGAATTCGTCGCCTGCATCGGACTGCTCCACGCCATGGGTGGCCGCCACGGGTTCGTCCGCATGGCCGGGACTGGGGATGACGGCCGATGCCAGCATCCAAGCCGCGATCACGCTTTTCATCGCCATATTACCTAACCTCCTTGCCGGGCACGCGCGACCTCAATGGCCGCCGGGCGCGCTGTCCAATTCCCCCTTGGTGAGCTGCAGCACCGACATCATCAGCGCGACATCGAGCAACCGCGTGCCCTGATCGAGCATGCGGATGATCCCGTTCATAAGCGGCCGGGCCATGTCGCGGCCCTGGATGCTCGCGCGAAACCGGTCGCCGCATTTGATAAGCCAACCGCGCCCGGTCATGTGGCCGACACTGTCTGCGAGGGTTTCGCCCGGAATGCCGCAGTCGAACCACTGCCCTACCGAGTGGTGGATGTCCTGCGCGCGCATCGGCGAACGACTGCGATAGACGCAGATGAAGATGGCCAGCTCGAAGGCGGTCATGTCCCATCCAAAGGGAGCGCCGGGCGCCACCCTATCATTGCCCATGGAGATCATAATATCCCTGTATCTTCGCTTGAATGTCCGTCATCGTCTGCACTTCATCGGGCAGTTTCGCCGCGTCCATGAACTCGGAATAGACTTCGGTGAAGTCCATCACCGAAAGGTCGAGGCTCGCAAACTCCTCGATGGTAAAGCCCTTGCATTGCTCTTTCTTGGGCTTGTCCCAGGGCTTGTTCAGCTGGATACGGCCCTGCTCCTGCAGGATGCGCGAGAGTTTGCTTTCGAAACAGCAATAGGCGGTGCGCTTGGTCTTGCAGATGCCAAGGATGCTGGACGAGCAGTAGGTGCCGACCTTGTGGCAAAATCCCATGCGATCCTTGATGTCGAGCTTCATCTCGTCCTGCGAGCAGGCAAACAGCGTCAGGAAAGGCGTCGCCAACGCCGCGATCGCGGTCGGGCCGCCGGCAAGCGCCGCCGCGCCCGCGCCAATGGTCAACAGCCCAGAGGTCTTGCCCGCGCAGCAGTTGATGAGTCCGAATACCGGCTTGTGGCAGCTGTCGCGTTCCCCGGAAAAGACGGTGAAATTGTCCTCGTCAAACTCCTTACCGGCCTGGTCGATCGAGTGGAGAGCCACAAGCGCGTCCTTGAATTCAGTCGAGGCTTCGCGGACGATCGGTTCGCAGTCGCCGTTGATGCAATAGACGTCGCCGCCACAGATATATTGCTTGTCCGCGCCCTGCTCGCTCTGCGGCACCGGGCAGCGATAGACATTTTCAAATACCTTGCAGGCGGCGGGATCATAGGCTGGATCATCCTCGTCATCGATGCACTCCTTGCGCAGGAAGCTGCATTGGGCGTTGCCCTCCAGATCAGCGCAGTCATTGCCTTCACCGATCACGGTGCACTGGTAGCGGTTCGATTTGGCCCAGCAATCTTGGGTCACGCTGACCCCATCCACCATCCGGGTTTTGGGTTCGCTGTCGGTGCAGACCGACGATGTGAGCGCGCATTGCCCATTTCTGACAGGCGCCACGCAGGAAGTCAGGTCATCCGCGGTTCCGACATGCACCGTGGTCGTGCCGCCGCCCAGGTCGACCACCGGCGCCGGTGTAAAGCAACCGAAAGCATTGCAATATCGGCTGCCATTGGCTGAGGCGGTTGGCGCTGAGCATGTGTAGGTGCGCACGGTATTGGAAGAATAGAGCAGCCGGTCCTTGTTCAGCCGACCGTCGAGGTGCCGTTCAACCGTGAAGCTCGTGCTTTGGAGCGTACAGGACGGCGCTGCCTCAAAGCCAGCGCAACTGCTGCTGTTCGCATTGGGCACCCATTGGGTCCCTTTGTGCAGCACCTCATTATACCAGTAGCCGCAGCTGTATCGGTAGGCCGTCGTCTCCTCGAATTGCGGCACCTGGGGCACGGTGCAGCTCGGCTCGCTCTGATCGACGCTCGCGCCGGCGTTGCACGTCGCCTCATAGCTGCTGGCCTGCCCGTCACCCGGCGGCAGCGGCGTGCAGCTTCCACTGGTACCGCCGATGTCCTGGCCGTCCAGATAGTTGCCCGGATCAGTCTCGATGGCGCTCGCTCTGGCAGCCGTGGACTTGATCTCGTCATTATCGAAGTTCGCGCGCGTCCGGTCCGCGTCCGTGGTGATACGATAGGTTTCGTTGGTGGATTTGAGCGCGGCGCTGTCATTTTCGAGTTTGTCAGGGTCGTCGAAATAGTCGCCCTGCGGCAGGCTTGACCCCGCATAGCCCGGCAAGGCCTCTGCCTGGGATTGCTCGCTGGGCACGAGGGCGCCGTTCGACCGCATGGCATTGCCGAGACTCTTTCCTTCTTCCCGCGCCTGTTCCTGCGTCATTTGCGCGCATAGCGGCGCCGCAGCCGCGGCGCTGATGAGCAGCAACAGCGCGGACGGGTGTTTCACGGCTTTGCCCGGTCCATATGCGCAAGGGCTACGCCTGCGACCTGCGCGCCGGGCCCATGGCCTTCCGCAAAGCTGCTCAGCGCATAGCGGACCGTCACATTGCCCGTCATCCGGTCATGCGGCGGCACGCGCGTCCGGCAGTCAAAGCCGGCGCAAACATCGAAATCGGAGGAGACCGCAACATAGGTCGGGACCGCCCCCACCTCGAAAGCGCGGAAAAGGCGCGGATCTATGCCGATATTCGCCATGTCCTGCTCGTCCACGATCTTCCCGAGCTGGCCGGCGAACGCCTTCATGCTGTTATTGGGAAAGCCGCGAAACACGACGATGCCGCCGGCCGCCGCCGTGTCGCGCACCATCTGCTTCAACGACGCGGGCGGCATGGAGAGGCTGGCAAAAGAAATGAACTGCGGCGCCTCGCCGGGCTTGCCGCTCACATTCTGCGCGGCCCCCTTGACGATCGCGTCAAAGTCGATGGGCCCTACGGGTCCGGTCGGGAGGTCGCTCGCGGCGACCCGCTTCATATTCTCGGTGCCGCCCTCGTGCACGGTGAGCGCCTCTTCGCGGAATGCGTCGCCCCGATCCTTGACCTCATCGACAAAGGCCTGCGCTTCAGCCTGCAGGTCTGCCGCGCGCTTCTTGACCGCCTGGACGTCGACCCCCTCGACAGTCTGGGCGAGCAGGGCGGAGAGGCCGGCGGTGGCGATAAGGGCGGCGAGCCCGATCCTGGCGAAATGCATGGCGTCCCTCTCCCTACAGCACGCAGCAGTTACGCTTGCGCCAGACCAGATAGCCCATATCCTCGCCCGCAGCGGGGAAGGCGCGGCCTGCGTCCGGTGGGAAGGTCGACGCGCCGATCGCCGAGCAGGCGAAGCGCCCCGAGACCGTCGGGATCGGGTTCACCATCTGGAAGCGATATTGCTGCTTGCGCATGATCGGCATCAGATATTTTTTGCACAGGCCCTTGGACCCCATGGTCCCCCAGGCGAGCGCCTGGCGGTGCATCTTGTAGGCAAAGCGCGACAGAGCGAGCCGGGACGACTGAACATGACCGATCGACGAGGGGATATTGCCGTTCATGGGATACATGGACCCCTGGCAGCCCGCGCACCAGAAAAGCGGATCGAGCGGCACGCCGACGGTGCCGGCGATGCAGTCGGCCGCGCACGCGGCCTGGGCGACGGGATTGGCGAAGACGATGGCCTCGGGGTTGATCAGCCCCGACAGCGCGTCATCCTGCCAGAGCGGATCGACCTCGGTCATATAGGCGATGTCGAAGCTCGCCTGCTCGAAGCAGACGAAGTCGGTCAGTATCTCCATCCAATAGAGCAGCGGATAGACGTACCAGTGAACATGCCATTTGGCGGTGCTTTGCGAGCGCCCCCCGACCATGGAGGGGCCGGTCATATAACCTTGGCCGATATCGAAGCCGGGCGCGACGCGGATGCCGCCCAGATTGGGAAAGCACCAGGGCTTCATCGTGACGTCAGCCAGCCGGGCGGGTTCCCAGAACCCCACCGACATGCCGATGCGCGGAAGCGGATCGGCACAGGCGCAGATGGGCGAGGCGGGGTTGCCGGTGTCGGGGCGGTTGCCCGGCCAGATCTTCATGCCGCCGACCGAAAGCGGAAACAGGCAGGACCAGCAGACATCGGTAATGGGATTGACGAACTTGCCATGGCAGGTCGGCCCGGCCGCCTCGGCACGCGGCGTGAGGGCGAGAACCGCCAACAGACTGGCCATGAGCAGCAAGGCGCGCAACGGGCGCATCATTCGCCCTCTCCTGGCTGCCCGATGCCGCCATTGTCCGCCCGGTTCTTGACGCGGAAGTAGATGAGGCCGTGGGTCGCGGTGAGGAGAATGAGCCCAGCGATGAGAAGCGAGGCTCGGACGTCGAGGAGATGCTTCAATGGGGCGAGCAGCGGGATGGTGGTGGCGAGGGCCAGGCAAAGACCCTGCCAGACATAGCGCATCACCCGCAGGAAAGGGGTTTCGGGCGCCGCCATGGGCGTGCGGAGGAGGTCCAGCCAGAGCGGCATCATCCGGCCCTCTTCGCGTCGAGCAGCAGCTCTTCGATCTGCATCACCCGCCCCACCGGCCGCACCACGGCGGGCGTGTGCTGGATGCCGAATCTCGCCGTGAGCCGCCCTTCCTGATCGAAATAGAAGCGGCGCTTGCGGTTGGTCATCTCCTCGATCGGTGAACCATTGACCAGAATGATCTTGGCCTTGGCGTCACTGTAGCGGGCCGTCGCCCAGGCCATCTGGTCCGCATCATCGCCATTGACGAACACCAGCGCCTGGGTGAGGCGCACAAAATCGAGCGGATTGATCTTCTGCCCCGCAGCCGCAATGAGCGTGCCCTTCTGGTCCCTGATATCCTGCTCGAGCGTGACCGTCGGATCGAATTGCCAACTGCGCGCCTCTTGAGCCGGCGTGATTCCGGTGACGGGATCGGGTCGGCGGACCTTGGCTTCCACCCTCTTGGCGAAGGCCGCGTTCGTGCGCGCGAGTTCACCGCTCGCCTCGGCGCGCTTCAGCCGCGCTTCGATAGTGGCGAGGAGATCGGGTTCGATCACCGGGAAGGTCTGGCCGACCGCGCCATAGTCCCGCGCCTCCGACCGCATCGGGCCGATGATCAGCAGGGCAGCCGCCAGTGCAGCGCAGGCAATAGGGACGGCGAGCAGCGGCCTCACAGCACGGGCACCCCTGTCCCGAAGATCTGGCGCGCGCAGACCAGACCAATCTCGCCATAGCGGCTGTCGAACCCATCCTTGTGCGGTGTGCCGACATAATAGCAGCTGGGTGGGATCACGCCGGTCGGTCCCGGCGTCAGCCGTTCGCCAAGGCGCGTGCGCGCCTTCCTATGCGCGACCAACCGGCCATTGATGCGCACGTCGGCACCGTCATCGCGGATGACATCGCCGGGCATACCGTAGACGAGTTTGCCAAACAGGGGTGTTGGCGTGCCGAAATGCCGCTTCACCAGCGCATTGGCGGGCGGATCGAAGAAGACATAATCGCCCCGCGCCGGAACCTTGGTGCGGTGGATCAGGAACGCCCAATTGGGTAGCGAGTCCGTCAGGTTGATCAGGATTGCGTGGCGCTCGCGCCAATCGTGAAGGACTTGCCAGGCACCGTAACCGGCAACCGCGACGCCGAGCAGCGCCCATAGGCGCTTGCGCGGCCGCCAGCCCGGCGCCCGGGGGCTTTCACTGACCGCCAGCGCCATCGGGGCCTCCAAAGCTCGAAACCGAAGCGCCAAGCGCTCCGGGGTTCGGATCTCCCAGGGGGGCAGGCGGGAATGATGAAGTGGCTCCTGCGGCAAACGGCGTGGCGGGCATCGGCGACGGAGCAGAAGCCTGCGGGTGCGGGGATGGTATCTGCCCTTCAAGACCGCCGGTCTCGCGCTGCAGGCCCAACATTTGCTGCGCGCTCGCCTGTTTGGGGAACGCAATGCCCGAGGCATAGACGGCCTTTTTGATACTCTCGGTAATGTCCGGAACATTTTTGGACAGCACCGCCTCACCGACCATGACGATCTCGCCCTCGCGCGAGCGCCGTTGCAGCTCCTGGTCGAGCGTGCCCATGAAGCGGCGCATTTCCGCTTCGACCTGCGCGGGGGGCGACGCGCTATGGGCCTGCGCCTGCACATATTCGCCGACAATCGTCGAAAGGCGCGCCGACACGATCCGTTCGGGTGGCGGCGCGAGCAGGGTCTTGGTGACCCACATGCCCCAGACCAGCGCCGCAGCGACCACCGCGCCGCTCAGAAGCTGGCTGCGGGTGAAGCCTGCAAACAGGCTGGCGCGACGTGGTGGAAGGGCGGGACCCGGCGCGGGCAGATCGAGTTCCTGCTGCTCAGCCATGGCGGGCGCTTCCTGGCCAGACGGGAAACATTTGGTGCCGCCGCAACAGCGCGAGCACCGTCACAAGTCCGAAGTAGATGGCGATCACCCAAAGGTTGAAGGTTGCGCGTTGCTCAGCATCTGCCGCCAGATAGTGGCCAGTGAAATTGTGAAGCTGGATCACCATGCCATGGGTCGTGCCGCCGCCGATCGCGAGAAAGAAAAGCGCCACCAGTCCCCAACTCATGAGTTGGATGGTCAGAAAGAAGCCAGAGACGTGAATGATCAGATCCGCGATGCTCGCAGGCTCAATGTGCGTGCGCTGCCGCCCGGACTTTCCTGGCCGCGCGTCATTCAACTTCGTCAAAAAATCCTGCATGACTCCATCACTCCGCTGCCAGGGGAAGATCGCCGGGGTCCGCCGACCATTTTTCCGGCATATCGGGGAATGCGACGCGCTCAATTGCCTGCTCCATCGTAAGACCGTCGCCCACCAGATGCTCGATGGCGGCGAAGGTCCTGGGGCTCGACGAGAAAAGCGTCGCGCTATAGGTATCGAGCACCAGGCGGCCGACCGCCAATGTCTCGGGCCCCTTGATCATGATATCGGAATATTCAAAGCCATTGCGCTTGAGCGATCGCAACAACGCGTCGGTATAGTCATCCATCTCGAAGCGGTCATGCTTCTTGAAGTCGGCAATGGTTTCCGGCTTCTGCTGGAGAATGACGAACCAGTCGCTATTCTCAAGCGCCGCAATCGAGCCTGGCGACTTATAGTAATCGTTCAGAGACTGGGTAGCCGTGACCAGTGACGCGCCATATTTACGGCAGGTGCGCGCATAGGTTTCGATGAAGTCCGCCATCGCGCCGCCGCGCAGCATCTGCCAGGCTTCGTCCAGCAATAGCGCCTTTGGGACCGACCGGTCGATCTTGCGCATCATCTGCTGGGAGAGGAACATGATCGCGGTCAGCACCACGCTGCGCAGTTCCTCGCGCGCTGAAAGGTCGGACAGCTCGAAGACGGTAAGGTCGGCCGACAGCTCGAATGACACCTCACCTTCGAAGAATTTGCCGAACGTGCCGCGCGACGAGAAGGGCCGCATGGCGATGCCAAGCGCATGGGCGAGATCATTGCCGGTCCGGTCGAGCGCCGCGATCACATCATCGATGCTCCCTGACCGCCCCTTTTCCTCCCAGACTTCATTCACCGCCCCGTCAATGAGGCCGCGCTCAGTGTCATTCAGCCGGTCGATATGACGGGCCATCTGGTTCACGATGGCTTTGAGCATCGCCATGCAATCGAGCTGATAATCCTCGTCACGCGCGGCGAGATCCGCGGCGATCATGCTGAAGGGATTGAGGCAGAAGCCCGAGGACATGGTGAATTCGACAAAGGCGCCGCCCTGAAGCTTGGCCGAGTGCTCGAAAGAACGCCCGTCATCAATCACCACCACCCGCGCGCCCGCGCCGCAGAGCGAAGCGCACAGTTCCTGGAGGGCGACCGATTTACCAGATCCCGATTTTCCGAACACCGCCACATTGTGATTGCCCGCCGCATTTTCGAAGGGTGACCAGAAGAAGGGTTGGCCGCGTCGGCCGATGAGCAGCAAATGGGGCGTCGGACCGCCCAGATACTCACCCTGGATCGGCGCCAGATTGGCGGCCGTGGTGGTCAGCATCGTGCGCATCCGCTTCATACGCTCCAGATCTTTGGAAAGGCCGTTGGCCATCGTCATGGGCATGGCGCAGAGCAGCCCCATGACCTGGAGATAGCGGTCGTCGAGCAGATCCCAGCCCGCCGCGCGATAGACGGATTTGAGGACGCGCTCATGGGTGTCGCCCTTCCCCTTGGGCGAGAAAGCCGTGACCGAATAGAAAAGGCGGACGAGCTTCCTTCCCTGCTTCATCTCGTCATTCACATAGCGCCATTCCTGGCTCTGTTCCTTCAGCTGCGGCAGGAAACGCGCCGACTTGCTGTCGGCAAGGCTGGTGGTGCGCATGAATTTAAAGCCCGCCTTGCTGGTCGCCGCCTCCACATCGGGGAAATCGATGCAGAGATTGGTCGCGACCGGACAGGGCATGCGCAGCTTGTCGGTGAACATGTCGCCGATCAGCCGCGCAACGTCCCACGGCGCCCAGCGCTGCGGCAGGTTGCGCACCGAGAAGGAGCGCACATCGAAGGTGTCAGGGTAAATCTCGCCGATCTCCGGCGTTCCGTCGACCTCGCGGCCGGTCGGACGGAAGCGCTCGGTGCGCAGCAATATGCGGTCCGCTTCCACCCGCATCTCGACGTCACGCCGGATCGCCTGGTCGGCAATACTGTCGAACGCGTTATAGCTGACCGCATCATCGCCGGGCGCGGTGGTGGGCGAGGTGATATCGTCAATCCAGGCGATGAGCGCGGGCGGGTCCATCTTGCGGGCGGTGACGTTGATCGAGGCCAGCGCAGAGATGAGCCCGTCCATGACGCCGACAATCTCCTCATTGGAGACGCGCGAGCTTTCCGGGGTCGAATAGGAAATGGCGACGCGGTGATTGCGCAGGCCAAAGGGCGCGTCGGCCGAGAGCGAGGTCCAGACGCCTTGGGTCATATGCTCGACCCGGTGCCTCGCCATGCGCTCGTAGATTCCGTGCGCCCGGTAGCGCGGCACATACCATTTGGAGAGCAGTTCGCCCACGCGCGGGCTCATCCATTGGTGGAATTGCAGGCAGCCCGGTGTCGGGATCGCTTCTGAGAGGAATTGCGCGAGGATTTCGCCGCTCCTCTCATCCGCGCCCACCATCGGCGCCACTTCCAGCACGAAGCCGCGCGAGGCGCTGTTGTAGAAAATGCCGCTTTTCGCGTCATAGCTGCGATAGGGCAGCCAATGCGCCAGCATGGGCACGCCGAGATCCGGGCGGCCGCTGTCCGGGCGCTTGGTGTCCCCCAGCATCCCCGCCATCAGGCGCTCGAAGATATTGGGATCAGCCATCAGTCGTCCTCCGGGATGGCGGCAGGAAAGGCGGCCGCCCGCACGAGGGGCTGGACGACCGGCTTGGGTGGCGCGGATGCAGAAGCCGCCGCAGCAGACGCCGGGACCGGCTGACTGGAAAGCGCCGCGGGGGCAGGCGGAGCCGCTTTGGACGCGGGTGTGGCAGGAGATGGTGACGACCCTGCTCGCGCGGAGGTCTCAAGCCGACGCGCCACATCCGCCTTGATGGCCGTGACCGGGTCGGCCTTCCGCGCCCGCGCCGCTTCAACCACCGCCGGCGTCGGCAGATCGGGATCGACAGCGAGCGGAGGTTCGTCCCTACTGACGGCGTCGGCCAGGCTCTGCATTTGCGGCGCGGCCGAGAGCGCGTTGCGGGATATGGCTGCTTCCTGCGGCTCGGGCGCGCTCTGCCATTCACCCTGGGCGACCACGGCGCGGATGGCGCTCGCTTCATGGAGCCGCCCGCTTTCATCGATGAAGGCCGGGAACACAATGCGCATCACCCGCTCGCGGCTGCGCGTGGCATCGGCGCTGACGCCCATGCGCACTCGCTCGGCCGCCGCGACCTTGGCTGCCGCCGGACGCCTGGGCTGTTCCTCATAAGGGCCGGCGGGGGACGGCGTGGCCGAGGGATCATCGGTGATCATGGCGAGCGCCCGATCGTCGATGACCGCGCTCGGCGCGCAGATGCCATCGGGCGCGGCGCAGGCGAAACTGCCCTTGACGTTGCCGCCAAGGCTCGCGCAGCCGGCTGAAAGAAGACAAGCGAGGACGCTGGACATCAGGGCCAGCGTCCTCGTCGTGACGGCCCCGCTCACGACCGAGCATCCTTCAGCCAGGCTTCGAGAAATTCGCGGGGGCGATAGCCTTCCAGCACCGCGCCGTCGCTGCGCACGATGACCGGCGTGCCGTTGAGGCCATGTTTATGGGCGAAGGCCTCATTGGCATCGAGCCCCGACGTGTCGCAGGTCGCGCCGCTCGCCAGCGGTTCGCCGGCATAGGCGGCGTGGACGGCCCGCTCCTTGTCCTTCGCGCAATAGACGCGATCGGCAATGTCGCGGCTGCCCATCACCGAGATCGGCCGCTCGATCACCTTGACGTTCATCGAGCGCAGGACATTGGACAGCGCCCGGCAATAGCCGCAGCGAAAATCGGTGAATATGGTGAGGCTCTGGCCCTGTGGATTGCCCCAGATGATGGCGCCCTCCTTGCCGAGGCTGTCGAGCGAGAGCTTGGGCGCCCTGGGTTCCGCGACGGGCTTTTCCACCCGGCCGCCCTTGGCGGCAGCGGCAAAAGCAGCCTTTTGCGCATCCTCGCCCGTCAGGTTCGCCGCCGCATTGGCTGAAGCTGCGGCGCCCACCAGCATGTCGGGGTTCATCTCCAGCAGCTTTGCCGCCGTCAGGTCCTGGCGTGTCTGCATGTCATAGACCCGGCCGATGATGAGGTAGCGCGCGGCGGGGTCGACATAGAAGAGATTGGCGCCAGCGGTGATTTCGCACAGGCCACTGACCTTCTGGCAATCGACCGCACCAACCTGGGTTTTGGGGAGCCGCGCCTTCAGCGCTTCTCTTACCCCGCCTTCCGCTCCGCTGACATCCGCCGCAAGGCTGAGGCTCGCGAGGCCCACGCTGCCAATGGCAAGGCCAAGCGACGCGGTCCGATATGAAAGGAAGCGCCCAAGGCGCCGCAGCCTAATTGCGAACATAAACACCCTCCAGGAAGACGATTTCCACGTCGATGCCGGTCGGCATCTCGATCACCGGCTGATATTGCTCGGCCCGCTCGATCAGATATTTGGACACCATGTCGCCGGTCTGGGCGACGCCCTCGCCAAGCCCGCCTTCGAGAATGTCCCCGGTCGAAAGCTTGTCGCGCTTGCCGTTGGTCGAAATGTTGGTGCCCTGGAACACGCTGTTGGCGTTCGCCGAAAAGCCGCGGCCAAAGCCGCCCACCAGCCCCGCCATGAAGGCCTGGGTCACCAGCGATCCTTCGCGCGACACTACCCGGCCGCGCACGCCGGTCTTGCCGCCAAAGGCGATGAACCCCTTGACCTCGGACACCGCATAGCGTCCGCCCGGTTGCGGACAGGTCATCTTCTGGAGCTTCACATAGACCTTCTCGCTCGAAAGATCGCCGCGTGCCGCGCCATTGATGAGGCAGCCCTCGATCCTGGTCGTGAGCAGCTTGCCATTGGCGAAGACCGATCGGGCGGGGCCGGTGATGCGCAGCACGACGGGCAGCGGATCGGTCTGGCTGTTGACGCCCGCGCTCGCATCGACCCCGACGATCACGCGCGCGCGGGCAAAGCTGTTGGGCGGCAGATAATTGGGGCTGTCGGTATAGACGGTATTGCCCTTGGCGACCTTGGACGCGGTGCCCGTATCGCTGCTGGTGAAGCTCACCATCTTGACCTCATTGCCGCGCGGGAACGCATCGGCGCCGCGCCCTGCCCCCGTGCCGTCCGGGCCATCGGGCCGCTGGTAGGCTTGCGGGCCATTGGGGCCGTAGAGGGCTGCAGAGCCGGGCGTCACAGGCGCTGCCGTGCGCCGCTCGGAAATCTGCCGCTTCAATTGCTCATTTTCCGCCTGATAGGCGGTCAACACCCGCTGGCCGTCGGCCTGCATCGACTGGTTCTGCGCTTTCAAGGCTTCGACCTGCGAGGCGAGCTGGTCCATCCGCTGCTGCTGGCCGCCCACGGCCTTCAGCTGATTTTCCTGGGCCTGGAACTGGTTTTCCGACATCGCCATCCACTCCTGCTGAGAGAGATTGCGGTTCACCAGATCCTTGGTCGAGACATCGATCTGCTCACCATTCTCGGCCTTCGGATCCTCCTTTTTCTCGTCACCGCTGAAGATCCAGAAGGAGGAGGCGATAAGGCCGATGCCGGCAGCACCCGCGAGAAGCAGCTGTTGCTTGCGGCGCACGGCCTCGTTGCCGGCGAGGTCGGCGCTGACGGGGGAGACGCCCTCGCCCGCCTCCTGGTCGGCATCGAGCGTCCGGCGCTTGCGCGAAAAAAGATCAGCCAATGCCATCAGGGCCTCCCATTTTGCGATACGAGATAGGCGGTCGTAATCTTGCCGGGGCCAAGCCGTGGCTCGGCGATCGAGACGGCCAGCGTGTTGGTCGGCGCGACCGTCGCCTCATTGAGCTCGATGGCCGCCGCGCCCTTATTCTCGATGCGCAATATCTTGCCGGTCAGATCCGCGCCGCGATATTCCGCAATCATCTGTACCTTGAGCGCGCCGACATAGACCGGGCGGAGCGAGCGCTGCCGCATCTCATAGCCCGGTGCCGTGCCATTCGCAGCCATGGCCTGCATCAGCTCGACCGCCGCGTCCTGCGGCCCGATCTTGCCCTGCGGTCCATTCTCTTCCGCCTTCTCTTTGGCGATGGCGGGATTGGTGACGAAGATCTGCGCGGCTTGATCGCCTATGATCCGGCACAGGAATTTGTAGACATAGCCACGCTTGCTGGTGCCGAAGAAGGAGAGCGCCCCTTTCTGGAAGCCGTCAGGCACCGAAAGATAGATGTCGCCGCGCACAGGCTCGTTCACTACCGAAAAATCCTCGGTCGGATTGCCGGTCGAGATTTTCGACACGCTGGCAAACTCATCTTCAACCAGGCTGATGCGGGTCAGATCCTTGGCCGATGCCTGGCAATCGACCTGTGCGCTGTCGGCCGCCACGATATTCTGGTCGGCAAAGGCGGGGACACTGATCAGCAGCATCGCCAGCCCCAGCAGGAGAAGCCCGATCACGCGGCTCGCAAAACATTGGAGGCGCGAGAGGAAGGCGATACCGCCCGCGGCGCTGCCGATGGCATAAGCCGACATCATGACGCCCTCCCCTTCTCGCGGTGGCCTTTCTCATCCTCCACCATGCCAAAGCCGATGAGCTTCAGGCTGAGGCCCGCATATTCCCAACGATAGCGGAAGGTGCGCAGCTGTTTGGAGACGACCTTGCTGCCGACGATGGTGTGGAGTTCGCCGGTCACCTCCGAGGTAAGCGCCTTCGTGTCGATGGTCATCGACTGGATCGTGAAGAACTGCGATATCGACGACCCGCGCTGCTCCTCGACAATGCGCATGAGGTCCGCCTTGAGCCTCCCTTGCGCCCGCGGCGCGGCGATGGAGAGCACGCTCTCCATCCAATATTCCAAGTTTTGCGGATTGCGATCGAGCGTCAGCACCACGACATCGCGCGTGATCATCTCCAGATAGTCCCGGCTGACACCCGAACTGGAAATGGTGAGTGGCGAGCGCAGGATGGGCTGAAGCACGATCTCCCGCCCCCGAAAGAGGGTCATGGTGAGCAACAGCAGGCTTAAAGCCCCGAGCGCCGCAACCGCCGCGAACAGCATATTGCGTTGCCGCAGGATCCGCTGGTGATGCGAATGTTGGTAGGAAAGGTCCATATCAGCCTGCCATCAGCCGAAGATAGGAAGGTGGTGTGGCTCTCAGGCCCGTAAAACCGGCCGGAAGATGCCAATAGGCCAGGTGCAAAAGCCATGATCCCGCCCGGCCAGCCTTTGCCTTTTTAAGTCCCCACCAACCCGCGCCCGCAAGCGCTACGCCAATGAAGATATGCTGGGTCAGGATACCCCACGTGAACGGTATGATCAGCGCGAGAAACTCATCCAGCGTCCAGAGCCCTATCAATTCAGGATCGTCCAGATGAGCCGGGATCACATATTTGTCCTGGGCCATACACCACCCTCTTGTCGGTCCCGCGCGGCTGAAAGCCACTATGGACCGCTTGAAGCTTCAGATCGTCGCGGTGACCGTCGAGGTGACGATGGGAACGCCGGTGCCCGCGCCCACGCCGACGCCCACGGGGATGGCGATCTGGCCGAGCGAGAAGCGGCCCGACGCGAGACCCACAACGCCGCCAACCAGCGAGAGGATGGTGATGATGCGGCCACCTGAGCCTTCAAGGAATCCGGTGAATGTGTTTTCCGCCGTATCGAAGGTCGTGTCGGCGCCGGCGAAGGCGGGGCCAACCATCAGCAGCAGGGCGAAGGCGAGAAAGGCGAGCGCAAGCACCGCCATCTCCACGCGCCCGGCCTGTTTCAGAACAGACTGCATGAGATGTTCCTTATATTCCGAGCGCGGCTGATCCGTGCTCCAGAGAAAAGCTGGGTGCGTTCAGGCATCTTCTCCAAGTGAGAAGAGGCAAAAATCTCCTCAAACCATAAAATACATGCACAATCCCGTGAGCCTCGACAGAAAATTGCGCGAATCTGCCCGCGCTCGCGGGCAACTGTCCGATCTCGCGGATCTCTGTCCGTGATTGCGGACAGGTGAATATTGAATTGGATCTGATTCGGACAGTCTTCACAGATTTACTAATTTGATGATATCATCACTCTGACGGCGTAATGAAATCGGAACCGATCGGAAGCTCACTCGCTCAATCGGCAAAACAGAGTGATCGGGCTCGCTCCTTTGACTTGGTTCCCGCAATCGCATGAAAATAGATTGAATATTGAATCCACGGAGTCGCATCTTGCACTGCGGCAAGCCAGTTGGTCCCTTGATTTCGCGGCCAGCAGCTTTCCGATTGGAACGAGAGCGATGGGTCGGGCAACCCATCTCTTGGCCCATGGAGACACATCTCGGGGGGAAAGGAACAAGCAATCAACAGGGAGAAAACATGGTGTGGCAAGCTGACGATGATGACCCCGGCCAATCCGGTTCCAGGTCAAATGACAGGCGCGCGGATGTGCAGGCGGGCTTTCTTGCCGTCATCCTCGAAGACATGGCGCAAAAGCGCCTGAGCGTCCGTGATCTTGCTGGCGCGACCGGCATCGGCAAAAGTCGCCTGGGCGCGGTTCTGCACCGCAATGTGGCGAAGCGTCCGCCGATCACCTTGCCCGAGCTTGCGATGCTGCTCGACGCGCTCGACATCCATATCCTGCAGGCATGGCTCAAGGGCGAAGCGCTCATCCATATCGGATTATATGGCGATAGTCGGCTGAACCGGCTCTTGCCCCTGCTCGCGGAATTCTATCTCGATCTCCCCCGCAAGCTGCTGGACGCCATGACGCAGATCGAAGGCGCCGACGGCACGGAACTGCGCCGTGGCTGGTCGGAACCTTTATCCAACGCGGTTGCCAAGCGGATGGCGCATGAGATCACCCGCGTCGTTGAGCGGCGCAATGCGCTCACCGATCTGCGCTTCTGATCCGTTCCCGAAATGTCGAAACCAGCACGGTGCGATATGGGGTTTGATCCCGCCTATCGCCAGATGGCGGCGACCCTTCAAGCGGCCAAGAGGGCATCGCAGAACCGCTCAGCCGCGACCAGTTGCGCAAGATGGTATCGACATAGAGACGGGTCTCGCGGATGCGCGGGATCGTCGCGTTGCGGACCCGGCCTGGTCCCGCATTATAGGCTGCGAGCGCCAGATGGACCTGGCCAAAGCGGTCGAGCTGCTGGCGCAGATAGTGCGCGCCGCCCCGCAGATTCTGATCGACCGCATAGCGATCGACCCCCATTTCCGTCGCCGTGTCGGGCATGAGCTGGGTCAAGCCATAGGCACTTTTGGAAGAAAAGACATGATGGCGATAACGGCTCTCCTGGATGATCATCGCGTCGAACAAGCCGACCGGAATGCCGAATTCACAGGCGATCTGGCTCATCAGGCCGTAATAGCCCAGTCGCCGGCTCTCGGCGTCCGCCTTGAGAAATCCGGTAGGGCGGTACGCCACGGGCAGACAAGCCGGTGTCCAGCGGGAAGCTGTCGCAGGATAGAGAGGGGCGCCAGTCATCCAGCGCGGAATGGCCAGTGCATCTGTGAAGCGCGAAACATCGCCCCGATCACCGGGATCGAAGACAGACCAGCTATCCACTTGCGCTGGCCCCTGCTCCACGAAGCTGCTCGCCATTTCGCTTTCGACCGAATGGCGATCGGGGCTATCGGCAAAAGTGCTCGGCTGCCCCCCAAACTGTTGAACCACGACCCCGGCGGTCGGGTTCAGATCATTTTGCCGATCGGCGGATGGATCGCCCCCCATCGTGATCATTTGCGCGATCCGCACGGTCCTTGGAGGCGACGCATCTGCGGCATCTATCCCCACGAACATCATTCCAGCGAGCAGAAGCGCCTTGCGCATACCATTCTCCTGACTGTTGAAGCCCAAGTGGAGATCAGCGCATGGCGGCTGTCAATCCGGGGCACCGGGGGCCGCCCCTTCCCTTCCTGCTCTTCCGCGAGGCACCCATGTGGTTGATCGATCGCCAGAGTGACGGTCTCCAGACCCGACGCATTCCCCTGCCTCCACCTGTGCGCGAGGCTCTGGTCCGCTGGTATGAAGGCCAGGGCGATCATCATGATGAGGAAGCGGGCATTCTCCTGATCCAGCAGGCGCGCATTGGCGAAAAGTGGATTGCCTGCGATTGCCTGGAAGAGGGACAGGCACCGCCCATACTCACCCCCGCTTATTTGAGCGAAGCCGAAACCTATTATCTGCGGCGTCTCACCAGCACGAAGCGGCCCGAACATCGGACCGACTGTCCCTTCTTTCGCGATTCTGCGACCAATCGCATCACGGAGGTGCGGAGCCCTCTCAACCCGGCAGAGCCGCCCGCGGGCTTTTTTGAAGTGCTGCGCCCCGCCCCTGAAAATCTTGCGCAAAAACCAGAAGAAGATCTCACCGATGACCGCACGCGCAATGCGTCGATCCCGCGTCTGGCCCGGCTGCTCTGGCGGTTGATCGACGCTGCAGGATTGAACCACTGCCCGCCGATCAGTCACAGAAGCACTCCCCTGTCGATCAAAGACGAGTTCAGAGCCTTGGGGCAGTCCGCCGCGAAGATCGAGATTGCGCCCGGCCTGGAACTGGCGAGTGCGCTCTGGACCCACGCTCAGCCTCTTCACAGCAAACAGGTCTATGCTTCGCTGCGAAGACTGTCCGAGAAATGGCCACGTGGACATGCACCCCAGGCTTTCCTCACCCTGTTTGCGCCTTCCTTCCAGGGCAGCAGCATCGAAGTGCCCGGCTGCGATCCGGTTCTGGTCGCCAATCGGGTGCAGTCGCCATCGGTGCGGACCAATGTCATCAAAGGCCCCTATCTCGCTCTGGTCGTTGTCGGGCAATATCCAGAGTCCCGTGGCTTCGCGCCGCTCCGCGCTTATGCGCAGCCCATCTATTCGGGGCGCCGCTTTGTTCCGGTCGATAGCGAGTTTGAACGACGGGTCCTGCGGCAGCTATTGGAAGCCCAGCAGCATCTCCATCGCATGAATATAGACCTCGCGATCGAGAAACCGGTCTTCGACCGATTGACCGAACTCGGCCCCTGCCGGCCCGATTTCATGATCGAGGCGCGCTCACGCGAAACCGGCGAAATACGACAACTGATCATAGAGGCGATGGATTTTGACGACGAGACCTACCGTGCGGCAAAGGCCGTCACCCTGCCCCGCATGCGGCAAATCGCACCGGTCTTGCCGGTCATGCCGAGTGACGCAGACCACCGACGAATAGGGTCAATGTTGATGGGCATGATACTCGCATAACTTTGATCTGATTCATCAAAGTTTAAAGGATAGGCCCCCATGGAACCATGAGCGAAGTGAAGTCGTTCTCTCGCCTCGTCTTAGGCGGCGCAATTGGTGATTTACATTTTGCAACATTGCGCGCATGAGGCGCAGAACATCCCTCGAAGACGGGTCCGCGATCATGGCCGACAACAATCCTTCCGATATCACCGCCCTCACTGTTCAGTTGGTGAGTGCATTCGTGTCCAACAATACGGTGGCAAGCACCGACCTTGCCGGCCTGATCCAGTCGACGCGTGCCGCGCTCACCAATGAACTCAATCCGGTGCCGACCGAGCCAGAAGCGCCGACTTACACACCGGCCGTTTCGGTACGTAAGAGCCTTTCGTCGCCCGATCACATTCTGAGCCTGATCGACGGCAAGCCCTACAAGACCTTGAAGCGGCACCTTGCCTCGCATGGCCTCAGCCCCGAGGAATATCGCGCGCGCTATGGCCTGCCCAAGAGCTATCCGCTGGTCGCGACCAGCTATTCGGACGCCCGCCGTGCGGTTGCCTCAAAGATCGGCCTTGGCCGCAAGCCCGTTCCACCAGCCGCCCCTGCTGTTGAAGTGAAGCCTGCCGCCGCTGCCGCGCCGAGCGTACCCGCTCCTGCAAAGGCGAAGGCGCCGGCCAAGCCCGCTCCCGCCAAGAAGGCTGTCAACGGCGATGCCAAGGCAAAGTCGGCTAAAGCTGCTGCTCCTGCCGCCGCCGCTACGGCCGCGCCCAAGGCTCCCGCTGCAGTCAAGGCGGCGCCTGCCGCAGAAGCCAAGGCTGCACCGGCAAAGGGTGATGCACGCAAGCGCTTGTCGATCGCCGGACCCAAGGACGAAAAGCCTGCTGCAAAGGCAGAAGCTGCCGCCAAGCCGGAGGTGAAGGCCGCGGCTCCCAAGACAAAAGCTGCGTCTAAGGCCAAGCCGACTGCTGCCCCGAAGGCAGCCAAGCCTGCCGCTGCGGCAAAGAAGCCCGCCAAGGCGGCGGCCCCGGCGGTGAACGGGGATGCCAAGCCCTAGGCGGACGTGACCCCGGCCAACGGCTGATCGCCGGACGCCATACAGATCTGCAATGTTGAAGACAGCCCCGCATCGACGGGGCTGTTTTTGCGTCAACGGTCGATCGCTGGCGGACAACTGCAAATAGACCAGGCGCATGCGCCCCGCAAATAGCTCGATTCCTAATGGCCTTCGAAGTGGCGCTCGATGTCCAGGCGGCCATTCAGAACATTCACTATTTCCAGGCTGTCCTCGCCGTAGCGGAAAAAGATCACATAACCCTGATGCGTAAGAGACCGGATGTCGGGCCGCAACTCGGGTCGATAGGTTCCAAGCGTGCCGGGCAGATCGGCAAGATGCTCGCATCGGGCCATAAGCTTTTCGACAAAGGTTTGAGCGACCGCCAAATCCCCGCTTTCAACAGCGATATGACGCAGGATGCCAGCCAGATCGTTTCTCGCTGACGTCAGATAGACGAGACGACGCACTCAGTTTCCGCTACGGCTCAATTCTTCCGACACGCGAGCCAGATGACTCCGTACATCGCCAGCATCATGTTCGCCACCCGCGGCGATCGAAGCGTTCAGTGTCTCCCGCAGCGCTACCAGCTTGACCTCCCGTTCCTCGACAAGGCGCAGGCCCTCGCGCACGACTTCACTTGCCGATCCGTAGCGACCGGATTTGACAACGGCTTCCACAAAGCCTTCCCAACGTTCGCCAACAGAAACGTTCACCCGACTCTCCATTCATGCGCCGCGGACGCATAGCATAATAACATAAAATGCGCAATCTTTGACATTGCTAACTGCGGTGCCAGTTGAAGGGACCGATTGCAGTCAAGTCGATAAACTCAAAATGGTTGCCGTGTTTGAGGTCGCCTCTCGACCCGTGTTCAGGAACAAGAGGAGATGCAGGTGCTGCTGGGCGCGCGGGTCGAACCGGAGGTCGGGTCGAAGATCATCGCCTTCGAGGGTTTGTCGACGCAGGTTTGTTGTCGCTCTCCATTCGGATCCCGAAGCATCGCGACCCACTGCGCAAATGAGCGGCAAGCCCCGTCTTTTGCCCTATCCAGGGGTGGTTGTGCAAAAACCTCTCTTCGATTTGAATCGCTCGTCCAACAGTCAGATACACAAAGGCAGTGATGGCTCCATCAAGTCTCGGCAAGCCGCCCTTTTCTCACTCCAGCCGGCAAAGCGGCGGACTTACGAGATTTGCCTTTCTGCAGCTCAAGCCACTTCTCGGCATAGGTGTCACGCTGGCGAACGTGCGCGACCCACTCATTGATGAGCCTGGACATGCCGCCGATCATGGCGCCGGGTTCCAGGAATATCATATCCTCGCCAAGTTTTTCATGGAGTTCGCGCATGAAAGAAATGACGATACTCATCCCTTTATTGTCAGCGCAGAGCAGAGCAAACTCCGGCGACCCGATCTGGAGAACCGACCATAATGCGTCGGCATCGCTGTTCGTTGCCTCGGCAAATCGGCAGACGCGCTCATAGCTGATCCGTCCCTTGCCGGATTCCAAATGCTCATAGGAACGCACGGGGAGACCCATGACCTTCGCAACCTCGGATGGCTTCATACGACGGTCCGTACGGATCATGCGCATGGCCTTGGCGATCAACTCCACGTCGAGCGTCTCTTCGGTCGTCTTTTCTCTCATCTCCGCATCGTTCCCGTGCATTCCGGCTGGCCCGACGCTGACTGGGAGCAACGTCAGTTTCACAAGGAAACCAGAAAATCAGACGCAAATAAACCCTTCATTTTCAACGAGGTCGGCTAATTGCCGAATCCACGCCATTTTATGGCGCAAAATGCGCAAACAGCTGCGGGAAATCGGCAAATAGCCGCGGGCTTGGACCCCGATGTCGGATATCTGCACCATTGTGCCCCATATGGATCAAATTTTCCTCGCCAGCAGCTTGCCCGCCCGCAACTTCCATGATTCCGACTTGGAAGGGACGCGAGAATGTTCATGGGCACCTCAGAAGACAGGGCATATTTACAGGCCTATAAAGCCATCCGTCAGGCATTGCGGGAACGTTACTGGCCAGAAGGCCAGCATGTCTCGGTCGCCCGTTGCGCCGAGGCCTGCAAATATAGTCCAACGCCGGTTAGGGAGGCCATGGCTCGCCTCGCGGGAGAAGGCCTGCTCGATGAGCGACGGGGCCTTGGATATTTCGTGCCACGTCTTGGGCCGGTGGAATTGAGCGAGCTCTACACGGTCGCGCAAGGCACAGCGGCATCGCTGCTGAATGAACCTGTCGTGCTTTCCGCCAACATTGCGGGCAATGGCGCCGACGAAACGCGGTTCGATAGTGGGACCATATTGGTAACGCTCGCCGGGCAGACGGCAAATTCGCTGCTCTGCCTCATCGCCGCCAATCTCGATGCAAGACTCGCGCCCGTGCAACCGGCGGAGGCGACGTTGTTCGACCTTATGGCAGAATCCGCTGAGTTTCTGGCGCTGCTGGGCGCAGGCGACCGGCGCATCCTCCACCGTTTCACCAACGCCTATTATAGCCGCCGTCGCAAGGCCGCCCTCGAGATTGCTCGCCGCCACGATTCTCTCGCGCGCTCGGCTACACAATGAAAATAGACCCAATATCATTTGAATAGGTTGGGTGCAGGGCGCCTCATGAGCGTGCCGATGTTCGGCACTTTCCAATGAAGGAGGTTCGTGATGACCAAAGTGAAAAGCGTTCGCCTGCGGCGCCTCGGCAGCGTCTCCCGCGACACCAAGGCGATCGTCCAGGTCGGCGAGCAGGAAGAATTCCTGCCCGTCCTGTCCTACGCCTGACCCCCACCTGGGAGCGGCCTTCTTTGGAAGGTCGCTCCTCCCTTTCCAACAATCCCTCGGCGCCCTCGGACCTTTGCGGCCCGTCGCAGAGCCGATGACCTTCATTCCCCCAAGGAGGTTTGTTATGACCAAGTCACTGTCCCTGCGCCTACGGCGCCTCGGCGGCGTTTCGCGCGATACCCATGCGATCACGCAAATGGGCGAGAGCGAAGAATTCATGCCCGTTCTCTGCTGGCCCTGAACTTTAACGGGAGCGGCCCCTGTTCGACGCCGCTCCCCATTTGACTGGGCAATTTCCATGCCACTGACAACTGCGCCTCATATCCGCGCTACCGATGTCGGACAGGATCTCATTCTCCTCGACCTTGTCGACGACAGCTATTTCTGTCTCCAGGGCAAGGACGCTGAAGATGTCATCCTCGGCCTTCGCGGCGATGATCATGATCCCCGCAATCCCGTCATCCGCGAACTGCTCGATGCTGGACTGCTCCGCGAAGTGGACGAGTTTGTTCCAACCATCCTCGATCCGACATGGCCGGTCGATGGCATGCCGCCGCGCGGCAGCACCCTGGCAAGCCTGCCGCTCATTCCTACCATGGTCCTGGGGATCGTCCACTACCGGCTTCGCCGCAAGGCGCTGCTGCGCCGGCCGATCCGCGTCGCGCCGAAAACCAGGCTGGATGATGCCGAGGTCGTGCGTCTCGTCCAGCGTTTCAGGCAGTTGCGCATCCTCCTGCCGCGCACCGGTCGCTGCTTTGTTCAATCCTGGCTGCTGGTCCGCATCCTGCGCAAGCGCGGCGTCGCGGCAGAATGGATTTTCGGCGTGCGCACCCATCCCTTCGAAGCCCATTGCTGGGTCGAATGGCAGGGGCGCGTCCTCAATGATTGGGCCGATCATGTCCGCTGGTACGATCCCATTGCCCGCTTCTGATTCCTTGCGCTTCTGCGCACTGTTGGCGCCGTCGGGTTCCTCGACAGCGAAACGCGCCCAGACCATATCCGGTGCGCTACGCTCACGCCTTCCAGACCTCATGGTCCTAGCCGACGATCCAGGCTTCCTCCTGCTGGCCCAATCCCCGCAACCCGGATGGGCCTTGCACGCAGCGAGCAAGGGACGGACCCATGTGCTCGGCGCCCTGCTGCCCGGGACACTGCCCGCCGACGCCCTGCCCGCCGTGCTGGAGACATCCACCGATCCCGTCGAAGCGATGTCCGCGCTCACGCGGCTGTGCTGGGGCCGCTATGTCGCATTCGCCCACGACCCGGAACGCCAGCGTACAAGCTTTTTGCGCGATCCGTCGGGTGCATTGCGCGCCTACATCTGGAAGGTCGACGGTCTGACGCTGATCACCGGCGGCCTGCCTGACGCATTGCTCGACAGTGTCGGCGTACGACCCGCCATCGACTGGTCCGCGCTCGCGACGCTGACGGCCCTGCCCGAGCAGGTTGGGAGCACAAGTGCGCTCACCGACGTTACCATCCCCCTGCCCGGCAAGGTCTATCATCTCGGCAATGGCGAGATCACCACGCAGGTCATCTGGTCGCCGGCGGCGATCGCCCGCCAGGAACCAGCATCCCTTGCCGATCTTCCACGCACGCTCGCCAATTGTATCGCCGGTTGGGCCAATGGCGCCAGCTCGGTTTCCGTCGAACTCTCCGGTGGTCTTGATTCCTCCCTCATTTTGGGGGGACTTGCCCGGCGGAAAGACCGACCAGCGATCCACGCGCTCAATCTCTTGCCCGGATCGACCGGAGGCGGAGAGAGCCGCTTTGCAAGGGCGGTCGCCGATCACTGGGACGTGCCCCTGGTCGAGGTCGGCATTGATCCCGGCGAAATCGAATATCTGGCCCAGGCCGAGCGATCGCGGTCGGAGCAGCCGCTTGCCTATGGTCTCGACCTGGTCGCCGATCGGATATCGGCGCGCGCGGCCGATGCTGTCGGCGCCACAACGATTTTGAGCGGCCAGGGCGGCGATGCTGTCCTGTTCCAGCCGCGCGGGGCCCATATCGCGACCGATCGGCTGCGCGCCAAAGGGCCAGGGCCAACCTATTGGCGCCTGCTGGCGGCGAGCGCCGCGTCGACCGATCGCTCCATCTGGTCGGTTCTCTGGCAATCGCTGCGCCCGGCGCCCATCCGCGTGGCACCCAATTTCAAGCCGGCTTTGGCCGGGCCGCTGCTGCGTGCCCAATTGGAGGCCGGCCTCCCGCTCCATCCCTGGATGGAAGAGGCAAAGCCCCTGACGCCCGGCAAGCGCCTGCAGATCGCGATGCTTTCCAATTGTCAGATCTTCCATGCCCCGACGCTGACGTCCGCTGGCCTTCGGCTCGCCCATCCGATGTTGTCGCAACCGGTGGTCGAGCATTGCCTGCGGGTGCCGACCTGGGAACTGGTCCCCGACGAGCGTGACCGGGGCGGCGCGCGCGACATACTGGCCGACTGGCTTCCGCAAGCAGTGCGCGACCGTCGTACCAAGGGGGAGGCCACCGGCTTCTACAGTCGGGCGATCGCTCTCCAGCTCGACCGGCTGGGACCGTTGCTGCGCGAGGGACATCTGGTGCAGCAAGGCATTATCGACCGCGCGGCGCTGGAACCGATGTTGGACGCGGAAGCCCTGCTTTGGCGTGGCGACCATTCTCTGCTGGCAACGCTTGTGGCAATGGAAACATGGGCGCAGCGCTGGGCATGAGGCTCGTGGCCGTAGACAGGCGATCGCCCAGCCAGGCAGCGATCCGCTGCCACATGTCGCGGATATTGCCGGGACTGCGCAGATTATGCGCCTCGCCCCAATAGCGCAGCAAGGTGACGTCGCGGCCGTGGCGGTGCAACTGCGTGAACATCCGCTCGGAATTGATGGCGAGTACCGGATCGATATCGCCGTGAATGAGGAGCACTGGATCGGTGATGGCATCGACCTGGTAATAGGGGCTGCTGCGTTGGTAGCGGTCTGGGGCGGCCTGCGGCCCTGTCCGCATATTCCCCTGCCCGCCCTCCGCCCAACCAAAGCCCAATGTGAGTGGAAACCCCTCCTCCAACGCCACGCGGTCCGACGGCGACAACGCGCCATGCTGGATCGCAAAGTCGGCTGGCGCCGCGCTGGCAATATAGGCGCGGAAGCGATGGCTTTGGGTGGCGATCTTGAGGCTGGTGTAGCCACCGAAGCTGTGGCCATAGATCGCCATCTGCCCACCGTCGACGAGGCCCGTGCCAATGGCCCGATCAACCGCCTGCTCGACCTGCGCACGCAGCGTTGCGCCGCGATCCGGACCATCCCGCATATCGACAAGGCTGGGCATCAGCACGGCGTAACCCAGGCTTGTGAGCAGCAGCGCATTGGCAGCAGCGGACACCATGTCGGGCGCAAGGGCCGGCGGCCGGTCCTTGGTGAATGTCGTCCCTGGATAGGGCACGACAATGAGCGGCAATGGCTTGCCTCTATGTCCCGGTGGCAGGATCAGCCAGTCCGCATAGCCTGTAGCGGCGTTGGTGAGCGGCCGCATGTCTGGCAGATCGATGTCTGCCAGATGCGCATTGATTCGATCGATTTGGCGAATGCCGGCCGGCCCTGAGGCCATGAGCCGGCCGACACCCCGGCCATCGCGCGCGACCCAGAGCGCGATGGCCGCACGCCTGTTGCCGGAAAGCAGGCGTGTGATCGGATATGCGGTGCCATCGATCTTCCGCATGACCGCGCTGGGCCAGCCAAGCTCCGCATCTGCGCCGCGCGGGACAACAAAGGGGGCGTCGTCGCGGAGCGGTGCCACCGATCGATGCTGGGCACGAATACCGATGTCGAAACTCTCGCTCGCGGGTCGCGGCAGCATCACCGGCCCACAGTCGGCAATCCGGGTCGCCTTGCCCTCTCGGTTCATTGCCCAAAGCCCATTCGGGCAGGCGAGGAGCAGTCGGGCGCTCCCTGCCTGCAGCGCCGGGGGTTGGCAGGGCAACCGCTCCAGCGCCTTGTTGATGGAGACGACGGCATGCGGACCTGTCCAGCGGTTCGGTCCCCCGCCCCGCCGGCCAAAGACGAGCGGAACCTCCCCCCACCAGCCCGCGCGGACCAATCGCACGCCGCTGTCATCGGGTGGCAAGAAGGCCGTTACGCCGTCGAAAGCTGCACGGCTGCGGCCATTCCGCGCGTCGAACAGGCGAAGCTCCCCAGCGCCCCAATCTTCGCCGGGTTTTCGCGCAAAGAACATCAGCCGGTCGCCCTTCGGCGCCCATTCGAGAAATCCGGGCTGGATATCGCAGCCGCTGCACGCCTGCCGTTCCGCCCCCCCTTGGGTGCGTAGCACCGACAGCCGATATTGTCGGTTCTGGTCACTCGACCGGACCGGAATATTCAAAGGGATGACCGTCTCCGGCCCCTCGCGGAGCAGCGCGATCGAGCTGCTATCCGGCGAGATCGCAACATCCGCAATCGGTCCGTCGGCAAGCTGGGTCGTCCGCCCTGTCTTCGCATCCATCACCAGAAGCCGACGTTGCTGTGCGGGCGCCGCATCGCCCTTGCCGCCGACGGCCGAGACGCCGGGCTCCTGCCCCCGCGCCGTGCGCGCCCAGAGCGGGATGACCTCAGCCTGATAGCGGCTACCGGCCGCGAACGGCGACGGCAGCGCCGGACTATCCGCCGCGACCAGCAGCAAACGGTCATCGTCCAGCCAGTCCGGTGCCGGATGCAGCAGGGAAGTCGCGGGATGCTGGGGGAGCCAGCGCACCGCCCGCGTCGCCATGTCGACGATCCCCAGCGACAGGCCCTCATCCTTCAGCCGGAAAACTGCCAGGCGTTTCCCCGATGGCGACAGGCTTGCGATCCAATAGCCCGCGCCGTCACCCTGCGGGAAAAGCGGTTCGAGGCGACTACCATGCTGAAGGTCCAACCGCATCACGACCCCCAGCCCCCGCCGGGTAAAGCCATCATAGCGATAGCTCGTACCGCTGTCATAGCGGCGATAGCGATCGATCACTGCCCACTCGCCATGGGGATCGACCAGCACCTGCCCGTAACTCTCGACGCGCAGCATATCGTCCACGCCATAGGGGCGTGCGTCGGCGATGCCGGCCGCGGCCAGGCATAGCGCCGCCAGCCATGGGAAACGCATGTCAAGGATTCCTGATTGTGGAGTAGTGAGCGAAGCGGCGGACTAGCCGCGTCGCGCTACCATCGCTTTTTCACCTGCATCGATACGAAGCGGCCCAGCACATCGGCATTGGCCGGGTCATAGGCAAAACCGAGATTACGATCGACGAAGGGCGGATCGCGGTCGGAGAGATTCTGCACGGTGACGGCCAGGCTCAGCCCCTTGCGCCAACCCTGCGCCGTTCGCGGTTCATAGCGCAATTGAAGGTCTACCCCGTTCCAGGACGAGATCGGCCGGGCAGGTGCGCTGATATTGTCGGTATAGGGACCGACATGATTGAGCGAGAGGGTGGCCCCGACATCGCCCCGCGCCCAGTCGAGCGTTCCGCACAGACGGAAGTCGACAGGATTGCCGAGCGTCCCCACCCGCTCAATCATGGGTGACACGGGAGTGAGCTGGTCCTTATAATCGATGAGGATGGTGCTGTTGACCGACAGGTTTAGCCGGTTCGATCCCAGGGTGAGGCTCCGACGCACCAGCAGATCGACGCCGCGCACATCGACCCGGTTGGAATTTACGTAGCGCCCGTCGATGATCGCGCGGAACGATTCCGGGGCGAAGGTCGTCGGCACGCTTGACCCTGGCACCGCGAGCAGCGCCAGGACGCGGGCGAGATCAGCGGCGTTATGCGCGGGATCGATCAACGTCACATAGGGGGCGTAGATCGGATTGGTGAGGGCCTGGAGGATATTCTCCGTGACCGGCTGGCCGATCCGGTTTGAAAAGCGCGTCTGGAAATAGCTGGCCTCTAAGCCAAAGCCCGGAACAGCCTTGGGCTGGACCTTGAAGCCCAGGGTCAGTGATTTCGCCTTTTCCGGTTCCAGATCGCGGTTGCCTCCGCGCAGCGAAAGGACCGGGAGGTTTCCCCCGCCCGTCGCTGGAAGCTGAGTATAGGATACGCGGAAGGGATCGAAAATCTCCGGGAGCGCTGGGGCGCGGAAGGAGGTGCCCCAACTTCCCCGCAGCTGCAAACCTTCCGTCGGCTCCCAGACCAGTCCGATCTTGGGATTGGTGGTCGAGCCGAAATCGGAATAGCGCTCATGGCGAACAGCGAGCGACAGGTCGAGGCGTTCAACACCCGGACGCGCATTGCTGGGCCCTACCAGCGGCACGGCCAGTTCGCCAAAGACCGCCACGATCGTCCGGTTGGCCTTGGCCGTCACCGGCGCGGGTGGCGTGATGCCCGAGGCGAAGGTCTGGATCGAACGGTCAAAATTCTCCTCCCGCGCCTGGGTTCCGAAGGCAAGCTTGAGCGGCCCGCCGGGCAAATCAAACAGCGTGCCGTCGGCGATCAGGCTGCCGTTCAGCAATTCGTTGCTGTAGCGTTGACGGATGAAGCCGCTGCCGATGAAATCGGTGATGGCCGCGTTGTTGCTGCTGCCGTCGCCGAACGGATTGAAATAGCCGTCCCGCGCGGCGCTATAGGCCGTTGCGGGATTGTCGGCGGTGAGCCCCAGCGCTTCGGAGAGCGCCGTGCTGTTGAGGAGATGATTGCTGAGTTGCCGATCGACCTGACGGGCGTGCGACATATAGGCATCGACCTGCCAGTCCCCGCCCAGCTCCGCCCGGACGCCGGCGGTCACGGAATGGCTGCGCACCCGCCCGCTCGTCAATATGGGGCCAATGTCATTGCCAAAATCATAGGCGATTGCGACCGAGGAGCCGCCCGTGGGCGAGACGAACCAGGGATTGGCCCGCGTCACGCTCATGATGGTGAGCGAGGGCTGTGACTTCGCGTCGAACTTGCGATCGGCATAGCGGCCCTCGACATAGAAGGTGAGGCCATCGGTCAGTTCCTGCTCACCACTCACGAACAGGCTATGGCGATCCTGCTTCGAGAGCAGGTCGACATGGGCGCGCGGACTGGACAGGCTGGCACCGGGCAGGAAGGCGCCGGGTTCAAGGTCCGTGCCATCCTGTCCGTCGGGAATGGCATAGGCCGGGACATAGGTGCGGGTCACAGGGTCGAGCACCACGATCGTGCCGGGCACCGAGAAATATTGGCGATAATCATGCCCGCCCAGCGGCCGCAGGTCGGCCGAGCGCGTATATTTGCGTGCAGAGCCCGGCAGGCGCCCGCGATGCTGATATTCATAAGCCGCGATGATATGGCCAGTTGCCCATCGCGCACCCACCACCTGGCCGGCGATAATGTCCTCGCTGCCGCCCCGCGTCACTGTACCCAGCCGCAGCCGGCTTTCCGCGCCTTCGAAGTCCTTGCGCAGCAGGATATTGACCACGCCGCCAATCGCGTCCGAGCCATAGAGCGCAGAGGCGCCATCGGCGAGTACCTCCACGCGATCGACCGCAACCGCCGGGATGCTGGAAAGGTCAGTGAAATCGCCCTTCCCGCCCGCGCCGGCCGTCCGGCGGCCATTGACCAGGGTCAGAGTCGCGTCCGAACCAAGACCACGAAGATTGATGCTCGACCCAAGACCAGGGTTGATGCTGACCCGATCCGAGCCGGTGAGGCTCGTATCTTCATTCGCCATCCCCCCGAAATTTTGCGGCAGCAGGGCCAGCGCCTCCGCGACGGTGCCGGCGCCCGAGCGGGCGATGTCGGTAGCGGTCATGCTGATCACCGGCGAGGATGGCGGCGCCGACGAGCGGATATTGGTGCCGGTGACGACGATTCCTTCAGCGGCCATGTCCGGCGCGCGAACGGGCTTCGGACGGGGCGCGATTGCCTGGGGTGAACGCTGGGAGACAGGTCGATGCGGCGACTGAGACTGTCCTTGCGGCGGTGGCGCCGCGCGCGGCGAAAGCACATAGACATTGCGGCCCTGGTGGCTGACGGTGATCGGGTAGCCGCCGATCAGCTTACGCAGCGCCTTGTCGGCATCCATCGATCCCACGACCGCGTTGGTCCGACGTCCCTCTACTAACTGGCTACGATACAGGATCTGGCGGCCGGTCAGCACCATGTACCGCTGCAATGCCTGATCGAGCGACCCCGCCACGATGTCGAAATGCTGACGCGCTTCCTGCGCATTGGCCAGCGGCGTGATCGCGGGAACGGTCGTCAGCGCCCAGGCCGCACCCAAGAGCAGGCCGCGGCGCTGTGCGGGCCTCACCCGTTTATGCGGCTGCGTTCGTTGGACGTTCCTGGCTGTCATGATTTCCCTTCCCCTGCTGGTCTGGCGGACCGAGGGGCGGGTATCCCGCCTTTCCCTGTCGCCTTTTTCTGTAACGTAAGGGGAAGGGGGTAACCCTGGACGATTGTTAAGTTTTTATTTCAGGATCGGGCAGGGTCAAGAATGAGGCGAATAGCGCCATTGGCCTGCGGCTCCGCGCGGAGCGGATAGAGCGCGGTGACGGCCCGGATGAAGGCATCGCGATCGCCGACGGCAAAGCCGCCATTAACGCGCTCATCCGCGAGATCTGGGGCTTCCAGGATGATCGGCGCCTTGGAATAGCGATTGACCTCATCGACGGCAGCAGCGAGCGAGCGGCCCTCAAATTTGAGCCGACCGGTGGTCCAGGATGTGATCGCATCGATATTGCCCCGCTCTTTGGTGCCAAGTCCTGCTTCCCTCGCCATCACCATGTCGCCAGGGAGCAATTTGTCAGTGCAATTGTCGGACGGGCATTGCGCGGCATCGACCTGGACCTTGCCCTCGATCAGCAGGATATTGGCGTCCGATTGCTGACGGTCGATCTCGAAGCGGGTGCCCAGCGCCCGAACGGTCGCCAAGCCCGCGTCGACCTCAAAGGGGCGGCTCTTGTCATGCGCGACATCGAACAGCGCCCGGCCGCGGATCAGGGCGACGCGGCGATGCCCGGACGAGAAACTTATGTCGACTGCGCTGGCGCTATCGAGATGGAGGCTCGTGCCGTCCTCCAGGCGAACCAGGCGTTGCTCTCCAATGCCGGTTTCATAATGGATCGCCACCGGCCAGAGGAGGAAAGTGCCAAGGGCCATGGCGCCGGCAATGACCGCACCTGCCACCCACAAAAACGGTGGGCGGATGGCGGACCGCGGCGCGGTTCGCTCGATCGCGTCATCGACCAGAGCAGCAATTTGCGGATCTTTTCCGAGCTTTTGTGCACTCTCCCAATGCCCATTTAGCCTTTCATAAGCAGCGGCGTGGCGTGGATCTTTCTTCCAGGCAAAGAATTGCTGGAGCTCATTCGTGTCCGCGACGCGGGAATTGAAGCGCGCAACCCAATAGGCTGCATCGGCCTCAATCTTCTCTTCGTCTTCCCTGCCCATCGTCATCCCTGCCCTCAGTCCGACAGCCATTGTTCAATCAATAAGAGCGCCATGCTCAACCGTCCCTCAACGGTTTTGACCGAGACCCCCAATCTTTTTGCGACCTCTGCATTCGTCATGGGAGTGAACCGCGACAAAAGAAAGACTGTACGAAGATTCGGCGGCAACGACAGAACGGCCTGTTTGAGGCCAATGCGATATTCCTGCTCCCCCCAGTCGGCGATGTCCCAAGGAGAATCGGGATCATTAGCCGCAAGCGGCGCCGGGCGCGTCTTATTGCGGCGCATCTGGTCGAACGCGAGGTTTAACCCGATCCGCAGCAGTAGCGCCCGGGGACGACGCTCCGCCTCCTCCTCGCTATAGCGTGCCACCCGTATGTAAGTGTCCTGCACCAGATCCTCTGCTTCCAGTCCAGAGCCCGCAAAGCGGCGCTGCAGCCTCCCAAGCAGCCAGCCCGCATGATTGCGGTACAGCCGATCAACCATCCCATCTTGCCGGCTGCCCCCTGACAGCCACGGCGTCTTCCCTCGCTCGCCGGTCATTACCCGCGCCTTTCCTTCACACACGAAGGGCGCGCCGTCCATGAGGACAGCGAAGGAAAGACTCCATGCCGGAGCGTCACGCCAGAAGCGCGCGCATGGATCGGGCAAGCTCGCACAAGGCTTGGGCAAGCCGATCTTCGGTACAGGGGTTTCCACGCCCCGCCATCGGCCTCCCGACGGCAGGAAGGAGACTCCCGCATCAGGAATCTGCTGGCAAGGCCTTGAAAAAGGGGTCGGGTGTTGGAAATCCTGTACGAGGACCCGTTATTTGAACATCGCGCCGCTGCCGATCGGCCGAGCCAGAAGCCCGCCGATCCCCCGGCCCATGGGACACGCGTCCTGTTTCACGGCACCCGACATCCTCTCCATAGCGCAGCCGACGCGGCTGTCTAACTGCACCGCACAAAGCGAAGAAAAAATAATGGCTTGGCTCCGTCTCCGCAGCAAATTG
>NZ_JALDYQ010000054.1:0-37281 GCF_032153725.1 Sphingobium sp. | reverse complement strand
GTCGGATCATGGTGGGCGCGACAGGGATTGAACCTGTGACCCCACCCGTGTGAAGGGTGTGCTCTACCGCTGAGCTACGCGCCCCCTGTAAGGAGGAGGCGGCCATTGGCATCCGTCGCGCTGCCTGTCAAGCGCCTGCGGCTGCTATTTCCAAAAATGGACTTATTCGCCGCATCGGCGTTATAATCGATACGCTATCAAAAGGAGTGCATATCCCATGCGTCAAACCGTCGCCCTCGTTCTTGCAGGGCTGCTTCTTTCCTCGTTGGCCGCCTGCAACACCGTGAAGGGCGCGGGCCGGGACATCGAATCCGTTGGCCGCGCCGGAGAAAAAGCCATCAACTGATCGGCAAATATCGTCGGATCACTGGAGGATGCGGCTGCCAACGGCCGCATCTTTCTCCAGCCTCACGCCATCGCAATCGGGCTCACCACAATCGCAGGCGGCAATCGTATAACGCACGCCGCACATCACCAGCACATCCCGATCGAAGGAATAGTTGGATATTCCCGCACGCTCGACCTTTTCCTGTGCTCTGGCCTTGAGGGTCATGATTTTACCTCTCTGCAACATGCCTGAATGATTGTTGCTGCGTTGCACAATGTCAATCGAGTCAGATTGGTTCCTGAACGAATTGAAATAAATCTGTCCAGAAAATGACACGATCCGACGCTTCCGCTCGAGACGCTTGCGCGCCGTCATCATCGCTCCCATATGCCGGGCCATGAACGACCAACGCCCCAATGCCATGCCTGTCTGGCACGGCACCACCATCATGTCGGTACGCAAGAACGGTAAGGTGATCGTTGCCGGTGACGGCCAGGTTTCCATGGGCCAGACGGTGATGAAGCCCAATGCCCGTAAGGTCCGCCGCCTCCACGACGGTTCGGTCATCGGCGGCTTCGCCGGGGCGACGGCCGACGCCTTCACCCTGTTCGAGCGGCTTGAGGCGAAGCTGGAGCGCCATAACGGCCAGTTGATGCGCGCCGCGGTGGAACTTGCCAAGGACTGGCGGACGGACAAATATCTCCGCAACCTGGAAGCGATGATGATCGTCGCGGACAGGGAAGTGACGCTGATCCTGACCGGCAATGGCGACGTGCTGGAGCCGCTTGGCGGCGTCGCGGCGATCGGCTCGGGGGGCAATTTCGCCCTCGCCGCCGCCCGCGCGCTGGTGGAATATGAAGAAGATGCCGAAACCCTTGCCCGCAAGGCGATGGCCGTGGCCGCCGATATTTGCGTCTACACCAACGACCAGCTCGTCGTCGAAGAGCTGGAAAGCGCTACCTGATTCCAAACCCCTCCCGCTCGCGGAAGGGGTTGGGGTGGGGCCGCGAGCAAAGCGAGCTTCTCCCCCAACCTTAAAGAGCGTCGCTCAAGCGGCGTGCCCACCCCCGGCCCCTCCCGCCTGCGGGAGGGGAGTGAGAAGAAGATGAACGATAACCTCACCCCCAAAGCCATTGTTTCCGCGCTCGATGCGCATATCATCGGTCAGGCCGACGCCAAGCGCGCCGTTGCCGTGGCGCTGCGTAACCGCTGGCGCCGTCAGCGCCTCTCCGCCGACCTGCGGGACGAGGTGACGCCCAAGAACATCCTGATGATCGGCCCAACCGGCTGCGGCAAGACCGAGATCAGCCGCCGTCTCGCGAAGCTGGCCGACGCACCCTTCGTCAAGGTGGAAGCCACCAAATTCACGGAAGTCGGCTATGTCGGCCGTGACGTGGAGCAGATCGTCCGCGATCTGGTCGAGGAAGCCGTCCGCCTGGAACGGGACCGCCGCCGCGAAGCCGTGCGCGAAGCTGCCTCCGAAGCCGCCATGGCCCGCTTGCTCGACGCCCTCACCGGCAAGGAAGCGAGCGAGGCCACCCGTCTTTCCTTCCGCCAGCGGATCGAAGGCAGCCAGATGAACGATGTCGAAGTCGAGGTGGAAGTCGCCGACAGCCCCTCCATGCCGATGGAGATTCCCGGCATGGGCGGCCAGATCGGGATGATCAACCTCTCCGATATGATGTCCAAGGCCTTCGGTCAGCAACAGAAAAAGCGTCGCAAGCTGCGCGTCGCAGATGCCTGGGACAAGCTGGTCGAGGAAGAACAGGACAAGCGGCTTGATCAGGACGACGTCGCCCGCGTCGCTATCTCCAGCGCCGAGCAGAATGGCATCGTCTTCATTGACGAGATTGACAAGATCGCTGTGAGCGACGTGCGCGGCGGCTCCGTCAGCCGCGAGGGCGTGCAGCGTGATCTGCTGCCGTTGATCGAAGGCACGACGGTTTCGACCAAATACGGTCCGCTAAAGACCGATCACATCCTGTTCATCGCCTCTGGCGCCTTTCATGTCGCAAAGCCCAGTGACCTGTTGCCGGAGCTACAGGGCCGCCTGCCGATCCGCGTCGAGTTGAAAGCGCTGACCGAGGATGATTTCGTATCGATCCTCTCCGACACCAAGGCCAGCCTTGTTGCCCAATATCGCGCCCTGCTTGCCACGGAGGGTGTCACCATCGACCTGACGCCGGACGGGATTCGCGCAGTGGCGAAGATCGCGGCCGAGGTGAATGGCGAGATCGAGAATATCGGCGCCCGTCGCCTCCAGACGGTGATGGAAAAGCTGCTGGAGGATGTGAGCTTCGACGCGGAAGATCGCCAGGGCGAGACGCTGGTGGTGGATGCGGCCTATGTGGAGAAGCAGCTTGCCGTCGTGGCGCGCAACACGGACCTCAGCAAATATGTGCTGTAACTACTCCCCTCCCGCTCGCGGGAGGGGAGAATGATCAGTAAGAGCGCCCAACCAAGACCCGCTCCACCGCCTCGTCGCCGGTGAAGATGCACAGGCCGTCAGTCGCCTCCGCATCTGACGGTATGTTGCGCAGGGTCAGCTTCTCGCCCTTCAGCCACTCGATCACCTTGTCGAGTGCCGCACCGGTCGGCCTAGCCCATTGCACCAGCGCCCAACCCGGCTTCTTGCTCGCGCCGAAATAGGCCTTCAGCCCATCGAGCGACGTGACCGACTTGTCGATATTGCCCAGCAACCGCGCCTGCGCATCTGCGAACAACGCCTGCTGGATTTCCTCCAGCATCCCGGTCGCCGCGCCCAGAAAATCGTCCTTCGCGGCGATCCGGCTGTCGAGCTTGCCATCCTCGCGATAGAGCCGGTCACGGCGAATGACGGAGACATTACCGCCCGCCACATCGCGCCCGCCCACCTCGATCACGATCGGTGCGCCCTTCTTCACCCATCCCCAGCGCTTGTTCGCGGCCTTGGCCGGGCGACGATCCAACAGCGCACGCACCGGCTCACGGAACACATCCTGTTTGTTCAGTTCCGCCACCAGATCGCCGCAATAGTCGAGGATGGCCGCATCCTCGTCCGTATCGCGCAACATGGGCACCACAACCACCTGATAGGGCGCAACCCGCGGCGGCACGCGCAGCCCGTCATCATCGCCGTGCACCATGATCAGGCCGCCGATCATGCGCGTCGACACCCCCCAACTGGTCGTCTGCGCCAGTTCCTGCTGCCCTTCCGCATTCTGGAACTTGATGTTCTGCGCCTGAGAAAAAGTCGTACCGAGGAAGTGCGAGGTGCCTGCCTGCAACGCCTTCCCATCCTGCATCATCGCCTCAATGGAATAGGTCGCGACCGCGCCCGGGAAGCGCTCATTTTCCGGCTTCTCGCCCGCAATCACCGGCAACGCCACGCATTCCTCGGCAAAACTGCGATAGACTTCCAGCATCTTGAGCGTCTCTTCCATCGCCTCATCGACGGTGGCGTGCGCGGTGTGCCCTTCCTGCCAGAGGAACTCCGCCGTGCGCAGGAACATGCGGGTGCGCATTTCCCAGCGGACAACATTGGCCCATTGGTTGATCAGCACCGGCAGATCGCGCCAGCTCTGCACCCAGCGGGAGAAGGCCGCGCCAATCACGGTTTCCGACGTCGGACGAACCACCAGCGGCTCTTCCAGCTTGGCCTCGGGATCGGGCACCAGCCTGCCGTCCTTCTGGATCAGCCGATGATGGGTGACGACCGCCATTTCCTTGGCGAAGCCGTCGACATGCTCGGCTTCCTTCTCGAAATAGGAAAGCGGGATGAACAGCGGGAAATAACAGTTTTCGTGGCCGGTCGCCTTGATGCGATCATCCAGCAGCTTCTGCATCCGTTCCCAGATGCCATAGCCCCAGGGCCGAATGACCATGCAGCCGCGCACGCCGCTTTCCTCGGCCATGTCAGCTTCGGAAATGACGGCCTGATACCAGGCGGCGAAATCCTGTTCGCGGGTAACGGAAAGGGCATGCTTCACGGGATCGACCTTGTTTCGAGTGGATGGCGCGCCATAAGCCAAGCGCGCCGTTCCTGTCGACTCCCCCTTAGTGTTGAATTTGGGCGCGGCTCAACTCAGCTTGTCGATCTTGGCATTGAGCGCGGCCAGTTGTGCCTTGAGCTGGGCAATCTCGTCATCCTTGCTTTCGTCGGCAACTGGCGCGGGCGCAGACGCGGGCGTCGGCATGCCCGGCACTCCCGGCATCCCCGTGCCGAATGCGCTCGCTGCGGCCTCGAACATCTGCATGTTGCGCTTCGCGATCTCGGCGAGCGGGCCTCCTCCGAAAGCACCTTTCATCGCTTCCTGGAACTGCTGCTGGTTCTTGCGAAAGGCATCCATTGATGCTTCGAGATATTGCGGCACCATGGACTGCATGGAATCACCATACATGGCGATCAGTTGGCGCAGGAAGTTGACGGGCAGCATATTCTTGCCGCGCTGCTCCTCCTCCATGATGATCTGGGTCAGGACATTATGGGTGATGTCTTCCCCCGTCTTCGCATCCACGACGACGAACTCGCGCCCCTCGCGCGTCATCTGCGATAAAAGATCCAGCGTGATGTAGCTGGACGTTTCTGTGTTATAGAGCCGCCTGTTAGCGTACTTCTTGATAATGACCGGTTCGGATTCGTTCGCGGTCTTAGATTTGGCCATGGACACCTCTCCCACACCTGCACTTTCCGCATTAGCACAGGGGAATGCCGCGCCGCAACATGGGCCGCGGCCATTACCCCTTTTTCTCAATATTTTATGGCACGAAACGGAGGATGATCCCGAACTGCGAAAGCGCGCCTTTCAAGGTTTGCGTAGATATCAAGAGGCTAGCCGCCCTCCACCGTCCTGCATGCCGCCGGTCGCAGCCTCGGCAGGCAGCGCCAGACTGCTTCGCTATGGGACGGAAAAGGGCCGAAACCCGGTCGTCTTCATCCCCTCGCTGATCAATCCGCCGCAAGTGCTCGACCTGTCTGCCACCCGTTCCATGCTGCGCCACATGGGTGCAGCAGGACATGATGCGTATCTGGTCGACTGGGGCGCGCCCGCGGGGGACGATAGCGCGCTGGGACTGGACCGGCACGTGACCGAACGGCTGTTGCCAATGCTGGCAGCCCTGCCCCGGCCACCTATATTGGTGGGATATTGCCTAGGCGGAAATCTGGCGATCGGCGCTGCGGCATTGCAACCGGCAAAGGCGCTTGCGACCATTGCGGCGCCGTGGAATTTCGATGGCTTCCCTCCCACCGACCGGGAAGAGATCGGCGCGCTCTGGCGCAGTTCGAAACCCATGTGCCAACGTCTGGGCTATGTACCGATGGAGGTGATGCAATCCGGTTTCTGGGCGATGGACCCAAGCCGGACGATTCGCAAATATGCGGCCTTTGCCGACATGGCGGCCGGTTCCGATGACGAACATGCCTTTCTCGCCGTGGAAGACTGGGCCAATGCCGGCCCGCCGCTCAGCTATGCTGCGGGGCGTGATCTTTTCGAGCAATTCTATGCCGCAAATGCGAGCGGAAGGGGGGATTGGCATATCGGTGGGCAGGTGATCGATCCCCACCGCCTGACTTGTCCCACGCTTTCAATCCGTTCCGCCACTGACCGGATCGTTCCCGCCGCCGCATCGCCGGAAATGGCGGAGAGCAGGACGCTGAACCTGGGCCATGTCGGCATGATCGTAGGCAGCGGCGCGCGCGCATTGCTGTGGGAACCCTTGTCCCGATGGCTTTCCAGCCATGGCGGATGATGATATGTGCGACCGCGAAAACGATCACCCCCGGAATCGAGGATAAAGGCTTTGTCAGACATCGTCATCACCGCCGCCAAGCGTACTGCCGTCGGCAGCTTCATGGGCGCTTTCGGTTCGACCCCCGCGCATGAACTGGGCCGGACCGCTATTGTCGCCGCTCTCGCGCAGGCCGGCGTCGCGCCTGAAGAAGTGGATGAAGTGATCCTCGGCCAGGTTCTCACCGCTGCGCAGGGCCAGAACCCTGCCCGTCAGGCTGCCGTGAACGCGGGCATCCCGGTCGAACGGACCGCCATTGGCCTCAACCAGCTTTGCGGTTCGGGCCTGCGCGCCGTTGCTCTGGCGGCGCAGGCGATCAGGGCGGGCGACGCACGGATCATGGTCGCCGGCGGGCAGGAAAGCATGTCGCTGGCGCCGCATGCGCAATATCTGCGCGGCGGCGCGAAAATGGGGCCGATCTCCTTCGTCGACACGATGACGCATGATGGCCTGACAGACGCCTTCAACAATTATCATATGGGCGTCACCGCCGAAAATCTGGCCGAAAAATACCAGATCAGCCGCGAAGCGCAGGATCAGTTCGCCGTCGCCAGCCAGAACAAGGCCGAAGCTGCGCGCGCAGCCGGCCGCTTCAGGGACGAGATCGTTCCCGTGACGATCAAGGGTCGCAAGGGCGACACCATCGTCGATGCCGATGAATATATTCGTGCGGGCGCCACGCTGGAGGCAATGCAGAGCCTGCGTCCTGCCTTCAAGAAGGACGGCACTGTCACGGCAGGTAACGCCAGCGGCATCAATGACGGCGCCGCTGCTCTCGTCTTGATGAGCGCGGAGGAAGCGGCAAAGCGTAACGCGCCGGTTCTGGCGCGCATTGCCGGCTTTGCAACCTGCGGCGTCGATCCGGCGATCATGGGCATCGGCCCGGCTCCGGCAAGCCGCGCCGCGCTCGCCAAGGCGGGCTGGTCGCTGTCTGATCTGGACGTGATCGAAGCCAATGAAGCCTTTGCCGCACAGGCGCTGGCTGTCGGCCAGGAACTGGGTTGGGACCCGGAAAAGGTCAATGTGAATGGCGGCGCCATCGCCATAGGCCATCCGATCGGCGCTTCGGGCGCACGCGTCCTCACCACGCTGATTTATGAAATGCAGAAGCGCGACGCGAAGAAGGGCCTTGCCACTTTGTGCATCGGCGGCGGCATGGGCGTTGCCATGTGCCTGGAGCGTTGAGCGTTCGATAAATGAAGAATGGCCGCCGGTCCCATAGCGGGTCGGCGGCCTTTCCATGTCAGCCGGTCCTGCATTCCCGGCAAAGGCCATCATTGGCGTCGATCCACCGCCGGTTCAATCGACGCCGTTGCGGATCGGCGCCCGTTGCAAAGCGCCATTGCCGGGTGGTTTCCACGACGATTACCGGCACCCAGTTATTGCCAGATGCGATCGAAGCGCGCGCCGAGGCCCGTCAGCAACTCATATTGCGACAGACCCGAAACCGCTGCCGCCTCCACCAAATCATAGTCGACGGTCAGCCAGTCCCCTTCTGCCACATCGGGCAGCTGCGAAACGTTGACGGCGGTCAGGTCCATTGAAACCCGTCCAACAACCGGCAGATGCGCGCCTTCGACCGCCATGGAACCGCGCCCGGAAAATCCACGCAGATAACCGTCGGCATAGCCAAGGTTCAGCACCGCAATCTCCATGTCCGTCGTTGCGAGATGAGTCGCGTTATATCCGATGGTATCGCCTGCCGGAACGCGGCGGCGCTGTAGAATCTGGGCTTCGGGAAACACGACCTGCCGGATATGTCCCACCGCTTCCTTGCGCGGAATGCCACCATAAAGCGCGATGCCGGGCCGCGTCATGTCAAAGGCATAGGCTGGCCCCAAACAGATGCCCGCGCTGTTCGACAGGCTATAGCGCCGCGCCTTCACTTCGCCACGCAATGCCGTGAAACGCTCCAATTGGCTCTTGCTGAGCGGCGTATCCTCGTCGGCGGAAGCCAGATGGCTGAGCAGCGTGGCCAACTCCAGCCCCTCCACCTGAGCCGGAACATCGCCCCGCCAATCAAGCCCCAGCCGGTTCATGCCGGTGTCGATCATGACGTCGCACGCCCCTCCTCTCGCCGCTTTCCAGCGCGCGACCTGCCCTTCGGTGCACAGCACGGGCCGAGCCCTTGAGGCCAATGCTACCGCCATGTCCTCATCTCGCGCGCCGTGCAGGACCGAAAGCGATATGCCATCGTTGATCAGCGACTCCAACGGCGTGACCTCGGCCCAGTTGGACACAAAGAAATCCCGGCAACCCGCTCTGATCAACAGGCGCATCACCTCTGCACTGCCTAGGCCATAGCCATCGGCCTTGATCGCAGCGCCACAGGCGGCCGCGCCGCTTCGCGCGTTCAACCAGCGCCAGTTGGCGAGCAGCGCATCCTTATCCAGACGCAGGCGCAGCGGTGCGGAAAAATCAGTCATCGCATCGCGGATAGCGCCCTGCGACGCCACCGTCGAGGCATCAGGCATCCAGCTTTGCTCCGCGCGTTTCCGGCAGGGCGAGGATGCAGGTCACCAAAGCGACCGCCACGACGGCGATCGTGTACCAAAGCCCTGCATAGGGATCGCCTGTTCGCGCGACGATATATTGGCTGACCAGCGGCAGAAATCCGCCAAAATAGCCGGTTCCGATATGATAGGGGATCGACAGTGAGCTATAGCGTATCCGCGCCGGGAAATATTCCGACAACAGCGCCGCCACCGGGCCATAGGTGGCTCCCGACAAGGTCCAGAGCAACAGCAGCGCCAGGAACAGCAGCAAGGCGCGAGGCCAGTCGGGAGTCACGGGGGTCGAATCATATCCGCCTGCATGCAGCGCGGCGTCCAACCCCTTTGTGCTCAGGTCCGTGATCCTCTCGCGACCGATACTGACCGAAGATACGATTGCTTGCCGCTTTTCATAGGCAATGCCGCGTTTGGAAAAATGATCCAGCAGCTTGCCGCAAACGGTAGGCTGAACCTTGGCCAATGGATCGAAGCTGCAATCCGGGCCGCTCACCACCACCGGCGCGCGCGCCGCAGCCCGATGGAGCGCGGGATTCGCCACGCCTCCCATGAACTGATAAAGTGGCATGAGCAGCAGCAGCACCAACACATAACCGATCACGATGGGCTTTTTCCGGCCGATCCGGTCGGACAGCCAGCCAAAGAATATGAAAGCGGCGATCCCGGCAAAGGCGCTCCCCCCGACGAGCAATTGCGCCATGGCCGGCGCCACATGCAAGCCGCTTTGCAGGAAATAGAGCGCCTGGAACATGACGGTATAGGCGATGACGGTAAAGCCGGCGGCTATGCCGATCATTGCCACCAGCATTCGCCCTTTGTTGCCCGGATAGGTGAAGGCTTCCTTCAACGGGTTTCGGGATTGTTCGCCCGCTGCCTTCATGGCGGCAAAAACCGGACTTTCGCGCAGCATCAGTCGCATCCAGAGCGAAATCGCCAGCAGCGCCAACGAAAAGATGAAGGGCAGACGCCAACCCCAATCGTTCCACACCGCCTTGCCGACAATCCATTGCGTGCCGACGACCACGATCAGCGAGAGAATGAAGCCACCGATCACCCCCGCCTGGATGAAGCTGGTGAAAAATCCTCGCCGGCCCGGAGGCGCATGTTCCGCGACATAGATCGCCGCGCCGCCATATTCGCCGCCCAACGCCAGTCCCTGAGCAATCCGGAGCAGGATCAGGATGACGGGCGCCGCCGCGCCGATGCTTGCAGCGGACGGCGTCAGGCCAACCCCCGCCGTCGCGCCGCCCATCAGGACGATAGTGGCCAGAAAGGTATATTTGCGGCCCAGCCTGTCGCCGAGATAACCGAACAGGGCGGCGCCAAGCGGCCTGAAGCCAAAGCCGATGGCAAAGCCGGCAAGGGAATAGAGCAGTTCGACGGTCGGATTGTCGGTCGGAAAAAAAGTCCGGCCGATGATCGGTGCAAGAACGCCGTAAATGTAGAAATCATACCATTCGAATACCGTGCCGAGCGCCGAAGCGGTGATGACCAGCCGGTCCCGCTTCGCATTCATTACATAGTTCCGATCGACTGCTCCCTCGCTCATCCACCCCTGCCTGTCCGGTTGCCCCGGCTGATCTTTTAATGAAGAGCCAAACGGGGGCAAGAAGGACGGATAGGGTGGTTTCCCGCTTTCCCCTCCCCCCGACTCAACCGAAACCCGGTTATACGGATTATTCCAGTTCCAGAATGATCGCGTCGACCGGCAGGCTCTCGCCCTGCGCCGCCGACACGCTCTTCACCATGCCTGCCTTCTGCGCGCGCAGGATATTTTCCATCTTCATCGCCTCGATCACTGCGAGCGGCTGGCCGATCTCGACCTTGTCGCCTTCCTTGACATTCAACGCCACCAGCAGGCCCGGCATCGGGCAGATCAGATAACGCGACAGATCCGGCGGGATCTTTTCGATCATATGCCTGGCATGGACCGCGGCATGGGAGGGCAGGATGCGCAACCTGTGACTCGCGCCATGGGCCGTCAGGATGAAGCCCGAGCGCACCGGCGTGATCTTTACCGCCAGTTGTTCCTCGCCGAACTCGGCGTCGATCAGCCGGTCGCCGGGCGTATATTCAAGCGCCAGCTCAATCGCTTCGCCATCCACCGTCACATCATCGCCGTTGATCGAGACGTCATGTACCGCATCGCCAATCTTGACTTGCCAATCGGTCGGAGGGGCGAGGCGTTTGCCCAACTGCCCGTCAATGCGGCGAGCCCGATCCGCCTGCGCCATGGCGGCAAAGGCGCCAATGGCCGACAGCCTCTGGCGCAGCGTTTCCGAAGCCGGGGCGCCAGTGAAGCCCTCCGGATATTCCTCGGCAATGAAGCCAGTGGTGATGTTGCCCGAACGGAAACGCTCATGCTGCATCAATGCGGAGACGAAATCGACATTGTGGCCCGGCCCTTCGATCTCAAACTGATCGAGTGCTGCGATCTGCTTGTCGATGGCTTCCAGACGGGTCGGCGCCCAGGTGATCAGCTTGGCGATCATCGGGTCATAGAACATGCTGACCTCGCCGCCCTCGACCACGCCGTCATCGACGCGCACGCCGTCGCCGGTTTCGGGCGGATTGTAGCGGATCAGACGCCCTGTCGAGGGCAGAAAACCACGATAAGGATCTTCGGCATAGACGCGGTTCTCAATCGACCAGCCGTTGATCTTCACATCCTCTTGGCGGAAACTCAGTTCCTCGCCATTGGCGACGCGGATCATCTGCTCGACAAGGTCAAGGCCAGTGATCTCCTCTGTCACCGGATGCTCCACCTGCAGGCGGGTGTTCATCTCCAGGAAGTAGAAACCATCGCCGGTCTTGTCCGCGCCCGACACGATCAGTTCGACCGTACCCGCGCTGAAATAACCGACCGCGCGCGCCAGAGCGACGCACTGCTCGCCCATCTTCTTGCGCATTTCAGGGGATACGAAGGGCGACGGCGCCTCCTCGACCACCTTTTGGTGGCGGCGCTGGATCGAGCATTCGCGCTCGTTCAGATAGGCGATGTTGCCGTGCTGATCGCCCAATATCTGGATTTCGATATGGCGCGGGCTTTCGATGAATTTCTCGATGAACACGCGGTCATCGCCGAAGCTGTTGAGGCCTTCGCGCTTGGTCGCCTCAAAGCCCTCGCGGACATCCTGCTCGCTATAGGCAAGGCGCATGCCCTTGCCACCACCGCCGGCCGAAGCCTTCATCATCACCGGATAGCCGATCTCGTTGGAGATGCGGACGGCATGTTCGGTGTCCTCGATCACGCCAACATAGCCGGGGACGACGTTGACGCCCGCTGCCTTGGCCAACTTCTTGGACTCGATCTTGTCGCCCATGGCAGCGATGGCGTTGGCGGGCGGACCGACGAAAATGATCCCCGCTTCGTCCAGCGCCTTGCGGAAGCTCTCGCGCTCGGACAGAAAGCCATAGCCCGGATGCACTGCATCGGCACCTGTCGCCTTGCACGCCTCGATGATCTTGTCGGCCAGCAGATAGGACTGGGCAGCAGGCGGCGGGCCGAGATGCACCGCCTCATCCGCCATCAGCACATGGGGGCTGCGCGCGTCCGCATCCGAATAGACCGCGACGGTCTTGATGCCCATCTTCCGCGCCGTGCGGATGACGCGGCAGGCGATTTCGCCACGGTTCGCGATCAGGATCTTGGTGATTGCCATTATCTATCCTTGCCCCAGTCCTATGCCTTCTCGACCATTCGGCCGAGCTGATTGAAAATCGCCTTCCTCCGTCATGCCGGACTTGATCCGGCATGACGCTGCCCGTCTGAAAAAGCGGGGCCCCGGATCAGGTCCGGGGTGACGAGTTGGCGAGTGTGTCGGTCACTCGGCGGCCTCCAGATGCCCGTGCGGCTGCGTCATCATTGGCGTCAGCCCGAGCTTCCCAAGCAGCGCGCTATCCTTGTCGTCCCCAGCATTGGCCGCGGTGAGCAGCTTGTCGCCAGTGAAGATGCTGTTCGCCCCCGCCATGAAGCAGAGCGCCTGACAGGCTTCGCTCATGCTCTCGCGCCCCGCCGAGAGGCGCACCATCGATTGCGGCATGACGATTCGCGCCACGGCGACGGTCCGCACGAACTCCACCTCGTCGATCTTGGCGAGCGGCGTGTCCTTCAGCATATCGCCCAGCACGGTCCCGGCCACCGGCACCAGCGCGTTGATCGGCACGCTTTCGGGATGCGGCATGGTCGCCAGCGCATGGAGGAAACCGATGCGATCGCTCCGCGTCTCGCCCATGCCGACGATCCCGCCGCAGCAGACATTGATGCCCGCGTCACGAACATTCTCCAGCGTCTCGATCCGGTCCTCGAAGGTCCGGGTGGTGATGACATTGGCGTAATTTTCCGGCGAGGTGTCGATATTATGGTTGTAATAATCGAGGCCCGCATCGGCCAACTGCTTCGCCTGATCGGACGACAGCATGCCCAGCGTCATGCAGGTTTCCATGCCCATCTGGCGCACGCCCTTCACCATTTCGATGAGCTTGGGCATGTCCCGTTCCTTGGGATTGCGCCACGCCGCGCCCATGCAGAAACGGCCCGAACCATGATCCTTCGCCTGCGCCGCCGCCTGAAGCACGGCCTGCACGTCCATCAGCTTGGTGGCTTTGAGGCCGCTTTCCGCCTCGGTCGACTGGCTGCAATAACCGCAATCCTCCGGGCAGCCGCCGGTCTTGATCGACAGCAGGGTCGAAAGCTGCACTTCATTGCGCGGATGGTTCGCACGATGGATCGACTGCGCCTCAAACATCAGATCGTTGAAGGGCAGGTCGAACAGCGCAGCGATCTCGTCGCGGGTCCAATCAGTGCGGGCGGTCATGGTCATTATGCGGCTTCCTCTAGCCCCGCCGGGGGCATGTTGTGGCCGAGGAGGCGCAGCACATCGGCGGCGCATTCCACGACGTTGGAGCCCGGTCCATAAATCCCCTGAACGCCCGCGTCACGGAGATAGTCATAATCCTGCGGCGGAATAACCCCGCCAGCGATGACCTTGATGTCGTTGCGGCCCTTTTCCCGAAGCTGCCTGATGAGTTCGGGGATAAGCGTCTTGTGGCCTGCCGCCAGCGACGAAGCCCCGACCACATCGACGCCACTGTCGAGCGCCAGCACCACCGTTTCCTCCGGCGTCTGGAACAGCGGACCCGACACGATCTCGAAGCCCATGTCCCCGAAAGCGGACGCGATCACGTTGGCGCCCCGGTCATGGCCGTCCTGCCCCATCTTGGCGATAAGGATTTTCGGCTTGCGACCGAGGCGCCGCTCGACGGCCTGCACCCCGTCAAGAACCTGTTTCCAGCGGCTGTCCTGCGCATAAGGCTCGGCATAGACGCCCTTCACCGGCGTCGGCACCGTGCCGTAACGGTTGAAGCTATCCTCCATGGCGGAGGAGATTTCGCCCAGCGTGGCGCGGGCGCGCGCCGCTTCGACCGCATGGGCGAGAAGGTTGTTCTCGATCGACTGCGGACCGGCGGCGGCTGCACGCAGCGATTCCAGCGCAGCCTGACAAGCAGCCTCGTCACGCTCGGCCTTGACCCGGTTGATCCGCGCGATCTGCGCCTCGCGGACCTTGGTGTTGTCGACCTCCAACGTCTCCAGCAGGTCTTCGTTGGCGAGGCGATATTTGTTGACGCCGACGATGACGTCCTCGCCCCGATCGACGCGCGCCTGACGGGCGGCGGCAGCGGTTTCGATCATCGCCTTGGGCCAGCCTGCACCCACAGCCTTCGCCATGCCGCCCTCGGCCTCGACGCGGTCGATGATCTCCTGCGCCGCATCGACCAACTGCTGGGTCAGCGCCTCGATATAATAGCTGCCACCCAGCGGATCGACGACATTGCACATGCCCGTCTCTTCCTGGATGACGATCTGCGTGTTGCGCGCAATGCGAGCCGAGAAATCGGTCGGCAACGCGATCGCCTCGTCCAGCGCGTTGGTGTGCAGCGACTGAGTGCCGCCCAGCATCGCCGCCATCGCCTCGATGGTGGTACGCATGACATTGTTATAGGGGTCCTGCTCGGTCAGCGACACGCCCGAGGTCTGGCAATGGGTGCGCAGCATCTTGGAGCGCTCGTCCTGGGCGCCCAGCTTCGTCATGACGCGATGCCACAGCACGCGGGCAGCGCGCAACTTGGCGATCTCCATGAAGAAGTTCATGCCGATGGCGAAGAAGAAGCTCAGCCGCCCCGCGAACTTGTCGATATCGAGGCCGCTCGCCACGCCGTAGCGCACATATTCCGCGCCGTCCGCGATGGTGAAGGCCAGTTCCTGCACCTGCGTCGCGCCGGCTTCCTGCATATGATAGCCGGAGATGGAGATGCTGTTGAACTTGGGCATCTCCCGCGAGGTATAGCCGAAAATGTCGGAGATGATCCGCATCGAAGGCTCTGGCGGGTAGATATAGGTATTGCGGACCATGAACTCCTTGAGGATGTCGTTCTGGATGGTCCCGTCGAGCAGCTTGCGCTCGACCCCCTGCTCCTCGCCCGCGACGATGAAGAAGGCGAGGATCGGGATCACCGCGCCGTTCATGGTCATCGACACAGACATTTTGTCGAGCGGAATGCCGTCGAACAGGATCTTCATGTCTTCGATCGTGTCGATCGCCACGCCCGCCTTGCCGACGTCACCGACGACGCGGGGATGGTCGCTGTCATAGCCGCGATGGGTGGCAAGGTCGAAAGCGACGGAAAGCCCTTTCTGACCGGCAGCGAGATTGCGGCGATAGAAGGCGTTGGATTCCTCGGCAGTCGAGAAGCCCGCATATTGCCGAATGGTCCATGGCCGTCCTGCATACATGGACGCCCTCACGCCGCGCGTGAACGGCGCGAAGCCGGGGAGGCCGGGATCGACGGTCACGTCCTCTGCCGTGTAGAGCGGTTTCACCGTGATACCTTCGGGGGTATCCCAGTTCAGATCCTTCCCCTTCACCTCCTTGGCGGCGGCGGTGGCCCACTGATCCAGCGTCGGCTTCTCGGTCATCCCAGTCCCTACCCAAATCGTCACCCCGGACTTGATCCGGGAGTCCAGCTTCCCTCTGACCCGCCCGAAAGAAGCGGGATGCCGGATCAAGTCCGGCATGACGAAACTCAGTGCGCCTCTTTCGGCGTTTCCATGATTTCGGTCAGCACCCCGTTCATGTCCTTGGGGTGGACGAAGAAGATCAGCGTGCCATGCGCCCCAATGCGCGGCTCACCGAGCACCTTCTTGCCCAGCCCTTCGAACCAGGCCTTGGCCGCGTGAATGTCGGGCACTTCATAGCACATATGATGCTGGCCGCCCGCCGGGTTCTTGGCGATGAAGCCGTGAATGGGCGAGTTTTCACCCAAAGGCTCGATCAGCTCGATTTGCGTTCCCGCCGCGCCATTTTCACCCGGCGTATCGACAAAGCACACCTTCACCCCCTGCGCGGGCAGGTCGAAAGGCTCATGCGTCAGCGTCGCGCCCATGACGTCGCGATAATAAGCGAGCGAGGCTTCCAACGAAGGCGTCGCCACGCCGATATGGTTCAACCGTCCGAGTTTCATGACCTACCTCTCCTCAGAGCGGAATATTGTCGTGCTTCTTCCACGGATTTTCGAGGCTCTTGTTGCGCAGCTTGCGCAGGCCAAGAGCAATTCTCTTCCGCGTCGAGTGCGGCTGGATCACCTCGTCGATGAAGCCCTTGCCCGCTGCTACGAACGGATTCGCGAAGCGGTCTTCATATTCCTTGGTCTTTTCCGCAATCTCCTCGGGCGTCTTGCCGCGGAAGATGATCTCGACCGCGCCCTTGGCGCCCATCACCGCGATTTCCGCAGTTGGCCAGGCATAATTCAAGTCGCCGCGCAGATGCTTGGAGGACATGACGTCATAGGCGCCGCCATAGGCCTTGCGCGTGATAACGGTGATCTTCGGCACGGTCGCCTCGGCATAGGCGAACAGCAGCTTGGCGCCGTGCTTGATGATGCCCGAATGCTCCTGCGCGGTGCCCGGCAGGAAGCCCGGCACGTCGACAAAGGTCACGATCGGAATTTCGAACGCATCGCAAAAGCGGACAAAGCGCCCCGCCTTCTTCGACGAGTTGATGTCGAGCACACCCGCCAGCACCATCGGCTGGTTCGCGATGATGCCGACCGTCTTGCCTTCGATCCGCCCGAAACCGCAAAGGATATTGCCCGCATGGGCCGGCTGCACCTCAAAGAAATCGCCCTCGTCCACCACCTTGCGGATCAGTTCATGCATATCATAGGGCTGGTTCGCATTGGCCGGGATCAGCGTGTCGAGGCTGCCCTCGATCCGATCCCATGGGTCAGCGCTGGGCCGCTCCGGCACCGGCTCCTTGTTTGAGGCTGGCAGGAAGTCGACGAAATCGCGCACCGCCAGCAGCGCCTCGATATCATTTTCGAACGCCACGTCAGCCACGCCCGACTTGGTCGTGTGCGTCACCGCACCGCCCAGTTCTTCCTGCGTCACGACCTCGTTCGTGACGGTCTTGACCACGTCCGGCCCGGTCACGAACATGAAGCTTGAATCCTTCACCATGAAGATGAAGTCGGTCATCGCCGGAGAGTAAACCGCGCCGCCTGCGCAGGGGCCCATGATCACGCTGATCTGCGGCACCACGCCCGACGCAAGCACGTTGCGCTGGAATATCTCGGCATAACCGGCGAGCGAGGCCACGCCCTCCTGAATACGCGCACCGCCTGAGTCATTGAGGCCAATCACCGGCGCGCCGACCTTCAGCGCCATGTCCATGATCTTGCAAATCTTCATCGCGTGCCGTTCCGACACTGCGCCGCCATAGACGGTGAAGTCTTGCGAAAAGACGTAAACCAGACGGCCGTTGATCGTGCCCGATCCGGTGACGACGCCGTCGCCCGGGATATGCTGCTCGTCCATGCCGAAATCGATGCAATTATGCTCGACATACATGTCCAGCTCTTCAAAGCTATCCTCGTCCAGAAGCACTTCCAGCCGCTCCCGCGCGGTCAGCTTGCCCTTGGCGTGTTGAGCGTCGATGCGGCGCTGGCCGCCGCCCAGACGCGCGGCTTCACGCTTGGCTTCCAGCTGTTCGATGATGGCGAGCTTCGACATATCAGGCTTCTCTCCGGCTTGTCGCGGACGTCTATGCCCGCCCCTTCTCAATCTTTTCGCATTTTCGCAAATGCAATTTTGCCAATTTGCAAATCGCGACTTTGCAAATTATGGACGAATCATGGCTCGTGGCAATCGAATCTTCGCAGGTCCGCGCCTGCGCCAGCTACGCCTGGACCATCGCATGGACCAGGCGACCATGGCGCAGGCGCTGGGCATATCCGTCTCCTATCTCAGCCAGATGGAAAATGACGACCGCCCCCTCACCGCCAAGGTGAAGGCTGCGCTTGCCAGCGCCTTCCCTACCGACTGGGCCAGCTTCGACAGTCGGGAAGAAGAGCAGCTTCTCGGAGCCTTCACCTTCGCGCTCGCTCATCCGGAACTGCCAGGCGCTGCGCTGGAACCCGAGCGGATCGAAAAGCTGCACCTGCAATTCCCCGAATTCGCGGCGCGCTATGTTGACCTGTACAACGCCCATATGCGCGCCAACGAACGCATCAACATGATCGAAGAGGCCATCGCCAACGATCATGCAGTGCAGGCCCGCCTCCCCTGGGAAGCCGTCCGCGACTGGTTTCACGAAGGCGGCAACTATGTCCACCCGCTGGATTGTCTGGCCGAAGACATGGCCGCCAGCTTCACTGCTGGCCAGACCCTGGATGAGGGCATGCTGGTCGAAGCGCTGGCCCGCCGCCACGGCATCGAAACACTGATTGCCGAAACGCCGGATTCCGCGCTGCGCTCCTACACCAGCAGCGAAAAGCGCCTGTTCGTGAACGCCGCCCTACCCACGGAGAGCCGCAAGTTCATGCTCGCCCATCAACTCATGATGCTGGAAGGGCAGGCCGTGATCGCGGACGTGGTGAGCAAGGCAGCCTTGCCCGTCATGGGCGCCGATCGGCTGCTCGCCATCGGGCTGGGCAATTATGCGGCTGGCGCGCTGCTCATGCCCTACGCCCCGTTTCGCGAAGCAGCCCGTGAAGTCCGCCACGATATCGACCGCCTCGCGCGTCGCTTCGGCGTCAGTTTCGAGCAGGCCTGCCATCGCCTTTCCACGCTCCAGCGGCCGGGCCTGCGCGGCATCCCCTTCTTCTTCTGCCGCGTCGACATGGCGGGCAACATCACCAAGCGCCACAGCGCGACCCGATTGCAATTCGCCCGCTTCGGCGGCGCCTGCCCGCTCTGGAATGTCCACGAAGCGGTCGCCATACCCGACCGGATCAACGTGCAGCTTGGCGAAACTCCGGACGGTGTGCGCTATGTCTCCATGGCGAAGGGGCTGGTCAAACCCTCGGGCAGCTACAGCCGCACCCCGCGCCGTTTCGCCGTGGTGCTGGGTTGCGAGGTCGCCCATGCGGCGAATTTCGTTTATGCCGACGGCCTGCAACTGGAGGTGGAGGGCGCAGCGACCCCTATCGGCATCACATGCCGCCTCTGTTCCCGGCAAAGCTGCGATCAGCGCGCCTTTCCCCCCGCCGACCGGCCGATCCGTGTCGACCCTGATAACCGGCAGATCGTGCCCTATTGGATAGGTTAAGCCCAGCTTGCGGAAACTGGTCCTGTCGCTTGTTTTGGAGAGCGACTAGATTGAAATGATGATGGATGGCTCCCTTTTTACCGATTTGCAGCCACAGCTCGCGGAGAAGGGCTATGCTCGCCTCTGCGGGCAGGAAAGCTTCGCGCTGCTCAAAACCAGTCCTGCCGAATGGTGCCGGTTCACCCGCAGCTGGGACGATCTGGGTCCCGATCTCTACATGGCGGATGGCGGGCGTTATCGCCGTCGCCGTCATGCGACTTTCCGCGCCGAAAAGGGCCGATTGACCCGTCTGCCGCACCAGCCCCATTTCCAGAGCCGGGACTATAATCCGCTCAATGGTGATGTGCAGCGCTGGTTCGATCCGGTCGAGCAGTCCACGATCGACAATGACGTCATGCAGGCAATCTTTGCCTTCTGCGCCCGCATTTTCAACATGGCCGGCCCGCAGCATGTCGAAATTCATCAATTCCGCATCGAAGCGCGCGCCGGCGAACTTGGCCGTCCGACACCCGAAGGCATGCATCGCGATGGGGTGGACCGGGTTTTCGTGATGCTGATCGAGCGCCGCAATGTCCGCGAGGGCGTTACCCGCATCGGCACGCCCCAAGGCCAGGAGCTGGGTGAATTTGCCTTGGCGGAGCCCGGTGACGCCGTGTTGATCGATGATCATCGCATCCTGCACGGCGTCACGGAAATTCACGCCGTCGATCCGGAGGCCCCGGCCTGGCGCGATGCGCTCGTCGTGACCTTCGTCGCAGAGCCCTGAGCAGGCCCTTGCCTCACTTCAACAGCACCAGCTCCTCCGCCATGCTCGGATGCAGGGCCACGGTGTCGTCAAATTCCTGCTTGGTCAGGCCCGCTTTCACCGCAATGGCAGCCGCCTGCAAAATCTCCGGCGCATCCGGCCCGATCATGTGCAACCCGACCACCCGATTGGTCGTCGCGTCCACCACCATCTTGTAGAGCGCTCGCTCGTCCCGCCCGGCAAGCACATTCTTCATCGGCCGGAAATCGGACGTATAGACCTTCACCGTCCCATATCTGTTCTTGGCCTGCGCTTCTGTAAGGCCGACGCCAGCGAGCGGCGGATGGCTGAATACAGCGGATGGCACGCAATTATAATCCACCGTCCGCGGATTGCCCCCGAACACCGTATCGGCAAAAGCATGCCCTTCGCGGATCGCCACCGGCGTCAACTGCAACCGGTCCGTGACATCACCCACCGCATAGATGCTGTCGATGTTGGTACGGCTATATTCATCGACCTTGATCGCACCCTTGTCGTCCAGTTCGACCCCGGCATTATCCAGCCCGAGTCCCTCGACATGCGGCCTGCGCCCGGTCGCGAACACCAGCAGGTCGCAGGCGATCGGATCGCCGCTCTTGAATCGAACGCAGAGCGTCCCGTCCTCATTCTTCTCGATCTTCTCCATCTCGGCGTTGAAGCGGAAGTTGATCCCCTTCATCGTCGAAATCTGGAGCAGTCGATCGCGGATCTGCTCATCATAGCCGCGCAACAGGGTGCCCGACCGGTTCACGATCGTCACATGGCTGCCGAACTGATGGAAGATGCCGGCGAATTCATTGGCGATATAACCGCCGCCGACGATGACGATCCGCCCGGGGCATTCGTCCAGATGGAACACTTCGTTCGAGGTCACGCCATGCTCGGCGCCCTCGACCTCCGGGATGATGGGCCACGCTCCGGTCGCGACGAGGATATATTTCGCGCTGACCTCCCGCCCGCTGGACAGCCTCACGCCATGCGGCCCGATCATCGTCGCCCGTTCGGCGATCAGTTCGACCTTATGGCTGTCGAGCGTGTTCTTGTAGAGGCCCTCAAGCCGATCGACATCGGCCAGCACATTGTCGCGGAGCGTCGTCCATTCGAAGTCGCAATCCGGCACATTCCAGCCGAAGCGCCGGGCATCCTTCAGATCCTCGGCAAAATGCGCGCCATAGATCAGCAGCTTCTTGGGCACGCAGCCGCGAATGACGCAGGTGCCGCCGACCCGATATTCCTCGGCCACCGCGACCTTCGCGCCATGGGCAGCGGCGACGCGCGAAGCCCGCACGCCCCCCGACCCTGCACCGATGACGAAAAGGTCGAAGTCGTAGTCGCTCATTCCTGCCTCCGCTGAGTTGCGCCCGCATATGGAGCCTCCCCAGCGGAGTTACAAATGAGATTTGCGCTTATGCCCCGCCGAGCGCCAGGTCGATCAGCGCCATGGTCGAGGGATCGAAACCCTTCGGCCCTTCCGTCTCGATCGACCGGGCGATCTCCTTGCCCAGTTCGACGCCGAACTGGTCGAAGGGATTGATGCCCATCAGCACCGCATTGGCAAAGGTCCGATGCTCATAGAAAGCGATCAGCGCTCCCAGCGCCTCCGGCGTCACGTCATCCAGCAGGATCGTGGTCGACGGCCGGTTGCCCGGATAGGCCCGGGCCGGATCGACATCATTGTCCTTGCCCCGCAGCAGCGCCGCACCCTGCGCGAAGCAGTTCACGAGCAAAGCCCGATGATGCGCGGGATCAAGCGCATGGCCCGGTTCGATCGAGGCAATGAACTCCACCGGCGTCAGGATCGTGCCCTGATGCAGCAACTGAAACACCGCATGCTGTGCGTCGGTGCCCACGCCGCCCCAGGTGATTGCGGCCGTTGGCCCATCGACAGGCTTGCCGTCGCGGGTCACGCTCTTGCCGTTGCTCTCCATCTCCAGTTGCTGGAGATAGGAAGGCAGCAGCGCCAACCGCTCGTCATAGGCGAACAGCGCTCGCGTCTGCGCGCCCACGACCCGCGCATAATATTGATCGACAAAGGCGGCGATCAGCGGCGCATTGGCCCTGGGTTCGCTCAAGCGAAAATGCCGGTCCATCGTCGCCGCTCCTTCGAGCAGGCTCTCAAAGGCATCCCACCCAAGCGCCAACGCCGCCGGGAAACCGATGGACGACCAGAGCGAATAACGCCCACCCACGCTCTCGGCAAAGGGTAGCACGCGGGTTTCATCCACGCCCCACTCGATCGCCTTGTCCGGCGCAGCCGTCAGCGCGATGACCCGTCCATAGGGGTCTTCGACGCCCGCCTCGACCATCCAGTTGATCGCGCTGGCCGCGTTCAGCATGGTTTCGGTGGTGGTGAAGGTTTTCGACGCCACGGCGATCAGCGTCGCCTCGGGATCGAAACGCGAAATCGCCCGCTCCAGTGCCGTGCCGTCGACATTCGATACAATGGCGACATCATAGCGCGCGTCGCCACCGCCCAGCGCATCGACGATCAGGTCCGGTCCCAGCGCCGACCCGCCAATGCCGATATGCAGGATATGCCGGATCGGTCCCAGCGCATCGCCCTCGATCGCGTCGATCAGCGCGCGCATCCGGGCGTGGAACATCTTGGCCCGCGCGACGCTGTCGGCATTGCCCTCGCCGCGTTCGGCGGGGTGTTCGGCGGCCCGGCCTTCGGTGTTGTTGACCGCCTCACCAGCGAACAGCGCGTCCCGTTGCGCGGCAAAGCCCTTTTCTTCCGCCAGCTTCAAAAAGCCTTCCAGCAATCCGCTGGTCAGATGCGTCTTCGACCAGTCGAAGCGGATCGGCCCCTGGGTCAGCGTGAATTTGCTCAACCGGTCGGGATCGGTGGTGAAGATGGACTTGAGATCGGCCTGGGGAAGAGCCGCAAGCGCTGCCAGTGCAGGGCTGGACATTGGGGGATATCCTTTTGGTTTACCGTTGATCCATACCGACGCTGCACCTGTCGATTCTTGTCCTTCTTAGCCAAATCGTTCCGCTAATGCACCGTTGGACAGGAAAAATCAGGCTGCGAGGCAGGATGGGGGGAGGACCACTCGTCTCTAGCGCGCTTGACGGCGGCTTTACGAACCCGCAAAAGCCGCGACGGCCTGTTTTCAAGGCGGAATGAAGGAAAAGACGACCAAAGCATGAGCGCAAAATCCGAAACGCGGGATTTCCTCTGGTTTCTCGCAAAGCTGGCGGTGTTCGTCTTCATCCTGCGGAGCTTCATCGTTTCGCCTTTCAACATCCCGTCGGAATCGATGCAGCCGCGCCTGTTGATCGGGGACTATCTGCTCGTCGCGAAATGGCCCTATGGCTATTCGCGTTATTCGCTGCCCTTCGGCGTACCGCTGATCCCCGGCCGCATCTTCGCCTCGACGCCCCAGCGCGGCGACGTGGTGGTGTTCAAGGCGCCGCCGAACCAGAAGAACGACTATATCAAGCGCGTCATCGGCCTGCCCGGCGACATGATCTCGGTGCGCGGCGGCACGGTGTACCTGAACGGTCAGGCGATCCCGAAGCAGAAAGTCGCTGACCTCGTCATTCCCGTCACGCCCAATATGGAGGACGCAGCGGCGAAGGAAGGCAGTCCCTCCCCATGCTACCGCGCGAAATTCGAGGAAGCGGCACCCGGCGGCCGCCAGTGCCGCTACCCGCAGTTCCGTGAAACCCTGCCCAGCGGCAAGAGCTACAATGTCCTCGACCTCTTGCCCGACGGCGCGGCGGACGACCGCGACACGGTGGTCGTGCCCGAAGGCCATCTCTTCATGATGGGCGACAATCGCGACCGCAGCGCCGACAGCCGCTTCCCGGCAGTCGACGGCGGCGGCATCGGCCTCGTGCCGGAGGAAAATCTGGTCGGCAAGGCGATGATCTCGGTCTTCTCAACCGACGGCAGCGCCAACTGGCTGCTTCCATGGACCTGGTTCACTGCCGCCCGCTGGAGCCGCATTGGGGAAGGCTTTTGACGAAACCCGACACCGAAGGCTGGCTGAAGGCCCTGATCGGCCGCGTGCCGAAAGAGCCCAAGGTTTTTGTTCAGGCGCTGACTCATGGCAGCGCCAATGCGGTGAATTATGAACGGCTGGAGTTTCTGGGCGATCGCATCCTCGGCCTGCTGATCGCGGAATGGGTCTATGATCGCTTTGCAACAGAGCCGGAGGGCAAGCTCTCCCGCCGCTTCAACGCGCTGGTGTCGGGCGAAACCTGCGCCGATGTCGCCCGCACCGCTGGCGTCCCAACGCATCTCATCCTTGGCAAACAGGCGCGCGACGACGGCGCCGCCGACAGCGACAATGTGCTGGGCGACGTGATGGAGGCGCTGATCGGCGCCCTCTATCTGGAAGGGGGGCTCGAAGAAGTCCGCACTCTCGTCCACCGTCTCTGGGGCGACCGGGTCGACACCCAGGCCAGCGCACCGAAACATCCCAAGTCCACACTTCAGGAATGGGCCGCCGCCAACAAGCGCAAACCCCCCGAATATGCGCTGACCGACCGCTCCGGCCCGCACCATGCGCTGCGCTTCACCGTGACGGTGAGCATCAAGGGAGCGGGCGAGGCAAGCGCCACCGGTGGCTCCAAACAGGAAGCAGAGACAGCAGCTGCGAAAGCATTGCTGGAAAAGCTCGGCGGCTGAGCCTGTCCCATGCCCGTATTTTGCATTAGGAAAGAACCCAGGCGACAGGCGGATGGGTGAACGGAGTTTTGTTTGACGATCAATCTCGATAATCAACGCTGCGGCGTCATAGCCATCGTCGGTGCCCCCAATGCGGGCAAATCGACGATGGTGAACGCCCTTGTCGGACAGAAAGTGGCGATCACCAGCGCCAAGGCGCAGACCACCCGCACGCGCGTCATGGGCGTGGCCATTGAGGGTGACGCGCAGATGGTGCTGGTCGACACCCCCGGCATCTTCGCACCCAAGCGGCGACTGGACCGCGCCATGGTGCAGGCCGCATGGGGCGGCGCGCAGGGCGCTGACCTGATCGCGCTGGTCGTCGACGGCAAGGCGGGCCTCGGCGCCAAGATGGAGCCTATCATCAGCGCCCTCGCCGCACGCCCGGAAAAGAAATGGCTGATCCTCAACAAGGTCGACATCGCCATCAAGGAGAAGCTGCTGGTCCATACCCAGCGACTTTATGAACAACTCGATATCGCGGAAACCTTCTTCGTCAGCGCCGCGACCGGCGACGGCCTTGCGGAGCTGAAGACCGCCTTCGCCAACGCCATGCCCGAAGGCCCGTGGCACTTCCCCGAGGATCAGGTTTCCGACGCCACCGACCGGATGCTGGCCGCCGAAATCACCCGCGAGCAGCTCTATCACCAGCTTCACGCCGAACTCCCCTATGCCGCCGCCGTCGATACGGAAAAATATAGCGAGCGCGAGGATGGTTCGGTCGAGATCCACCAGCAAATCCTTGTCGGCCGCTCCAGCCAGCGCGCCATCGTGCTGGGCAAGGGCGGCCAGCGCCTCAAGGAAATCGGCTCAAGGGCCCGCGCCGAACTGGCCAGTCTGCTCGGCGTCAAGGTCCACCTCTACCTCCACGTCAAGGTGAAGGAGGATTGGGAAGACGACCGCTTCATCTATCGCGATATCGGGCTGGACTGGGTGGAGTAACCCGCGCAATCCATCGTCGTCATTCCCGCGACCCGTAGGGCGACCGAAGGTCAACGCAGCAATCATCTCCCACCATCGCGTCAAGTTCAACTTATGGGAGATGTATCCCCGTTTCCACGGGGATAACGGTAATATTTACTCCGCCGCCGCTTTCTTCTTGGCCGGAGCCTTTCTGGCGGCAGGCTTCTTTGCCGCCGCCTTTTTCGCGGGCGCCTTCTTCCCCTTCTTCGTGGGCGCCGCCGCAGCCCGCGCATCGATCAGTTGCGCGGCCTCCTCCAGCGTCAAGGCATCCTGCTCGATCGTCTTGGGCAGCGTCGCATTGGTGGTGCCATCGGTCACGTAGGGACCATAGCGCCCCGCCATCAGCTTGATTTCAGCCTCAGTGCGCGGATGGTTGCCCAGCACCTTCAACGGCTCGCGCGAGGAAGCTCCACGCCCCCCCCTGTTCGCCGCATCCGCCAGCTTGGCAACGGCGCTGTTCATCCCCACCTCGAAAATCTCGGCGGTGGAGGACAGCCGCCCATATTTGCCGTCATGCAGCAGATAGGGTCCAAAGCGCCCGATATTCGCCACGATCGGCTTGCCCGTCTCCGGATGCAGCCCGATCTCGCGCGGCAGGCTCAATAGCTTCACCGCCCAGTCCAGCGTCATCTCGCCATCCGGCAAATCCTTGGGGATGGAGCCACGCTTGGCCTCCTTGCCTTCGCCCATCTCGATATAGGGACCGAACCGGCCCGACTTCCGGACGATGTCCTGCCCGGTTTCCGGATGCTGGCCCAGCACCTCCGGCCCCGTATCCTCGGCCCCATCCTTGCCGCCCGGCTGCCCGAACTTGCGCGTATATTTGCACTCGGGATAATTGGAGCAGGCGATGAATGCACCGAAACGCCCGCCACGCAGCGACAATTGCCCATCGCCGCACATCGGGCAGGCACGCGGATTGCTGCCGTCCGCCTTGGGGGGGAACAGCATCGGCTCCAGAAACTTGTCCAGCTCCGCCGTGATGTCGGATGGCTTCTGCTCCATGACCTCGGCGGTCTTGGGCTTGAAATCACGCCAGAAGGCTTCCAGCACCGCCTGCCACTGGGCGCGGCCGCCGGAAATATCGTCCAGTTCCTCCTCCAGCCCCGCCGTGAAGTCATAGGACACATAGCGCTCGAAGAAACGTTCCAGGAACGCCGTCACCAGCCGGCCGCTCTCCTCCGCAAAGAAACGGTTCTTCTCCACCCGCACATAGTCCCGGTCCTTCAGCACCTGAAGCGTCGAGGCATAAGTGGATGGCCGACCGATCCCCAATTCCTCCAGCTTCTTGACCAGCGAAGCTTCGGAATAGCGGGGCGGCGGCTGGGTGAAGTGCTGCTCCGCCGTCACCTTCTTCTTCGCCGGCGCGTCACCCGCAGCCATGCGCGGCAACAACTTGCTGTCGTCATCCTCCGCGTCGTCGCGTCCCTCTTCGTAAAGCGCGAGGAAGCCCGGGAAGATCACCACCTGACCCGTAGCGCGCAGCCCATGCTGCCCGGTCCCATCGACCAGATCGATCACCGTCCGCTCCAGCCGCGCCGAAGCCATCTGGCTCGCCAGCGCCCGTTTGAAGATCAGATCATAGAGCCGCGCATGATCACCCGACCCCACCTTGTCCCGGTAAAATTCGGTCGGACGAATGGCCTCGTGCGCTTCCTGCGCATTCTTCGCCTTGGTCTGATATTGGCGCGGCTTTTCGGGCAGATAACCACCGTCATAGCGTTCCGCGATCGCCTTGCGCGCGGCGGAAATGGCGCTGCCGTCCATCTGCACGCCGTCGGTACGCATGTAAGTGATCGCGCCATCCTCATAGAGCTGCTGCGCGATCCGCATCGTGTGGCTGGCCGAGAAACCGAGCTTGCGCGCCGCCTCCTGCTGCAACGTCGATGTCGTGAACGGCGCAGGAGGATTACGCGAAACCGGCTTCGTCTCGACCTTCTCGACGGTGAAGCGTCCGGCCTCCACATCCGCCTTCGCGGCCATGGCGTCGCCTTCCTTGCCGATGGTCAGCCGCTCGATCTTCTCGCCGCGCCAGCGCACCAGCCGGGCGGTGAAGCCCTGCCCACCCTGCTCCATCTCGGCCGCGACCGACCAATATTCCTGCGGGACAAAGCTCTCAATCTCGCGCTCGCGATCCACGACCAGGCGCAAGGCCACCGACTGCACGCGCCCGGCCGATTTCGCCCCCGGCAACTTCCGCCACAGCACCGGCGACAGCGTGAAACCCACCAGATAATCAAGCGCCCGCCGCGCCCGATAGGCATCGATCAGATCTTCGTCCAAGGCACGCGGTTGCGCCATCGCCTCCGTCACCGCCTGCTTGGTGATCGCGTTGAAGGTCACGCGGTCGACCTTTTGCGGCAGCGCCTTCTTGGCCCGCAGCACTTCCTGCACATGCCAGCTGATCGCTTCACCCTCGCGATCAGGGTCAGTCGCCAGGATCAGGCGCGTCGCCTTCTTGGCCTCATCAGTGATGGCCTTGAGCTGCTTGCCCTTGTCGCCATAATTTTCCCAACTCATGGCAAAGCCGGCATCGGGATCGACCGACCCATCCTTGGCGGGCAGGTCGCGGATGTGGCCATAGCTGGCGAGCACATGGAAATCGCCGCCCAGATATTTTTCGATGGTCTTCGCCTTGGCCGGCGATTCAACGATGACAAGCTGCATTCAAGCCCCGATTTTGAAATCTCTCACGTACACGCGCGAGTCTGGAAGGCGCTGGCACCTTCCGTCAAGCGCCGCTGATGTTGGAATGTGAAGTCCTCATGACAAACTGACCTTCCCGCCCGCATGCCGTTCCAGCCGGGCCGCCAGTTCAAGCTCCAACAGCACGGTCTGCACGACCGCAGGGCCAAGGCCCGACAGTCGCACCACCTCATCCACAGGAACCGGCGCAGGCCCCAGCAGAGCGATGATCGCCTCCCGTTCCCGCCCGGCCACGTCCGAGGATGCAGGCTCGCCCGCGAAATCCGACCGCCCCTGCCGCACCATGCGCGGGTCGATGACGCCGATCGCCTCGATCACGTCCGCCGCATTCTGCACCAGAACGGCTCCTTCCCGGATCAGCTGGTTGCACCCCTGAGCGCGTGGATCGAGCGGCGATCCCGGCACGGCCATCACCTCCCGCCCGGCTTCCCCCGCCAGCCGCGCGGTGATGAGCGACCCGGATTTCGGCGCGGCCTCCACCACCACGGTTCCCCTCGACAGGCCCGCAATGATCCGGTTGCGTGCCGGGAATTGCCGCGCCAGAGGCTGCATGCCCGGCGGATGCTCGGTCACGAGCAGGCCCTCGCTGGCGATCTGCGCCTGCAAGGCCTCATTTTCCGGGGGAAAGGCGATGTCGATGCCACAGGCGATGACCGCGATGGTCCCACTGCCCAGCGATCCTTGATGCGCCGCCGTATCGATCCCGCGCGCCAGCCCGGACACCACCACCGCGCCGCGCTGCCCCAGATCCTGCGCCAGCGTCCGCGCAAAGCGGCAGGCCGCCGCCGACGCATTGCGCGCGCCCACCATCGCCACGCATTCCCGCGACGCCAGCGTCACATCCCCCCGCACGATCAACGCGGGGGGCGCGCCCTCCATATGATCCAGCAGAAAGGGATAATCCTTGTCCCCCATCAACAGATAGCGTGCACCTGCGTCCCGGCTCCGCGCGATCTCCCGCTCGACCAGCGCGGCATCGATGACGCTCGCCTTGCCTCCGCCTCGCGCCGCGAGGTCCGGCACTGCCCGCAAAGCCTCGCCCGCAGATCCGAAGCGCGCCATCAGCTGCCGGAACGTCACCGGCCCGATGCGCGGCGACCGGATCAGGCGCAGGCGGTTGAACCGCTCCTCCTCGCTCATTCGCCAGTGGCTCGCGCCTTTGAAGCGCCGACCTTGGGTTCGGTCCCCTTGGCGAGCCGCGCGATATTCTCCCGATGCCGCCACAGCACGATCAGCGCCAGCGCCAGAGCGACAGGGAAAAGATCGAGCCGCCCGAAACACCACATGGCGACCGGCGCGCTCACCGCCGCCGACATGCCTCCGACCGACGACCATTTCGTCCCGAACAGCGTCCCCAGCCAGACGACGGCAAAGACTATGCCCGCCGGCCAGTAGAGCGCCGTCACGACGCCCATCATCGTCGCCACGCCCTTGCCGCCGGCAAAGCGCAGCCAGACCGGATAGCAATGCCCGATAAAGGCCATGGCACCCGCCATCGGCCCCCCGCCATCGACCAGCGCGGCCCCGATCAGCACGGCAGCCGCGCCTTTCAGCAGATCAAGCAGCAGGGTCGTCGCGGCCAGTCCCTTACGCCCGGTCCGCAGCACATTGGTCGCACCGATATTGCCCGACCCGATCTTGCGCAGGTCGCCCGCTCCGGTGAGGCGGGTCAGCAACAGCCCGAAGGGAATGGACCCCAGCAGATAACCGATCAGCAGGACGAACGCAGGAAGAAGCCAGGGAGGAGTCATGATCTCGCCATAGTAGTTGCGGCGCGACCATAGCGTTCCCGGCGCACTGGGCAATGGCTTATGATTTTGCGATATCCTGCGTGGTGGGCCGTTGCGGTCCCGGGGAAGCCGGGCCCTTCATCCATCATGTTGACAGCCCGGCCTCCTGCCGCGAAATGTGGAGGCGATGACGGTTGCTTCCGATGCTCCCCTGCTGTTCTTCGATTCCGGCGTCGGCGGACTTTCCATCCTCGCCCCGGCCCAGGCAGCATTGCCCACGGCGCCCATCGTCTATGCCGCCGACAGCGCGGGCTTTCCCTACGGCACGAAGAGCGAAGCGGAAATCGCCGCCCGGGTTCCCGCGCTGCTCGGCCGCCTGGTGGAACGCTACCGGCCTCGTCTGGCCGTCATAGCCTGCAACACCGCCTCGACCATCGCATTGTCAGCGGTTCGCGCCGCGCTCGACATCCCCGTGGTCGGCACGGTGCCCGCGATCAAGCCCGCGGCCCTCCTTTCCAAAAGCCGGATTTTTGGGGTTCTGGGCACCGATGCGACGGTTCGCCAACCTTATGTCGACCGCCTCACCGCGGAATATGGCGCCGATTGCACGGTGCTGCGCCATGGTTCCGCGGCGCTGGTTCAACTGGCCGAAACCAAGCTGCGCAACGGACCGCTTGACCCCGCCGTCGCCCGTGATGCGCTGGCTGGTCTGCTTGATCAGCCCGGCGGCGACCGAATGGACACAGTGGTTCTTGCCTGCACCCATTTCCCACTGGTCGAGCCGGAACTGGCGGCAGCGTCGCCTCACCCGCTTCGCTTCGTCCACGGCGGGGAAGGCATTGCCCGGCGCATCTCCTATCTGACCCAGGGGCAGGCATGGCCGCTCGAACCACCCATCGGAACGGCTGTCTTCACACGCCTCGATGACGGCGTGGACGCGCTGCGTCCCGCTCTTGCAGGCTATGGACTGCAACGGTTAGAGGCACTTTGAAGGGGGTGGACCTTTGGTCCAATCGCAAGCCTATCTATCGCCGTGCTAGGTATTTCTCCCTAGCGCTGCGAGCGGTTATCACTGGTAATAGAGCCTCGCAGCAGGTAAATGCCCTCTTCAAAGAGGGGATGCGGGAATTAGGGACAGGGCTTAAGTGAATTACAAGCACATCTTCACGCAGGCGATTGACCGGCTCCATAGCGAGGGCCGCTATAGGGTTTTCATCGACATCCTGCGGAACAAGGGCGCTTTTCCCAACGCCCGTTGCTTCCACGGCCATAACGGGCCGAAGCCGATCACCGTCTGGTGTTCCAACGACTATCTTGCCATGGGCCAGCATCCCAAGGTCGTCGCCGCGATGGAAGAGGCGCTCCATGATGTCGGCGCGGGTTCCGGCGGTACGCGCAATATCGGCGGCAACACGCACTACCACGTCGATCTGGAAGCGGAACTGGCCGATCTGCACGGCAAGGAAGCAGCGCTGCTCTTCACCTCCGGCTATGTCTCGAACGAGGCGACACTTTCGACCCTCGCCAAGCTTCTGCCCGGCTGCATCATCTTCTCGGACGAGTTGAACCACGCCTCGATGATCGCGGGCATCCGCAATTCGGGCTGCGAAAAGCGCGTTTTCCGTCACAATGACGTCGATCATCTGCGCGAACTGCTCGCGGCGGAAGATCCCGAAACACCCAAGCTGATCGCCTTCGAAAGCGTCTATTCGATGGATGGCGATGTCGCTCCGATCGCCGCGATCTGCGATCTGGCCGATCAATTCAACGCGCTTACCTATCTGGATGAGGTCCATGCCGTCGGGATGTATGGCGCCCATGGCGGCGGCATTTCCGAACGGGACGATGTCGCCCATCGCCTGACCATCATCGAAGGGACGCTGGGCAAGGCATTCGGCGTCATGGGCGGCTATATCGCGGCCGATCAGATGATCGTCGATGTCATCCGCAGCTATGCGCCCGGCTTCATCTTCACGACATCGCTGTCGCCGGTGCTGGTCGCGGGCGTTCTGGCCAGCGTTCGCCATCTGAAGGAATCCAGTGCCGAACGCGAAGGCCAACAGGCTTCCGCCGCGACCCTCAAGCGGCTGATGGCCGAAGCGGGGCTGCCGGTCATGCCGTCGGTGACGCATATCGTTCCGCTGATGGTGGGCGATCCGGTCAAGGCCAAGCGGATCAGCGATATCCTGCTCGCCGAATATGGCGCCTATGTGCAGCCGATCAATTACCCGACCGTCCCGCGCGGGACCGAGCGTCTGCGCTTCACCCCGGGCCCTGCCCATTCGGAAGAGATGATGCAGGATCTCGTCTCGGCGCTGGTGGAAATCTGGGACCGGCTGGAGCTGGAACTCAAAAAGGCTGCCTGACAAGGCTTCCTGAACTCCTCATCCCAGCGCAGGCTGGGATGAGGGGAAAAAATTGATGCCCGCCTCCAGCAAAAAATCTCAAACCCGGATCAGCCCGCCCCGAACCGCATAACCGCGATACAGGCTCCGGCTGTGCGGAAAGCCCCCCATATCGGCCGCCAGCGCTTCGATCGCCTGCTTGAGTTCAGCCCGCGGCGATACATGAAACCGCGCCAACCACCCGAACAGCGCTCGCTTCCAGAAGCCGGGCAGATCGTCCTGCTGGCCGAAATCCACGACATCCAGCTTGCCTCCGGTCGCGACACTCCCCGCCGCCTGCCGCAGCGCGCCGGCCCAGTCCGGGATCATCGAAAGCGCATAGCTGATGAACACCCGCTCGAAATCGGCCCGCCCGAACAGCGCCTGCGCGCTGAAGGAACTCGCATCCCCCTGCGCCAGCACCACGCGATCCGCCATGCCTGCCTTCACCACGGCCCTGCGCGCCGTTTCCAGCATCGCCTCGCTGATATCGACGCCGTAAAGCCGCGCCTCCGGCCAGGCCTTGCCCGCCGCGATCAGGTTCCGCCCGGTCCCGCAGCCGATCTCCAGCACCGCGCCACCGCGCGGCGGCGCGAGATCGGCGATCAGCCCATCCCGCCCCAGCAGATAATATTTTCGCGACAGGTCGTAGATATGCCGCTGATGCCGGTAGACGCTGTCCATCAAGCCGCCATGTCCGGTGTTCATCGGGCGTCCTTCAGCACATAGAGATGGACGCCGCCATAGATGGCCGACCGATCCCGCGCCGTGCAATCGAGCGATTCTTCTGCCCGATATTCCCAGCGCGAAAGCACCGCATCGACGACCCGCCCCGGCAGGATGCTCGGTTCGCCCGCCGTCCGGAACAGCACCCGCGCGCCCGGCCGCGCCGTCCTCGTGATCTGGGCCCAGAGCGCGTTCAACTGCGCATCATCCATCCAATCCTGAGCGTCCAGCAGGATATAACGGTCCGCCGACCCGGCTTCCTGAGACGCCAGGAAGTCCGTGAAATTCACGTGCCGGATATCCACCCGTCCCGCGCGTTCGACCACGGCCTCATGGTTCGCCGCCTGTAGATAAGGGGGCAACGGCCCCTCTCCGCCGGCATAGCCGCGGCCAAAGGCCTGCACCGCGAAATAATTGTCCTTCAGATCGAAGCCGCAAGCCAGCTTTTCCAGCCGCGCCTTCAGCACGCTGTCCATTCGGTCGTCCCCGGCCAGCGCTTCATATTGAGCCGGCGGAATGCCAAGGCCAAAGAGCGAAGCGGGCTGGCTCGTCAACCAACGCGTAAAAGCGCTGTCGAACACCGGCGCCAGTTCAGTCTCGAAGATCGCGCGTTGTTCTTCCCGGCTGGTGGCATCCAGCATCCGTCGCGGGTTGACGCCATGCAGCCGCGCCAGCAAATGCGCCGCGCCGATAAAGCGCCCCAGCAGCCCATGCCTGTAGATTCCGCGCGCAAAGCCCCCGATGCGCCGTCGCCCGATGAAGTCGCGCCCTTCCCAATAGCGCCGCGTCGCATCGTCCAGCACCGGCGCCACGAACGTGCGATAGGCGACCACATTTTCCCGGCAATCCGCCTTGGCGAAGAAGCGATGGAACGCGTCATGATCGGGCAAGGCCCGCGCCGCCGCCAGTTTCAGCCGGTTGAGCGCGATATGCGCGGTGTTGAGGTCAACCGCCGTGATCCTGGCCGGATCGGCCGTCAGATAGCTCAGCACATTGCACCCGCCCGAAGCGATCGTGACGACATGGCAATCCGGCGTGATCGCCAGCGCCTTCATGTCCACCTCCGGATCTTCCCAGATCTGCGCGTAGACGAGGCCCCGAAACGCAAAGGTAAAGGCCCGTTCCAACAATCCCTGCCTGGACAAATGCCGATGCCGATGCACCGCGCGGACAAGATTCTGATGAGCCGTAGATGCCATGCGCCAAGCTTCCTCGCTGTCGGGCCGTTGAACGGCAGCTAGGGCAAGCGCAAGTCGCCTGCGTGACGCTGATGTTACGGTAATATGAAGGCTCTTGCGGAACCAACCCGCTCCATCCACCTTCTTCATGAAGCCATGCCTCACTGGATCGAACCCCATCCCACCGGCATCCATGTCCGTCCCGCCGATGCCTGGATCGATCCGTCCGTCCCGCAGGAGCGCGCGCTTATCACCCACGGTCATGCCGACCATGCACGGGGCGGGCACGGCCATGTCTGGGCCACGGAGGAGACACTCGCGATCATGGCGCTGCGCTACGGCACGGCTTCGGGCACAGCCATCCCCTATGGCGAGGAAATCCACATGAATGGCGTGACGATCCGCTACGTCCCTGCCGGCCATGTCCTCGGTTCCGCCCAGATCGTCCTTTCCCACGCAGGCGAGCGCATAGTCGTCACCGGCGATTACAAGCGCCGCCCCGACCCCAGCTGCAAAGCGTTCGAACCCGTCCCCTGCGACATCTTCGTCACCGAAGCCACCTTCGGCCTTCCGGTCTTCCGTCATCCCGACACCGGCAGCGAAGTCGACCGCCTCCTCGCCGCGCTCCATGCCAATCCAGACCGCTGCGTCCTCGTCGGCGCCTATGCACTGGGCAAGGCGCAACGCCTTATCTGCGAGCTGCGCGCAAGGGGCCATCACGACCCCATCCACATCCACGGCGCGCTGGAAAAAATCTGCGCGCTCTACGAGCAATTCGGCGTCGACATGGGCGATATCCGTCCCGCCACCGGCCTGCCTGCCAAGGACATGCGCGGGCGCATCATCGTCTCGCCCCCCTCAGCCCTCAACGACCGCTGGAGCCGCCGCCTTCCCGATCCGATCACCGCCATGGCCTCTGGCTGGATGCGCGTCCGCCAGCGCGCCCGCCAACGCAATGTCGAACTGCCGCTGGTCATCTCCGACCATGCCGATTGGGATGAACTGACCAACACCATCCGCGAAGTCGCCCCTGGCGAAACCTGGATCACCCACGGCCGCGAAGAAGCTCTGCTCCACTGGTGCATGACCCACCAGATGCGGGCCCGCGCGCTGGCTCTGGTCGGCCGCGAAGATGAGGATGAGGGCTGATGCGCGCCTTTTCCCAACTCCTCGACGGCCTGGTCTACACCCGGTCGCGCCATGGCAAGCTGGAACTCATCGCCGCCTATATGCGCGCCGCGCCTGATCCGGACCGGGGCTGGGCGCTCGCCGCCCTGACAGGCAATCTGGACCTGAAAGCCGTCAAGGCCTCCACCATAGCCGAAATGACCCGCGCCCGCGTCGACCCGATCCTGTTCGAAATGAGCCGCGACTATGTCGGCGACCTTGCCGAAACCGTGGCCCTGCTCTGGCCGAAACCCGAAGATCAGCCGCCGGAAATAGATGACGGCTCCCTCACTCTCTCCGCCATTGTCGACCGCCTTCACCTCACCAGCCGGGCCGCCGCACCCGCGACGCTGGCGCAGATGATGGACCATCTCGACTCCTCCGGCCGGTTCGCGCTGCTCAAACTCGCCACCGGGGGGCTGCGCGTGGGCATCTCCGCCCGCCTCGCCAAGACCGGCTTTGCCCGGGCCTTCAACCTCCATGTCGACGATGTGGAGGAATGCTGGCACGCCCTCACGCCGCCCTATACCGCCCTCTTCGACTGGGCCGAAGGCAGGGCCAACCGCCCCGATCCGGCGGGCACGCCCTTTTTCCGTCCCTTCATGCTCGCCCACCCGCTGGAGGCCGAAAGCGTCGACCTGTCCGCATATGCGGCCGAATGGAAATGGGACGGCATCCGCGTCCAGATCGTCGGTCTGGGCGGCGAAACCCGTCTCTACAGCCGCGCTGGGGATGACATTACCGGCAGCTTCCCCGACATAGCGCAGGCCTTCCGCCACCACGCAGTCCTTGACGGCGAACTGCTCGTCAAAGGGGAGTTCCAGGGGGGAGAGGCGGCAAGCTTCAACGCCCTCCAGCAACGCCTTGGCCGCAAGGCGGTGACAGCGAAGATGATGGACGACTACCCCGCCTTCGTCCGCCTCTACGACATATTGCTTGATGCCGAGGAGGACCTGCGCGCCCTTCCGTGGGAGCAGCGCCGCGCTCGGCTCGAAACCACCGTGCCGAAACTCGACCCCCACCGCTTCGACATATCCGCCCTGATCGAAGCGCAGGATTTCACGGAGCTGGCCGACATCCGCGCGGGCGCCCGTGACGCCGCCATTGAAGGCGTGATGCTCAAGCGCCGCGACAGCCCCTATGTCGCTGGGCGGAAGGCCGCGCTCTGGTATAAATGGAAACGCGATCCGCTGACCGCCGACTGCGTGATGATGTATGCCCAGCGCGGCCACGGCAAGCGCTCATCCTTCTATTCGGACTATACCTTCGGCTGCTGGACGGCAGAAGGCGAACTATTGCCCGTCGGCAAGGCCTATTCCGGCTTCACCGACGAGGAACTGAAATGGCTCGACCGCTTCGTGCGGATGAACACGGTGAACCGCTTCGGCCCGGTGCGGGAGGTGGAGAAGTCACTGGTGCTGGAGGTCGCCTTCGACAGCATCCACGACAGCAAGCGGCATAAGTCAGGCCTCGCCATGCGTTTTCCGCGCATTGCCCGGATCAGGCGGGACAAGCCTGCGAACGAGGCAGATACAGTGGAGGGATTGAGGCGATTGTGCACCTGACAGGGTGACACAGGTGACACGATGAAGGTGCGGAAAGGCGCCGTTTCCTGTTCGCGATTTGACGGTTCAAAGAGCGGATTCGGATTAGCGCAGGCGCTACGCTGTAGGACAGGGAAATATGTGACGGGTGTGGTCATTTGTGGACATTGAGCGCGAGGTGCTCCTGCGCAGGCAGGAGCCCAGTTCGGA
>NZ_JALDYQ010000053.1:0-37607 GCF_032153725.1 Sphingobium sp. | reverse complement strand
GGCAGGAGCCCAGTCCCGCCGTTTGAACTGGGCTCCTGCCTCCGCAGGAGCACGGCAGTGCGGGGAAACTGCAAAGATGATCTTCTGACTATGGACGACCTCTTCACGCCCTCCGCCATTCCGCGACCTGAAACACTGACCGTCAGCTTCGAAAGCTGGGAAGGGCCGCTCGACCTGTTGCTGGCGCTGGCGCGGACGCAGAAGGTGGATTTGCGCGAAATCTCGATCCTGGCGCTGGTCGAGCAATATCTCGCCTATATCGAGGGTGCGCGGAAGCTGAAGCTGGAACTGGCCGCCGATTATCTGGTGATGGCGGCCTGGCTCGCCTATCTCAAATCCGCGCTCTTGCTGCCCAGGGAGGCGCAGCCCGAGCCCAGCCCCGAAGAACTGGCGTTGCGGCTGCAATTGCGGCTCCAGCGCTTGCAGGCGATGCGGGAGGCGGGGGCGCGGCTGATGGCGCGCGACCGGATCGGCCGGGACGTGTTCGCGCGGGAAAAGCCCGAAGGCCTGCGCCTCGTCCGCAAGGCGAAATGGGCGGCGAGCCTGTTCGACCTGATCCAGTCCTACGGCCAGATCCGCGCCCGTACCCAGCCGGTCGTCCACATGGTCGCGGTGCGGCCGGTGATGACGCTGGACGAGGCGATCCAGCGGGTCGCCACGCTGGTCGGCGCGGCGATCGACTGGACATCGCTTGAGGCCTTCCTGCCGAGCGGGCAGGATGGACCGATGGCAAGGTCGGCGCTGGCCAGCAGCTTCGTCGCCGCGCTGGAACTGGCGCGGCAGGGGCGGCTGGAAATCCAGCAGGAGGGGATTTTTGAACCCATCTACCTGCGCGCCGCCTTGCCGGAACCGACTGCGGGGCGTTTATTGTGATCGAAGAAGTGGACGATTTCCTCCGCGCGGTGGAGGCTGTGCTGTTCGTGTCGGAACAGCCGCTGACGCTGGCCGAACTCAGGCTTCATGTCGGGGAGGCGGGGGACCTGCCCGCCGCGCTGGCGATGCTGAGCGGCCATTATGCCGGGCGCGGCATCAATCTGGTGGAGCGGGGCGGGCGCTGGCATTTCCAGACCGCCGCCGACCTGGCCCATATCCTTCGCCGCGAAAAGGACGAAACGCGCAAACTCTCCCGCGCGGCCATGGAAACCCTGGCCATCATCGCCTATCATGAGCCGGTGAGCCGCGCCGAGATTGAGGCCATCCGCGGCGTTCAGGTGGCCAAGGGCACGCTGGACGTGCTGATGGAGGCGGGTTGGGCGCGGCCCGCGGGTCGGCGGGAAGTGCCGGGCAGGCCGCTCATCTACGCCACGACGGCAGAGTTCCTGTCGCATTTCGGCCTTGGCAGCCGCCGCGACCTGCCAGGCATGGACGATCTGCGCGCCGCGGGTCTGCTCGATCCGGTGGATTTGGCGCTGGAGGGTCTGGGGGCCCAATCCGTTGTGGAAAATGATGAGGAAGATGCTTAGATCATGTTGCGGTCGGATTGACCGAAACATGATCTGCGGCCCTTGTTCGCCGTGATTTCCTGGCCGTGAAATGTTCCATTTCACGCGAAATCACTCTAATAGGCGGCAGTTTCAGGAGTAAGTTCAAATGGGTTCCTTTTCGCTGATGCACTGGGTCATCGTTCTCCTGGTGGTCATGCTGCTATTTGGCGGTGGCCGGATCTCCGGGCTGATGGGTGACGTTGCCAAGGGCATCAAGAGCTTCAAGAAGGGCATGGAGGACGATGACGACGTCGCCGCCAAGCCCGCCACGCGCATCGAGGGCCATCGCGTGCCCGAACAGGACGCGCCGACCGCCACGGAAGACAAGACCAAGGCCTGATTTTCCTTCGGCCCGGGGCGGTAGGCGCGCATGTTTGGTATCGATTCGTCTGAATTCCTGGTGATCATCATCATCGCGGTGATCGTCATCGGCCCCAAGGACCTGCCCCGCGCGCTCTACAAGCTGGGGCAGATTGTCGGGAAGGCGCAGGGCATGGCGCGCCATTTCCGCACCGGCATCGACGCGATGGTGCGGGAGGTCGAGCTGGAGGAGCTGGAAAGGAAATGGGCCGCGCAGAACAAGCGGATCATGGAGGAGCATCCGGCGGAAACCACCGGGGGGACCGAGGCGCTGCCGGCGCCGGCCGTTGAAACGGCGGCGGCTGGAGACGCGCCGGCGTTCGTCGCGGAAGCCGTGCCTGCCAGCGAAGCTGCGCCTCATGTCGCGGAGGTCCTGCCGGCGGCGGAGGGCCCGCCCTATGTGGCGCAGGAACCGGCGGGGAAGGGCGACGCGGCGGCATGAAGGATATCGACGATAGCAAGGCGCCGTTGCTCGACCATCTGATCGAGCTTCGCGGACGGCTGCTCAAATGCGTCTATGCGCTGTTCATCACGGGCGCGATCTGCTTCTATTTTTCCGAGCAGCTGTTTGCGATCCTGGTCCATCCGCTCAAGGAGGCCTTTGGCGATGGCGGTGGGCGGCTGGTCTATACCAAGCTCTACGAAGCCTTTTTCGTGCAGGTGAAGATCGCTGTCTTCGGCGCTTTCTGCCTGTCCTTCCCGATCATCGCGAACCAGCTCTGGGCCTTTGTCGCGCCGGGGCTCTATGCGAAGGAAAAGAAGGCGCTGCTGCCCTTCATCATCGCGACGCCTTTTCTCTTCGCCATGGGGGCGTCGCTTGCCTATTTCGTGGTGATGCCGACGGCTTTTCATTTTTTCCTGGAATTTCAGGGGAATAGCAGCGGCTTGCAGGTGGAGGCGCTGCCGAGCGCGGATAGCTATCTGGGGCTGGTGATGCAGTTCATCCTGGCATTCGGCGTCAGTTTCCTGATGCCGGTGCTGCTGATGCTGCTGAACCGCGCGGGCTTCGTGAGCCGGGCGCAGCTGATCGGCCTGCGCCGTTACATGATCGTCGCGGCCTTCATTTTGGCGGCGGTGCTGACGCCCCCCGATGTGGTGTCGCAGCTGATGCTCGCGATCCCGCTATTGGCGCTGTATGAGATCACCATCATCGCCATCTGGTTCACCGACCGGAAACAGGCGAAGGAACTGGCGGCGACCGAAGCGGCTGACGCGGCCGGCTGAAACGGAAAAGGCTCGCCGGATGGGCGAGCCTTTCATGTGGCGCTCCTGGAGAGCGCTGCGTTAAATCTGACGCAGGACGCGCCCTCCAGTTTTTTGTTTTCGCATCGTTTCAGGCGCCAAACCGGTTCCCAATTTAGCGCATGATGCTCTAATTGGCGGCGTTTTCGACCGCCTCACCAGCGCTTTGCACGTCCTTGCCGGCGCCTTCGACCGTGTTGCAGGCCGCGACCATCAGCGAACCGGTCAGCAGAAGGGCGGCTAGAATCTTCCTGATCATCATCGTCTCCTTTTCAGAGCCTTCATGTTCTGCACTCGTCCTTGCGGGAAATGCTTCAACCGGACGCCATGCCGGTGACCAAGGAACAACCCGCCGGTCGGAAAAGCGTTCCGAAAGCGAAAATATCGGCGATTTCTGAGGGATAGCCCATAAATTCTGAGCCCGGAACGCGTCGGGGGGGGGGAGATGCGTTCCGGGCTCATGTTTTTTTGGATAGCAAGAGCGGGGGGCAAAAGATTTGCTATCCGCAGTGCAGAACCCTTGTGAGAGCCATAAGGTTCCCGACCTCCCCGAAAAATCTTTTTTATTTATATCTTTTATTTTCAATGCATTAGATAATTGTGGAAATTTTAACCGTAAAAAATGGCCGCCTTCGGCCGAAAAAAATGCGGATCAGATCAACGGGCGGCCGCTATTTAGATATTCGGGACGGACGGCCGATCGAGGAAGGCGGGAAGCGCTGGGCAACGGCTGATCGTGGGCAGGGGTGATGGTGGATTGCTGCGGGGCGGCGGTGGGAAGTCCCAGGGGCGGATCGAACGGGATCGGCCAGATCGGGCGGGCGGGTCCGGATTGCGTCTCGCGCCCCGGATAAGCGGCGCGGAAGGCGTCCGGCGTGCCCTGGATGCCGGGAGAGCGATAGAAGATGTGGGCGCCGATCACCGCCACCGGACGCATCGTCGCGGACCAGCCGGGGCGGACCGCCAGCGTGTGGTAGAAGGTCGCGAGGCCGACGGGCCCGTAGACCTGCCCGGCGAGCGCCCGGGCCGCGATGCTTCGGGCGCGGGTCCATCCTGCCGCGTTCGCCATGCGCGCCATGGAGCCGTCGCAACTGAAGGTGAACTGGCAACGATCGTCGGTGCGTTCGGACCCTTGATAGATGACGCCGCAGACGCTTTTGGGCCAGGCCGGATTGCGCACCCGGTTCAGGACCACCTGGGCGACGGCGCGCTGGCCATCCTCCGGCTCGCTGCCGGCCTCATAATAAATGGCGGAGGTAAGGCAGTTGAGCGCCCGATAGCTGTCGAGGGCGGTCAGGCCGCGAAACGCCATGGCGGGGGCGGCCTGCACCGCGTCAAGGCCAAGGACATGTTCGCTATGCTGCGTGACAGCGCCGGGGACGGGGGCGAAGGCGCCCTCCGCGAAGAAAAAGGCCGATCCGGGGAAATTGTCGCCGGGCTTTTCGGCGGGGTCGTCTTCCGCCCGGGATGTGGCCAGCAGGTCGAGCGGCGCGGCGGTGATCAGGCGCGGCGCGGCGAGCGCGAACAGCGCCAGCGCCGCGATCGCGCCATGCCCTGTCCCTGTCGCCAGCCCTGTTGCCTTGCCTGCCAAGCCTGTGTTTCCCCCTGTCTTCGCTTCGCCATAAGGGAAAAGCCTTGCCAGTTCCTCTCCGGATTCCGGCCTGTCCCGTTCCGGGACGATGGGCGCGGCAATGCTTAACGGGTGAGGGAACAATCCGGACTTTCATCCGGGCAGCAATCCGTTGCTTGGCAAGCGCATATCTGGTCCGCTATGCGGAAGCCATGCTGGTTCAGAAAGATAGCCTTGCCCTGATTGGCAATACGCCGCTGGTGCGCCTTGCCGGCCCCTCGCAAGAGACGGGCTGCGATATTTACGCGAAGTGCGAATTCGCCAATCCCGGCGCTTCGGTCAAGGATCGCGCGGCGCTGTTCATCGTCAATGATGCCGAGGAAAAGGGGCTGTTGCAGCCCGGCGGCACGATCGTCGAGGGGACGGCGGGCAATACGGGCATCGGGTTGGCGCTGGTCGCCAATGCCAAGGGGTACAAGACGATCATCGTCATGCCCGAGACGCAGAGCCGGGAGAAGATGGATACGCTGCGTGCTCTGGGCGCGGAGCTGGTGACGGTGCCGGCGGCGCCTTATTCGAACCCGGGGCATTTCGTGCACACATCGCGCCGTCTGGCGGAGGAAACCGAGGGCGCGATCTGGGCGAACCAGTTCGACAATATCGCCAATCGCAAGGCGCATATCGTCGGCACGGCCGAGGAAATCTGGACCCAGATGGAGGGGCAGATTGATGGCTTCACCTGCGCAGCCGGCACGGGCGGGACGATTGCGGGGGTAGGCCTGGGGCTCAAGGCGCATGACGAGAATATCACCATTGCGCTCAGCGATCCGCATGGCGCGGCGCTCTACAATTATTATGCCCATGGCGAGTTGAAGGCGGAAGGCTCTTCGGTGGCAGAGGGCATCGGACAGGGGCGCATCACCGCCAATCTGGAGGGCGCGCCGATCGATGCCCAGTTCCGCATTTCCGATGAGGAAGGGCTGCTGTGGGTGCGCCGCCTGCTGGCCGAGGAGGGACTGTGCCTGGGTCTGTCGTCGGGCATCAATGTCGCGGGCGCGGTGGCGCTGGCGAAGCAGCTTGGGCCGGGCAAGCGGATCGTCACGATCCTGTGCGATACCGGATTCCGTTATCTTTCAACGCTCTATAATCGTGAGTGGCTGGAATCGAAGGGCTTGACTGTCTTCCCCTGGCTCGCGCACACTCGTTGACCGCCGACACGGGTCGCGGCGGCGAAGAAAAAGAGCGCTTCATGGCTGAAACACCCCGCCAACAGGAAGGGTTGCAGCGTGTCCAGATCGGCCTCACCGGGCTGGCGGGCGTGGTGTTGCTCGTGGGTCTGGCGAATATCGTGATCGACAAGGCGCGGATCGACGACCCGACTGTGCCGCCGCCGACCGTGCCGACGCTGGATGTGAATGCGGTCGCGCCCAAGGAGCCGCTGGCGGAACTGGGCGTGCAGCCCGCGGCGGAACAGGCGCCGATCGTGCCGGATTTGCAGCCGGACCCCAATCTCAAGAAACCCATGGATCGCGAGCTTCCGCCAGCTTCGCGCTGAACTGGCCTGATCGGGCAGTGGGGGTGGTGCTTCGGACATTAGTGCTATTGTGGTTGCCGGGGGTGCTGGTGCTGCTGTGCGGGCTGCCGGGGCTGTTGGCCACAGGGCAGGTCGATCCGCGTGGGTGGATGTTGCCGGTGTTGGTGCTGGTGCCAGTTGCGGCCGGGTTGAGGCGGCATCGGGGTGAGGCGGCGGCGGGCTGGGCTGGCTTGGGCGCGGCTGGGATGGTGCTGTGTTGCGCGTTTCTGGCGACTGGGCGGGTGCCTGCGCTGGAGCCGGTGTTGTGGTTTTTGGCCGCGGTGTTCCTGGCGACAGTGGCGGGGCTTTCGTTCGGCGCGCTTCGTGCTCCTGCGAAGGCACTGGAGCGAGACAAGTGGCTCGCGACAGCCCGGTCCCGCCGTTTGAACTGGGCTCCTGCCTTCGCAGGAGCACGGCAAGCTATGGGGGTAGGGTGCGCCTTGATCGCACTTGCGGCTTGGTGGTTTGCCAAGGAGCCGTCTTTGGAACCTGTCCCCGGAAAGCGTCCCCAACTGGCGGTCATCAGTGGCCTTCCGCTATTTTGGCGCGAAGGCCAGCAGGGGTTTTCCGCCAAAGCTGACGCGCCGATCATCACCGTCCTACGCCAGCGTTTCGACGTGAAGCCCGTCGATAGTCCGTTGGGTTTGGGCAGGGCGAAGCGGTTGCTGCTCGCCCAGCCGCGCGCCTTTTCCATGGATGAACTGGTTGCGCTGCATGGCTGGATCAGTCGGGGCGGGACGGCGCTGATCCTCGCCGATCCGCAATTGCGCTGGCCGCTCGATCTGCCGCTGGGGGACCGACGCAGGCCTCCATCCGTGACCCTGCTGTCCGCCATGATCGAGGTGCTGGGCGTGAAGCTGCTCCCGAATGCCGGAGCGGGGGAAGTGCGTCATTTTCTGGGCGATGGGCGGATGCTGACCCTCTACGCCGCTTCGGGTTTCGAAAGAGCTTCTGCCAATTGCCGCATCCTCGGGCGCGGGCGGGTGGCGCGCTGCGCGGTGGGGAGGGGGAGCGCGACCATCGTCGCCGATGCCGACCTGATCGACGACCGGCTGTGGCTGGCCGATCCCACAGCGCCGCTCGACCCCGCGCAATGGACCGCCGATACGCCGCAATTCGTGGCGCAGGCCCTAGGGGAAGCGTTGCCGGACGGGCGGCGCTGGGTGCGGAGCGGGGATGGGTTGGTCGGGGCGGTGCGCTGGGCGGTGCTGGTCGGGTTTTTCTGGGCGGCGTTGGGAACGGCACTGTTGGGATCGTGGAATGGGGCTCGTTTCAGCCTTGCGCGACCACGTCTGACCCGGCAAAACCCCGGAAAGGGAGATTAATTACCAGAACAAAACAGGATTTCCCGGCTTTTCCCAAAATATCCCTTTTCTTGAACCCTGTGGCTTGGTATTTGATGGCCATAGGGGTTTGTCAGGCTTTGCTAGTCCTGTTGCCCGGGTCGCGAATGGCGCATCCGGACGGCGATGGCCTGCGCCCCCGAACCAAAGGGGCAGCAGTCCAAAGTGTCGGAAGTCATTCTCTTTACGGGCAACGCGTTCAGCGTCGCGGACGGCAAAGGCCGGTTCGTGCTGCCCCTGGAGATGCGCCGACAGGTCAAGCTCTCCAGCGGCAATGAAGCCAAGCTTTTCCTCTCGGTCCATGGCGGCAACCCCTGCGCCACGGGCTTTGGGGAATCGCATCGCCGCTATCTGTTCGAGGAAGTCGAGGAGCTGGCCCGCGAAGCGCGGGCGGCGGGACGCGACTATAATGCCGATCTGGAACTGGAACGCCGGCTCGGGACCATCGAAGAGGTGAATTTCGACGAGGGCGGCCGCTTCGCCATGCACCCCGACATTAGGCAAGAATATGACATCACCGACGTCGTATTTTTCTATGGCGTGGGCCGGTACATCCAGATCTGGAAGCCCGAAACGCTGGTCGATTCGAAGGATCGGCCCGAACTGATCCGCAACAAGGTCCGCCGCTGGCTGGACCAGCGGGACGCGGGAGGGGGCAAGTGAGCGCTTCTCCCGACCATGCCAAAGACCCTGATCGCCACATCCCGGTGCTCATCGACGAAGTACTCGACGCCCTCGCCATCAACCCCGGCGAGGCGCATGTCGACGGCACTTTCGGCGCGGGCGGCTATAGCAGCGCGATGGCGGCCAAGGGGGCGAAGGTGTTCGCCTTCGACCGCGATCCCGATGCGATCCGGGAAGGGCAGGCGCTGGCCGACGAAAAGGGCATCACGCTCATCGCGGGCGAGTTTTCGCGGATGCAAGGCTTGCTGGCCGAGCGGGGCGTGACCTCGGTTTCGGGGGTGACCCTGGATATCGGCGTGTCCTCGATGCAGCTCGACCGGTCGGAGCGGGGCTTTTCCTTTCAGGCGGATGGCCCGCTCGACATGACGATGAGCCAGAGCGGGATGAATGCCGCCGATTTCCTGAACAATGCCCCTGAGCAGGAAATTGCCGATGTTCTTTACCTTTATGGCGAGGAGCCGCGCTCGCGCCGGGTGGCGAAGGCGATCGTCGAGGCGCGTCCGCTGGAGCGCACCGGGCAGCTGGCGAGTGTCGTGCGCCGGGCCTTGGGCCATAAGCCGCATGACAAGAAGGACCCGGCGACCCGGACCTTTCAGGCGATCCGCATCCATGTGAACCGCGAGCTGGAGGAGTTGGAGCGCGGGCTGGAGGCGGCCGAGGCGATATTGGAGGAGGGCGGCCGACTGGCGATCGTGACCTTCCACAGCCTTGAGGATCGCATCGTCAAGCAGTTCCTGCGCAAGCGGAGTGGCGGCGAGGGAGGCGGGTCGCGCCACCTGCCGGAGAAGAAGGCGGGCGATGCGCCGACTTTCGAGAAGCCCGCCAAGGCGGTGCGGCCCGGAGAGGCGGAACTGACCCGCAATCCCCGAGCCCGTTCCGCCACGCTGCGCAGCGCCATTCGTACTTCCGCCCCAGTTGCCAACCGGCCAAATCCCAGCAGGAGCGCCCGCTCATGATCGCGGTCAAGAGATTGCAGAGCCTGATCTGGATTCTTCTCGTCGCGCTGGGTGCGCTGGGTGCCTATATGGTGTCGCTGAAGGTCGCGACGGAGCGCAATGAGCTGATGAAGGTGCGCTTGCAGATCGTGCGGGCGAGGGCCGATATCCGCTATCTGGAAACCGAGTTCAGCGCGCGGGCGAACATGCGGCAGCTGGAACGCTGGAACCAGGACGATTTCATGTATGCGACGCCGACCGCCCAGCAATATCTGGCGGGCGAGCGCGCTCTGGCGCATCTCGATGGGGTGCAGCCCAATGGCCCGGATTATGTCGCGCCGCCGGTGATGGTGGCGATGGTGCAGACGCCCGCCGATCTGCCTTCCGCGCCGCAGGCGGCCCCGGCCAGCCCGGCCGCGACGCAGATCCGCAGCGACATCGCGGTGATCCGCGAGGCCCATGCCGCCGACAATGTCGAGAAAATCGCCAAGGCCGCGCCGGTCAAGACCGCCAGGGAAAAGGCGAAGGACGACGCCGACACGTCGAAGCCCAATCCCGTCGCCCGCCGTGCCGAACGGATGGCGATGCTGGACGCCAAGCTGCTGGATGACAGCACCATTGGCGATATCAGCGCGCAGGCGAAGCGCGAACGCCGCAAGGGGGATCGCTGAATGGCGACGATCATCGTCCAGCCGGGCGGCGCCAGAGCGGGCAAGCAGCGCGTCGACCTGACGGCGATTGCGCATAATCGTTTGATGCTGTTGTTGATCCTGTTCCTGGCTGTTACCGGCGTGGTGATCCTGCGGCTGGCCTGGGTGGGGATTTTTTCGGGCAACGGGCGGGGCGGCGACGTGGCGGCGGGCCTGCCGGCCCGGGCCGATATCGTGGATCGCAATGGCGTGCCGCTGGCGCGGACCATGGATGCCTATTCCATTGCGGTGCGGCCGTCCAGGCTGATCAGCGACCCTTCCGACCTTGCGCGCAAGCTGCACGAAATCTTCCCCGATGAACCCGAAGCGGCCTTTTACAAGAAGCTGACTGGCCGGGGCTGGGCCTATCTGCGCCGTCGTGCGCTGCCGGAAGAGGTGGCGGCGGTGAATGCGCTGGGCGAGATCGGCATCGAATTTCCGCGGGAGAAGGAACGGCTTTATCCGCAGCGCACGCTCGCCGCGCATATTTTGGGCTTCGCGCCCAATGCGGATGGCAAGGGCGGCATGGGCGTGGAGGCGGCGTTCAACGACCGGCTGACCGATGCAGCGCTGCGCGGCCAGCCCTTTACGATGTCGATCGACAGCCGGGTGCAGGGCGCGCTGGAAAGCGAGCTTTACGCCCAGCTGGTGCAGACCCATGCCAAGGGCGCGGGCGGCGTCATTCTGGACGCGAACACCGGCGAAGTGATCGCCATGGCCTCGATCCCCGTCTTCGATCCCAACAAGCTGGAGAATTACGCGGGCAAGTCGTGCAGCGAATCGCCGCTCTGCAATCATATGGTGCAGGCGCGCTACGAACTGGGCTCGGCGTTCAAGCCGCTGTCCATCGCCGCGGCGATGGACCGGGGGATCGTCACCTCCATGGCCAAGACCTATGATGCGACGGCGCCGCTTGCGGTCGGTGGTTTCCGGATCAAGGACGACCATGCGCTCGGCCGCTGGATCAACGTGCCGGAAATATTGGTGCACAGCTCCAACATCGGCACGGCGCGGATCGCGGACCAAATGGGCGCGGAGCCTTTGCAGCATCTTTTCCGTGAGTTGCACTTCAACGATCGCGCGCCGATCGAACTGAAGGAACGCGCCGGGACGCTGTGGCCCGCCAATTGGGGGCGCATCACCACGCTCACCGTTTCCTATGGTCACGGCATCGCCGTAACGCCTTTGCATCTCGCTTCGGCTTATGCGGCGCTGGTGAATGGGGGGCTGTGGCGGCCCGCTACGCTGCGCAAATTGAAGGCCGAAGAGGTGCCGGAGGGGCGCCGCGTCTTTTCCGCCGCGACCAGCGCGCGGATGCGCCAGCTGTTGCGCATGATCGTCGCGGCGGGTACAGGTCGCAGCGCCGACGCCAAGGGATACCGGGTGGGCGGCAAGACAGGTTCCGCCGAAAAACCCCAAGAAGGGCGGTATAACAAGACTTCGCTGGTGACGACTTTCGCTTCTGCCTTCCCGATGGACAATCCGCGCTATGTGGTTCTCGTCACCATGGACGAGGCGACGGGCCAATATGGCCTGCGCACGGCGGCCTGGACTGCTGCTCCAGTCGTGAAGCGGGTGGTCGAGCGCACCGGGCCGATGTTGGGCGTGCTGCCCGACGAGCGGCGCGATGTCGATATTTCCGACCTCATGCCGTTGCTGCACGGCGACAAGGAGAAAGAATAGGATGCGCCTCGGGTCGCTAATCGAGGGGCTGGATGCAAAGCTCGACACCAACGCTCCATTGGATGCGTCGGTGTCGGGCTTTGCGATCGATAATCGGAAAGTCGCGCCGGGCACGGTATTCGGCGCCTTCCAGGGCGCGCGGGTGAATGGCGAGGATTATATTCCTGCCGCCGTGCAGGCCGGAGCCGTGGCGGTGGTCGCCCGGCCGGAAGCCAGGGTCGAGGGGGCGATCCATATCGCCCATGACAATCCGCGCCGCCTGTTCGCGCTGCTCGCCGCCCGCTATTTCGCGCCCTTCCCGGACGTGACGGTTGCCGTCACCGGGACCAATGGCAAGACGTCCACGGTGGAGCTGGCTCGCCAGCTGTGGCGGATGCTGGGGCATCATTCGGCGTCGATCGGCACGCTGGGCGTGACTACCTCGGTCGATCAGGTGTCGACGGGGCTGACCACGCCGGACATCGTGACCTTCCTGTCCAACATGTCGGGCCTGAAGCGCGAGGGCGTCACCCATGCCGCGTTCGAGGCGTCGAGCCATGGTCTGGCGCAATATCGCACCGAGGGGCTGCCGGTGTCGGTGGCGGCCTTCACCAATCTGTCGCGCGATCATCTCGATTATCATGGCGACATGGACAGCTATTTCGAGGCCAAGATGCGGCTGTTCGACGAAGTGGTCGCGCCTGACGGCACGGCGGTCGTCTGGGCCGATGACGAGTGGTCGGACAAGGTCATCCGGCGGGCTACGAAGCGGGGGCTTCGTGTGCTGAGCGTCGGGGTGCAGGGGCAGGCTTTGCGCCTTGCCAACCGCACCCCGACCCAGTTGGGCCAGGCGCTGGAAGTCGAAGTCGAGGGTAAATCCTACAAGGTCAATCTGCCGCTGATCGGCGCCTATCAGGCGGCCAATGCGCTGACCGCCGCGGGCCTTGTGATCGCGGGCGGCGAGGATGTGGGCAAGGTGCTGGAGCATCTTGGCCGGGTGCAGCCCGTGCGCGGGCGGCTGGAGCGGGCGGTGATCACGCGGGCGGGCGCGCCGGTCTATGTCGATTATGCGCATACGCCCGATGGGTTGCGCGCGGCGATCGAGGCGCTACGTCCGCATACGAAAGGCAGGCTGATCGCCTTGTTCGGCGCGGGTGGGGATCGCGATGCGGGCAAGCGGCCGCAAATGGGCAAGGTCGCGGCGGAACTGGCCGATCATGTGATCGTGACCGACGATAATCCGCGTTCGGAAGAGCCTTCCTCCATTCGCGCTGCCGTGATGGCGGGCGCGCCGGGGGCGGAGGAAATTGGCGGGCGCCGGGCCGCCATTGCCGCCGCCATTGCGCAGGCCGGGGCAGATGATATCGTGCTGCTCGCGGGCAAGGGGCATGAGCAGGGGCAGATTATTGGGGATCGGGTGTTGCCCTTTGATGATGTGACCGTGGCGCGGGAATGCGCCGGATGAGCGCGCTCTGGACCTCCGAAGAGATCGCGCAGGCAATAGGGGGCGTCGCATCGGCGCCCTTCGCCGTTTCTGGCGTGGCGTTCGACAGCCGCGAGGTGACGGGCGGCGACCTGTTCGTGGCAATGAAGGGCGAGGCGACGGACGGCCATCGCTTCGTGGACAAGGCTTTCGGGCAGGGCGCGGCGGGTGCCATCGTCAGCGAACCGATCGGCCAGCCGCATGTGCTGGTGCCGGACAGCGCGGCGGCGCTGGAAGCGCTCGGCCGTGCCTCGCGCGAGCGGATGCAGGGCAAGGTGGTCGGCGTCACTGGATCGGTGGGCAAGACAGGCACCAAGGAAGCGCTGTTCCACGCGCTCGACCGCATCTGCCCCGATGGGGTGCATCGTTCGGTCAAAAGCTACAACAACCATGTCGGCGTGCCTTTGAGCCTGTCGCGCATGGCGCGGGAGTCGGCTTTCGGCGTCTTCGAAATGGGCATGAACCATGCGGGTGAGCTGGCCGCGCTGACCCGGCAGGTGCGGCCGCATGTCGCCATCGTCACCGCCATCGCCCCGGCGCATATCGAATTTTTCGGCACCGAGGAGAAGATTGCCGAGGCCAAGGCCGAGATTTTCGAAGGTCTGGAGCCGGGCGGCACGGCGATCATCCCCTATGACAGCCCGCATGTCGCGACGCTATACGCGAAGGCGGAGCAGTATGCCGCGCGCATCCTGACCTTTGGTTTCGATCCCGAAGCCGATGTCCGTGCCCGCGACATGGTGCCGGCGGCGGGCGGCGGCACGCTGGTGACGGCGACGCTGCCGGGGGTGGAACTATGCTTCACCGTGGGTGCGCCCGGCGAGCATTGGGTATCCAACTCGCTCGCCGTGCTGGCAGCGGTCGAGGCTTTGGGCGGTGATCTGGCGGCGGCGGGATTGGCGCTGGCGGAAATGCCGGGGCTGCCCGGGCGGGGTGAGCGGCGCATCGTGCCTGTTGCCGGTGGCGAAGCGTTGCTGATCGATGAGAGCTACAACGCCAATCCGTTGAGTATGATGGCGACGCTCAAGCAACTGGGCCGGGAGCGGGCCGAGCGCCGCATTGCCGTGCTGGGCGGGATGCGCGAACTGGGCGAACGCAGCCGGGAGCTTCATGCCGGGCTGGTCGAGCCGCTGAAGGGAAGCCATGTCGACTATGCCATCCTCGTCGGGGAAGAAATGCAGCCCTTGGCCGAGGCGCTTAGCGGCGTGATGGCTTTCGATCATGTGCCGGACACGGCGCAGGCGACCGATCTCATTCAAAGTGAAATGCGCGCGGGTGACGCGATTCTGGTGAAAGGCTCGAACGGCATCGGCCTGTCGCGTCTCGTCGCCGCGCTTCAGCCAAAAGAACCCAAAGAAGTGATGAACTGATGCTCTACTGGCTGGCCCAGACCATGGATTTCGCGGGTGTGTTCAACCTCATCCGCTATTTGAGCTTCCGCGCTGGCGCCGCGATCGCGACCGCCCTGATCATCGGCCTCGTCATCGGGCCGCGCTTCATCGGCTGGCTGCGGGTGCGGCAGGGCAAGGGGCAGCCGATCCGCGACGACGGGCCGCAGACGCACCTCGCCAAACGTGGGACGCCGACCATGGGTGGCCTGATGATCCTGACGTCGATGGTGTCGTCGGTGCTGCTGTGGATGGATCTTTCCTCGATTTACGTCTGGGCCTGCTTGTTCGTGACGCTGGGCTTTGGCGCGATCGGCTTCCTGGACGATTATGACAAGGTGACGAAGGCCAGCCACAAGGGGCTTTCGGGCAAGATGCGCCTGGCCTTCGAATTCCTGATCGCGGGCTTTGCGGCGTGGCTGATCGTCAGCCAGCATGGCAATACCGCGCTCTACGTGCCTTTCTACAATGGTCCGGCGATCGAGCTGGGCCCCTTCTATTTCCTGTTCGCGGCCTTCGTGATCGTGGCGTTCGGCAATGCGGTGAACCTGACCGACGGGCTGGATGGGCTGGCGACCATGCCGGTGATCATCGCCTGCCTCGCCTTCATGGCGATCGTCTATCTGGTCGGGCGCGCGGACTTTGCGGGTTATCTGGGCATTCCGCATGTGCCGGGGGCGGGCAATCTCACCATCCTCTGCGGCGCGATCATCGGGGCGGGGCTGGCCTTCCTCTGGTTCAACGCGCCGCCGGCCGCCGTGTTCATGGGCGATACCGGCAGCCTGGCGCTGGGCGGCACGATCGGCGTGATCGCTGTCACCGCGCATCATGAGATCGTGCTGGGCGTGATCGGCGGGCTGTTCGTGGTCGAGGCGATGTCGGTCATCATCCAGGTCTTCTTCTACAAGCGGACCGGCAAGCGCGTGTTCAAGATGGCGCCGATCCATCATCATTTCGAGCAGCTTGGCTGGGCCGAGCCGACCGTGGTGATCCGTTTCTGGATCATATCCTTCGTGCTGGCGCTGGCCGGCCTTGCCACGCTGAAGTTGCGGTGAGCGCCATGGGGATCGTTTCGGACGTCTTCGCGGGCAAGCGCTATGCGGTACTGGGGCTGGCCCGGTCGGGGCTGGCGACGGTCGAATGCCTCGCGGGCAGCGGCGCGCAGGTGGTGGCCTGGGACGGCAGGGAGGAAGCACGTGAGGCTGCTGTCGATGCCGTTCAAAAATTATCGGTGGAGGTTGAAGGCGATGTCAGCCTGACGCTGGGCGATCCGGCGGAGATCGACCTCAAGGGCTTCGACGGCGTGGTCGTGTCGCCCGGCGTGCCGCTCAACAAGCATCCCATCGCCATGCATGCGAAGCTGGCCGGCGTGCCGGTCATCGGCGATATCGAGCTGTTCGCGCTCGCCCGACCGACGCTGCCCGCGCATCGGGTTGTCGGCATCACCGGCACCAACGGCAAATCGACGACCACGGCGCTCATTCATCATATCATCGAGACGGCGGGCATCCCGACCCGCATGGGCGGCAATATCGGTCTGCCCATCTTGGGGCAGGACCCGTTGCCGGAGGGCGGCGTCTATGTGCTGGAGCTTTCAAGCTATCAGATCGATCTGACGCAGAGCCTCGATTGCGAGGTGGCGGTGTTGCTCAACATCACGCCGGATCATCTTGACCGCTATAATGGTTTCGAGGGCTATGTCGCGTCCAAGGCCCGGTTGTTCGCCATGCAATCGGCGGATCATATCGCGGTGATCGCTACGGAGGACGTCCCCAGTCGCACGATTGCCGCCCAGCCCGGCGCGCCGCGGGTCGAAGTGGCGGCGGCTGACATCGATCCCGTCGTGCAGGCGGGCTGGCCCTCGCTGCAAGGTCCGCATAATGCCCAGAACGCCGCCGTCGCCATTGCCGTTGCCCACGCGCTCGGCATTGATGAGGCGACCGTCGAAAAGGGCCTGCAAAGCTATGCCAGCCTGCCGCACCGGATGCAGCGGGTGCGGGAATTGAACGGCGTCCTCTATGTCAATGACAGCAAGGCGACCAACGGGGCCTCGACCGCCCCCGCTCTGGCCGCCTATCCGCCGGTGGATGGCCGCAAGCGCCTGCACTGGATCGTCGGTGGTTTGGCCAAGACCGACAATCTGGACGAGTGCGCGCCCTGGTTCGGCCATGTGGCCCAAGCCTATACCATCGGTGAAGCGGGGCCTATGTTCGCTGAGCTGTTGCGTGGCGCTATGGCGGTGGATGACAGCGAGATGCTATCGGCCGCCGTTCGCCGCGCGGCGCGGGTGGCGCAGCCGGGGGATGTGGTGCTGCTGTCGCCCGCCTGCGCGAGTTTCGACCAGTTCCGTGACTTCGAGGCGAGGGGCGATGCCTTCGCCGCTGCCGTCGCGGCACTGGAATAGAGGGCGTTAGAGGAGCCGGGGGCATGTTCAGGGCAGGCGAGCTTGTAAAAGAGTTCAAGAACCGCACCGTCCCGCGTGAGCGCACGGCGCTGGCCATCTGGTTCTGGGAAATCGACCGCGTGCTGCTGTCGCTGATCGTCGCGCTGATGGCGATCGGGCTGGTGGCGGTCGCCGCCGCATCGCCCGTCGCGGCGATCGACCGGTCGACCAGCACTGTCGCCGTGACGCCGCTCATCTACTTCTACCGTCAGCTGATGTGGGTCTTCATCGGCCTGCCGATCATGCTGGTGATTTCCATGCTGCCCCGGACGCAGGCGCGGCGGCTGGCCTTCTGCCTGTGCATTTTCTTTGCGCTGGCGCTGTTGCTGGTGCCGGTGCTCGGCTCCGTGGTGAACGGGGCGAAGCGCTGGATCGACCTGCCGGGATTCCGCTTCCAGCCGTCCGAGTTCCTGAAACCCGTCTATGTCGTGACCATGGCCTGGCTGCTGTCGCTGCGCGGCAAGGATATGAGCCTGCCGGTGATCCCGCTGACCGGCGTGACGACCGCTCTGATCGCCGCGATCCTGATGAAGCAGCCGGATTTCGGCCAGACGGTGATCTTCCTTGCCTGCTGGGGCGGGTTGCTGCTGCTGTCAGGCGTGTCGATGCGTGCCATTGGCGGTCTGGGGGGCGCCGCGCTGGGCGGGCTGGTGCTGATGTACATGTTCTACGAGAATGGCCGTCAGCGCATCAACGACTTCCTGGGGATAGGCGTGGCGCAGGATATGGGGCCGGACCAGACCGAACTCGCCTTCCGCACCATCACCCATGGCGGCTTCCTGGGCGTGGGTCCCGGCGGCGGTCAGGCCAAGTTCCGCCTGCCCGAGGCGCATACCGACTATATCTTCTCGGTGATCGGGGAGGAGTTCGGGCTTCTGGCCTGCATCGGCATTGCCTGCGTCTATCTGGCCATCGTCGTGCGCGTGTTTCTGCGGATGCTGGACGAAGATGATAATTTCACCATCCTGGCGGCAGCGGGCCTCACCACCCAGTTCGGATTGCAGGCGATCATCAACATGGGCGTCAATGCGCAGATATTTCCTTCAAAGGGCATGACGCTGCCCTTTATCAGCTATGGCGGCTCCTCTATGCTGGCGCTTTGTATCGGCGTCGGCCTGCTGCTCGCGTTCACGCGGCGCAACCCCTTCATGGGTCGGCACACGGTCGTCAAATGGAGTGGTCGATGAGCATTTCCCGACACTTCGTCCTCGCCGCAGGCGGGACGGGTGGTCATATGATTCCGGCGCATGCCGTCGCTGAGGAGCTGATGGCGCGCGGCCATCATGTCGCGCTGGTGACGGATGAGCGCGGCGCGAAGATTCCGGGCATTTTCGACAGTGTGCAGGGCAATCGGGCGCAGGTCCATGTCATGCCCGCCGGGCGGATGACGAAGAATCCGAAAAGCTGGGCGGGCGCGTTGAAGGCGATCCTTGCGGGTCGTGCCATGGCGCGGCGGCTGAATGAGACGTTCCGGCCGACCGCCGTGGTGGGCTTTGGCGGTTATCCGGCCATGCCTGCGCTGCTGGGTGCGCTGGCCGATGGCATTCCGACTGCGATCCATGAACAGAATGCGGTGCTGGGGCGGGTGAACCGCTATCTGGCCGGGCGGGTGGATGCGATCGCGACGGCCTATCCCGACGTGCAGCGGCTGAAGGACCGATATGCCGACAAGGTCCATCTGATCGGCAATCCGGTGCGCGAGGAAGTGAAGCAGCTGCGCGAGGAGGAATTCCCGGCGCTGACCGACGAAAGCGTGTTCCGCGTGCTGGTGATCGGCGGCAGTCAGGGGGCGACGATCCTCTCCTCCGTGGTGCCCGATGGCCTTGGGATGTTGCCGCTCAGCCTGCGCCGCCGCTTGCAGGTGACGCAGCAATGCCGCGCCGAGGATATCGAGCGGGTGCGCAAGCTCTATGCCGATCTCGAAATCCCCGCCGACCTTGCGACCTATTTCAACGATGTGCCGGAAAAGCTGGGCTGGTCGCATCTGGTGATTGCGCGGGCCGGGGCTTCGACGCTGGCTGAACTGACCTGCGCAGGCCGTCCGGCGATCCTGATCCCGCTGCCGAGCGCCATGGACGACCACCAGACCGCCAACGCCCGCGAAATGACCGAGGCGGGCGGCGCGCGCACCATCCCGCAGGCGCGCTTTACGGCAGTCGAACTCGCCAAGCAGATGCAGAAAATGGCGCTGGAACCCGGCGCCCTCCAGAATGCGGCCAAGCGCGCCCGCGCCTGCGGCCGTCCCGATGCGGCCCGCGACATGGCCGACCTGCTCGAAAGCATCGGCCCCGCGCCTATAGTCAATGACCCGCTGCGTGTCGGCCCGACGCCGACCAGCCTCAATCTCCAGGGAGTACCCGCATGAAGGGTGTCGGCACCGACATCGGCACGATCCATTTCATCGGCATTGGCGGCATCGGCATGTCCGGCATCGCTGAAGTGATGCATAATCTGGGTTACAAGGTTCAGGGTTCCGACGTGGCCGAGGGCTATGTCGTGGAAGGGCTGCGCAAGAAGGGCATTCCGGTGATGATCGGCCACAAGGCCGAAAATCTGGGCGATGCCGCCGTGGTCGTGACGTCCACCGCGATCAAGAAGGGCAATCCCGAGGTTGACCTCGCGCTGGAACGCCGCGTCCCCGTCATCCGCCGCGCGGAAATGCTGGCGGAACTGATGCGACTCAAATCCACCGTCGCGGTCGCGGGCACCCATGGCAAGACGACGACCACCTCCATGGTTGCGGCGCTGCTGGATGCGGGCGGGGTGGACCCGACCGTCATCAATGGCGGCATCATCAACAGCTATGGTTCGAACGCCCGTCTCGGCAAGAGCGACTGGATGGTGGTCGAGGCCGATGAGAGCGACGGCAGCTTCCTGCGCCTCGACGGCACGCTGGCGGTCGTGACCAATATCGATCCGGAGCATCTCGACCATTATGGCAGCTTCGACAAGGTGAAGGACGCCTTTGTCGAATTCGTTGAGAATGTGCCCTTCTACGGCGCGGCGATGCTGTGCCTCGACCACCCGGAGGTGCAGGCGATCCTGCCCCGCGTGCAGGACCGGCGCATCGTCACTTATGGTTTCTCGGCGCAGGCCGATATTCGCGGTGAGAATGTTCAGCCCGTCCCCGGCGGCAATCGCTTCGACGTGCAGATTCGCGAGCGTGATGGCAGGGTCCGCCGCATTGAGGGCATCGAAATGCCGATGCCGGGCCGCCATAATGTGCTGAACGCCATGGCGGCGATTGGCGTGGCGCTGCAAATGGGCATCGGTGACGCGACGATCCAGACCGGTTTCGCCAAATTCGGGGGCGTGAAGCGCCGCTTCACCAAGGTCGGGGAAATCCCGGCCGGGGAGGGCGTGGCAACCGTCATCGACGATTATGGCCACCATCCGGTGGAGATCAAGGCCGTGCTCGCCGCCGCCCGCGAAGGCGCGAAAGGCCGGGTCATCGCCGTGGTCCAGCCGCACCGCTTCACCCGCCTGCGCGACCTGATGGACGAGTTCCAGCAGGCCTTCAACGACGCCGACATCGTCTATGCCGCCCCGGTCTATCCGGCAGGCGAGCAGCCGATCGAGGGCGTCGACAGCGCCGAACTGGTCGCCGGCCTGAAACGCCGGGGGCATCACTCGGCGTCCACCATCGAGGATGCAGATGATCTTGCCCGCGCGATTGCCGCTGATGTCAGGGCCGACGACATGATTATCTGCCTTGGCGCGGGCGATATCACCAAATGGGCGGCGGGGCTGGCCCCGGCGATTGCTGCGAAAGAGGTGGCCTGATGTTCGAGCTGTTCAACGTCGGCCTCGAAATGCAGAAGCGGATGATCGACATCCAGATGCAGGGCGTCGAGGTCGCGCAGCAGATGGTCGATGCCGCCCAGCGCAATGTCGATGCCGGGCTTGCCGCCAATCGGGCAGGCGAGGCTGGCATGAAGGCGATGAAGGGCTGGATGCGGCTCTGGGGGATGCGCGATTGACGCTGGCGGCGACCACCCTTCCTCCGGTTCGCGGCTCGCTCAAGGCTGATGCGCCGCTGGGTCCCCTCGTCTGGTTCAAGGCGGGGGGCCTTGCGCAATGGCTGTTCGAGCCGAAGGATGTGGAGGATCTGTCCGATTTTCTGCGGGGTCTGGACCCGGCGATCCCCGTGATGGCGCTCGGCCTCGGTTCCAACCTGATCGTCCGCGATGGCGGCGTTCCGGGCGTGGTCGTGCGTCTGGGCAAGCCCTTTGCCAGAGTGGAGCAGGTCGATGCGACGGCGCTGCGCTGCGGGGGAGGGGCTTCGGGTATCCTCGTCTCCTCGACGGCGCGGGATGCCGGAATATCGGGGCTGGAATTTCTGCGCTCGATCCCCGGCACGGTCGGCGGTTTCGTGCGGATGAATGGCGGCGCCTATGGGCGTGAGACATGCGATATTCTCGTGGAGTGCGAGGTCGTGCTGCGCTCGGGCGAGCGGGTGACTTTGCCGCTCGATGCGCTGGGCTACACCTATCGCCACAGCACGCTGCCCGAAGGCGCGGTGGTGGTGAGTGCCGTGTTCCGGGGCGTTCCTGGAGAACCGGCCGCGATCCAGGCGGAAATGGATCGCATCGCCGCCGCTCGTGAAGAAAGCCAACCGCTCCGCAGCAAGACTGGCGGGTCGACCTTCAAGAATCCCGATGGGCACAAGGCTTGGGCTCTTGTAGACGAAGCGGGATGCCGTGGCCTGCAACTGGGCGGGGCGCAGGTTTCGGAGAAACACACCAATTTCCTCCTCAACCTCGGCGACGCGACCAGCGCGGATATCGAGGCCTTGGGCGAGGAGGTTCGCCGCCGGGTGAAGGCCAGGAGTGGCATCGAACTGGAATGGGAAATACAGCGTGTCGGCATGTTTGCCGACGACGCCAACCAGGAAAATCTTGTGGGAGTAAGCAAGTGAACCGCGGTCCCTGGCATGTTGCCGTCCTGATGGGTGGCTGGTCGGCCGAGCGGCCGGTGTCGCTGTCGTCGGGCGAGGGCGTTGCCAAGGCGCTGGAATCGCGCGGGCACAAGGTCACGCGCATCGACATGGACCGCGAGGTTGCCGCGCGGCTCAGCGAAACCAAGGCTGATGTGGTGTTCAACGCCCTCCACGGCGTCCCCGGCGAGGATGGCACGGTGCAGGGCATGATGGACCTGATGGGCCTCACCTACACCCATAGCGGCCTCGCCACCTCGGTCATCGCGATCGACAAGCAGCTGACCAAGCAGGCGCTCGTCCCCCATGGCATCCCCATGCCCGGCGGCCATATCGTCGAGAGCGCCAGCCTGTTCGAAGGCGATCCGCTGCCGCGCCCCTATGTGGTGAAGCCGGTCAATGAGGGCAGTTCCGTCGGCGTCGCCATCGTGACGGATGGCGGCAATTACGGCTCGCCCATTGGCCGCGATGTCGAGGGGCCGTGGCTGCATTTCGACCAGCTTCTGGCCGAACCCTATATTCGCGGCCGGGAACTCACGACCGCCGTGCTGGGCGATGAGGCGCTGCTGGTAACGGAATTGCGTCCGAAAAGCGGCTTCTATGATTTCGACGCCAAATATACCGACGGCATGACCGAGCATGTCTGCCCGGCGGATATCCCCAATGAGATCAGCGAGGCCTGCAAGGCGCTGGCGCTCCGTGCCCATCAGTTGCTGGGCTGCAAGGGTGCGTCGCGCTCCGATTTCCGCTGGGACGACACGCAGGGCATAGAGGGGCTGTTCCTGCTCGAAGTCAACACCCAGCCGGGCATGACGCCCTTGAGCCTCGTCCCCGAACAGGCGGCGAAGCTGGGCATTGACTATGCCGAGTTGGTGGAGCGTATTGTCGAGCAGGCGCTGGAGGGGGCGCAAAAGGGGCCGAAACAAGGGGGTGGGCATGGCTGAAGCACGCATCCGGCGTGGCGGGACGGCGCGGCTGGCGCGCACCACCGGCGCGCGCGGCCGTAGCGGGGGGCGGGGCCGGACGGTCAAGCGCCGGAGCTGGGTGGACAGCCTGCTCGACCTGCTGCCCTTCAGCGAAGAAACCCTGCAACGCATGGCAAGCTGGGCGATCGTCGGCATCGTGCTCGCGGGCGTGATCGGCATCGCGATGCTGCTCGGCCTGCCCGCCATGGCCGGGCAGAAGGCGTCGCAGCTCGCCGCCAATGCCGGTTTCGAGGTCGAGAAGGTCGAGGTGCGCGGCGTCGAGCGGATGGACGAGCTGCCCATCTACAATATCGCATTGGGGCAGGTGAACCGATCCATGCTGGCGCTTGATCTGCCCAAGGTGCGGGGCGAGATGCTGAAGCTTGGCTGGGTCAAGGATGCGCGGATTTCCCGCCGCTTGCCCGATACGCTGGTGGTCGATATCGTCGAGCGCGATCCGGTCGCGGTGTGGCAGCATGACGGCCAGCTCCAGTTGATCGACGTGGCGGGCGTGGTGCTGCAATCGGTGTCGGCGGGCGCGATGCCTGACCTGCCGCTGGTGGTGGGGCCGAATGCCAATCTCCAGACGGCGGACCTCAACAAGCTGATGGAAAATGCGCCGGCGTTGAAGCCGATGCTGGCGGGCGCCACCTGGGTCGGGAACCGGCGCTGGGACCTGCGCTTCCAGTCGGGTGAGACGCTGTCGTTGCCCGAGGGGGACAAGCCCTCCGCGACCGCGCTGGTCAATTTCGCGCGCATGGACGGCGTGAACCGGTTGCTCGGCCGGGGCATCGTCAAGTTCGACATGCGCGATCCGGATCGTTTCGTGCTGCGTCTGCCGCAGGGTCAGGCGAACGACCAGTCTGGCGAAAAGCCCGCGGCGAACACCGACGCGCCCGCCAAGGGCGAGGAAGGCTAAGCCCATGGCACAACCCAAGGTCGACAAGCTCGTCACCGCGATCGATATCGGATCGTGGAAGGTGTCCGCGTTGATCGCGGGGCGTACCGACAATGGCGAGCTGGCGATTTTGGGGACCGGCCAGCGGGAAAGCCGGGGCGTGCGGCGCGGTTTCATCGCCGATATGGAGCGCACCGAACTCGCCGTGCGCGAGACGGTCGAGCAGGCGGAGCGGGTCGCGGGCACCAATATCGAGGATGTCTGGGTCAGTTTTTCGGGCGGCAGCCTGGTCAGCGACGTCGTCACGGTCGAGCGGGACATGGGCGGCTATCGCGTCGAGCAGGCGGATATCGATGACCTCCTCACCACCGGCCAGCAGGGGATCGATCCCGATGGCCGCGTGGTGCTGCATGCCCAGCCGACCTGCTTCACCATCAACGGCCGGGTGCCGGTGAAGAAGCCGCTCGGCATGCATGCGGACCTGCTGGGCGTCGATATCCATGTGGTGCTGGCCGATGGCGCGCCGCTCGCCAATCTCGACCTCTGCGTGCGCGGGGCCTATCTCAACGTCAACAGCATCGTCGCGTCCCCCATCGCCACGGGCCTTGCCTGCCTGTCCGAAGAGGAGCGCGATCTGGGCGTAGCGCTGGTCGAACTGGGCGCGGGCGTCACCAATGTCTCGCTCTATGCGGGTGGCATGCTGGTGGGTCTGCACAGCATTCCCATCGGGGCTTCGGACATTACCGACGATATCGCGTCGGCCTTCGGCATCCGCCGCAGCCAGGCGGAGCGGATCAAATGCTTCTACGGTTCCGCGATGCAGAACCGCCGCGATTTCCGCGACATGATCGAGATCGCGACGCCCCATGGCGACGTCGCCATTCCGGGCCAGAGCGCCGGCCCCAATGCCGATGGCGGCAAGATCACCCGCGCCGCGCTGGTCGCCGTGATCTGCGAGCGGTTGAACCAGATCATGGTCGAGGTGAATGCCGCGCTTGCCGGCATGGGCTTCAACACGCCGACCGGGCGGCAGGTCGTGCTGACCGGCGGCGGCGCGGAAATGAAGGGCATTGCCGACTACGCGCAGGGGGCTTTGGGGCGCGCCGTGCGCATCGGGCGGCCGCGTGGCCTTGCGGCGTTGCCCGAAGCGCATAGCGGCCCGGCCTTCGCGACTTTGGCTGGTCTTGCGCTTTACGGCGCTTCAAACCCGGTTGATCTTAGAACGATAGCGTCCGCTCCTCAGACGGTTCATCGTATCGGCGCGCCTGCATGGTGGCAGAGAATGGTCAAGGCGATGAAGACGAACTATTGAAATAAAGTGAAGTCGAACGAAATTTACTGGTGAAATACGCCATTATCTGTTGCATTAACCTTCGATGACAGTTTCGCTCACGACATCGAAGCTGGAGGGAGCTAGTATTTATGAGCATTGAAATCAGCCCACCGCATGTGGACGAGTTGAAGCCACGCATCGCGGTGATCGGCGTCGGCGGCGCGGGCGGCAACGCCATCGCGAACATGATCGCCGCCTCGGTCGAGGGCGTGGATTTCATCGTCGCCAACACCGATGCGCAGGCGCTGAACGCCTCCCCCGCGGAACGTCGCATCCAGCTTGGTCCGCAGATCACCGAAGGCCTCGGCGCAGGCTCCCGCCCCGAAATCGGCAGGGCGGCCGCTGAAGAAACCATCGCGTCGGTCGAGCAGGCACTGGATGGCGCGCATATGTGCTTCATCGCGGCCGGCATGGGCGGCGGCACCGGCACCGGCGCGGCTCCCGTCATTGCCAAGGCGGCGCGTGATCGCGGCATATTGACGGTCGGCGTCGTGACCAAACCCTTCACCTTCGAGGGCAATCGCCGCATGAAGTCGGCGGAGAGCGGCATCGAGGAACTGCAAAAGCATGTCGATACTCTCATCGTCATCCCGAACCAGAATCTGTTCCTGATCGCGAACCCCAACACCACCTTCAAGGAAGCCTTCCAGATGGCGGACGAGGTGTTGCAACAGGGCGTTCGCGGCATCACCGACCTGATGGTCATGCCGGGCCTCATCAACCTCGACTTTGCCGACGTCCGTTCGGTGATGGGCGAGATGGGCAAGGCGATGATGGGCACCGGCGAAGCCGAAGGCGACGGCCGTGCATTGCAGGCCGCTGAAAAGGCGATCGCCAACCCGCTGCTCGACGGCGTGTCGATGCGCGGCGCGAAGGGCGTGATCGTCTCCATCGTCGGCGGCGACGACATGCGCCTGATGGAAGTGGACGAGGCTGCCAACCATATCCGCGAACTGGTCGATCCGGACGCGAACATCATCTGGGGTTCGGCCTTCAATGACGGCCTGAACGGCAAGATCCGCGTGTCGGTGGTCGCCACCGGCATCGACAGCGACGCCGCCGGTAATGCCGCGCCGCTGACCCAGCCTTTCAGCTTCGCCAGCCGTCCGGCCGTCGCCGTGCCGACCACCGCTGCGCCCAAACCCGCGTCTGTGGCTGTCCCGGCCCCCGCGCCGGTCGCTGCGCCGGAACCGGAACCCGAAACGCTGGAACTGGACGTGCCTGCCGCGCCCGCTCCGGCTCCTTTGACCCCGCCGGTTGCGGAAAAGGCGCCCGCGCCTTTCGCGCCGTCGCGTCCGGCTGCGGTCTTCTCGGACGAAGATCCGTCGCAGGACGAACTGCTGCTGGGTGCCGAGGAAGCCGAGGCGAAGCCTGCTCAGGCCCCCGCACCGCAAGCGGCTCCGCGCGTCGCCACCGGCGGCACGCTGTTCGAGCGCATGGCGGGCCTGACCCGTGGCGCGGAAAAGGGCGCCGCCGCCAGCGATGACGGCGCTGCGGCTCCGGATATTCCCCGCTTTCTGAACCGTCAGAGCAACCAGTAACCGGGCGCGGGTTCCGCCCGTCCCGAACCGGAAAAGCGCGCCGTCGGCTGCCATGGGCAACCGGGCGCGCTTTTTCTTTTGGCATATTCCCTTGCCCGGCTTCCATCCGCTAAAGGATTCCCGTGAGACGTTATGATATTTGGATTCTCGGCGGGCTGCTTCTAGCGGGAACCGTGCCCTTGCAACCGGTTCTGGCGCAACCTCGTCAGGTGCAGCCGATCCGTCCCTCCAGCACGGAAAACCTCAACAGCAATCTGGCTCGGCTGGCGTCCAATCCGCGCGACGTGAATGCGCTGATCGGCGCGGGCGAGGCGGCGCTGGACATGGACGATGCGCGGGCCGCCGCCGGTTTCTTCGCGCGCGCCGACACGCTTCAGCCGAATAATGGCAAGGTGAAGGCGGGGCTGGGCCGGGTCATGCTGAAGAACCAGAACCCCGCCGAAGCGCTGCGCCTGTTCGATCAGGCGACGCGGCTGGGCTATCCTGAAACGACCCTGCTATCCGACCGTGGGTTGGCGAAGGACATGACCGGCGATCAGGTCGGGGCGCAGCGCGACTATCAAGCCGCGCTCCAGCGGACGCCCGATGATGTGGAACTGACCCATCGCTATGCCGCCTCGCTTGGCATATCGGGGCAAGTGGATGCGGCCGAACGGGTGTTGAAGCCGCTGCTCTACAAGAGCGACCGTGCCGCCTGGCGCTATCGGGCCTTCATTCTGGCGATGAACAACCGGCAGGCGGACGCGAAGAAGATCGCCGAGCAGACCATGCCGGCGCAGCTTGCCACAGCCATCCTGCCCTATATGCAGAAAATGCCTTATCTGACCGCCGCGCAGAAAGCCGCGGCGGTGCATTTCGGGCATTTCCCGGCCAATGTCGGCACCTCCATCGCAGCCATTGCGCCGACGCCGCCTGCGTTCGCTTCGGCCGAACCGGCGCGCGTTCCGTCCGTCCAGCCCGCGCAGCCCGTCAAGCCTGCGCCGCAGGATCGCGGCGCGCGCCGCAATGCGGATGCGGCCACGCTGGCGCAGGCGAATATGACGCCGCGCACCGCTGCGGCTCCGTCAGCGCCGGTTCGCACCATGGTCCCGCAGCAGGCCGCGCCGCAGTCGATGCCGCGCGCCGCCGTTCCTGCACCCAATGTGCAGGGGCCACCCGCGCCCGGTTTCGAGTCCGCCCCGACCCAGCCTTCCGCGCCCGCCAACCCGTCGGCCAGCCAGCTCAACGCGATCACGCTTGCCCAGGCCTCCGCGCCGCGTCCGCCGGCGCCGCAACCGCAGGGCGAACCGGCTCCAATGCCGCCCGCCAGCCCGCCTGCTGCCCCGGTTGAAGCCGCGCCGCCGCCCGTGGCGTCGCAGCCGCAGGTCGATCCGCAAGTGGCCCGCAGCCTGGCCGACATCATCCACGCCATAGACGTCCCTGAGTCGGAGCGGCAGGCGAGCGTCGTCGCGGTGGATCTGTCGGAAATCGCGCAGTTGCAGGCCACGCGTCGCGCCCAACGCGAGGCCGCCGCCGCTGCCGCCGCGGAGAAGGCGAAGAAGGCCGCCGCCGTCAAGGCAAAGGCTGAAGCCGATGCCAAGGCCAGGCAATTGGCCGAGGAAAAGAAGAAGGCGGCCGAGGAGAAGGCGCGCCTCGCCGCCAATCCATCGCGCAACTGGCTTCAGGTCGGCACCGGGGCGAACAAGGGGGCGTTGGCCTTCACGATGAAGGGGCTGCGCAGGAAATATGACTCGCTGGAGCCGCAGGACGCCTGGGTTGCGGGCTGGGGCCGCACCAACCGCCTGCTGGTCGGGCCGTTCAGCAGCTTCACCCGTGCCAAGACGTTGGAGGACAAGCTGAAATCGGCGGGCGCGGATGTGTTCGCCTGGAAAAGCGATGCGGGAGAGGTGGTCGAAAGGCTGCCCGGCAGCTAAGGGGCGGGGCATGACGATGCTCGCCCCTTATGCTTCGCACCCGGACGGCAGCCGGGGCCGCCTCCATGCAGAACCCGGCGGCGAGATGCGCGGGCCGCGCGACATATTCCAGCGCGACCGCGACCGCATCATCCATTCCATCGCTTTTCGCCGCCTGCGCCACAAGACGCAGGTGTTCGTCTCGCCCGACGGCGATCATTTCCGCGTCCGCCTGACCCACAGCCTGGAGGTCGCGCAGATCGGCCGCACGACCGCGCGGACTCTGGGCCTGAACGAAGACCTGACCGAAGCGCTTTGCCTGGCCCATGACATCGGCCATCCGCCCTTCGGCCATGCGGGCGAGGATGCGCTGGAGGCGGCGCTGGATGACCATGGCGGCTTTGATCACAACGCGCACACGCTGCGCACGCTGATGCTGCTGGAAAGCCCCTATCCGTTGTTCCGGGGGCTGAACCTCAGTTGGGAAATGCTGGAGGGATTGGCCAAGCATAATGGGCCGATCACCAAGCCCGGCTGGGCCATGCGGGAGGTGGACGGGCTGTTCCCGCTCGACCTGACCAGCCACGCCTCGCTTGAGGCGCAACTGGCCGCGATTGCCGACGATATTGCCTATGACAATCACGATATCGACGATGGCCTGCGCGCGGGGCTGCTGAGCCTGGACCAGTTGTTGAGCGTGCCGCTGGTCAAAAGCTGCTGGGATCGCGTCCGCGCGCGCTATCCCGATGTGCCCGAAGATCGACTGCTGCGCGAACTGGTGCGCGAGCAGATCGGCGTCATGGCCAATGATCTGATCGCCGCCACCCGCCAGAACATTGCCGAATCTCGCGTCGGGACGGTAGGGGATGTTCGCGCCGCCGGACGCCCCCTGGTCGGCTTTTCGCCCGAGCTGGCGGCGCAGGAACGCGACCTCAAGCGTTTCATGTATGCGACGCTCTACCACCACCCCTTCCAGCTGGCGGCGGCCGACCGGGCGCGGGTGATCGTCACCGACCTGTTCCGCGCCTATCAGGTTGATCCGAAGCTGATGCCGGAGGAATGGCGCGATGATTGCGTGGCGTCCGAACCCCAGCGCAGCCGCCACATAGCGGACTTCATCGCCGGCATGACCGACCGCTATGCCGAGAAGCGCCATGCCGAAATCTTCGGCAGGCTGGAGAGCGCGTGAAACCGCTCTGACACTCCGATTGCCCGATTGACGACGACGCGCATTTGACGCAATGCGGAGATGTCGCCGGTGCCGAGGATTCGGCCCCGGACTTGATGCGGGAGAGCATGGGAAGCCTTTCAGGCCACCCCGTCGCCGAAGGAGCAACCGCCCCGGAATCTCTCAGGCCAAAGGACCGCATCATGGGCAGGCACTCTGGAAAGCGGACGGTTTTATGCCGTCCCACCGAAGGGGTAAGCCATCCGGTCGCTTGATCGGTGGTCAAAGCTCTCAGGTTCCGTGACAGAGGGGGTGGCAGACGCCATGAGTCCGATTCCGGGCGTGGCGTGTTTGTCGCCTATCACTGTTCATGGAAAGGCCGCCCCAATGTCCGGCAATGACGACATCGCTCATATCGAAGAAGAATTGCCGTTGCAGGAACTGCCGCTGGATGGCTGGCACCGCGCGAAAGGCGCGCGCATGGTCGGCTTTGCGGGCTATCACATGCCGATCCAATATGAAGGCATCATGGCCGAGCATGGCTGGACCCGCGAACATGCCGGGCTGTTCGATGTCAGCCATATGGGGCAGCTGACCTTCTCCGGCGAGGGCGTGGACGAGGCGCTGGAGCATCTGCTGCCGAGCGATATCAAGGGGCTGAAGCCCTTCCGCCAGCGCTATTCGATGCTGCTGGATGAAGAGGGCGGGATTCTCGACGACCTGATGGTGTCGCGTCTGGGCGATGGGGCTTTTGACGGCGCCGCCATCTACATGGTCGTCAACGGCGCGACCAAATATGACGATATCGGCTGGATGATCGAGCATCTGCCCGACGAGGTCGTCATGAACCATATGGACGAGCAGGCGCTGCTCGCCTTGCAGGGCCCGGAAGCGGGCGAGGCGCTTGCCAGCCTGATCCCTGAAACCGCCGATCTGCTTTTCATGCAGTCCGGGCTTTTTGCCTGGCGTGGCGTGCCGCTTTGGATCAGCCGCTCGGGCTATACCGGCGAGGACGGCTTTGAAATCAGCGTTCCCGCGGGAAATGCGGGGCTGCTGGCGGATGCGCTTTGCGAGTCGCCGCAGGTGAAGCCCATCGGTCTTGGCGCGCGGGATTCGCTGCGCCTCGAGGCGGGTCTGCCGCTTTACGGCCATGACCTGACGCCCGCCGTCAGCACCATCGGCGCGGATCTGGGCTTTGCCATCCAGAAGCGCCGCCGCGAGGAGGGTGGCTTCATCGGCCATGCCCGCGTGATGAAGGAACTGGCCGATGGTCCGGGTTCCAGGCGCGTGGGGCTGAGGATCGAAGGCCGCCTGCCGGCCCGCGAGGGCGCGGCCATCTATGCTGGGGACGTGCGGGTAGGCCAGGTTACGTCCGGCGGCTTCGCGCCGACCGTGGGCGCGCCGATCGCCATGGGCTGGGTCAGCCTGCCGCATGCCGGGCTGGACGAAGCGCTGGAGATCGAGGTGCGGGGTAAGCGCATCGCCGCCACCGTCGCGGCGATGCCGTTCGTGCCGCACCGTTACCGCCGCAAGGCCTGACCATCTTTTCCGAGGGGAGTAAATCCATGAGCCGTTATTTCACCGACGAACATGAATGGATCGATGTCGAGGGCGAAATCGCCACCGTCGGCATCACCGACTATGCGCAGGAGCAGCTGGGTGACATCGTGTTCGTCGAACTGCCTGCCGAGGGAACCAGCTTCGAGAAGGGCGACGACGCCGCTGTCGTGGAATCGGTCAAGGCTGCGTCGGACGTCTATGCGCCGATTTCGGGCGAAGTCGTGGAAACGAACAGCGCGCTGGAGGACGAACCCGCGCTGGTGAACAGCGATGCGGAGGAAGACGGCTGGTTCTTCAAGCTGCGCATTGCCGACGCGAGCGAGCTGGAAGGGCTGATGAACGAAGCTGCCTACAGGAAGTTCGTGGCCTCGCTCTGATTTGAACAAGCCCCTCCCGCTTGCGGGAGGGGGGAGAACTGTGAAATGCGCTACCTACCCCTTACCGACACTGACCGGCAGGACATGCTGTCCGTCATCGGCGCCTCGTCGGTCGACGACCTGTTCGTGGACGTCCCCGCCGAGGCCCGCCTTTCCGACAAGATCGCAGGGCTTCCCGACCATGCCAGCGAACTGGCGGTCGAACGCCATATGGCAGCTCTGGCGCGGAAAAATCTGTCGGCAGGGGAGGCGCCCTTCTTCATCGGCGCGGGTGCTTACCGGCATCATGTCCCCGCCAGCGTCGATCATCTGATTCAGCGCGGCGAGTTCCTGACCGCCTATACGCCCTATCAGCCGGAAATCGCGCAGGGCACGTTGCAGGTGCTGTTCGAATTCCAGACCCAGGTCGCGCGCCTGCTGGGCTGCGACGTCGCCAATGCGTCGATGTATGACGGCTCGACTGCCTGCTGGGAAGCGATCGGCATGGCCCGCCGCATCACCAAGCGCGGCAAGTCGATCCTGTCGTCCGGCCTGCACCCCCATTATGTATCGGTCGCCAACACCATGGCGAAGTTCACCGGCGACGCGCTGGTGCATGCCGCGCCGAGCCTCGACGCCGCGACCGACATTGATGCGCTGATCGCCGGGATCGACAAGGACACCTCCTGCGTCGTCGTCCAATATCCCGATATCCTCGGCCGTATCGCTGACCTGACCGCGTTGGCCGATGCCGCGCATGGAGCCGGTGCGCTGCTGGTCGCGGTCGTCACCGAGCCGGTCGCCCTGGGGGCTTGTCGGGCGCCGGGCCATATGGGCGCGGATATCGTCGTGGGCGAAGGCCAGTCGATCGGCGTCGGCCTGCAATTTGGCGGCCCCTATCTTGGCCTGTTCGCGTGCAAGCAGAAATATGTCCGGCAGATGCCGGGCCGCCTTTGCGGCGAGACGGTGGACGCGGCGGGCAAGCGCGGCTTCGTGCTGACCCTTTCGACCCGCGAGCAGCATATCCGACGCGAAAAGGCGACGTCGAACATCTGCACCAACTCCGGCCTCTGCGCGTTGGCGTTCAGCATCCATATGACCCTGCTGGGCGAGAAGGGGCTGCGCGAACTGGCGATGCTGAACCATGGTCTGGCGGTTCAGGCGGCCGATCGTCTCCGCCAAGTGCCGGGTGTGAAGTTGCTCAACGACAGCTTCTTCAACGAGTTCACGCTGGTTCTCTCCAAGGATGCCCGCGAAACCGTGCGCAACCTGGCCGACAGGGGCGTGCTGGGCGGCGTGTCGCTCGGCCGCCTGTTCCCGGACGCGCAGGAGATAAGCAACGGTCTGGTCGTCGCCGTCACTGAAACCGTGACCGCGGAGGATATCGAAGCCTTTGCCAAGGCACTTGAGGAGGAACTGGCATGAGCCTCAATCACTTCCGTGCTCCTGCGCAGGCAGGAGCCCAGTTCTGCCCTATCGCATCTCGCAACCTCCGAACTGGGTTCCTGCCTGCGCAGGAACACGGCCTACTATTGGAGATCGTGGCATGACCATGCTGAAGGAAGGCCGCCCCACCGCGCCGCAAGCAGTCGAGCAAGCCGCCAGCGCCCCCGCGACCGCCACCGGCAACCGCGCGCTGATGCTGGAGGAAGCGCTGATCTTCGAGATCGGTTCGACCGACACCACCGGCGTCGATTTCGCGGAGGCGCCCAAGGTCGCAAGCCGCCTCGGCACGCTCGCCCGCACCGACGCCATCGGCCTGCCCGGCCTGTCGGAGCAGGAAACAGTCCGCCATTATACGCGCCTCAGTCGCCAGAATTATGCCATCGATCTTGGCCTGTTCCCGCTTGGCTCCTGCACGATGAAGCACAACCCGCGCCTCAATGAGAAGGTCGCGCGGATGCCCGGTTTTGCCGACCTCCATCCGCTGGCGCCGCAATCGACGGTGCAGGGGGCGCTGGCGGTGATCCATGAACTGGCGCAATGGCTGATCACGCTGACCGGCATGCATTCGGTCGCGATGAGCCCCAAGGCAGGCGCCCATGGCGAGCTGTGCGGCCTGCTGGCGATCCGCGCTGCGCTGGAAGCGCGGGGCGACGCGCGCAGCGTCATCCTCGTCCCCGAAAGCGCCCATGGCACCAATCCCGCCACCGCCGCCTTCTGCGGATACAAGGTCGAGGATATTCCGGCGACCCCGGACGGCCGCGTGGACCTCGAAGCCTTGAAGGCCCGCCTTGGCCCGGATGTCGCGGCGGTGATGATCACCAATCCCAATACCTGCGGCCTGTTCGAGCGCGACATGAAGACGATCTCCGACGCGGTCCATGCCGCCGGGGCCTTCGTCTATTGCGACGGCGCGAACTTCAACGCGATCGTTGGCCGGGTGCGCCCCGGCGACCTTGGCGTCGACGCGATGCACATCAACCTGCACAAGACCTTTTCGACGCCGCATGGCGGTGGCGGTCCCGGCTCCGGCCCGGTGGTGCTGTCGCAAGCCCTCACCCCTTTCGCGCCGCTGCCTTTTGTCGAAAAGCAGGGCAATGCCTTCGTGCTGGTCGAGGAAGAGACGGTGGGGGACCATCATGCCAGCAGCTTCGGCCGCATGGTCGCCTTCCACGGCCAGATGGGCATGTTCACCCGCGCGCTGACCTATATTCTCAGCCATGGCGCGGACGGCCTGCGTCAGGTCGCGAGCGATGCCGTGCTCAACGCCAACTATATCCTGCGCAGCCTGGACGATGTGCTGGATGCACCCTTTGGGCAGAGCGGCCCTTGCATGCATGAGGCGCTGTTCAGCGATAAGGGGCTGGCTGAGGGCTTCACCACGCTCGACATTGCCAAGGGGCTGATCGACGAGGGCTTCCACCCGATGACCATGTATTTCCCGCTGGTCGTCCATGGCGCGATGCTGGTCGAACCGACGGAGACGGAAAGCAAGGCCGCGCTCGACCAGTTCATCATGGCGCTGCGCAGCCTGGCCGAACGTGCCAAGGCTGGCGATGAAGCGCTGAAGGGCGCGCCCTATTTCGCCCCGCGCCGTCGCCTTGACGAGACATTGGCCGCCCGCAAGCCAGTCCTGACCTGGACGGAGCCGGTCCTGGCGGCAGCCGCCGAATGACGGACGGGCCGGAGCCGTGGGAACCCGGTTCCGGCCCCGTTGCCGCAGACAAGCGTCACGCCCCCGCGACGGCGCGCAACCGTGACGTCATCCTCGCGGTGTTGCGGGAGGAACTGCCGCCCTCCGGCCTGGTGCTGGAGATCGCGAGCGGCAGCGGCGAACATGTCATTCATTTCGCCGCCGCGCTGCCCGCTCTCGACTGGCAGCCGAGTGATCCCGATCCGGCGGCGCTGGCTTCCATCCGGGCCTGGCGCGCGCAAGCCGGGCTTCCCAATATCCGTCCCCCGATAAGGCTTGATACGACCGCCGACTGGCCGATCGCACGGGTCGACGCGATCCTCTGCATCAATATGGTCCACATCAGCGAATGGGCAGCGACGGTCGGGCTGTTCAGGGGCTGTGCGCGAGCGCTGCCCGCCGGTGCCCCGTTGATCCTGTACGGTCCCTATCTCGAAGCTGATGTAGAGACGGCGCCATCGAATCTGGCGTTCGATCGCGCGTTGAAGGAGCGCAACCCTGAGTGGGGGCTGCGGCATCTGCCTGACATTGACAGGATCGCTGCTGAATTTGGGTTCGGGCGGACCCGCCGGGTGGAGATGCCCGCCAATAACCTCACGCTCATTTATCGCAAACAGGGGCGAAAATCAGGGAAGCGCGAGGGCGCGACGCCCTGGAGTCATTCTGGTGCAAATTGAACCGGAATGACTCCAGGAGTTTTTCGTTTTCCGTGATTTCCGAGCCGCCAGATGATGCCATCTGGCTCGAAATCACTCTAAGTAGTTGATCAAATTCATTTTGTGATCGACTCGATCCGATGATACAAGACCGTGCGGTTCCCGTGCGGAAGGTTGTCGATGGATAGGAAGTTGGCGAGCGAACGCAATTCCGAGCAAAAGGCGCTGGCGGCGCGGTGGAGCATCGCGGCCGAGGCGATAGAGGCTCTGGCCGGCGCCCGGTCGCTGGACGCGGTGATCAATGTCTTGCGTGCCTTCGCGCGCCGTGCCGTGGGAGCGGATGGCATAGCGATCGTGCTGCGCGATGAAGATCAATGCCATTATATCGCCGAAGATGCGATGGAGCCGCTCTGGGCGGGGCAACGCTTCCCGATCGCGAGCTGCGTGTCGGGCTGGGCCATGGAATATCAGCAAACGGCCGTGATCTCCGACGTTTTCGATGATCCGCGCGTGCCGGTCGAGGCCTATCGCACCACCTTCGTGCGCTCCATGCTGATGGTTCCGATTGGTTGCGTCGAACCCATCGCCGCGGTCGGAGCCTATTGGTCGGAGTTCGCGCAGCCGAGCGACAATGAGATCTCGTTGCTGGAGGCATTGGCCCGCGCCGCGTCCGTCGCCCTTGAAAATGAGCGGCTTTCGCGTCGCGCTGAGCGCTGAGCGACTGGCCGGGGGCTGGAACCGCCTGTCGGTGGAATTCGCGACCGATCGGCGTCACGATGGACCGGAACGCCGATCGCTGTTGCGCGAGATCTGATAGGCTTCCATGCCGTGCGGCCTGACGTTGAGCCGGATCGACCAGCCGGAGCGGGCGTCGATGGCGGCGCGGCTGAGAATGACCGGCGGCGCGCCAGCCCTCAACTCGGCGCGATTGGCGGTGTGGATGGTCGACCCGCCGGCAATCTGGAGATCGACCTCGACCCGGACCTGTTCCGGCCAGGCGGCCATGACGCGGATCACCGTCTGGCTGCCCTCGTTCCGGACATCAAGCCATACCGGATGGTCCCTGTCGATGTTCGTCGCGTCGGCGGCATGGGCGGAGGACAGCATCATCATTTCCGGCATGAGGAGGAAGGCGGCGCACAGGAGGCGGGAAGACACGGGTTCATCCCCCCTGCGGGCCTGGCAGGATGATGACGGGACCGGTCGATCCGCCATCGTCCGGCACGGGTGCGCCTTGCGGTTCCCTGGGCGCGCTGTACACGTCCAGCGCGGAGGGGTCCTGATTGAGATAGGCGGCCAGGGCGTCGGGACCGATCTCGCGCGCCAGCGCCTCGGGCGTGGGCTGCTGTCCGCGTTGGCGCAGCATTTCCGCCGCTCTGGCGACCTCCCCGGCCAGATCGCGCCTGTCGTCGCCCTTGACCAGCGTGGCTTCGCCCTTGCCGCTTTCCCTGGGCGCGTCCAGCGTGGACGGCAGCTGCGATACCTGCGCGGGGTTGCCGTTGCGGGGCGGCGCGACATTGGGCACGGCGATGTCCCTGTCGGGCGCCTGCGGACGGGACAGTTGCTCGACCTCCAGATCGGGATTGGCGCCCTGCGCCGGGGCGCCGGCGTGCTGGAGCATCAGGAACAGGGTCAGGGCGATGCCGGACATTGAAATGGTCCTCAAGGCGCGGTCTGGGTGATGGTGATCGCCGCGCCGCCCGTCTGCGACAGCGCCAGTCCCAGTCCATTGCCGGTCTGGCTGAGCGCAGCGGCGTTGCCGTCGCCATTTTGCGTCAGCGCCAGCCGATTGTCATCGCCATTCTGCATCAGGGCGGCGCTGTTGTCATTGCCATATTGCCGCAGGGTCATGTCATTCGTGCCGGCATAGGCGGTCTGGTTCAGCGAACTGAAATTGCCGTGGCCTGACTGGTCGAGCAGCATTGCGTTGCTTCCGCCGGCATCGGCATATTGTTCGGCGCGATGGCTATTGCCCTCGCCGGTCAGCGACAGATCCAGGCTGTTCGTGCCCTGACCATATTGGCGCAGGTCGATGTCATTGGTGGAACCGTGGATGGTCAGGCGGGCGGACTGGCTGCTGCCGCTCTGGGTCAGGGCAAGGGCGTTGCCGTCGCCGATCTGTTCCATGTCGACGGCGGCGGCATTGGCAGCCGACTGGTCGACCAGCACCATATTGCCATTGCCCCGATTGCTGACCGTGGCGCTCGTCTGCGCGATGGCGCAGGCGGGGAGAGCCGACAGCAGGGCCAAGGCTGCAACCGTCATCCTCATCGATGGATTCCCTGTGGAAAGGAGGGGTAGGGGGGGGGG
>NZ_JALDYQ010000052.1:0-39099 GCF_032153725.1 Sphingobium sp. | reverse complement strand
GCGCCCAGGAACGGACGCGGCGCTCGCCATGGGTATGCTCAACGTGATCATCGGCGAAGGGCTGATGAAGACGGATTACGTCACAGCTCACACCAACCTGCCTTTCCTTGTCGATCGGACGTCACGCAAGGTCCTTCGGGAGCATGATTTGACGGCAGGAGGCAGCGACGAGGCACTCGTTTGGGACGAAGCGAGCGACCGCCCTTTGCCCGTATCGCTGGCGCAGAAGCCCGCGTTGCGAAAGTCGGCGACGCTCATCGCTCAGGATAGGAGTCGCATTGATTTCTGCACGGCGTTCGATGCAAGCTGGGACGTTTTGAAAACGTTTACGCCCGAATATGCCTCCCAGATCTGCGAAGTTCCCGCGGCGCAGATCGTTCATGTCGCAAAAGAATATGCCTCCCACGAACGACCGTGGATCTGGTTTGGGCTGGGGCCGCAGCGTTATCATCACGGGCATAGTGTTGCGCGCGCTTGGCTGACCCTGACGGCCGTGTGCGGTAACATCGGAAAGCCCTATGCCGGCATCAGCATGTATGACGGACCGAACATTGTTTTCGCCACCATCCCGCACAGCGAATGGCTGGAGCCTGGAGGCAGGAAGTCCAGTCCGCTGCCGGGTACTCAAATGGTCGATATCCTCAGGCGCCAGGCCCCCTATCCGGTAAAGACGTTGTGGTTGGCGATGTACGGCTTCGCGACGCAGGGGCCGCAATTCAAGCGCTTCCTGACGGAAGCTTTGCCCAATCTCGATCTCCTCGTCGTCAACGAACAGATGATGACGCCAGCGGCCGAATATGCAGACGTCGTACTTCCGACGGTCTCTTATTACGAAGACGATTGGGATTTGGTGGGGAGCGGCGAGAGCTGGTGGGTCCAGCTTCGCCGCCAAGCGGTGGAACCGATCGGCTCCAGCCGCAGCGACTTCGACATTTACAAAGGGCTATGCGAGCGCATGGGCCGAGGCGATGCGTGGCAGATGGAGAAGGAGGAGAGCTGCCGCCATATCATGCGGACCCATCCCGACCCCAGAATACGCGCAGTCGACTGGGAAAGCCTGCGCGAGAACGGAGTGGCGGAGGTGCCGGTGGAGCGGCCGTACACGCCGTTCCGCGACATGAAGTTCAACACGCCGTCCGGACGGATGGAGCTCTACCAGGAGCAGTTCATCGACGTCGGCGAGGAGGTGCTGGTCTTCAAGGAACAGGCGGAAAGCAGACGCAGCGAGCGGGCGAGGGCCTATCCCCTAAACCTCATCACCTACAAGGTCGTGCACAGTGCGCACAGCACACACCTGATGCTGCCGTACATCAGGGAACAACTGCCCGAGCCACGCCTCGACGTTTCGCCCGTAGACGCAGCCGCGCGGGGCATCGAGGACGGCGATTGGGTCACGGCCTTCAACGATCGCGGGAAGTTCACGGTGCGGGCAAGCATCTCTTCCACCCTGCGGTCCGGCACTGTTGCCATGCCGGCGGGCTGGTGGCAGCGTTTCTTCCGGAACGGCCACCCGGCTGATCTGGGCCACATACCTTTGAACGAGATCCAGGAACGGATAGCGGAGACCAACTATCCCAATTGGGACGTGCTCTGCCAACTGCGCAAGGCTGACGAGAGCTGAAATGCGCAAGCAGATGGTTTTCGTGATCGACATGAAGCGTTGCATCGGCTGCGATACATGTGTTGTCGCATGCAAGGTGGAAAACGACGTCGATACCGGCCGTTTCCGGCTGAAGGTCCTCGACTCGCACAGGGATCCCATATTTGAAAAGCCGAAGGGCAATTATCCGGAACTGTCGCAGCACTGGCTGCCGACTATGTGCCATCACTGCGTGGATGCGCCCTGCGTGAGCGCCTGTCCTACCAATACCCTGTGGCGGTCGGACGATGATGGATTAGTCCATCTTGACGTCGACAAATGCATTGGGTGCCAGCGCTGTGACGAAGCGTGCCCCTATGACGCTCTGTCGTTCGACGCGGAGACGGGCGCGGCCGACAAGTGCAGTGCCTGCGCGCACCGCGTCGCGGAGGATCTGGCGCCGAGCTGCGCGGTGGTATGCCCCACGCGCGCAATCCACTTTGGCGACTCACTCGATCCCGAATCCAAGGTGTCCCACCTGTTGGCCACTCGCGAGCACAAGGTGCTGGCGGAAAGCCGGGGCGCTAAGCCTCAAATCTATTATCTGGAGCCTTGAGTCCTGAAAATGACAGAAGGGAAGGCACCAGGCGATTGCCTCGTCGTTGTCGGCGGCGGGCAAGCTGCGGCGCAACTCGTCGAGGTAGCGAGGCAAAATGGCTTCGCCGGTCAGATCACACTCGTTAGCGACGAGGAATTTCTCCCCTATCAACGGCCTCCGCTGTCGAAGCAATATCTCAACGGAGTCCACGACACCGACTGGCTGCTGTATCGGCCACGCGAATTTTACTCGAAGTTCCGAGTGGACGCGCTTCTCGGGCGTCGTGTCGAGGAGATCGATCGCGAGAATCGGCGGGTCAAGATGAACGATGGTTCTATCCTGGCTTATGACAAGCTTGCCCTGACGACGGGCACACGGGCCCGCATGCTCGAGGTGCCCGGCCGCGATCTCGACCGCATCTATTCGATCCGCACAATCGCGGATGTCGAGCGGCTGCGGCCTCAGCTTCCCTCGGTAAAACGTGCAGTCATCATCGGCGCTGGCTTCATCGGCCTGGAAACTGGGGCCGTACTGACGCAGATGGGGATCGACGTGGTCCTTCTGGGTTCCAGCACGCGCCTGCTTCCCCGGATCGTCGCCGGGGACATGGCGGAGTTCCTTCTTGACCAGCATCTCAAACAGGGCGTCGAGGTGGTGCTGAACGCCCAGGTGATAGCTATCGACCAGCAGGACGACGGTCAGCTAACGGTCCATGTCGCGGGCGGGGGGAGCTATGCCGGGGACGTGGTCCTAGTGGGTATCGGTGCAATCGCGAACGTGGAACTGGCGGAAGCGTGCGGCTTGCAATGCGACAACGGCATCGTCGTCGATGAATTCGCGACGACGAGCGATCCCAACATTGTTGCGGCGGGCGACTGCACCAATCATCCCAATCCGCTGGTCGGGCGCCGTATTCGCTTGGAAACGGTGCACAACGCCGTCGAGCAAGGCCGTACCGCCGGAGCCACCATTGCCGGCGTGAACCTCCCCTACATCCAGACGCCATGGGTATGGTCCGACCAGTACAAATTTCGCTTCCAGTCGGCAGGAATCGCCGAAGGGTTCGACACTACCGTATTGCGCGGCACAGTAGGCTCCGGCAAGTTTTCCGTTTTCTACTATGTCGAAGGAAAGCTGCTCGCAGTGAGCTGCATAAATCAACCACACATCTTTGCCGCGGTAAGAAGGATATTGAACGGACAGGCCGAGTTGAAGCCGGAAGAAGCGGCGGATCCACTCTTCGACCTTTCGCGCGTTCAGTCCAAGATGAACTATCTCGAATTCGACATTCCCTGGCCGACGAAGGAGGAAAAGGGGCGGCGCCTGACCTGGGGGCATGACTAGTCCTCAAGCCGAGGGACTTTCATTCAGCTGTTCCTAGATGCGCTTGAAGGGGAGCGCTCTTCCGCTGCCTCTTCCTGCCCGGATCGGAGTACCAGCTTTACTGTCGTCGCTGTGCGGCAGCATCGCAGCCATTCGCTAGAGCTTTGAACATAGCGGGGATCTCTTTACCTTCAGGGCGGTAGCATCTCCCTCTTTGAAGCACCTCACTGCAATAAATGCTGGCCGTGCAAGCGACCGGTGCACCCAGCACGTCCAGGTTAATTCCAATCTTCACGCCGTCGTCGGCGCCAGCATCAAGTTTGGCGGAAATGGTCGATACTCATGCAGGATTTGTATAGCCCGCGTCGGCTACGCGATAACAGCGGCAGGCTAGTCTAGGCTCTGTGTCCGAATAGCAGAATACCGACTCTAAGCGGGCGGACCGAATGCAGCTTACGCGGACTGAAGGTGGGCATCGGGAGGAATCCGGAGATACGCTATTTTCATTACTAACCTAACTCGTGACGTCATCTGATTTCACGCGAACTGTTCCTCAACAAACGCTGGCGCCTTCCGCACAGTTAGATTTCACTGCCGCGACCTGGTGGCGCAGTCAAAATGAGCTATGACGCAGAGCTCGTGAATTAAGCTAAGTTATTAAAATGTCGCGATAAAGAAATTATAGAGGGGAGGGGGAAAATGAAGTTTTCAAGGGTATCTTTCTTGGGGCCAGCCGCAACTATTTTGCTGTCCGTCCCATCGGTTGGTGTGGCCCAGGCCGGGCAGGCTGATGAGCCGGACGCGAAAGCTTTTGGAGGAGATATCGTCGTTACGGCGCAACGGCGCGAGCAGCGCCTGCAAGACGTGCCGATCTCGGTCAGCGCGCTTTCAGCCGACACCGCTGCGGCGCGCGGTGTCGACGGCACGGCCACGCTGCAGGCCGCGGTGCCCAACCTCATCGTTGCCCGGCAGGGTAATAACGCCCAGCCCTTCCTGCGGGGGATCGGATCCTCGCTCGGCGATGTCGTCGCAGAAGGATCGGTGGCGATCTACTTGGACGGCGCCTATCAGCCGACGCCGATCGCGAACTTCTTCACCTTCAACAACATCGAGCGCATCGAAGTGCTCAAGGGTCCGCAGGGAACGCTGTTCGGACGGAACGCGACTGGCGGCGTCATCCAGATCGTGACGCGCGATCCCTCGCAACGGCTCGCGGTCGAGATGTCGGCGAGCGATGCGAATTACGACACGGTCAGAGCCGACGCCTATGTGGCGGGCGGCCTCACCGATAATCTGACCGCCAGCCTCGCGGTCGATTACTCGAAGCAGCGCGATGGCTGGGGGAAGAACCTGACGACGGGTTCCGACACATTCCGCTTTGAAGACTTCGGCATTCGCGGAAAGCTGAAGTGGGACAACGGGGTCACCGCGATCCGGCTGTCGGGCGACTACAACAGAAGCGAAGGGCCGGGGATCAGCGGCCAGTCCCCGAAGGGCGCGGTCTCGCTGGACGGGCTGGGCTATCCAGGCCGCTTCAACACCTATGGCGAGTTCGAGGACGGCTCGCTGCTGAAGTCCGGCGGGGTTACGCTCGATATCCAGACCGAGCTTCAGGGCGTCGGCATCCACACGATCTCCGCGTATCGCAAGCTGCGCAATAACTGGGCCTTCGACCAGGACCTGTCGCCGACTCCCTATGTGCAGGCGACTCTGCGCCCGGAGTCCGATATGTACAGCCAGGAGATCCAGCTGCACTCGCTGCCGGGTTCGTCCTTTGATTGGCTGTTCGGAGCCTATTTCTACGATTACGATGCGGGGCAGCGTCCTCTCAACCTCGAAGGTCTACTGATCGGTCCGTCGGGATTGAATGTGTACGGCAGCGCGCATACCCGTTCGCAGGCGCTGTTCGGACAGACGACCTTTCCGGTACTCGAAAGCACCAATTTGACGCTCGGCCTTCGTTACACGTTCGAGACGGTGGATTATTATGGATATGCGTCGCTGACAACGCCCGACGTGGTCGTCGATCCGGCGAGCGGCGGCAAGGCGCGCCAGAAGTCCACTTACGACAAGCCGACCTGGCGCATCGTTCTCGACCACAAGTTCGCGCCGGACGTCATGGGTTATGTGTCCTACAACAGAGGCGTCAAGAGCGGGAACTTCACCATAAGCAATGCGCCATCCGCCGTCTTGCCCTATGCGCCGGAAGAGCTCGACGCCTATGAAATCGGTCTGAAGACGCGTTTCTTCGGCAATCGGATCACGCTCAACTCGGCCATCTTCTATTATGACTTCAAGAACATTCAGTTCTCGAAAATCGTAAGGGGCACGAGTTCTGTCTTCAACGGACCGACGGCCCGTAGCATCGGCGCCGAGATGGATCTGACAGCGAAGATAACGCCGAGCCTCACCCTCTATGCGAGCGGCGGCTATCTCGACACCGAGTTCGGCAATTTCCCCGGAGCGCCGAATACCAACAGGCTGCCGAACGGATCGACCGACGGTGGTGATCCCGACTACAACGCCGATGGAAAAGCACTGCCCTTTTCCCCGAAATTCTCGGGCAATGCCGGCTTCTCCTATATGCGGCCGTTCGCGAGCGGAATTCTGGAGTTGAATTCCAACCTGTACTACAATGACGGATACTATACCGAAGTCGACAACCGTCTCCGCATTCAAGACTATATCCTCCTGAATGCTTCCATCGGGTGGAAGGCACAGGATGAGCGGTATTCCATCCAGCTCTGGGGCAAGAACCTCACCGACGAATATTATTATTCGCAGTTGAGCGCTCAGGCCAATGTCGGCGACCTGGGATCGCCGGCGGCGCCGCGGACCTACGGCGTGACGGTGGGAGTGAAGTTCTGACAGAACGGGCGGCCCCCAAGGGCAGGGCCGCCCGGACGTGGCTATCGTCCGTCGGGACTATCGGCGCCCGCACATTTTAGGGCCGGGCATTTCGAGGACGGACCGCCATGAATTGGATCAGCAACAGCGTCAGGAGAGTGAAATGAGCAACGTCGAAGAGAACAAGGCCCTGGTACGTTCCATGGTCGCTGCCCTGGGCAGGCTCGACAAGGATGCTTTCCTAGGTTTTCTGGCCGAAGATGCCGAATTCGAAACGACCGGCCAGCACAAGGGCGCGGGCGTCAAGTCCAAGATGGAAGTCGACGCGGAGTTCCCCGCGATGAAGGAAATGCTGCCCAACGGCATCGCCTTCGAGGAACGTTCGATCATGGCTGAAGGCGATCGGGTGGCGATGGAACTGTTTGGCCGCGCTAAGACAGTTCATGGCGAAGACTATAACAATCACTATGCCTATTTCTTCACGATACGTGACGGCAAGGTCGTCGTTTTTCGCGATTACATGGACTCGACGCTGGTCGAGCGGCTCATGGTCCCCTTTTTCGAAATCTATGGCGTCACGCTGCAGGACCGGGAAAAGGCGCGGCAGGCGGGATCCATCGAATGATCTCCGGGCGCCGCACGACCGTCGTCCCGAATTCCACATCATGGGTGCACTGTGATTTCAGCGAGGCGGCATAGCCCGCCTGCGCGCGCAATTCCAATGTCCAACAGCATGACCGGGCCCTTGGCCCGTACGAAAGGAGTTTCAATGTCGGAAAACACGGAGATCGTAAGAACCTGGATGGACATTCTCAACCGGAAGGCCGCCGATGAAGTGGATCGGGTGTTCTGTCCGGATGGCTATGTCACCTACGGATCGCACGGTATGCCCGATGCCCACGGCCCCGAGGCGATCAGCTCGCTGGTGAAGAAATTCTTCGAAGCCTTTCCCGACCTGGACTCGTCCATCGAGGAGCTTTTCGATGCGCACGACGGCCGCGTGGTCGGCCGTTTCCTCACGCGAGCGACGCATACAGGTAAGTTCGTCGGTATCGAGCCCACCGGTAAGCGGGTCGCTTTCGACGGAGTGGCAATCTATCGTTTCAAGGATGGTAAGATAGCCCATGAATGGAACATGGACGACCTTCTTGGCCTCATGCAGCAGATCGGTGCGGTCCCGGGCACGGCCTGAATCATTTCCTGAATTACACTCCCTTCGCCCCCGTTGCGGTCGTGCTCCCCGGCGGTTGCGGCATCGCTCCGCGCCCTGTGCCGGCTCACGCCTGCGGATGCGCTGCGCTTGCCCAGCCCGTCTTCCGGCTGCGGCCGATGCTGCTTACGAGATGACCCCGGCGTTCGGCACAAGGCATATGCGAACCGGCCAAGGCAGACAAGAACCGGGCGTCGAGTAAGGGAGCTGCGTCGTTTCCATCAAAGCGAAGGCTATTGTTTCGCCAGCGCCGCCGGCGGTGTTGGCTCACCATGTCTAAAGAGGCATGCGGCTCGCGACCGAACGCATCAAGCGAATCGAGGCTAGGAGTACGGCACCGGTCAAAGCGATGATGCTGCCCTCCATGGGGAAGATGCCGACCACGTCGGCGCGCGGCTTCACCTCCCAGTCTCGCCGCTTGTGCGTGTGCCGTCTTCGAGCATGTCGACCGCGGCCAATAGCTTATCTGTTCCTGTCATTAAGAATCACCGATGAAAGTTGGTCCGACTGCGAGCCAGTGGAATATTGTCGGATGGTCGGACCCGTTGAATATTGATGGTACACGTTCAACATCACGGGCTTCTTCACGAGAAGTTGCGCGTCATGTGGCGAGTCTCAGACATTTATTTCGTTGGTGTTGACATGGCTGCATGTAAACTTCGCAAACCGCGACAGTTGGAATCCCAATCTGGCTACCGCTTGAGACGCCGGCCCATTACGGCATCTAGTGGGACGGCACATCTCCTTCCGGCAGCTTGGTGCTGCAACGATCGCGCTGCTAGACCATTTTCGGGACGAGCTTGGGAGGCGAGCCTGTTCAGGGGGACAGACAGCTTCCTCACGGCGCGTGCAAACATAAATAAAGCCAGACTCGTAGTGCCGTGACGCCAACCCCAGTGGTACGCGCCGAACAAGGAAGGACGAAGAACAATGAACGGCAGCCCACCCCCGATCCGCCGAGTTGTGACCGGTCATGATGCTGGCGGAAAGGCAGTGGTGTGGCAGGACGGAGCCGCTTCGAACCGGACTTCTCCCTTCCGGGGCACGACCGCAACGGTGATCTGGGCGACCGATTCCTCGCCGGCGGACTACGGCATAGATCAAGACGGCGCGAACCTTGCGTCGGGAGTTGCGCCGCCTCCGAACGGCACCCGTTTCGCAATCCTGGAATTCGAACCCGGGCATGCGATGCACGGCCTCCATAGCACCGACACGGTCGACTATGTGATCTGCCTCGCCGGAGAAATCGATCTCGACCTGGACGACGAGACGGTCAAATTGCGCACTGGTGATGTAGTCGTGCAGCGCGGCACCAATCACGCCTGGGTCAATCGTGGTGGGGAACTCGCGCGGATCGCCGCCGTGCTGATCGACGGTGCGCCGAAACGCACTGTGTCCGTCAGCGGGACGGACGAGGTCCACTAACCGTCTGCATCGCAACTTTCCCGATTTGTTGGAGAGCGCCATGAGAATCGACATTCACGCCCATTTCATCGATCGGCCCTATGTGCAGGAACTTACGGACCTCCTGGGCCTGACTGCCAGCGAAGGAAACAAGGGGCAGGTGCTTTTGCGGCGCGGCAAGACCACTTACGCCTGGTACAGGGAAGAGATGTTCGATGAGAACGCCCGGCTGCGCAAGATGGACACGCAGGGCATCGACATGCGCGTCCTTTCGCTGAGTGCGCCTAACATCTACGATTGGCCCGCTGCTGATCAGCCGCAGCTGGCCCGCCGGATCAACGACGAGACGGCGCGTATGGTGCGAGCACATTCCGACCGCTTCCAGGGCTTTGCGACGATGCCTCTGGCCGATGTCGACGCCTCGCTTGTGGAACTGGCCCGGGCGATGGATGAACTCGACATGCGGGGCATCGTCATCGGATCGAATATCGGCGGCAAGCCGCTCGACCATCCGGACCTTGAGCCTTTCTGGGCCGAGATCAACCGGCGCCGCACGCCTGTGTTCGAACACCCGATGCTGCCGCTGGGCGCAGAACATATGGATGCCTACGAACTGCCGATCCGCGTGGGCTTCGTTTATGAAACGACGACCGCGCTCACCCGGATGATCTACGGCGGCGTTTTCGAACGCTATCCCGATTTCCCGTTTATCGTGGCGCACACCGGCGGAGCGCTGCTGTCGCTATTGCAGCGGCTCGACAATGGCTATCATCTCTTTCCGGACTGCCGGGAACACATCAGCCAGCTCCCCAGCGTCTATGCCAAGCGCCTCTATTTCGATACCTGCGCCTTCCAGCCCTCGGTCATCAACATGGCCCGCGAGATCGTGGGATCGGATCGGCTGCTGTTCGGAACCGACGATCCGTTCCTGAGTGCAGGCCCCGAATATCTAGAGGATATGGATCTGCAGGCCGCCGAGACGGTAAGGATCATGAGCGGCAACGCCATCGCCATGCTGGGATTGAAGGTCTGATCCGGCGGGCGTCATCGCCCGCTTGTGATGACCTACGCGCGCCTCGATCCGAAATCCTGCTTTCGGGTAAGCGTCATGAACCCGCCGTCGAGATAGACGAGCGGGTTCACTTCATTTTTCACGATCACCTGCTCGACAAGGCCGATGAAGATCGTGTGGGTGCCATGATCGACGGCCTGCTCGACCTTGCAGAAGATCGCCGTGTCGGCATCAAGGAAATAAGGGATGGCGCGGTGTCCCTCCCGCCATTCATCCGCCTTGAAGCGATCCACTCCGATTCCGCGTCCGCCGAAGGTTTCGCACTGGCTGACGTGGTCGAAGCCCAGGACATTGACGCAGAACGCGCCCTTCCTGCTGATGTGCTGGTGAAACCACGCCGCCTGGTTGACACAAGCCAGGATCGCCGGCGGCGCCATCGAGACCGAAGTGACCGACGTTGCCGTCATCCCGTACATGGCGCCGTCATCTTCGGTCGAAACGATCGTCACCGACGAAGCGAAGTGCCGCATCGCCTGGCGAAACGCATCTGCCGTTCCCGTAATGCTAACGGGGCTCACCGGGTTAGGCTCCTCGCCCGTGCCGTGGGTGGCGGCCTCCGCGCCTTTGGAGCACGCCATCAGTATTGGCCCTTCGGTTCGAGGCCGAGCATGTGCTGTCCGGCCATTGTCATCACCGAATCCCAATTGAGCGTGATATGCTTGGCTATCGCGTTCACGTCGCGCCATGCGCGCTGGACGCTCGAGTTGAGGAACAGGCCACCCGCACCCGTGCAACTGTTGAGGCCGTCCATAGCCTGGACCGCGAGCCGTACCGCGTAGGCCTGGTTCCGACGGGTCCTGATTCGAATGTCGGGCGAGAGACCCGCCGGATTCCCGATGTCCTGCATCAGATCGCGGCAGTCCCGGTCCATCAGCATGTAGGCAGCATCAAGGCATGACGCGGCCTCGGCCACGCGGCTCTGCACCATTGCGAATTCGGCGACCCGCGCGCCGCCGCCCTTTGCCGCGCCGCGCGTCGTCCGGGGGGCTGTCATTTCGATGAAGCTGTCGAGCGCGCCCATCGCTGCCCCAACGGCCGGCGATGCCAGCAAGGTAGGGCCCGCGGTCAGGAACGGAACGCGATAGACGTCGCTGTCATGAATCATGGAGCCCGGTGACTTGCCGGATGAGGCATCCGCGAATAGCAGGGTGCGATGCGCGGGGACGAAAACATCTTCAAGCATGATGTCTTTGCTGCCTGTGCCGCAAAGGCCATACGTGTACCACTGGTCCTCAATGACATAGTCCGACGACGGAACCAGAAGCAGGCCGGCTTCCATCGCGTTGTCGTTGCGGTCCGACGGGAAGAGCGCGCCGACCATGGCCCAGCGCGAATGGTCGATCCCGCTGAGGTAAGACCAAGTTCCCGAAATCCGGTATCCGCCGCTGACGACCTGCACCTTGGTCGCGGGCGCATAGGAAGCGAAGACGACGTTGTTCGGATCGTCGCTCCACAGTTCTTCCTGCGCTTCCAGCGGAAAGTTCGCGACCAGCCACTGATGCGCGGCGCCGAGCGCATAGACCCACGCGGAAGAGGCGCAGCCACGGCCCAGTTCGACGATCAGATCCTTGAGGAACGTGACATCGTACTGGAAGCCGCCGAACCGCGTGGGCTGCATGACGCGAAAGAGATCGGCTTCTCGGAACATGTCGATCGTCGCCGCAGGCACCTGCCGCCCGCGTTCGGTTTGCGGCGCTTGTTCGCGCAGGGTGGAATGCATCTCCCGTGCTCGGCTGAGCAGCTCGCTTTGAGATGGGTTTTCGCCTTTCAGGGCAGGAATTGGCTGAGACATGACTGGGCTACCCTCTTCCTTCCGAACGCCGCGGAAATCCGGGGCATTCACAATGATAAAGTAATATTACTATATTGCTGTCGAGCGATCTGTCATGTCCCCGTGAGGGGGGGCAGCGATTCCGGTAAGCCTGCTTTACTTGTTTGGGTGGGTTACAGTGTGGGCCGCCTTTTGGCTCGGCCAGAGGAAATTCTCGATTTGCGATGGTGATGATCGATCCCGATCTCTGTCGAGATTCAGGGACACAACTGCGGATCCATGAGACTAGAAAGCCGTAAATGGCCACATAGCCACGGGGAGGGGCGTCATATGAATCGCAGATCGGTCGCTATAGTTTCATCATCCATGTTTCTCGCATTTCCGGGCCATGCCCTGGCGCAATCGCAGGAAACTACGCAGAATCAGGAAACATCGGCGGGCACCGGTATTCAGGACATCGTCGTAACGGCGCAACGGCGAGAGGAAAGGCTGCAGGATGTGCCGATCGCTGTATCTGCGCTCACGACGGAAGGCTTGAGCCAGGCTGGCGTGACGGGAACGAATGACCTTTCGATCGCCGTGCCGGGCCTCGAACTGGGCCGGCAGAACGCGCTATTTCGCCCTTCATCCGTGGCATCGGCAATCGCAGCACCGCGCAGGGCGAAGAGTCGGCCGTTCCGCTCTACATCGACGGCGTCTACGTGCCCACCCTGACGGCGGGCCTGATGTCTTTCGTCGATGTCGAGCGTGTCGAGGTGCTGAAGGGTCCACAGGGTACGCTGTTCGGACGCAATGCGACTGCCGGCGTTATCCAGATCATTACGCGCGATCCCAAGGACAGCCTGGAAGCCGATCTCAAGGCCGGTTGGGGCAACTACGACACCTACGAGGCGGGCGTCTATCTGGCCGGCGGCCTTGCGCCCGGCGTGCGCGCGAGCATTTCCGGCTATTCGACCCGGCAATCCGATGGCTGGGGCACGAACCTGACCACCGGCAACGATGTGTTTAAGGGGTACGAGCGCTCGCTCAGGACGAAGTGGATCATCGACGCCGGGGACAATACTGAAATCAGGATCGGTGCGGACTATGCAAAGTCCCGGCCGAATACGCCGCCGGCTTACAGGCCCTTGCCCGGAAGGATCCTGACGACGGGGACGCCGTTCTTCGGTCCCGGCGCGACTTATCATGGTTTCTATAACGTCTCGGAAAACCGCGACGTATCGGTGACTACCGAACAATGGGGCGCCAACCTCCAGATCCGGCACGGTTTCGAGGTCTTCGAACTGGTCAGCATCACCAGTTACCGCCAAGCGAAGACCGTCTGGGTATTCGATCAGGACGGCACGCCCGTGAACGCGGTTTCCGTCGACTCGCGAGAGCCGGCGACCACCTGGACACAGGAACTGCAATTGCAATCGACGAATCGCGGCGCTTTTCAGTGGATCGTGGGAGCCTATTATTTCAATAATCAGGCGAAATACGATCCGCTTCGGCTGTACGGCACGAATCCGCCTTTCAACCTCTTCACGATCGACCGCTTTGTATCCACCGGGGGGAAGTCCCTTGCCGGTTTCGCTCAGGGGACCTATGATTTCGGGCAAGGAACCAAGCTGACGCTGGGTCTGCGCTACACGCATGACAAGAGAACGATCTCCGGCTTCGACTTGCGCAATGGAGAGCTCTTCGCGCCGTCGGTCCTGAGCCAGAATGCGAGCTTCGACAAGCTGACTTGGCGTGCGTCGCTCGATCATCGCTTTGACGACCAAATCCTTGCGTATGCCACTGTCAGTCGTGGCTACAAGAGCGGGGTGTTCAGTTCCGTGGCCTACACCGATCCGGCGGTTAGGCCCGAAACGCTCGACACCTACGAGATCGGCTTCAAGAGCGACTTGCTGGATCGTCGCCTGCGCCTGAACGGCGCGGCGTTCTACAATATTTTCAAAGACGTGCAGGTGCAGTTTCAGAAAGTCGGCGGCATCGGGCTGAACAATGCCGCAAAGGCGCGCAGTTACGGGTTCGAACTGGAGATGGAAGCGCGGCCGGCGGATGCGCTTGATCTGAGGGCTGCGATGACCGTGCTCGATGGTAAATATCAAAGCTATCCGGTGGCTTCCTTTTACTCCCGCAACGCTACGCAGACCACCGGGGTCTTTAATGGCGATGCGACCGGCCTGGACACGCACTACACGCCGCCCTTCACGGCATCATTTACCGCGAACTACCGGATCGGCGATTTTGCATTGACCGGCTCGATCGCCCACAATAGCGGCTTTTATCTGGATGTGCAGAACGCGATCAAACAACCGTCCTATGATCTGGTCAATGCTTCGATCGCCTATACTTCTCCAAATGGCGTCTGGGGCGCGCGCATCTGGGGACGCAATTTGACGCAGGAACGCTATTATACCGCGATCGTGCCCCAGTCCTATGGTGACACGGCGACGCCGGCCGCTCCGCGTACTTATGGCGTCACTCTGGAGGTGCATCTGCGATGAGCGCCGTTTCGCGCGTCTGATACGTCCCTTGAAAGGGGACAGACGACCAGGGCCATGAAATGGCACGGACGATAAGGTCGGATCCGCTAATCTCGATCCAACGGCGGGACGACCAACCTTAACCGGAGGGGTGGAAAGATGTTCGCCTGCGAATGCTGGTATGTGGCCGCATTATGTGATGAGCTTGGCCCCGGGATGCTCACGCGCACGATCGCTGGCGAAGATCTGATCCTGTATCGAAAGGAGGACGGTGGCGCAGTGGCCTTTATCGACCGCTGCCCGCACCGCCTGGCTCCGCTATCGCTGGGAACGCGCGTCGGGGACGGCATACAGTGCGGCTATCATGGCCTTATGTTCGGCAGCGACGGCCGCTGCACGCATATTCCCAATCAGGAAAAGATCCCCGCGCGTTTCCGGGCGACCACTCTTCCTGTCGTTGAACGATGGGGTCTTGTCTGGACGTGGCTGGGCGACCCCGGCCATGCCGATGTCTCGAAGCTTCCGGCGGACTTCCACTGGCAGGAGGAACCGGACTGGGCCCCGCTGTTCGGTTACATCAAGGTCGAGGGAAATTACCAGTTGCTGGTCGACAATCTGCTCGACCTGTCGCACGAGACGTTTCTGCACCAGCATACCATCGGCAACGCGGCGGTGGCGGAAGCTGACTCCCAGGTCGCGACTTATCCGCACAAGGTGGAAGTGACACGCGAGATGCTCGACTGCCCGCCGCCCGCGCTGTTCGCCAAGGCGGGGGGCTTCACGACCAATATCGACCGTTACCAGCACATCAAGTTCATGCCGCCCTGCTTCGTTGCCGTGGAAGTGAAGGCGGCGGCGGCCGGGACCGGCAATTTCGACGCAGGCGTGCGCTGGTGGGTGCTGAATGCTCTGACGCCCGATACGGAAACCTCAACGCACTATTTCTGGGGCCTGCCGCGCAAGTTCAGGCAGGACGACACCGCTCTCACGGAGATGCTTGAAGCGGGTGTCCTGCGCACCTTCGGCGAGGACAAGGCGATTATCGAGGCCCAACAGCTTATCCTCGCCAAAACGCCGCTGGAAACACGCACCATCCATATCAAGGTGGACGAAGCGCCGACGCGGGCACGGGAAATGGTCACGCGGATGATCGAGCGGGAACGGGCCGATGCGGTCACGCCCGAACTGGCTTCCTGAATCAATGCGGTACGAGGATATGCTCAGGGGCAAGGTTGCTCTGGTCACCGGCGCGGGATCGGGCATGGGCCGGGCCCATTGCGAGGTGATGGCCGCGCGCGGCGCCCATGTTATCGTGCAGGAGCTGATTGCCGAACGCGCCGACGCGGTGGCCGCCGCCGTGTGCGCGGCCGGAGGCAGCGCCGAGACGTTGCCCGGCGACGTGCGCGATACCGGATTCATGGCCCGATCGATCGCGGACGCCGTGGAACGGTTGGGCGCCGTCGACATACTGGTGAACAACGCGGGCATTTCGGGGAACCGCAAGCCGCTGGAAGCCATCGACGAGGCAGCCTACGACGAAATGATGGACCTGCATGTGCGGGCGTCCTTCTTCTGCATCAAGGCGATAGTGCCTGGAATGAAGGCGAAGCGGTGGGGGCGCATCATCAACATGGCGTCCATGCTGGCGATGAAGGGCAGTCCCAATGCCGTTCACTACACGGCGGCGAAGGGGGCGTTGCTGGGCCTTACCAAATCGCTGGCCCGCGAACTGGCGCCATGGAACATCACGGTCAACGCCGTCGCCCCAGGTCTCGTCAAGACTGAGATGACCATCGGCAGCCTGCCAAACGAAGCGGCTTTCGAGGCTTATGCCAATACGGTGCCTCTGGGCCGCCTGGCCGAGCCATGCGAAGTCAGCTATTCCGTTGCGTTCCTCGCGTCCGACGAGGCTGCGATGATCACCGGCCAGACCATCAGCCCGGCCGGCGGCGATGCCATCGTCGGCATTTGACATGTTGCACTTGGCCCGGCAGCGCGGAAGCGGTCACCGCCGGGAACCGGGCAACGGTTCGGCGCAAAGCTGGCGCCCCCCTGGATCATTCGGACAGATCGACGTTGGCCATCCGTGCGATGACCTTCCTGAAGGTGTGGAACTCCTCCAGACTGAGGCCTTTCAGCAAATCCGCTTCGCTGCGTGCCAGCATGATCGGATAAGTGGCAGACAGCGTCAGCCCCTTGTCGGTGAAAGTCACGAGCTTCGCGCGTCCGTCGCTCGGATCGGAGGTCCGGCGGATGTAGCCGGCATTTTCCATTTCGTTGGCGAGTTGCCCAACGGCCTGCTTCGTCATGTTGGCGGCGGCCGCGATTTCGCTCGTCCTGATGCCGGATACCGGAATGTAGGGCAGCATCTGAACGTGCGTAAGGCGAAGGTCCTCGAAACCGAGGTCGCGCAGATGCTTGAGCACGGCGATCTCAAACTGCCGGAAGGCCAGGCGTATCAGCCTGCCGATGTGGCCGCTCAGAATGGCCTGCGGATCATTTGGCAGGCCGAACGCGCGCGTCGTTTCGGAGATATCGTTGCTCAAGACATGTTCCTCCGGGCGCGCAACCGGCGGCATACCATTCCCATTTTCGGGGCGCCCCGCACGCGGTCGATACATACCCGGGCCGCGATCGCCAAGGTTTCCTTGCGCACGGATCGCCGTCGGGCGCCGCCGGCCACGGCGTGTCGGACTTTAATTGACCAGTATAACAATTTTCGGCAACCAAGCTCGATGAGCGACGCGCAGGAAGCGCAGAGAGGAATCAGCAAGCCATGACATATCGATTGCTTACCCGCGAGACGTCTGAAGGACCACGCACGGCCATCGCCGTTGGAGACAGGCTGTTCGACGCAGCCGCGCTCACTGGCAACGCGAAACATGCCGACATGCTGGCGCTTCTTGCCGACTGGCCCGAGGCGGACGAGCGGCTGGCGGCCTTCACGCCCGATGCGGCAAGCCTTGACGCTGGTTCCCTCGCCGACGCGAAGCTGTTGCCGCCGATCCTCTATCCCGGGCAGATCTGGGCGGCCGGCGCCAACTACTCCGAGCATATCGACGAGATGGGAGAGAGCGAATTCAAGGCGGTGAACGCCAAGACGATCGAAGGCGGGCGCCCCTGGGTCTTTCCCAAGACAAGCCGATCAGCCATTGTGGGCCACGGCACCACCAATCCGCTGCCCAGTTGGTCGAAGGCGGTGGACTGGGAAATCGAGCTGGCGGTCGTGATCGGACGCAAGGCAAGCGGCGTGAAGGCCGCCGACGCCATGAACTACGTGGCGGGCTATACCATCGTCAATGACCTGTCCGCCCGTGACTTCGTGGCCCGGCCCAACATCGCTCCAGATTCGCCGTTCCGCTATGACTGGCTGGCCGCAAAGGGGTTTGACCACTCTTGCCCGATGGGGCCCTGGATAGTGCCGAGCCGCTATATCCCGGATCCTCACAACCTGGGCCTGAAGCTGTGGGTCAACGATGACCTGAAGCAGAACTCGACCACCTCCTACATGATCTTCGACATTGGGGAACAGATCGAGGAGGTCAGCGCGCGCGTGACGCTGCATCCGGGCGACGTTATCATGACCGGCACGCCTTCGGGCGTCGCCATGATGACAGGCAACTTCCTCAAGCCCGGCGACAGGATACGCATGTGGATCGAAGGAATCGGCGAATTAGAACACGGGTTCACACCGGCCGGATAACCAACGCGGGCGCCCGCAAAGAAAAGGAAAGGGAGAGCCGGACATGGAAATGGGCGCGAAAGGTCATCAGGGGCGGGAAGGGGCGGTTCCCGCCGACAAGTTCGACGAACTGGTCGGGGCGCACGCGGCTGCCGAGTTTCGCAGCGATATTGAGGGCACTCTCGATACCGTATGCGGCAGTCCCGACTATGAACTTCATCCCCTGGGCTGGTGCATCCGGGACAAGGCGCTGCTTCGCGAGTTCTATCTGGAGATGTTCAAGGTGATGCGGGCGCTTGAACCCGTGCCCGGAACCGATGGTTCTTCGACGATCATGAAAAGTGGGGAGGTGATCGCCGAATGGGTTCGCGCCCTGCAGCATCGTGACGCCTCGGGCCACGTCGTGCGACTGAATTTCACCGCGATCGTGGTGCGCGATCCCGAGACCGGTCTGATCAAGGGCGAGTACGCCTATCTGGACAACGATACTGCAGAACTCTTTGCGCGTTTGATTGATCCGGAGGTGCAGGCACGGATGACAGCCGCATGATGTCGAGCCGGTATCCGGGGACGTATCCCGATTTTCCTGCCACCTGAAGGGAAATGCGTGCCCGGATGGACATCGAAACGCCTGCCGGCCCTATTGGCTCCGAGGCTTTCAGGGGGGTATACGGTAATAGTGCCAGCCCATTCTGGTCAGCAGAGGAGTGACATTCGTTCTCGTCTGGCCCCGGGCTTGACCCCCGAGCAGGGGGACAGCCGCTGGGATATCCATGGTCTATGTGTTGTCGCGTCTGATTGACCTGGAAGGGCCGCAAAAGTTGTTGGGAGATGGTGTAATGGCGACCGCAGTTATTGACAGGAATGACATTTCCTATGCCGATCGTGCCAGGGAAGCCGGAGCAAAATTGCTTCGGGATATGGAGGCGGCGCTGCCGGTGGTGCGGGCGCATGCGTCGGAGGTTGAGGCTCTGGGCAAGGTTCATCCCGAATCCCTGGAAGCTCTCACCAAGGCCGGATTTTTCCGTGCGGTCGTGCCCCTGCAATACGGCGGCATGGAATGCGATCCGCTGTCATATATGACGGCCTGCATCCGCATCTCCCAGGAATGCCCCGCTACGGGCTGGGTCGTGGGCTTCTATGCCGTCCATGCATTTCAAGTTGCCCTGCTGGACGACCGGGCACAGAGCGAATTCTGGGCCAACGGTCCCGATACGCGGGCATCGAGCAGCTATCCTCCCACCGGCACGGTCGTCAGTGTCGAGGGCGGCTTCCGGCTTTCCGGTGAGTGGCAATATTCCAGCGGCGTGGAGCATGCCGGATGGGCGCTGCTGGGCGGAAAGATCGTCGATGCGCCGGACGGCGAGGACGAATATCGCACTTTTCTGGTGCCTGCGTCCGACTGGGTTCTGAAAGAAGGCAGTTGGGACGTGATCGGCCTTAAAGGGACAGGCAGCCGCACGCTGGTGATCGACAATGCCTTCGTGCCCGAATATCGGACCCATTCGTCCGTCGACGTATACCAGGGTACGGAACGCGGCTTCGCGGTGAACGACCGGCCACTTTATCGGCTTCCCTTCTGGTCGGTCTTCAACCTCTCGGTCACTGCTACTGCGCTCGGAATTGCACGCGGCGGGATCAATGCCTTCATCGAAGCGGCGAAGACCCGCGTCTCCTTTGCCGGCAAGGGCGCACAGGTGGCGACCAGCCCCTTCGTCCAACTCCGCATCTTCGACGCAATCAGCAATCTCGACAGGGCCCAGGACCGCATGACCGCGAACTGGCGGAACATGTATGAAACGATACTGCAGGGCCACAAGCTGGACAGACTCTCGAGCATTCGCGGCCGCGTCGATGGCTCCGACAGCATCGTGGTGGCATTCCGCTCGCTGACAGAGATCATGGAGGCTGCGGGCGGCGGAGTGCTTTTCGAGTCCAACCCGCTGCAGCGCTACTTCCGCGACAGCCTGGGCGTCCGCGTCCACCCGACTGCCCAGCGTGAAATGTTCGGAACGACCTATGTTCAGCTTCTGCTGGGCCTGGAAATTCCTCCATTCGACAAGAGCAACATGTTTTCCATGGTCCTGCATACCTGACCGACCGTCTGTCGGATTGAACTGCAACGGGCTTGGAATGGCCGAACACCAGACCGCGGGGGATAGTTTGAGCTACAAGATCGTGACATATGTCGTACAGGGCCGCGATCGGGCCGGCATTGTGATCGACGCGAAGATCTTCGATGCCGAGAAATTGAGCGGAAAACCCGAGTATGGCACGGTGCCGGGTATTCTGGCCGATTGGGACGCTGCCGACGCATCGTTCGCCGGGCGCTCGGGCAAGGTCCCTCAGGAAGACGGGATTCCGCTCGAAAGCGCCGTTCTGAAGGCGCCGCTTTGTCCGGGGCAGATCTATGGCGCCGGCGGCAATTATCAGGATCACATTTCCGGTGCGCAGAAAGTCGGCATGGGCTCGGTTGACCCGAAAGCGGTCGGCGAGCGCCCGTGGTTCTTCGTACAGTCATCACGCAATGCGGTGGTGGGCCAGGACGCGGTCATTCCGATCCCCGAAAACGAGGCGAGGCTCGATTGGGAAATCGAATTGGCGCTCATCATCGGCAGGGAGGCTTTCAAGGTCTCTGCCGCCGATGCGCGTGATTATGTTGCCGGCTATGCGGTGTCGAATGACCTTTCGGCGAGGGGTTATGCCATCCGGTCCGGCTTTGATCCGGGCAAACCCATGTATTGGGACTGGTATTCGCAGAAGTGCTTCGACGGGTCTTGTCCGCTCGGCCCCTGGATCGTCCCGGCACGGTATGTTTCAGATCCCCAGAGCCTCGACATGAAGCTGTGGGTCGATGGCGAACTGATGCAGAATTCGAACACCCGGAACATGATCTTCCCGATCGGCGAATTGATCGAGGAAGCAACCGCCCGCACGACGCTTTATCCCGGCGATGTCATCCTGACCGGAACGCCGTCCGGCACGGGCCTTGAATCGGCGACGTTCATCAAGCCCGGCAGCAAGTTGCGGCTGTTCATCAGCGAAATCGGCGAGCTGCGGCACAGCTTTGTCTGATCGGTTGCCCGTTAACGATTGACGATGGAGGATTACTTGGCAGGAACCACTGAAAACCAGAAGATCCTGGATCGGTTCATCGAATCGATGTCCAATCTCGATGCCGACAGGCTCTCAGCCGTGACAGACGAAGGCCTGGTCTTCACCATCATGGGCAGTGGGGCCGCCGCTGGCGTGAAGAGCAAAGGGGACATGCTCGGAGCTTACGGCGCCATGAAACGCGTCTTTCCGGCTGGTGTCCAGGCCCGCGTCCAGGAGACGCTGGGAAGCGGCAATAGGATCGTCTGCCGCGTCGAGTGCCGTGCGCAGACATTCGATGGCGTGCCCTATATCAACAACTTGTGTCTCTTCCTGACGATCGAGGGCGGCAAGATCACGCAGGCGGTCGAATACGCTGATATTCAGGCCGTCGCGGATGTCGTCGGGCCCGCAATGGAACGGTTGGGCGGTTAGGGCCTTGGCTGGGCCGCGTCAGGCGGCGGTTTCCTTGCGGACCACCGGTGCGACCTTGGCGGCGAACAGTTCCACGAGGCGGGCAACCATCGCAAAGGGCATTCCGCCAATGTCCATCTGGCCGACATAGCGCGTCGCACCCGTCAGTTCGCGGATTGCCAGTATGCGGTCGATCACTTCCTGCGGGCTGCCTGCGACCAGCGGCCCCATGGGCGAGAACATGCCGGCAAATTGCTGCCTGCCAACCTCTCGGCGGATGAATGGCTGCATGTAGCAATTGTAGTAGGGATAAAAGTCCTCTCGCGCCTGTTGCGACGTTTCACCCAAATAGAGGTGCGAATAGATCGCGAGGCGCGGGGGGCTCTCATGGCCGCTTTCCCGCCATGCCCGGCGGTAGAGTTCCGCGGTCGGCGCATAGCGGTCGAATGTCCCGCCGATGATGGGCACGGCAGTCGGATAGCCCAACATCGCGGCCCGGACCACGCTTCCCGGCGATCCGGCGGCGATCCACACCGGCAGGGGTGCGCTTGGCCGCGGCGCGATCTCGGCATCGCGCAGGGGGCTGCGAAAACTGCCGGACCAGGTGACGCGCTCTTGCGCGTTGAGCTGGGCGAAAAGGTCCAGCTTTTCAGCGAAGAGCTGGTCGTAGTCGTCGAGATTGTAGCCGAACAGAGAGAAGTTGTTGGTGAAACCGCCCCGCCCGAACATGATCTCAACTCGCCCGCCCGAGACGAGGTCGGCGGTCGTGAATTCCTGGAACGTGCGAACGGGATCGGCGGTGCTCAGCAGCGTCGTAGCGCTGGTGAAGCGCAGGCGCGTGGTTGCTGCGGCCATCGCGGCGATCGTCGTGGCGGTGGCCGAATTGACGTATTCCAATCCGTGATGTTCGCCGAGGCCGAGTATGTCGATGCCCGTTTCGTCGCACAGCCGGGCGAGCTCGAGGAGTTCTTGCATCCGCTGGGTGGGCGTCGCGGAAACGCCGGTGTGGGGATCGGGGAAGATGTCGGCGAAAGTGTAGAAACCTAGTTCCATGTTCGAAGCGCTTCCTGAAGGGGTTTATTCCGGCGCCTCGGACAGTCGCAACCGGTCGATGAACCAACGGCCGGCCGGGCCGAGGCGCGTTCCGGGCGAGTAGACGGCCAGCATCGGCAGGGCCGTAGGCGAAAGCTCTTCCACGTCGAACTGGACAAGACGCTCCGCCTCGATATCGTCCGCGACGGCGTGGAGCGGCATGCTGCCCCAACCGATTCCTGAAAGCAGGAATGCGCGCTTGGCGAAAAGGTCGCTCAGCCGCCAGGTCGAGCTTGACAGGACGAGGAAGTCCTTGCCCTCCGACAGCTTCGAGGGATCGCTCAGAACGAGTTGGATGTGACGGGCAAGCTCGGTTCTGGGGATGGGGGAGGGGACCGACGCCAAGGGATGGTCGCTTGATACCACAAGTGTCATCTGCACGCTACTGACCCGCTCTCCGGCAAGCGTCGCGTGATCCATGAAGAACGCGCCGACCACTCCCAGGCTGGCGCGCCCGTCGATAACCGCTTCGTAGGCGCCGCCCAGTGCCTCGACACGCAGGCGCAGCGAGGTGTGGGGAAATTGTGCCTGAAAATCGCGGGCCGCTCTGGCGACGATGTCCATCGGAAAGAGCACATCGACGACGACCGACAGTTCGGGCTCGATACCGGAGGACATTCCACTCGCGCGCGATTTCATTAAATCGACGGTTGCAATCGTCGCGCGTGCGTAGCCCAGAAGTTCCATCCCTGCCGCCGTCAGCCTGGGATAGCGGCCCGCACGGTCAAAAAGATCGACGCCAAGTTGGGCCTCGAGACTTGAGACGAGACCGCTGATGACCGACTGGGCGCGCCGCAGTTTGCGGCTCGCCGCGGAGAAGTTGCCCTCGTCGACCGCGGTGATGAACGCTTTCACCTGATCGAGTGTGACTCCGTCAATCATGGCGCTCCCATCGGCCTAACAGATGCATCTCATCGACAATTCGCGGGTTTGCGGATGTTAAGACATCCCTAGTCTGGGGGACAATGCAAAGGAGAATGCAGCATGACCAATTCGTTCACTCCAGAAATCTATCTGAAGCAAGGCTGTCCCTTCTGTTTCAAGTTGCGCCTGTTCCTGCTCGAAGCCGGAATGATCGATATCGTGCACATCGCCGAGTATGCGCCGGGTACCGCGGCCGAGAAGCAGAAGAAAGAGGAGCTGTCACATCACTTTGACAGCGGGACTTTCCCGGTGGCCCAGACCGCGCCTGGAGCCTACCTAAAGGATTCCGATGCCATCATCGCCTATTTCGGAGCGCAGAGCGGCGTGAATCCTGAAGACATGCCAACGTTGAAGGCCTACATTGCTGGCCCCTTCGCGAGCCTGATTCAGCTTTACAAGGAAAACATGGAACTGAAGAGCAAGTCGGTTTGAACGGGGAGCCTCGCCCCCGCCGCCGGTCGCGGCTGGGGCGAAGGTCCCGCTTATTGGGAGGCTTGCAGTTCGAAGGCGCCGACAAAAGTAAGCTTCACGTCGTCGCCGATCATGGGGACATAGGCCTTCACGCCGAAATCGCTGCGCTTGATCGTGGTCGTGGCGCGAAATCCCACGGTATAGGCCTTGGCGATCGGATTGTCGCCGGCGCCGGAGAAATTGACGATGGCAGTGACCGGCTTGGATATGCCATGCAACGTGAAAGTGCCCTCCACCACGGCCGTCGTCCCGTCTCCCTGGGGCGTGACCTTGGTCGAGGTGAACGTCGCGTTGGGATACTTCACGGCATCCAGCCACTGATCGCCGCGCAGTTCCTCGTTGAGCTTGTCGGAGGTGGTCAATACGGAGGCGACCGGCAGTGCGACGTCGACCTTCGTCGCCGCGAGGCTTGCGGGGTCGAGCTTCAGGCTGCCGGTCACACCGGAAAAGAGCCCGGAAAAGTCGGTCAGGCCAAAATGGGAAACCGAAAAGATCGCCTGCGAATGATGCGGATCTGCCTTGTAGTTCCCGGCGCGCACTTGTGCCTTCGGGGGAGGCGCGCCTTGCTCGGTCCATGCCGCCGAGTTGGCGGCAACACCGAGCAGGGCGGCCGCTGCGGTCACCAAAACTCCTGAAGCAATCTTCATGTCGAACTCCTTCTTCTCGAATATGGGTGCGGGTGGCCCCGGCGGTCAAACGCCGCAGGCGCCATTTTTTTCCTGCGAACCCGAGGTGCGTGTAACGGGGCGCATCTGATGTTTGCGCGGCAATTCGCATTGGGACTGCACCTTGATAAGCCGCAATATCCCGATGGCACCTATCGGGATATCGGATGTATTCCGCTGTCGCCATTCTTCGACAGTTATGGCGTACGCGCTGCAAACTTAACGCGAAGTCGAATTCGATCCTCGCGCTGCGAATCTGCCCGGGTTTCGGTTGATCTTGGGATGTTTGGAACTCATACGTTTATTCTTTCATGGTAATCAGGCACCTATGTTTCGTTGCGCTTTTTATATTTCGTCCGGTCATGCGGCACCGGTTCGCGCCGTTGTTCTTGGCGGGGATGTCAGCCTCGACTTCGGCCCTGTGCCAGTTCTCGCGAATGACATCGGCGTCATAGCTTTCATCGGCCAGCAGCGCCTCGATCTTGTCAGCGATCGTGCGGAAGAGGGCGCCGAAGCCCTGAATGTCATGCGCCCGCCCCGGTGTCAGGAGGAGGCCGAGCGGACGGCCCTTGGCATCGCATCGGGCCTGGAATTTGGTGACAGGGCATTCTCTACCCAGCCACGTTCGTCCCCACGGCCTGGGCCGATGCCGATCGCTCGATCCGGAGTAGCGTCGCTCTCAAGGCTATCACGAGCGCCGTGGAACCAATGGCGCTGACGATGATCAGCGCTTGCCTTAAGGAGCCTTGCCCATTTTGCGCAACCAATAGGTCACTCGCAATGCCGATGAGCAATGGTCCGAGCCCCAATCCGAGGAAGGAGCTTACCATCATAGCCAGCGCAGCTGCCGTCGCACGTCCCTCTGCTGGCGCGACCTCCTGCACCGCCGACCACACTGGTCCCCCGGTAACACCGAGTAGCAATGCCGCGAATCCCGCACAGGTCAAAGCCAGCGAATAGCTTGGCAGAACGAGTGTCCCCATCACGAAAGGAACCGCACCGACAACGCTTATCATTACCAATCGCATCCGCCAACGCGGGTTACGTCGCGCAAGGCGGTCCGCGAGCCACCCGCCCGCTGTCATTCCGATCAACATGCCAAATCCCTGGGTCAAGGCTAGGTGAGGGCCGAGCGTTGCCCTGGAGACGTTGAATGAGCGTTCGAAGAAGGCGGGAAGCCATTGGGGGATGCCAAATGCGAGGAGAGCGATTAACGATATCGATGCCAGCAGATAAACAAAGGTTCGATTCGACAGGAGCGCCACGGCCCCCACGTTCCTGGCCGAGGACGCGTCTATTTTCTCTACCGTCGCGCTGGTTGGCAGTGCAGGAACGGTGCAGACAAACAATAGGGCAAGCAACGCCCCTGGAATGCCCATCACGATGAACGTCCACCGCCAACCCAGCGCCAATTCGAGCGGGCCGCTGACGGCGAAGGCGGTCAGGATACCCAGCGGTCCGCCGGCACTGAAAAAGGCCAGGACAGTGCTACGACTTTCGGGCGTAAAGAGCTGTGCCAGCGTGGCATGCGATGCAGGGGCGACACCGGCTTCACCTGCCCCGACACCGAAGCGTGCCAGCAGCAGTTGAAAGAAGTTGACGGCGAAGCCGCTTAGGGAGGTCATCGCGCTCCATACGAACAAGGACGCCAGGATGACGGCACGATGCCAGCCACGATCGGAAATACGCGCTATCAGCAGACCGAATACGGCATAAAAGGCGGAAAACGCGAAGCCCGTCACCAAACCGACCTGGCTGTCGGACAAGTGAAGCTCGGCCTTGATCGGCTGAATCAACATCGCCAGCACGTAGCGATCGGCAAAGCTGATGCTCATGGCGAGCGTCAGGAGGACCGCTATATAGATGCGGCGTGCCTGGCTAAAAGTGCCACGCGAATCTGCCACCGCGGGTTCGTCGGTTTGCGACTGGCTCGCTGCGAGAGCCACAACGGATGCTGGCACGCCTTTCTCCCTCCATTACGCGAACTGCAAAATCATCGAATCCGATCCACTCATCTCCGGCGGGAGGGGGGCCATTTGCACTTGTACATCCTGAGCCCGACAGTCCCCGTCCACGGGGACAGCACTGCACCAGGCGTTCGAGCTAGTAAATCAAAGTTACAATATCGGGCGTGTCGTTCAGAACGCGCGGGGAGAGGGCGGGTGATGAAGAATTATAGGCAGATTATTTTTGCTTGCCAGATTTCGCTTGGAGCACTCGGCATCGCATCTGCGGCGTCGGCCCAGGAAACCTCAGCTGCACCAAGCGCTGACAGCGCGGGCAGTGCGGTCCAAGCGCAAGGAGGCGTGGAGGATATCGTAGTAGTTGCTCAGCGTCGCTCGGAAAGGCTGCAAGAAGTGCCAATCGCCATTACCGCGTTGACCTCCAAAGCTTTGGAGGTGAGCGGCGTCACGACAACGACGTCATTGCAGAACTCGGTGCCGGGGCTTTCGATGTCGGTGCAGCAAACATCGGTCTCTCCCTTCATTCGCGGCATCGGTAACCGCAACACGGCACCGGGGGATGAATCGGCCGCGGCGCTTTATATCGACGGTGTATATACCGCCAGCCTGGCCGCAAGCGTATTCTCGCTCAGCAATATTGAGCGGATCGAGGTGCTGAAGGGGCCTCAAGGTACTTTGTTCGGCCGCAATGCCGCCGCGGGCGTCATTCAGGTGATCACCAAAAATCCCTCGACGACGCCGTCCATGGAGGCGAGTCTCAGCTACGGCAATTATGAGACTGTTGTCGGCCAGTTCTATGCCACGACCGGGATCACCGACACTCTCGCGGCAGACCTTTCAGTCTATGGAATGCACCAGGGCCAAGGCTGGGGTCGCAACCTCGCGACCGGCAATGAAGTTTACAAGGGCCATGAGATCGGCATCCGCAGCAAGTGGCTGCTCGATCTCGGCGACACGACCGTCACGCTCAGCGGCGACTATAATCGTAACAACCCGGTGCTGGATCCGGCGCTGCGGGCGCTGCAAGGGAAGCAGCTGAGCGGTGGCATCGGCTATCCAGGCTTCTTCAACGTCAACAACACGATCGACGTAGACGGCACGACACGACAGTGGGGCGGCAATCTGCAGGTGCGCCATGACTTCGGCGATTTCCAGTTCGTCAGCATTACCAGCCATCGCGACGTCAAGTTGATCCTCAACTTCGATCAGGACGGAACGCCCGCCAACTTGTCGACGGCGGTGTTTGACCAATACGCGCGCGCTACTACGCAGGAACTTCAGCTGCTCGCGCCGCGCGACGCCGCATTTCAATGGATCGTTGGCGCTTTCTATTTTCATGACAATTCGGCCTATGATCCCCTGACGCTGACCGGAAGCACAGCTGGCGGCCGGACCATTCAGCGCTTTTCGCGGCAGACGAGCACGTCCTATGCTGGCTATGCGCAAGGCACGGTCGAGATAATGCCGCAGACCAATTTGATTCTCGGCGCGCGCTATACGTCGGACAAGCGCAGCATTAACGGTGTCGACGCCGTGAATGGAACCTTCGGAGCGCCAGTGAATCAGCACGCGACATTCAGCAAGCCCACCTGGAAGGTCTCGCTCGACCACAAGTTCGACCGCGATTTGATGGTGTTCGCTCAATATGCGCGTGGATTCAAGAGCGGTGTCTTCTCTGCCCCTGCGCCCACTCAACCGGCTGTGCGTCCTGAAATTATCGACGCTTTCGAACTTGGCTTCAAATCCGAGCTGTTCGGCCGGCGTCTTCGTTTCAACGCGTCAATCTTCTATAACCTGTTCAAGGACGTGCAGTTGCAGGTGCCGGTACTCGGCTCCAGTGTTCTGATAAATGCGGCCCGCGGCGACGTGAAGGGGCTCGAGGCGGAATTGGAGTTCGTGCCAGATCGCAACTTCCGCCTGTCGGCTTCACTTTCGTATCTGGACGGCACTTACACGCGCTTCCCGGCGGCACCGGCGTTCACTCCGCTACCCGGCGGGGGAGCCAGCCAAGTTGCCATCGATGCGTCTGGAAATGATACGATCTATACGCCGCCGTTCACTGCGAACCTCAACGCGCAGTATAAGATCCCGGCCACGATCGGCGATTTCGACGTTACCGGATCGGTTTATTACAATGATGGCTTCTTCTTTGATCCCGAGAACAGGGCCAGGCAGGATAACTATGTGCTGGTGAATGCTTCGCTCGGCTGGACGTCGGCCAACGGCCGGTGGGGCGTGAAGCTTTATGGTCGCAATCTGACGGATGCGCATTACTACAACCAGATCATTCCGCAGCGCTTCGGCGATACGGCCGTTCCCGACGCGCCGCGCACTTATGGCGTCATGGTGCGCATGAATTTCGACTGAAGGAGTAGGGCTTATGCTGACCGAGGAGAATAATCGTCTGTTGACGGAAGTGGGGCCCAAAACGCCGCTCGGCGGACTGATGCGGCAATATTGGATACCCGTGATGCGGTCGTCGCAGTTGAAAGCTGGCGAATCGCCCAGATTGTTCAAGATCCTTGGCGAGACTTTCGTGGCGTTCCGCCTGCCCGATGGTACGGTTGGAATCGTGGATGAGAAGTGCCCGCACCGAGGCGCATCGCTGGCGCTGGGGCGGGTAGAAGACTGCGGTCTGCGCTGCATTTACCACGGATGGCAGATCTCGCCGTCTGGAGAGCTTCTGGAGGCGCCGACGCATCCGCCATCGGCTCGGCTCGACAAGATCGGCACTGGTGCCCATCCGGTGCGCGAAGGACAGGGGATGATCTGGACATGGCTGGGCCGGGGAGAAGCGCCGGCTTTCCGCCATTTCTCTTTCACCGACCTTCCAGACGATCACGTGATTGCAGCCACGATGACCCTGCATTGCGGTTGGCTCGCGCCGCTTGAAACCTTATGGGACGTATTTCATGCGCAAATCCTGCACAATGATACCGTTCGCGCGTCTTTTCGCAGCAAAGTCTATTTCTCCGATAATCAGCTGAGCACCAGCAGCGGACTCAGGTACGATTACCCGGAGATGCTGGTCCGGCGCACGCCCTACGGCTTCGATCATACGAACTGTGATGCGGCGAAGGACACGCATTTCCGGTTCATTTTGCCGTTCTTCCAGCACCACACCGTTTCACCTGATCCGCTCGAGGACAAGGCGATCCACATAGCCGTGCCGATCGACGACGAGCATACGCTGGCCTGGCAAATATTCTACAATCGCAACGCTCCGCTGAAACCTGAAGGTTTCGGTCTGGCGAACTTTGGTCAACTCGAAGACTTCGACGATCTTTACCAGAATATCCGCAACAAGGGGCCGCGGACGCCCGAGGGATTGTGGGGTTGGGGGCAGGACCGCGACGCGATGGAGCGTGGCGAGAGTTTCGCCGGCTTCGTTGGTAACGGTACTGTGCTCAACACGCTGGCCGAGGATTTTTGCGTCCTGGAAAGCCAGGGGCGGGTCGATCGCACGCGAGAGATGTTGGCTCCGGTCGACAAGGCACTTGTCGAAGGGCGCCGCACTGTATTGGAAGCGATCGCTGCCCATCAGCGGGGAGAGGTCGCACAGGGACGTGATTTGGACCTTTCCGACGTGGAAGCACTGTTCATAAGCAAGAAGCAGGCTGCCTAGATCATGTCCGATCGAAGCCTTTCAGATGCTCCATTCGTCGTCGTCGCGCGCCATCGTTCGGTTTCCTCGGGCGAGGATGTCGCGGTGCGTTCGGCTTTTCTGTTCGATGCCGCCCACGCATCCGGGGCGCTTGCCGTTCACGCCGTCGAAGCCTTGACGGGGGAGGCGGACCGGTTCGTAATTTCGTACTGGTCGGATCGAGCCGATGTCGAAGATTATTTCGATAGTCTGGGACGACATATGCCGGGGCTATCTGCAAATGCCGATCAAACTGAGTTGAGGTCCGCTCCAACAGGGGCAGGACCAGCTGCCTTTCATGCGCTTGTCACGATCCGGCTCGAGAGTGCCCGATATTCTGTGTAAGCGCGCCGGCGCGCGACGGCTCGAAGCCGTTACAATTGCCGACGTCCGCGAGGTCGATCTGATTTTGGCGCAAGACTGGAATCGGCGGTGGTTGCCGCCAGCGGCCGAATCGATTCATGATGGGTCTGAACGGGAAAATCTTGCTTTATCGCGCTAACGGCGCCGGTATCGGAAATACCAGACTTCATGGCGAAGCCGGCGGGCCTTCTTCTCGTAGCGGGTTTCGGGTCAGTCTTCGGGTCGGACACGGAAGTCCTGCGGCGTTTTTGCCAGCCATTCGAAATCGTCGCGCCGGCCCATCACCATCACCATCATCGCCCAACGACAATAGATCGGGTGATCGGTGCCGAAGTGGAAAAGGCCACCCGGCTTCAGTTTGCGGGCGATCAGGTCGATCGGGCCCTTGTCCATGAACCGGCGCTTGGCATGGCGCGCCTTGGGCCAGGGATCGGGATGAAGCAGATAGACGCGGTCGAGCGAGGTCTCCGGCAGCCGTTCCAGCACTTCGAGTGCATCGCCCATGTGGAGGTGGACATTTTTCAAACGCCGCTCATCGAGATGGGCGAGCGCGCCGACCACACCGTTGAGGAACGGCTCGCAGCCGATGAAACCATGATCGGGGCGGACGGTGGTTTGACCGGCGAGATGTTCGCCGGAGCCGAAGCCGATCTCAAGCTCGAGCGGACGGTCATCGCCCAACAGTGTAGCGGCATCCAGCGGCCTGGAGGCTGGAACCTCGACCTCGGGCATGAGGCGCTCGAATAGGGGCGCCTGGCCGACGCGCAGGGCATGGCCCGCGAGTCGGCCGTAGAGGCGACTAATGGTAGTCGGATCGTTCATGCCGCGCCCATAGCAGCGGTTGCCCGCCGCCGCGAGCGCTTCGATTAGGCTTTGGACCTTTCGAAGGCCACGCTGATCAGCAGCGGCACTTCATCCGGCACGAACGGGACGCCGTAACTGGACACCTTGATTTACCACTCTGTGGCCGATGATCGCGGGCGAGCGGCGGGAGCGTGCGGATCTGGCGATGATTTTCGGCTGGATGCCTTTGGTTTTCGGTGGCGTGATTGGTTCAGGGTACGGTGCCCGGCGGTCCGGCTCAGATCATCGCCATCTTCTGTTCCCAGTAGGGGAAGCGTTTGAAGTTGAAGGCGATGTTGGCGAGGCCGATTTTTGTCTTGGCCCGCTCGATGCCGATGGTGCGGATGAACAGGCACATCCTGTGCTTCTGGGTGGCAAAGACATGCTCGACGGCGGAGCGGATTTTGGAGCGGGCGGCATTGGCACGCTGACGCTGCGGCGGAAGCGGCTTGCCCGGTGCCCTGCGGAAGTGGATTTTCGATACGCGGCCGGCGCGCGCAATTTTCCTCTCGTTCTTCTGGCTGCGATAGGCGGTGTCCGCCCAGACCGAACCGCCAGTGTTGGCCGGATCGAGCAGCTCGGGCAGCTCGCGGCCATCGTAACGGGCGGCATCGCTCGCCTTCCATGTCCGGATAAAGCCATGCCGCTGGTCGATGCCGATATGCGACTTATAGCCGAACATCGGTGTCGCGAGCGCCATCAGCAGCTTGCCGTCCGGCCCCTTCTTGCGGCGGCCGCGCTTCAGCGTCCAGCACGCATCGCGGTCCTTCTGTGCCAGCCTGGCGGGCTTCTCCTTCCATGCACCGGGGATGCCGCCACCTTTGACGATGGCACGTTCCTCGTCGGTCATGCGCTGGCGGGGCGCCGCGATGATACTGGCGTCCATGATCTGACCTCCCATCGCCAGATAGCCCAGCGATTTGAGATGGGCATCGAACCGGGCAAACAGCGCATCGACCGCATCAGCGCGAACCAGAGCCTCACGGAAGCGCCAGATCATCGTCTCGTCCGGCCTATTGTCCCCATCGTCGAGCCCGAGGAAACGGCCAAAGCTGCGGCGATCCGGGATCTGGAACTCGGCCTGGGCATCCGACAAGCCATAGAGCGTCTGCAGCACCAGCACCTTGAACATCATCACCGCGTCCATCGGCGGGCGTCCGCCCTTGCTGCCGTCAGACCGCCTCAGCGCCCCGTCCAACGCAGGTCGGAATATCTCGAAGTCGATCAGCCCGCCCAGCTTCTCCAGCGGATCACCCGCCGCCGAAAGCGCCGCGTACCGCGCATCAAGATCAAAAAATCCACGCTGTTCCGACATCTTCGCCTCCATCGCGCTCCCCAACGATGGAATCAGAAAATCACCCAAAACACGAGGGGTAAATCAGGGTTTCCAACTGACGCCGAAATCGCTACACTTGATGGTAGCGGTCGCTTCGAACGCGACGGTTTCCAGCTGATTCATTGGACCCTTGCCGGCGCCGGTGAACTTGGCGTTCAGCGTCACGGGCTTGATCACGCCCTTCAGCGTGAGGTTGCCAGTGATCGTGGCGCTGGTGCCGCTGGCCTGACCCGCAGTCGATTGGAAGCGCCACGTGGGGAACTTGGCCGCGTCAAAGAAATCGGCGCTCTTCAGATGTTCGGTCAGCTTTGCGCTGGTGGTCGTGATGCCGGCTATCGGGATTTCTATATCGACCTTCGCGGCGGAAGGCTTGGCGGGATCGAGGATCAGCGTGCCCGACGCATCGCCGAAGATGCCGTGATACATGTTGAAGCCCAGATGGTTTACCGAGAACAGGATCGGGGTGTGCGCTGTATCGGCCTTGTAGGTGCCCGCGGCCACCCGGCTCGGATCGGCCTTGCCGGGCACTTTCTTGGCATCTGCGCGATCGTGGGAACCGCCATGGCGGCTGCGGCCAGAAGGCACGCGGTAACGATCGATCGGATCATACTGTGCATCTCCTCAGCAGGCGCCGGCCATTACCGGACGCAAAAAGGGCGCGCGCGATCACTCGCGCCAACCCCCTTGATATGACATTAACCTAGCTGTCTGATTGCGCGACAATCAGGGGCGGTTTGCGCGCCTTGGATTATTTCGCCCGCTGCGCGATCGCTGCCGTGGTCACCCCAGGCGGGGACTGGCTTTCCTTCCCCGCCTGGTAGCACTATCGGAGGAATCGTTGCAGGCGGATGCCCGTTCCCAGACATGTGGCGCCGCTCATCCAGGGCTGGATATCTCAGCAGGTTGAGCTGGCTTCTGCCTCGAAAGCGAACCTTGGGATCGAGCCTAATGCCGCTTGCGGCCTGCGGGGGTAAGACAATGGTGGATGCAATGATCGGTAGCCTGGACGATAAGGCGCTGGATGCCATCGAGGCCAGCGTGAACTATCTCATTCCGATGGATGAGAGGGCGGTTATCGATGTCTCCGGCCGCGGACGTTCGACGGTCAAGTTCGAGGCGCGCAAGATCACGGTCAACGATGCGCGGCCACTCAGGGCCGGGCTCGATCTTGAGCAGGATGGCTTCACGCTGGTCGAGCACCATGCCGAGCATGCCACAATCTCGGATGCCGATTCCCGGGAGTTGAAAGATGCCTACCTGCAGGAATTGGCCCCCTTCGTGAAAGAACTGGTCGGCGGGCAGGACATCATCCCCCTGCGCAATGGCCCTGTCATCCGGCGTTCCGCCGCGTCGGATCAGGAGAGCATTTCCAAGCCCGCCGGCTTCACCCATCTGGACTTTACCGCCGCGTCCGCGACCTACTTCCGGTGGATTGCGATGGCCTGGGGAGGGATCAGGGAAATCGAGCCTTTCAGCCGGTTCGCCATATATCAGGCCTGGCGTGCGACTTCGACGCCTCCGCACGACGAAGTGCTCGCGGTTTGTGACCCACGCTCGGTCGATCCGGCCGATCTGGTTCCGGCCGATTTCTATCCGGTTCCTCACGGAATCGGCATCCAGTTCGAATCGCAGGTTGTCAAGTATAACCCTGGGCATCGGTGGTACTATTTTTCCGATATGAACCGGGATGAACTGCTGGTGTTCAAGGGATATGATTCGGACCCGTCGCGGGCCTGCTTCGTCCCGCACTCGCCATTTCGCGCGCCAGCGGGCGCGCAAGTCAATCCGCGATCGAGCATCGAGTGCCGGTTTATTGCTTTCTTCGCGTAGGCACATGCCCGCATCACAGCCGGAACATGGGCAAAATCTCACGGGAAGCGAGCAATTCGATGATTATCACGCTAAGCTTTTACAAGCGCCTGCCGGGCCTGACCGGGGAGCAGTTTTCGGACCATTGGCGCAATGTGCATGGGCCGCTCTTGCGGGATACGCCTGACAGCCGACGCTATCTGCGCCGATATATCCAGCATCATATCCGGCCCAATACGGCCTTTGACGCCGATCCGCTCCCGTTCGACGGCTTTTCCGAGGTCTGGTACGATAACATAGAACAACGCAAGGAGCTGTTTTCCCTGCCGGTGTTCAAGGAGGTCTTTATCCCCGATGAGGAGAAATTCATAGATCGGTCGCGAACGACCGTTTCGATGATTGATCGCCAGGCCACGATTATCGGAGAACACCTGGCCATAGGCGGCGAAACGATCCGTTTCTTCTGACACACTGAGCGAACAGATGTCTGCGGGTACGGAGTTTTTGCTGTGAAGATCGATATCCATCACCATTTCATCCCACGGGCCTATATGGATCGGGCGGAAGCGCTGGTTCCACCGGGGGTTGTCGTTGCCCGTGAGGGTGCCATCGCAACCTTTGCTGACAGTAAAACCGGGTTCGTCTATTTGCGTGTCGATCCGCAATATTGGTGCGACCCAATGACGCAACTGGCGAACATGGACGCTGCCGGCGTCGACCATGCGATCCTGTCGCCGGCGTGCTATCAGGACTGGATGACGCTCGAGGCGGCACAGATCATCAATGACGGCACCGCCGAAGTGGTCGCCCGCTATCCCGATCGCTTTTCCGGCATGATTTCGGTGCCGCCGGATGGGGATAAGGCAATGGTGGCCGAAATTCGGCGGGCTCGTGGCCTGGGACTATGCGCGCTCAACATCACAACCATTCACCAGGGCCGCTTTCCCGATCACCCGGATTTCCGGCTGCTGCTGGAGGTGGCCGCGGAGCTCGATCTGCCGGTCTTCGTGCATCCGAGCTGGCGGTGTTCCAATTGCGAGAACCTGGGCCAATGGAATCTCGAGCGTTCGGTGGGCATTCCCGGCGATCTCAATCTCTGTGTCGCCAGGGTGTTGTTTTCCGGCATTCTGGACGATCTTCCTGGATTGAGGTTCATCTTCCCGCATCTCGGCGGCAGCCTGCCGATGACCTTTCGCAGGCTGTTCCTCAACCAGGGTGGCCCATTGGTCAACGTTCCGGACCGGGACTATCCGGAACTGCTCAAGCGCGTCTACTTCGATACCGCTCCCGGCATCTGGCAGTCGCCGCTCGAAATCGAGTTCGGAGTGAGGTCTTTCGGCAGCAGCCAGGTTATGCTCGGCTCCGATTACCCGCTCTCGCACGATCCGGACAATCTGTTGTGCAGATCGGTTCAACATGTCGCCGATGCCACCCTTCCGGATAGCGACAAGCAGCGGATATTCTCCGCCAACGCGATCGAACTGTTCCGGCTCGCCCGGACTTGAAGGAGCAATGGCTGCAACCGCGTCAGCCGGCACTTCATCTACGTCCTGAGTCCGCCGATCTGCACACTGCCGCGACGAGCGCTCCCCAACGATGCGCGACGAACCGACGCGGATGGCGTCGCATAACCGCGCGAGAACAGGTTGCGCACGATTCTCCCCTGTGGTATTCCGCTACAAAGCTCTTAGCGGCGCCTTCAAAGACCGGGGGCGCCAAGACGATACCGGGCTTGGGAGAGCGATGATTGAGAGGGGCCGCATGGATCGGCGAGATTCGGTTCGATCTGATTTACCCTTGCTACCCGGCTTGATCTCGTCGCTGGGCCGGTGCAACTTCGGGCACGGCCTGATGGAGGCGCTCGCATCGATATGCGGGGCCAGGCACTGCGCATTTGGGCTTTTGAGCGAGCGGCAACTGTCGCCGTTCGGGGCCATCAGTTGCGATGGTACCGACACCGCTCAGCGACAGTTTTCGATCTATCTGTCCGGCGCTTATTGGCGGTCGGACCCGATGATGGCCCAGGCGACCGGGTCGGCCGATAAATCCTGCGCGGCGATGCATTATGCCCGGGTAGAGGATCTTTCGGGCTTTGCGGTTCGCAACATGTTGTATGGCGAGGCGGAGATTGGCGAACGCATCCTCTTTTGCGGGCGCTACGACGAAGGTTTCGCCATCCTGAGCGTGCTGCGATCGCTGAGGCAAGGTGAAATCTCTGAGCATCAGATGGACCATTTGGCCTCGTACTCGCAATCCTTGATGGCTCTCGTCAGGCGGCACATCGATCTGGTCGACAGCAAAGTGGATATTTCCACCGTGCTGACCTCGCTGCCGCTCATCGAATCGATCCTGCAATCGGCCGATATCCCTCTTTCAAGCCGCGAAATAGAAGTTTGTTCGCGGATCCTATTCGGCATATCGACGGCTGGTATCGCGCTTGATCTCAATATCGGCGAAGAAACCGTGATGACATATCGCAAGCGTGCATATCAGCGTTTGGGGATTGGCTGTCAGCGCGAATTGCTGGTCTGGTATCTTAGTCGCTGCGACGAGGCAAAGTTCGCGCGTACGGCGGCTCTCCATTAGAGCGGTTTTCGACCGTTTTGAATCGACGAGGGATTCGAGGGATTGAACGAACCCGCGGACGCGGGAGAGGCGTGAGTATTGGCTGGAATGGCCTCCTGATGGGAAGGTTTGGTTGCTGAAGACCAACCCCTGACCAGCAGACCATCCCATGGCTGATACCACCACGACAGCGGTGTGCCCGCTGCGCCGTCGTATGATCGACGACATGATGCTTCGCAACCTGTCGCCGGCGACGCAACGGTCGTACTTGCACGCCGTCACGAAGTTCAGCCGCTATTTCGGGCGCTCGCCGGATCGGCTTGGGCTCGAGGATGTCCGGACGTTTCAGGTCTATCTCGTGTTACAGGGGATATCCTGGCCGGCGCTCAACCAGACCGTGTGCGCTCTGCGTTTTTTCTACGGCGTGACGCTGAACCGGGGAGAGATACCCGGGCGGATTGCCTATGCACGGATGCCCCGCAAGCTGCCGGCGGTCTTGAGCGCTGACGAAGTGGTGCGCTTTCTCGAAGCGGTGCCGTCGTTGAAGGCGCGGGCGGCGTTGACCACAGCCTATGCCGCCGGACTTCGCGTATCGGAGGTCGTGAGCCTCAAGGTCGGCGATATCGACAGCGACCGGATGCTGCTCCAGGTCCGGAACGGCAAAGGCGCCAAGGATCGCACGGTGATGCTGTCGGCCCAACTGCTCGATATCCGCATCATCCAGATTGTGCTCGGAATGGCGACATACTGCCAACGAACATCCGGCTGAAGGCCGGATCACCTATCGTTTCCATCCGCGCTTCGGCGAGATGGTAGAGATCAGACGTCGGCTCGAATACGCCGGCGTCGAGTACATCGTTGTTTCACAACCCAACGGTTCGTTTGCCACCTTGCCGGCCTGGATGACGGAACCTGCAGCATCCCGTTTCGAGGTTGCCGACGGTCCGCCGCGCTTTCCACTCGATATCCTGCGCGTAATGCGCGCCGAAGTCGACGCGCTTCTAAGCTTTCTCCTGACCGAATCAAAAACGGAGACAGCTGATGGTGGCTCGCAAATCGACAACTCACCAACCAAGTCTGTTCGCCACAGAGCCACCGTGCGTAACGCCGTGCCCGAGGCGAATGATCGAGTTGCGGGGTGCTCTGGAAGGTCTGATGCGCGAGATCGCGCAGACGCTGGTCAACGTCAGAAGCGCGGAGGGCGGCCATGAACAAGATCACGGCTGAGCATCTCCAGCGCAGCGCCTGCGTCTATATCCGTCAATCAACGGCTGATCAGCTTGTTCACAATCGTGAGAGCCAAGCGCCTCGGCCGGCACGATGCCGATCCCGCCCACCGTGCGCACGTTGGCGACCGAAGCGAGCCAGCCGCCGACTTCGGCGTTGGCGGTGGCCGCGTCGACGCCGAGGCCGCCCTGGCGCAGCCGGCTCTCGAGCGGCACCCAGAACGAGCCGCGCAGATAGCGGATAAAGCGCTCGACCTTGCCTTTCGTCTGGGCGCGATAGGGCTGGCACAGCCGCGGGCGAAAGCCACAGTGCTGGGCAAAGTCGAGCAAGGCGGGATGGAAGCGGTGCTGGCGCGGCACCCCACCAAAGGCAGCGAATGCGCCGCGATGACAGGCGATCAGCGTCTCGACGCGTTCATCGGTCACGAACTCGGCATAGGCATAGCGGCTGTAGCTGAGCACCGCGATGAACACCGAGAGCGGGTCGGCACCCCGCCGGATCACCGCCCAATCGACCTGCATCTGCTCGCCAGGCGCGGTCTCGAAGCGCACCGGCGGCGCGGCCGGGCCGGCTGGCACCAGACTGGCGAGATAGGCGCGAAGCTGCGTCAGCCCGCCTGTGTAGCCGCGACCGCGAAGCTCGAGGAGCATTGCCGGCGCCGGGATCCGGTGCGGGGCAGCATGCCGCCGCGCGCTCGTCGATATAGGTCTTGAACGGGTCGAGCTTGCAC
>NZ_JALDYQ010000121.1:0-7973 GCF_032153725.1 Sphingobium sp. | reverse complement strand
GCACATCTGAAAGGCAGCGGGACCCCGGATCAAGTCCGGGGTGACGAGGGTGGGAGTGTCCGCAAATGGTCGTGAGCCGTCCTGCGGGTCGTTGGGATGACCACGGCATGCTTGCCTTTTCCCTCAGGGGCGCGGCATCTTCTCGAGGGGGTGCCCTTTTTCGCGCCATGCGGTCATGCCGCCGTCGAGCGCCGTGGCGCGGTTGAAGCCCAGTTCGTGCAGCGTCGCGGCGGCGAGGGTCGAGATCTTGCCCAGCTCGCAGACCGTCAGCACCTCCACGCTCGGGTCGGGCAGGACTTCGTTGACGCGCAGTTCCAGTTGTCCGCGCGGCAGGTGGATCGCGCCGGGGACATGGCCGGCGGCGAAGGCGTCTTTCTCCCGCACGTCGAGGATCACGAAGTCGTTGGCCCGCGCATCGAGGCGGCGGAGCAGTTCGTCCATCGCCATGAAGGGGACTGTGGCGCCCGCTTCGCCCAGCAATTGGCGGACCGTCTTGCCGCCGGACATGTTGGTGCGCAGCGCTTCGGTGAGGTGGGTGGGGGCCGAGAGGTTGAGGCTGTTCATCATCGCGACGAAATCGGCTTGTCCGGTTTTGGCGAGGCGGGGGTTGTTGGCGCGTTCCTGGCCGATGGTGGAGCCTTCGCGGCCCTTATAGTCATGGGCGGGGAAGACCAGCGTGTCGTCGGGCAGGTCGAGCAGCTTGTGGAACAGGCTGTCATGCAGCTGGACCGGATCGCCGCTGGGCAGGTCGCTGCGCCCGGTGCCGCCGATCAGCAGCGTGTCGCCGGTGAAGAGGCGATCATCGACATGGATGCACATGGAATCGCGGGTGTGGCCGGGCGTGTGGAGGATGCGCATGCGCATGTCGCCCAGCGGCAGGCTGTGGCCGTCCTCCACATGCAGGTCGACATAGGGGGCGGGCGAGTAGCGGTGCATGACGATCGGGGCGTGGAGCGCTTCGCGCAGGGCCCGCGCGCCGGAGAAATGATCGGCATGGGTGTGCGTGTCGATGATGTAGCGGACGCGCAGGCCCTGCCGGTTGACCTCGCCCAGATAACGGTCGACCAAATCCAGCGCCGGGTCGATGATGGCCGCGGCGCAGCATGCCTCATTGGCGATGATATAGGATTTGCATCCCTCGCCATCCTTGAAGACCGCGAAGAACATCGTCCTAGTCCTGTGGCTGGGGGACTATCCGGAGGTAAGGCGTGACGCTGTTCCAGCCTTCGGGGAAGCGCTCCTTCGCTTCCTCGTCGGAGACGGCGGGGACGATGATGACGTCCTCGCCCCATTTCCAGTTCACCGGGGTGGCGACCTTGTGCTTCGCGGTGAGCTGGCAGCTGTCGAGCAGGCGGAGGACTTCGTCGAAATTGCGGCCGCTGCTCATGGGGTAGCTCAGCATCGCCTTGATCAGCTTGTCCGGGCCGATGAGGTAGACGGTGCGGACGGTCTGGTTGTCGGCGGCGGTGCGGCCTTCGCTGCTGTCGCCGGCACTGGCGGGGAGCATTTCATAGGCCTGGGCGACTTTCAGGTCGCGGTCGCCGATGATGGGGTAGGTGACGTCGCCGCCGGTGGCGGATTTGATGTCGGAAAGCCAGCGGTCGTGATTGCCGACCGGGTCGACCGAGAGGCCGATCACCTTGCAGTTGCGGCTGGCGAATTCGGGGGCCAGCTTTGCGAGATAGCCCAGTTCCGTGGTGCAGACCGGGGTGAAATCCTTGGGATGCGAGAAGAGGATGCCCCAGCTGTCGCCCAGCCAGTCGTGAAAGCGGATTGGCCCCTGCGTGGTTTCAGCGGTGAAGTCGGGGGCCTTGCTGCCGATCGAGAGTGTCATAATGCCTCCCATTCAAGACTCGGCCCGCTTTTCGGCGGACTGCTGAAGCTATCACGGAGCGGCGGACGGCGGTAGCGGTTCAATCCTTGTCGTCGGCGGGCCGGATATAGGCGCCGTGGCCATCGGGCGGGATCAGCGACTTGTCCCTGATCGTGAGCGTCAGGGTCTGGAATCCGGGTTGAGGGACGTCCTTCGTCTTTTCCGAGGTGAGGGTGATGCTGTTGTCCTTTTCGGTCCATCGGCCTTCGGCAAACAGGTCCAGCGCGCCATAGACCAGATACCATTGGAAGCGGCCGTCGGGGTGGAGCATCAGTTCGGAGCCTGTCTCCATCACGCCCCGGAGATAATAATGACCGGCGTGGCCGGTGGACTGCGCAAGCGCGGGGGTGGCCAGGAAGGCGGCGAGGGGGAGAAGGGCGGTGAGGGCGCGCATGGCCGGGAGTGTAGCACAATGCTTCAATCCTCCCTATGCGAAGGGCAGCAATGCCTCATAGACCGGCAGCGGCGGCTTGCCTGCGATCGTCAGGCCGCGCCGCATCAGAAAGGCGTGACGCACGATCTCCGCCTGCTGTTCGAGGCCGTAGCGGCGGAACGGGCGACCGGGCACGATCTCATAGCCATAGCGGCAGAAGGGGTGGCGCATCAGCGGCAGAAACCATTTGCCGCCGCGCTGGGCCTGCCAGACATGGGTCATCTCATGGATGAAATGCCCCTGAAGGTGCAGCGGCCCGTCGCAGAAATCCGCGCAGAAGAGGCCGCTGGCCGGATGGAACCAGAGGTCGCCATCGGGCGCCATGGTGACGCCCCTGGGCTGAAACGGCCACCATTTGCGATCATGCACCCTGACGCGGTCATAATCGATCGCTCCCGCGAAAACGGAGCGGGCGAGGGCGGTTTCCGCTGGCGTCAGCGGGCGGCCGGTCAATGGCCCTCATGCTCTTCCGCCCCGGAGGCGGGAGCGGCGCCGGGCTTCTGGATAATCGCGTCGACCAGAAGCCGGTCGCCATTGGCCAGCAGGAAAGTGAGCGTCATCTTGCCCCGGGCGATCGCCGTGTCGTTGACGCCCCAGAGCATCAGATGCTTGCCGCCCGGCGCGAAGGCGACCGTCGATCTGGCCGGGATGTCGACGCTTTGCAGCGGCTCCATCTTCATCATTCCGCCGTGGTTCATGCTCTCATGCATCTCCACCTTGAGCGCATAGTCGGTCAGGACGCCGCGCAACTGCGTGCCCGCATCGCCGCCATGGGCGACGAAATAGCCGGCGGACGGCGTGTCCTTATTGGGGCTGAGCCGCACCCAGGCCTGATCGACATAAGTGGGCGCGGGATCGCCGCAGGCCGTGAGCGCCAAGGGGGCTGCAAGGGCGATGAAGGGGAAATATGCGCGCATGGCCAAGGGCTTCCTGAGTGTCTCTGATCGGATCGTTTCTCAACGCTAATCATCACTGCTTCTTGTGCCAAGCAAAAGCGCGCCTATATCCCTTGCGCAAACGCCCTTGCCTTGGCGCTTTCGTGAGGTATGGGGCCGTTAACCGCTGAATGTGATTTGGGGTTCAAAGAGGACAAGATGGCAAAAGTAATCGGTATCGACCTTGGCACGACCAACAGCTGCGTCGCCGTGATGGATGGCGGCAAGCCCAAGGTGATCGAAAATGCGGAAGGCGCGCGTACGACGCCCTCCATTGTCGCCTTCACCAAGGATGGTGAGCGGCTGATCGGCCAGCCCGCCAAGCGGCAGGCCGTGACCAATCCGGATAATACCGTTTTCGCGGTGAAGCGCCTGATCGGCCGCCGCTTCGATGATCCCATGACCAAGAAGGACATGGAACTCGTCCCCTATGAGATCGCCAAGGGTCCTAACGGCGACGCCTGGGTCAATGCCGGTGGCAAGGATTACAGCCCTTCGCAGATTTCCGCCTTCACGCTCCAGAAGATGAAGGAAACCGCCGAGAGCTATCTGGGCGAGACGGTCACGCAGGCGGTCATCACCGTTCCCGCTTATTTCAACGACGCCCAGCGTCAGGCAACCAAGGACGCCGGGCAGATTGCGGGCCTGGAAGTGCTGCGCATCATCAACGAGCCGACCGCGGCGGCGCTGGCCTATGGTCTGGAGAAGCAGGACGGCAAGACCATCGCGGTCTATGACCTTGGCGGCGGCACGTTCGACATTTCCATCCTCGAAATCGGCGATGGCGTGTTCGAGGTGAAGTCGACCAATGGCGACACCTTCCTGGGCGGTGAAGATTTCGACGCCAAGCTGGTGGAATATCTGGCGGAGGACTTCAGGAAGGCCGAAGGCATCGACCTCACCAAGGACAAGCTGGCGCTCCAGCGTTTGAAGGAAGCGGCTGAGAAGGCGAAGATCGAGCTGTCCTCGGCGCAGTCGACGGAAGTGAACCTGCCCTTCATCACCGCTGACCAGAACGGTCCCAAGCATCTCGTCAAGAACATCACCCGCGCCGATCTGGAGCGGCTGGTGGCCGACCTCATCAAGCGGACGATGGAGCCTTGCAAGAAGGCGCTGGCCGATGCTGGCGTTTCCGCGAGCGAGATCAGCGAAGTGGTGCTCGTCGGCGGCATGACCCGCATGCCCAAGGTGCGCGAGGCCGTGAAGGATTTCTTCGGCAAGGAACCGCACACCGGCGTCAACCCGGATGAAGTCGTTGCCATGGGCGCCGCCATTCAGGCGGGCGTGCTGCAGGGCGACGTCAAGGACGTGCTGTTGCTCGACGTCACCCCGCTGAGCCTTGGCATCGAGACGCTGGGCGGCGTGTTCACGCGCATGATCGACCGCAACACCACCATCCCCGCCAAGAAGTCGCAGGTCTATTCGACCGCCGACGACAATCAGCAGGCGGTGACGATCCGCGTGTTCCAGGGCGAGCGTGAAATGGCGGCGGACAACAAGCTGCTTGGCCAGTTCGATCTGGTCGGCATCCCGCCCGCGCCGCGTGGCGTGCCGCAGATCGAGGTGACGTTCGATATCGACGCCAATGGTCTGGTCAACGTCCATGCCAAGGACAAGGGCACGGGCAAGGAGCAGCAGATCCGCATTCAGGCTTCGGGTGGTCTGTCGGACGCCGACATCGACCAGATGGTCAAGGATGCCGAGCGTTTCGCCGACGAGGACAAGAAGAAGCGCGAGGCGGCGGAAGCCAAGAACAACGCCGAAAGCCTGATCCACACCACCGAGCAGCAGCTCAGTGAGCATGGCGACAAGGTGGATGCGGAGCTGAAGTCCGAGATCGAGACCGCGGTTGCCGCCACCAAGTCGGCGGTTGAGGGCGGCGATCCGGAAGCCATGAAGACGAAGGCTCAGGAACTGGCGCAGGTCGCCATGAAGCTGGGTCAGGCCATTTATGAGAAGGAGCAGGCGGCTGCGGCTGCTCCGGGCGGCGAAGCTCCCAAGGCGGACGATGATGTCGTCGATGCCGAATTCTCGGAAGTGGACGACAACAAGGCGTAAGCTGATGTGCTTGCCCCGTCATGGCCGTTGTGGTCATGATGGGGCAGGGACGCCGGGGGCGAGATGAGCACCGAAATCGATTTTTACGAACTGCTCGAAATTGAGCGCACGGCGGATGCCGGGGCGATCAAGAGCGCCTATCGCAAGCTGGCGATGAAATATCACCCGGACAAGACCGGGGGCTGCACCGACAGCGAGGCCAAGTTCAAGGCCGTTTCCGAAGCCTATGAATGCCTGAAGGACCCGCAGAAGCGCGCGGCCTATGACCGTTTCGGCCATGCGGCGTTCCAGAATGGCGGATTTAGCGGCGGCGGGCGCGGTGGGGCGGGCGGCTTTTCCGACCTTGGCGATATTTTCGAAACGATTTTCGGCCAGTCCGGTTTCGGCGGCGGTGGCGGTCGTCAGGCGCAGCGGCGCGGGGCGGACCTGCGCTACGACCTGGAAATCACGCTGGACGAGGCCTATCACGGCAAGAAGACCGAGATCGAGATTGAGGTTTCGGCGGCTTGCGAAAGCTGTGACGGGTCCGGCGCGCAGCCGGGCACGGGCGTCAAGAGCTGTGGCACGTGCCATGGCCATGGTCAGGTGCGGGCGCAGCAGGGCTTTTTCGTGGTGGAGCGGACCTGTCCGTCCTGTCATGGCGCAGGGCAGGTGATTGAATCTCCCTGTCGGTCGTGCCGGGGGGAGGGACGGGTGGACAAGCCCAAGACCCTCTCCGTCAATGTTCCCGCCGGTGTCGATGAAGGCACGCGCATCCGCCTGTCGGGAGAGGGCGAGGCTGGGGCGCGGGGTGCGCCGGCCGGCGACCTCTATATCTTCCTGCATGTGAAGCGTCATGCGATCTTCGAGCGGGACGGGTCCACTCTGTTCGCCCGCGCGCCGGTGAGCATCACGACGGCTGCGCTGGGCGGCGTGATCGAGGTGCCGGGCCTTGATGGCCGGCGGCATGAGATCAAGATTCCGAGCGGCATCCAGTCGGGCAAGCAGCTTCGCCAGCGCGGCGCGGGCATGCCGGTGCTGAACGGGCGCGGGCAGGGCGATCTGGTGATTCAGGTCGATGTCGAGACGCCCACCAAGCTGAACGCGAAGCAGCGGGAGTTGCTGGAGGCGTTTCGCGCGACGGAGACGGGTGAGGAATGCCCGCAGTCGACGGGATTCTTCAGCAAGCTCAAGGAATTGTGGGGGGATTGAAGCTTGGGGATTCCTGTTCCTGCGAAGGCAGGAACCCGGTCCTGCCTTCGCAGGAGTACGGAGCGCAGACTCAAGCGAACCTCCTCCCTTCCCACCGCGCCCAGGCGTAGAAGGGAAATCCTCCCGCCATCAGCAGGAAACTCGCGCCGCTAGGCACCAGCCCAGCGCCCCAGAGCGTCCATAGGGCATAACCCAACCCTACCAACGCCGTCGGCACCACCAGCCGGAACCGTAGCGCCGCCAGCGCGCAGCCGACATAAAGCCACAGCGTGGCCGAGGTCGACAGCAGCGCCATGGCGGTGAAGAGCGCGATCAACCCTTGCAGGCTGTTGGCGATCAGCATCAGCGTCCCCAGCCCGCAGGACAGCAGCAGCGCGCGCACCGGCGTGCCCTGCGTGTTGGTTCCGGCCAGCCAGCGTGGCAACTCGCCGCCCCGTGCCATGGCGAGCGGCACTTCGCCCTGGAGCAGGGTCCAGCCATTGAGCGCGCCCAGGCAGCTGATCGTGGCGAAGAGGGCGATGAAATGCGCTGGCCCCGGCGACCAGTAATGCGCGACGAAGGCAGCGAAGGGGGAGCCTGACTGGCTCTCCGCCGCTGGCAGGGTGAGCGCGATGCCCGAGCAGACGAGCAGGTAGATGAGGCCGGTGACCGCCGTGCCGATCAGCGTGGCGCGGGGGATGGTCCGGGCGGGATCGCGCACCTTGTCGGCGGCGACGCTGGCGGATTCGAAGCCGAGCAGCGCCCAGAGGGTCAGCGCGGCCGAAGCCGTGATGCCAGCGCTGGTAAAGCCCTGGGCGGGAAAGGGGACGATTTCCGCCTGGCCGTTCCCCAGCATCAGGGCGAGCAGGATGAAGGCCACGGCGATCGGGATCAGCTTGAGCGCGGTGGTGGCGAGTTGGGTCGCGCCGGCCGCGCGTGCGCCGATCAGGTTGATGCCGGTGGTGGCCCAAAGAAAGCCGATCGAGACGAGCGCGCCCATGCCGGGGCGGTCGATCGCGGGCAAGATGCTGCTGAGATTGGCGGTGGCGGCGACGGCGATGGTCACATTGGTGAAGATCACCGAAATCCAGTAGATCCAGCCGATTGCGAAGCCTGCCACCGGACCATAGGCGCGGGTGATGAACTGCGCCGTGCCGCCTGCGTCGGGCATCAGCACCGTCAGCCGGGCGATGACATGGGCCAGCACGAGCGATCCGGCGATGGTGAAGACCCATCCCGCGACGGCGTCCCAGCCATAGGGCGCGAGGGAGGCGGGCAGCAGGAACACGCCCGACCCGATCATATTGCCCATGACCAGTGCGATACAGGCGGAAAGGCCCAGCGCGCGCGGGGGTGCTGTGCTGCCGTGCCTGGCGTCCATGGCGGGATGCTAGCCATGCGGGCAGAGCTTGGCCAGCGCGGATTGTGGAGGGTGGTTTTGGGTGGATTGTGGACGGTCCGCTTACAGACCCTTCCCTGAAGCGCACCGTGCTCCTGCGAAGGC
>NZ_JALDYQ010000051.1:0-40310 GCF_032153725.1 Sphingobium sp. | reverse complement strand
TCGCCGAAGATGGCAACCGCGCTGAAGATCGCCGGTGCCTGCCGCATGAACATCGTCATTTCCGGCGGTACGGGCTCGGGCAAGACGACGATGCTCAACGCCCTGTCGAAGATGATCGATCCGGGCGAGCGCGTGCTGACCATCGAGGACGCGGCCGAACTGCGGCTTCAGCAGCCGCACTGGCTGCCGCTGGAAACCCGCCCACCGAATCTGGAGGGTCAGGGCGCCATCACCATCGGTGATCTCGTCAAGAACGCCCTGCGCATGCGTCCTGACCGCATCATCCTGGGCGAAATCCGTGGCGCGGAGTGCTTCGACCTGCTCGCCGCGATGAACACCGGCCATGACGGCTCCATGTGCACGCTTCACTCCAACAGCCCGCGCGAGTGCCTGGGCCGTATGGAAAACATGATCCTGATGGGCGACATCAAGATCCCCAAGGAAGCGATTTCCAAGCAGATTGCCGACTCGGTTGACCTGATCGTGCAGGTGAAACGTCTGCGCGACGGTTCGCGCCGCGTCACCAACGTCACCGAAGTCATCGGCATGGAAGGCGACGTCATCGTCACCCAGGAACTGTTCAAGTTCGAATATCATGACGAGGACGACAGCGGCCGGATCGTCGGCGAATATCGCTCCATGGGCCTGCGTCCCTATACGCTGGACAAGGCCCGGCAGTTCGGTTTCGACCAGCCCTTCCTGGAAGCCTGCCTGTAACGGTCGTTCATGTTCCCGGTTGCGTGATCCCGCGACCGGGCTGGAGCCCGCTGCGTTAAATCAGACGCAGGACGCGCGCTCCGGTATTTATTTGCGCATCGTTTCAGCCGCAAAACCGGTTCCCACTTTTGCGCACGATGCTCTAAGGCGGACCCGTGCCGCCCGTTTCTCCTCACAGCCGTCCCCATCGCCCGCTTCATGCCATCGGCCTGCGGCTGGTTGCCGTGATCTGCCTCGCGATCATGTTCGTGACGGTGCGGCTGGCCGATGCGCGGGGCGTTCATCTGATCGAATCGCTGTTCTATCGGCAGGCGCTGGCGCTGCCGGTCGTCTTTGCGTGGATCGCTATGACCAGCGGCGTGCAATCGGTGCATACCCGCCGGATCGGGGTGCATGCCACCCGCATGGCGTTCGGCATGACGGGCATGGCGCTCAATTTCCTCTCCTATATTCTGCTGCCGCCCGCCGAGGCGACCACGATCGGCTTCACCATGCCGATATTCGGCACGATCCTGTCCGCGCTGGTCCTGCGGGAGCATACCGGCGTCCATCGATGGAGCGCAGTGTTGATCGGCTTTGCCGGCGTGCTCATCATGATCCGCCCCGACAGTGGGCACTTCCCGCTGAACGGCGTCGCGGTCGCCATCTGCGCCGCCGTCGTCACCGCCAGCGTCAGCCTGGTGCTGCGCGAACTGGGACGCACGGAGAATGCAGGGGTCATCGTTTTCTGGTTCACCCTGCTGTCCGTGCCGCCGCTGGGGGTCGCCATGCTGTTTTTCGGTCAGTCGCACGACCTTGCAACCTGGGGGTTGCTGCTGCTGATCGGCGTGGTCGGCGGGATCGCGCAGATCTGCCTGACCGCGGCGCTGCGCTGGGGGCCGGTGTCGGTGGTGCTGCCGATGGATTACAGCTCGATCATCTGGACGACGCTGCTCGGCTGGGCGATCTGGGGCAACTGGCCGATGGCAACGACCTGGATCGGCGCCGCGCTGATCATCGCCAGCGGCCTCTATATTGCCTGGCGCGAACATGTCCGCGCCAGGCAAGCCCCGTCATCCTAACAGCTCCGCGTCCAGGCTGATCTCGGCATTCAGCAGCTTCGATACCGGGCAATTGGCCTTTGCCTTGGCCGCCAGTTCCTGGAACTGCGCATCGTCCGCGCCGGGGATGGTCGCCTTCAACGTCAGCTTGCTGGCGGTGATGGCAAAGCCACCCTCCTGCTGCTCCAGCGTCACGACGGCGTTGGTTTCCATCTTCTCCGCCGTCAGCCCCGCTTCGCCCAATATCAGCGACAGCGCCATGGTGAAGCAGGAGGCATGGGCAGCCGCGATCAGCTCTTCGGGATTGGTGCCGGGCACCCCTTCGAAGCGCATTGCAAAACCATAGGGACGCGCGTCCAGCGCGCCGCTCTGGGTCGAGATCGCGCCCTTTCCATCCTTCAGGCCGCCACTCCACACCGCCGAACCGCTGCGATTGATCTTCATGACCATTCTCCTTTTTTTTCGCCAAGGGATTCGAGCCGGATGGACTCGCCTGGCGACCCGGAAATCAAGGAAAAGAAGGGAATCCAGGAACCCCTCCGCTCCGCCTTGGTTTCACCACAATAGCGCGAATTTTCGCAGGAGAGTGACAATGACGGACACGGCAACGGAAAAACATGCCGACCTGATCGCGTCCGACCGGGTCGAAGGCACGGCGGTCTACAATCAGGCGGGCGAGCGGCTTGGCCATATCTCCAATTTCATGGTCGACAAGCTGAGCGGGCAGGTGCGCTACGCCGTCCTGTCTTTCGGTGGATTTCTGGGGATGGGACATGATCATTATCCCCTGCCCTGGTCGATGCTGAGCTACGATATCGACAAAGGCGGCTATGTCGTCGATCTGGCCAAGGAGACGCTGGAGAACGCCCCCAGCCATCTGCCGGACGAGCGGCCGGACTATAATGACGCCTATGGCCGCAGTGTCTTCCAATATTATGGGCTGCTTTACCCCTGGTAGCGTTTTCAACGGCTTGCGAAGGACGCGCAGGACATATTCCGGCGCGTCCTTCAACATGAACGCCAGATGAATCGGGCTGCCCAGATTCCGACACATTTTGTCGCTTGCCTATTGTCTACTTAATAAATAGAATTACCTCTGTCATCCAAACAGGATGAGGATATGACCATGGAGCGATTCGGACATTCAGGTGACGCGCGCCAACCGGTCGTGCTGACCATTCCGGGCCTCAACAATAGTGGTCCGGACCATTGGCAAACCCTGTGGGAAGAAAAGCGTGGCGATTGTGAACGCGTCGATCTGGGCAGCTGGGCCAGCCCCAGCCGCAACGCCTGGGTCACGCGACTGGACGCTGCGATCCGGCAGGCCGACGGGCCGATCATCCTGGCTGCGCACAGCCTGGGCTGCCTGGCGGTGGCCTGGTGGGGCGCCCTGCAAAGTCAGGCTTATGGCTGGCCGGTGACCGGCGCGCTGCTGGTGGCCCCGCCCGATTGCGACCGGATGGAGACGCCGGAGACGATCGGCGGCTTCGGCCCCACGCCGCGCGCGCAACTGCCCTTCCCATCGATCGTCGTGGCCAGCCGTAACGATCCCTATATCTTCTTCGAACGCGCGCACAGCATCGGGAAGAATTGGGGCAGCAGCTTTGTCGACGCAGGGTTTTGCGGCCATATCAACGCGGAATCCGGCCTTGGCGAGTGGCGCTTTGGCCAGGCGCTGCTGGATCGCCTGATCGACAATGCGCATGAGCAGGCCTCTGCCATGCGCCAGTTACGGCCTGCCATCCCGTCGACGCATCAGGAAAGGCGGTTGGCGGCGCTGCGGGTCCACGGCTGACATTCTACGGGGCGCGACAAGAGAAACTTGGGCGCCCCTTATATTTGCTTTTTTGTCTATTAATATAGTTGAGATAGAAGGCCGCGAAGAGGTGCTTATGAGTGAAAACCGACCGATTGAACTTGCCCGCAACGGCCGCGGCGACGGGCAGCGCCACGACATCGCCGTCAGCATCGACAAGGTGCGCAGCGTGCTCGAAGCGCTACGGTTCGGATCTGTCACTTTAACCGTGCATGATGCGCGGGTGGTGCAGATCGACGTGACCGAAAAGACGCGTCTCACCGCCTGATCGGATCCATGGGCTGATCGGATCGCGGGGGCGCCAGACAGGGTTGCTGAACAAGGTCCGCACAAGGGCCGAATAACAGGTGGCAAGGGGTGGGCCACTATTTCCATTCCCAGACCTTCGGCTTTGAGCGGATCACCGCAGAGGCCGCGATCAATATTCACCGGACATCCGGAAGGGGAATCATCATGATTGCGCGTTTTCTGTTGCTCGCCGGCGTGGCGGGCGCATCCATCATCGTGTCCAGCGCACAGGCGCAGGACACCGCTCCAGCTGAAACCACGGCCAGCGCCCAGAATGATCCGGGCGCCGAAACAGCCGCCGCCGCCGCGATCGTCGTCACGGCCCGCCGCCGCGTCGAAGCCTTGCAGGACGTGCCGCTGGCCGTTTCCGTGCTGAACGCCGATGCGATCGCGCAGACCGGCAGCTACAATATCGGCCGCCTGCAACAATTGCAGCCGACGCTGCAATTCTACTCGACCAATCCGCGCAACAGCTCGATCAACATCCGTGGCATCGGCGCGCCGCTCGGCCTTACCAATGACGGCATCGAGCAGGGCGTCGGCATCTATGTCGATCAGGTCTATTACAACCGCGTCGCCGCCGCCACGCTCGACTTCGTGGATATCGAGCAGATCGAGGTGCTGCGTGGGCCGCAGGGCACGCTCTATGGCAAGAACACGACCGCCGGCGCGATCAACATCACGACCCGCGCGCCCAGCTTCAGTTATGAGGGCAAGGCGGAAATCTCGGTCGGAAATCTCGGCTTCAAGCAGGCCAAGGCGACCGTGTCCGGCCCAATCACCGATCGGCTGGCGATCCGCATCGGCGCCAGCGTGACCGACCGGGACGGCACGATTTATAACGTCGCCACCAATCAGAAGGTCAACAGCCAGGATTTCCTGGGTATCCGCGGCGCATTGCTGTGGAAGGCGACCGACAATCTGAACATCACCTTGTCGGGCGATTACAATCTTCAGAATCCCAATTGCTGCGCGCAGATCTATGCGGGCTATGGCCCCACGCAACGCGCCGCCAACCGGCAATATCCGGCGCTGACCGCTGCGCTTGGCTATGCGGTGCCCAGCACCAATATCTATGACCGGCTGACCGATCTCGACGCGCAGCTGAAGGCGCGTAACGAGATTGGCGGTGCTGCGATCCGCGCCGAATGGGATCTGGGACCGGGCACGCTGACATCGGTTTCGGCTTATCGCTATTGGGATTGGCAGCCGTCGAACGACCGCGATTTCACCGGCCTCGACATCACCACCAAGTCGCAGAACCCGACCCAGCAGAAGCAATGGACGCAGGAACTGCGCTACGCCCAGAGCGGCGAGACGCTGGACTTCGTGGCCGGCGCCTTCGGCTTCTACCAGAAGATTCACACCACCGGACAACAGGTGCAGGGCACGGACGCCAGCAAATGGCTGCTCGCGCCCAGCAGCGCGCTGTCCAACAATCCGGCGGTGCTGAACGGGCTGACGGCGGACAACGACATCCGCATGAAGAACTGGAGCGCGGCGCTGTTCGGCCAGCTCACCTGGCATGTCACCGACCGGCTGGACCTCCAGCCGGGCCTGCGCCTCAATTATGACAAGAAGGACGGCAGCTATGATTCCGTCGTCACCGGCACCGCGTCCAACGGCACGCACCAGTTGGTCACCTTCACCAGCACCGATCCCTGGATCGTCGCGCAACGCGGCGTGCTGGCGCCCCAGTCCTTCAACGCCAAGTTCAGCGACTGGAACCTGTCCTATGACTTCACCGCCTCCTACAAGGTGACGGATGATGTCATGACCTACGCCACCTATTCACGGGCCTTCAAGTCGGGCGGCATCAACCTGAACGGCGTACCGCTGGATGCCAATGGCAATCCGCAACTGGGCGTCGCGACGGTGAAGCCGGAAAAGGTCAATCATTTCGAAGTGGGCCTGAAAACCCAGTTCTGGGACAAGAAGGCGACTTTCAATCTCACCGGTTTCTGGACCGGGATCGACAATTATCAGGCGATCGTGAATAATGGCCAGAACAGCGTGCTGCGCGGCTATCTCGCCAATGCGGACAAGGTGCGCACCCGTGGTGTCGAGGCGGATTTCTCCATCAGACCGTCCGAGCGCGTGAACGCCTATGCCAATGGCGCCTATACCGACGCGACCTACCGCAAGTTCACCAACGCCCCCTGCCCGCCTGAATTGTCGGGCGGCGGTTCGGGCGCCGTCATCGGCGCGCCCGGCGTTCCTGGCACCAACAGCCCGGCCACCTGCGACATTTCCGGTCAGTGGCTGCCGGGCGTGTCGAAATGGTCGCTTTCCTATGGCGTGGAATTCAACGTGCCGACCCCACTCTTCGGCGGCGATGGGCAATTCTACATCGGCTGGGACGGCAGCTACCGGTCGAAATTCTCGTCCAACGCATCGCGCTCCATCTATATGGATGTGAAGGGTTATACGCTGAACAATCTGCGGATCGGTTTCCGCAACAGCGACGGCCTCAACATCTATGGCTGGGTCCGCAATATCTTCGACAAAAACTATCTGGAGCTGCTGGCCACCACGCCGAGCAACACCGGCCTGATCGCCGGCCAGCCGGGCGATCCCAGGACCTATGGCCTGACGATCAAGGCCGACTTCTAAAGAAGAGGTTCACCCCCTGCGGGAGCGACACAGCCCTGTCGCTCCCGCATTTTTTATGCCGCTTCCGTCCCACTGAACCCGCGCCCGATTTGCGCCCGGCGCCCCGCTGGGGTAGAGCGCGTGCCATGTCCACGACCTTCACGCTCGACACGTCGACCAGCCGCGCCAATCCCACGCCCGCGCCGATGAAGCGCCTGACGGTGCCCGCCATCCAGCGCCGCAAGTTCGAAGGAAAGACGCAAGAGCCGCTGGTGATGCTGACCGCCTATACCGCGCGGCAGGCGCAACTGCTCGATCCGCATTGCGACATGCTGCTGGTAGGCGATTCGCTGGGTCAGGTGATTTACGGCCTGCCTTCCACCCTGCCCGTCACGCTGGACATGATGATCGCCCATGGCGCCGCCGTGGTGCGCGGCAGCTATCACAGCGTCGTGCTGGTCGACATGCCCTTCGGCAGCTATGAAGCCTCTCCCCAACAGGCCTTCGCCAGCGCCAGCCGCATCATGGCCGAAACCGGCTGCGCGGGCGTGAAACTGGAAGGGGGCGTCGCCATGGCGGAAACCATCAACTTCCTCAGCCAGCGCGGCATTCCGGTGATGGCGCATATCGGCCTCACCCCGCAGGCGGTGAACGCTTTGGGCGGCTATGGCGCGCGCGGCAAGAGCCAGGAGGAGCATGCGAAGATCATCTCCGACGCCCGCGCCGTCGCGCAGGCCGGGGCCTTCTCCATGGTGATCGAGGGGGTGATGGAAGACATCGCCATCGCCGTCACGGACAGCGTGGATGTGCCCGTCATCGGCATCGGCGCATCGGCCCATTGCGACGGTCAGGTGCTGGTGGCGGAGGATATGCTGGGCATGTTCGAACGCGTGCCCCGCTTCGTGAAGCGCTACGAAAATATCGCGGAAACGATCGAAAGGGCAGCCGCCCAATATGCGGCGGATGTCCGAAACCGGCACTTTCCGACCGAAGATCAGGTCTATCGGCCCAAAAAGTGATTTGCGTGAGGCTTTTGCGCCGCTAATGATCGCGCCTTCTGCGTGCCGTATCTGACGAATTTCTGGAGATCCAAGTGGCCCTGACGCCGCAAAATAGCGAAGCCTTCATGCGTGAGGTCGATGAGGCCGTCCGGCAGGACCAGCTGTTGACGTTCTGGCAGCGCTTCGGCCGCTGGATCGTCGCAGCGGTGGTCATCGGCCTCGCCGCCTTCGCGGCGTTCCTCTACTGGCAGCACTATACGAAGACGCAGTCGCAGGCCGTTTCGGAAGAAATGGACAAGGTGATCGCCACGGCAGTCGGCGGCGGCACGCCCGATGCAAAGCAGGTCGACACGTTGACGCAGGCCAGCCAGCCCGGCTTCCGCGCCTCCGCTCTGCTGGTGAAGGCCGGCACCGCCGCGCGCAAGGGCGACGGCAAGGCGGCGATCGCTGCCTATCAGGCGATGGCCAGCGACAGTTCGCTGGACCAGCCCTATCGCGATCTGGCGCTGATCCGCCAGACCACGCTGGAATATGAGAGTCTGACTCCACAGCAGGTGGTGGACCGTTTGAAGCCCCTTGCCGTCGAGGGCGCGCCCTGGTTCGGCAGCGCGGGCGAGCTGGTCGCCATAGCCTATATGAAGATGCGCAAGACCGATCTTGCAGGCCCGCTGTTCGCCGCCATGGCGAAGGACCCGAAGGTGCCGCAGTCGATCCGTTCACGCGCGCGACAGATGGCAGGCTTATTGGGTGTGGATGCAGTCGAAACGCCCGCCGTGGCAGGACAGGAATGATTGGGCGCATGGGAATGCACAGCATGACGAAATTTTCGGGCGCCGGCCGCGCCGTGACTGTTGCCATGATGATCGCCCTGCTCGCAGGCTGCGGTGTGATCGGCGGCAAGAAGGGCGGCCCCAAGACTCCGGTGGTGGGCAAGCGCACCTCGATCCTCAGCAATGAGCAGGGCGTGGAGGTCGACCCGACCCTGGCCGATGTGCCGGTGGCCCTGCCCGAACCCTATGCCAACGACCAATGGTCGCAGCCGGGGGGCAGCCCCGCCAAGACCATGGGCAATCTGGCGCTGGGCGCTTCGCCCTCACAGGCCTGGACCGCCTCCATTGCGGGCAGCACGCCGCAGGCCCGCCTCGCCTCCGCCCCGGTGGTGGTCGGCGGCAAGCTCTATGTCATCGACGCGGACGCACGGGTGATCGCGTTCAACGCAACAAGCGGCGCGAAGTTGTGGCAGACTCCCCTCCCCGCCGAAGGCAGCGGCCGCGCCTTGTTCGGCGGCGGCGTCAGCGTGATCGACGGCAAGCTCTATGCCAGCACCGGCGTCGGCGATGTGGCGGCGTTGGACGCCAATACGGGCGCGATCCTGTGGAAAAAGCGCCCCGGCGGCCCGCTGCGCGGTGCCCCGACGCTCGCCAACGGCCATGTCTATGTGATGGGCCAGGATAACCAGATTTTCGCCCTCAACCAGACCGACGGCGAAGTGCAGTGGACCGACAGTGGCACGTTGCAGGTCACGGGCATCTTCGGCGTGGCTGCTCCGGCCGCCGCCCAGGGCACGGTGATCGCGGGCTATAGCTCGGGCGAACTCACCGCCTATCGCTATGAAAATGGCCGGACATTGTGGGGGGATGCCCTCTCGCGCACCAGCATTTCGACCGCCGTGGCGTCCCTGACCGATATCGACGCCGATCCGGTGATCGATCGCGGCCGGGTGTTCGCCATCGGTCAGGGCGGTCGCATGGCCAGCTACGAACTGGTGAGCGGCCAGCGTCTCTGGGAAATCAACATTGCGGGCATTTCCACGCCCTCGGTCGTGGGCGAATGGGTGTTCGCGGTGACCAGCGACGCCAAGCTGCTCTGCGTCGCCCGCGCCACCGGCAAAATCCGCTGGATCAGCCAGTTGCGCCGCTGGAAAAAGGAAAAGAAGAAGGACCAGGCGATCCGCTGGACCGGTCCGGTACTGGCGGGCGGCCGTCTGGTGCTGGTGTCGACCCATGGCGACCTCAACTATGTCGATCCGACGACCGGCAAGATTCAGGCAGAGGTCGAGCTGAAAAAGTCCATGTCGCTGTCCCCGGTCGTCGCGAACAACACGCTCTATATCCTTGCCGATGACGGAAAACTGACCGCGTTCCGCTGACGCCGCCAAGGATGTTAAGTAACCGTGCTCCTGCGAAGGCAGGGATCCAGTTCCGCGCTCTGGACTGGACTCCTGCCTTCGCAGGAGCACCTATATTTTAAAGGAAACGGGCCCATCATGCTGCCCACAGTTGCCATTGTCGGGCGGCCCAATGTGGGCAAGTCCACCCTGTTCAACCGGCTTGTCGGCAAGAAGCTGGCGCTGGTCGACGACCAGCCCGGCGTCACCCGTGACCGGCGGGAGGGGCAGGTCAACCTGCTCGGCGTGGATTTCACCATCATCGACACCGCCGGCTACGAGGATGAAGACCCGCAGACCCTGCCCGGCCGGATGCGCATGCAGACGCAGGCGGCGGTGGAAAATGCCGATGTCGCGCTGTTCGTTGTCGACGCCCGCGCCGGCATCACGCCGCTGGACGAGGAAATCGCCCGCTGGCTGCGCGAGGGTGACGCCCCCGTCGTGCTGATGGCCAACAAGGCCGAGGGCAAAGCTGGGGATGATGGCGTGATGGAGGCTTTCAGCCTTGGCCTTGGCGACCCCATCCCCTTCTCCGCCGAACATGGTCAGGGGCTGGCCGATCTGTTCCAGGCGCTCCTCCCCTATATCGACCGCGAGGAGGCGGAAGAGGAAGCGGAGCCAGATGAGGTGGACATCGAATCCGCGCCGCTCAAGCTCGCCATTGTCGGTCGTCCCAATGCGGGCAAGTCGACCCTCATCAACCGGCTATTGGGTGAAAACCGCCTGCTGACCGGCCCCGAAGCAGGCATCACCCGCGACAGCATCGCGGTCGACTGGCAATGGACCAGCCCGGACGGCCTGGAACGTCCCGTCCGCCTGATCGACACGGCGGGCATGCGCAAGCGCGCCAAGGTGCAGGACAAGCTGGAAAAGCTGGCGGTGTCCGATGGCCTCAACGCGGTCAATTTCGCGGAAGTCGTGGTGCTGCTGCTCGATTCCACCCGTGGCCTCGAAGCGCAGGACCTGCGCATCGCCGACAAGGTGCTGGAGGAAGGCCGCGCCCTCGTCGTCGCGCTCAACAAATGGGACACGGTGGAACACGGCTCGGCGCTCTATCAGGGCATCAAGCAGGCGCTGTCCGATGGCCTGGCGCAGATACGCGGCGTGCCGATCATGACCGTCTCGGCCGCCACCGGCAAGGGACTGGACGACCTCATCCGCGTCGCCTTCGAAACCCGCACCGCCTGGTCGCAGCGGGTGTCGACCGGCATCCTCAACCGCTGGTTCGAACGCGCGCTGGAGGCCAATCCGCCCCCCGCGCCGGGCGGCAAGCGGATCAAGCTGCGCTACATCACCCAGAACAAGACCCGCCCGCCCACCTTCGTGCTGTTCGGCACGCGACTGGACGAGTTGCCGGAAAGCTATCGTCGCTATCTGGTGAACGGCATCCGCAAGGAACTGGGCTTCGGCGCTGTCCCCGTGCGTCTGACGCTACGCAGCGCCAAAAACCCCTATGCCAACAAGTGAGGCAACGCATATCGACGCCCGGGGCATGAAATGCCCCTGGCCTGCGTTGCGCGTGGCGCGGGCGATGCGTTCCGCCAATGCCGTCACGATCGAGGCCGACGATCCCATCGCCCCAGCGGAGATGGAGGCCCTGGCCCGCCAACAAGGCTGGACCTTCACGGCCAGGGGAACGCATGTCTTCGCCATCTGCCGCCGCCCTTTAGAGCGGTTTTCGATCTGATTGGATCAGATCGCCGCTCTAAACCCCCTTGTTTGCCGCGATTTCTTAACCAGCGATCGATTCCGATCGCTTGGAAATCGCTCTAAGCGCCGCTTAACCGCCTGTTTACGCCCGCCTTCTATACTGGCTGCGGCAGAACAGGGAGTGTCGCAGGGTGTCATATCAAGAGGCCGAACTGGTCAACTGGACCGATTTTGCCAAATCCCGAGCGGAGCTGGGCACCGCTTTCCTGCGGATTCTCGGCTATTTCCGTGAAGATGGCGGCAAGGCAATCGGCGCGATCGAGGAAGCCTTTCGCGCGCGCAACGCCGCCGCGCTTGTCACCCCCGCCCACACGCTGAAGGGCGAATCAGCGCAGTTCGGCGCCTATCGGCTGAGCGCCCTGGCCGAACAGATCGAGATGGTCGCCCGCCGCTGCGTGGAAAGCCGGGAAAGCCCCGATGAACTGATCGAGGATGTCGTCGCGCTCCGTCCCTGCTTCACCGAAACCATGGTCCTGCTGGACCGCGACACCAATCCGCTGGTCGCCCGCCGGCCTCAGGGATTCGGCCGCCGCACCGACAGCCCGACGCAGGGATTCGGACGCGCCGTCTGAACCGCGCGATATAAGTATTGAAACAAAACGGGTTGTCACCCCATATGCGGGTCATGACCCGTTTTTCTGTTCTGGACCTTGTCCCCGTCATTGAAGGCAGCACCCCCGGCGAAGCGCTTGGCCGTGCCGCTGCCTTTGCCGTCCATGCCGAAAGCCTTGGCTTCCACCGCTATTGGGTGGCGGAACATCATGGCATGCCCGGCATTGCATCGGCCGCGACCGCCGTGGTGCTGGCGCATATCGGTCAGGCCACCAGCCACATCCGCATCGGCGCGGGCGGCATCATGCTGCCCAATCACGCGCCGCTGCTGATCGCGGAGCAGTTCGGCACCCTCGCCGCGCTCTTTCCCGGCCGCATCGACCTTGGCCTCGGCCGCGCGCCCGGATCGGACCAGCGGGTGGCGCAGGCCATGCGGCGCACCCTGACCGGCGGCCCGGATGAATTTCCCCGCGACGTCATGGAATTGCAGGCCTGTTTCGCGGGCGACGCGCGGCTGGGCTTTCAGGCGACGCCCGGCGCGGGAGAGGATGTGCCGCTCTGGATTCTCGGCTCCAGCCTCTATGGCGCGCAGCTGGCGGCGGCGCTGGGCCTGCCCTATGCCTTCGCGTCCCATTTCGCGCCCGGCGCGCTGGATGAGGCCATCGCCATCTACCGTCGCGATTTCCGGCCCTCGGCTCAGCTCCCATATCCCTATGTGATGGCGGGCTATAACGTCTTTGCCGCCGACACGATGGAGGAAGCGCGGCTGATCGCCACCTCCATGCAGCAGGCCTTTGTCCGCCTGCGCACCGGCCAGCCCGGCAAGCTGCAACCGCCCGTCCCCGGCTATTATGAAAGCCTGCCGCCACAGGCGCGGGCGATGCTGGCCGACGTGCTGAGCGCCTCGACCATCGGCACGCAAGCCGATGTCGAACGCGATCTCGCCGCCTTCATCCGCCGCACCCAGGTCGATGAAATCATCATCGGCGGCCAGATCCATGATTTCGCGGCCCGCAACCACAGCCTCGCAATCGCCATGACGGCGGCACAGGCCGTGTCAGGCAGCCATCAGCCGGCCGCCGCTCAGTAGTTTGGCCAAGCGCGGGAAGGTTCGGTTCAGCGCCGATCCGAGCAGGATCACCGTAATCAGCACCAGCAGCGGCTGCACCAGCAGATAGGCCGGATAAAGCGGCGACCCCAGCCTGCCGAACAGCGACCCCAGCGCCGGCCCGCCCAGCCAGATCAGGATCAGGTGCGAGCAGAAGAGGAAGAAGGCGAAGGGCTCGATCCGCAGCAGCGTCTCCCGCGCCGCGCTGGCGGCCAGGCTCCAGGCCAGACGCCAGAAGAACAGCGCCGCCACGATCCGCACCGCCATGTCCAACACCGCCAGGCCCATGCCCGGCTGCACCAGGCCGGGATGCAGCGAAGCATAGAGCTGCGCCGACATCAACAGCGCAAAGGGCGGGGCCGCAACCGCCCAGGGTAGCGCCGCGACACGATCGGCCAGCCCTTCGCGCCGGGCGACGATGCCCATGACGAAGAAGAACAGGATCGACGCCCGCATCAGCACCGGCGGCCCCCAGCCCATGATCTGGCACACAGCCGCCATCGCTGCCACCACGCCCAGCGCCCAGCCGGGCAGCCGCACGAATAGGGGCGCGGCGATCATGCACAGGAACAGGTCGCGCAGAAATGGCATCTGGACATTGATGTCGGGATTGCGGCTGACGATGAACAGTTCCTGGAACATCCAGTCGGTGGACGAGGGCACCGGCGCGGCCAGTCCCATTGCCCAGGCGGCCCCGGACACGAACAGGATCGCCAGCGCATTCCACAATATCATCGGCAGCAGGATCGTCCGCGCCTTGCGCTCGACATGGCGAAGCCAATCCTGCGTGCGCGACGATCCTTCGACCAGCCAACCGGAAATCACGCCGAGCAGCGGCACCGCGCTGCGGCCGAAAATCTCCATCAAGCCCCAGCGCAGGCTGTCCTGCGGCGTTCCCCGCAGGCTTTCGAGATCATGGCCGTTCAACCCCGTCCAGGCATGAACATACACCACCCCCAATATGCAGATGACGCGGGCGATGGAGATCGCGTCGGATCGGCGCGCAGCGTCGGTCGCCAACCCGGCAACCCCACGATTTTCCCGATTTTCCAGCGATATTTCAACAACCAAGCCTGACACGCATCGCCTCTGACCATGGCGGCACGGGATAGTCGGCCGCTCCATCATTATCAGGCCGGAATAAGCAGATTCTTTACCAGTCGCTGGTTAAATCGATCCGACGTGCCGGAAACCCGTCCGGTCGAGGGGAAAAGGCTGATGACCCATATGCACGGTGCGGACCATTTTGCGGACGCGCAGCCGCATGGCTTTCACGCCTCGGTCGACGCCATGGGCATGGTGTTCCAGATTGCCGGGTCCAGTTCCCAGCTGATCATCGACACCGCGCGGCTCGCGGCACTGGCGCATGATCCCGACCCCTGCACCGCCATGGCGGGACAGGTCGGCGCCCAGGTGAAGATGCGGGTCGGCAATGTCTGGCTGATCGCCAGCGTGCGGGCCATGACGATGGACAGGCGCGACAGCAGCCATATCATCGCCGACATCGATTTTCTGGGCGAGGGCGATGAGGAAAAGCTGACGGGGCGCATCTATCGCTTCCGCCGCGGCGTCACCCGCTATCCCACGCCGGGCACCGAAGTCTATCCCGTATCCAGCCAGGACATGCAGCAGATCTATTCTGCCGACGACCGCCCGCATGTGGAGATCGGCACGGTCTATCCCACCGCCGACACCCGCGCCGCGCTCTATGTCGATTCGATGCTGGGCAAGCATTTCGCGCTGCTGGGATCGACCGGCACGGGCAAGTCGACCAGCGCCGCGCTGATCCTTCACCGCATCTGCGACCTGTCACCGCAGGGCCATATCGTGATGATCGATCCCCATGGCGAATATGGCGCGGCTTTCCGGCAAAATGGCGCGGTTTATGACGTCAATAACCTCGCCCTTCCCTATTGGCTGATGAATTTCGAGGAGCATTGCGAGGTGTTCGTCACTTCCGAGGGCTCCGAACGGACGGTCGATTGCGACATCCTTGCCAAATGCCTGCTCGCGGCGCGGTCGAAAAATCGCCTGGCGGAGAGCATCGGGCGGCTGACGGTCGATTCGCCGGTTCCCTATCTGCTCTCCGACCTCACCAACATCCTCCAGAACGAGATGGGGAAGCTGGACAAGGGCACCGGATCGCTGCCCTATATGCGGCTCAAGACCAAGATCGACGAGATCAAGAGCGATCCGCGCTACAGCTTCATGTTCTCCGGCATGCTGGTCGCGGATACGATGCAGGAATTTCTCGCCAAGATCTTCCGCCTGCCTTCGGGCGGCAAGCCGATCTCGATCATCGACGTGTCCTCCATGCCGTCCGATATCACCTCGGTCGTCGTGTCGGTGCTCTCCCGACTTGTGTTCGACTATGCCCTGTGGGCGCGCGACGAACCGCAGCGGCCAATCCTGCTGGTCTGCGAGGAGGCGCATCGCTACATCCCCAGCAGCACGACCGGGGGCGGTCAGGCCGTGCGCCGCATCCTGGAACGCATCGCCAAGGAAGGCCGCAAATATGGCGTGTCGCTGGGCCTCATCACCCAACGCCCGTCGGACCTTGCCGAAGGCGTGCTGTCGCAATGCGGTACGATCATCTCGATGCGCCTCAACAACGACCGCGACCAGGCCTTCGTGAAGGCCGCCATGCCCGAAGGCGCGCGCGGCTTCCTCGATTCCATCCCGGCGCTGCGCAATCGGGAGGCGATCATCTGCGGCGAGGGCGTCGCCGTGCCGATCCGCGTCGCGCTCGACAATCTGGCGGAGGAACGGCGTCCGGCCTCGGGCGATCCGAGCTTCACCGACCTTTGGCGCCAGACGGGCGGAGAAGCCGAAATTCTCGACCGCACCATCACCCGCTGGCGCAGTCAGGGGCGGTAGGGCATCGTTCAGCCCGCCGGCGCGATCCGGCCCGCGGGTTCGCTTTCCGCATTGATGCTCTCGCGGCATTCTTCCTCATGGACAGGGGCGAGCAGCTTCGCCTTGCGCCAGCCACCCCGCAGATAGACGGCGGCCGCCAGCAGGAAGGATGCGGCCGACCCCGCCGGGAAGCTCAGCCACAAGGCATCCGCGCCCAGATGCGGATAGCCCAGATGGTAAAAGCCGATGCGCACGACAAACAGGGTGAAGATCAAAATCAGCAGCGGCTTCACGACCACGCCGTTGGCGCGCATCACCCCGAACAGGATCATGGTGCAGCCGAACAGCATGAAGCTCCAGCTCGCCAGCAGCTGCATGTGCCATGCGGCCTGAATCGCTGCCTCGTTGCGATCAAGGAACAGCGACAGCAGGGGCGTATGGAAGAGCAGGATCACTGCAACCATCGTCCCGGTGATCAGCAGCAGATAACCCATGCCATAGCCGGTGATCCGGCTGATCCGGTCCCAGCGCCCCGCGCCGATATTCTGCGCCGCCATGGCGCTGACCGCCCCGCCCATCGCCATGGCCGGCATCTGGAGATAGGTCCAGATCTGCTGCGCCGCGCCATAAGCCGCGGTCACGAGGAAACCCTCCCGATTGACCAATCCGATCATCACCAGGCCAGAGGCCGACATGACGATCATCTGCAATCCCATGGGCAGGCCCTTGCCGAACAATATGCGCATCTGATCCGGGATGGGACGCAGATAGCCCAGTTCCCGCCCGCGCAGCCGCAGCGGCAGGTCCTTCGCATAGGCGTAGAGAATAAGCCCGATCAGACTGATGAAGCCCGCTGCCGCCGTCGCAGCCGCCGACCCGCCGATGCCCATCGCCGGTATCGGGCCCAGACCCAGGATCAGCACCGGATTGAGGACGAGATCGACACCCACGCTGACGAACATGAAGATCAGCGGCGTGCGGGCATCGCCTGTCCCGCGCAGGCCCATCATCATCATGACGCTCAGCAGGGAAGCCGGCATGGCGATGAAGATCACCCGCAAATAGGTCAGCGCAAGGTCGAACGCCTCCGCCGGGGTCGCCAGCAGCCGCAACAGCGCGGGCGCGCCGATCCAGCCCGCCGTCGCGACAACCAGACCCAGCAGGGTGCAGAAGCCGACGGCCGAACCAAAGGCCCGACGCGCTGCGTCCATATCCCCCCGTCCGACCGCCTGCGCGATCATGACGGTGGAGGCCATGCCGAAACCGAAGACGATGGAGAACATCAGGAACATGGTGATGTTCGCATTGGCAGTGGCCGCCAGCGCCTGCGCGCCCAGAAAACGTCCGACCCAGATCGCGTTGATCGATCCGTTCAGGGACTGGAGGATGTTGGACGCCAGCGTCGGGATGGCGAACAGCAGCAGGGCCGATGCGATCGGCCCCTGCGTCAAATCCTTCGTGCCGCGTCCACCAGCCTCCATCGCCCTCTCCCCGGGATTCGAGATCAGGCGCTCAACCGAGCCGATCCAGAGCCGCCTTCAACCTTTCCGCTTCCGCCGCCTTTTCGCCATGGTCCTCGCGCGCCTTGGCGACGGCTTCGGGCTTGGCCTTTTCGACGAAGCTGGGATTGGAAAGACGCCCGGAGAGGGAGTCCCGTTCCTTCTCCGCCGCCGACAACGCCTTGGCGAGACGAGCCTTTTCAGCCGCGATGTCGATCACGCCTTCCAGCGGGAGGATGAAGGTCGCCTCGTCAACGACGATCTGCGCCGCGCCGCCTTCCACGCTGTCGCCGAAGGACAGACTTTCCACCCGGCCCAGCCGCGCCAGCGCCGCGCCCTGACGGTCGATGCGGCGCCGGCTTTCCTCCGACGCGTCGCGCACGACCAGCTTCAGCTTCGCACCGGGCGGCACGTTGAGTTCGGTGCGCGCCGTGCGCATCGCGCCGATCAGGCGGATCAGCCAGTCGATCTCGGCCTGCGCCTGCGCGTCGACGGCATAAAGCGCCTGCGGCCAGCGGGCGACGATCAGTTCCGTCTCGCGCGTGCCGGTCAGGTTCCACAGCTCTTCGGTGATGAAGGGCATGAAGGGATGGAGCATGACGAGGATCTGGTCGAACGCCCAGCCAGCGACAGTGCGGGTTTCCTCGTCCATCGAACCCTTGGTCAGTTCGATATACCAGTCGCAGAACTGGTCCCAGACGAAGTGATAGATGGCGTTCGCCGCCGCGTCGAAGCGCAGTTCGGCCATGGCGGTGTCGATCGCCTGCACCGTCGCGACCGTCTCGGCGATAATCCAGCGGTTGACCGGGGCTTCCGCGTGCGGCGCCTCATGCGCGGTCGAGGCGGTCACGCCGTTGGATTGCAGAAAGCGCGCCGCGTTCCACAGCTTGGTCGCGAAGTTGCGATAGCCCTCGACGCGCTTCTCATCCATCTTCACGTCGCGGCCCTGGCTTTCCATGGCGGACATGAAGAAGCGCAGCGCGTCGGCGCCGAACTTGTCGATCAGGCCCAGCGGATCGACGACATTGCCCTTGGACTTGGACATTTTCTGCCCGTCCGCCGCTCGCACCAGCCCGTGGAGGTAGAGCTTGCGCCATGGCACGTCGTCCATGAACTCCATCCCCTGCATCGCCATGCGCGCATCCCAGAAGAACAGGATGTCGAAGCCGGAGATGAGGAGGTCGTTGGGATAGTGGCGGGACAGCTTCTCGCTCTGCTCCGGCCAGCCCAGCGTGCCGAAAGGCCAGAGCGCGGAGGAGAACCAGGTGTCGAGAACGTCAGAGTCACGCCAAATAGCAACTTTATCTGCGGTATAACCCGACGCCATTTCCCAGCGAACCACATCTTCGAAGCTATCAAAAACCTCGATTTCTTTGTTTGCTTCGGCGTAATGCGCCTTCGCCAACTCGATTGCCGAAGCTTGGTCGATTGCAACGAACTCCACAGCACCTCGTTGCTCATACTCAAATTGATAATTTGAGCGGCCTTTGCTGATTTGTGGCCCATACCAAACGGGAATCCGATGCCCCCACCAGAGCTGGCGCGACACGCACCAGGGCTGGATATTCTCCATCCAGTTGAAGAAGGTCTTTTCCCACGTCCTGGGCACGATCTCGATCCGCCCGTCGCGCACCGCCTGCATGGGGGCGACGCTCAGCTTCTCGGCGTCGACATACCATTGGTCGGTCAGCCACGGCTCGATCACCACGCCCGAACGGTCACCGAACGGCGTCTGGATCGTGCGCGGTTCGGCGTCGGAGAGGACTTCCTCGCCATCCTTGTTCTTCGAGACATGCGGCACCAGCATCCCCAGCGCCTTCATCTCCGCCACGACCAGTTCGCGGGCACCATCCACGCCATCGCGCCTGAAGCGGTGGAGGCCCAGGAAACGTTCCGGGATCAGGCCGTCGGCGGTCTGGATCACATTGGCGTCGGCGTCGAGCATGTTGAGCATTTCGGCCGGCCGGAAACCCGTTCGCTTGCCTACTTCGAAGTCGTTGAAATCATGCCCCGGCGTGATCTTGACCGCGCCCGACCCCAGTTCGGGATCGGCATAGTCATCGCCCACAATCTTGAACCGCCGCCCGGTGATAGGCTGGAGGATATCCTTGCCGATGACATCCCTGTAGCGCGCGTCTTCGGGATGCACGGCGACCGCCATGTCCGCCAGCATCGTCTCCGGCCGCGTGGTTGCGACGACGATATGATCCGCGCCATTGGCGAGCTTCACGCCGTCCGCCAGCGGGTAGCGGAAATGCCAGAAACCGCCCTTCACTTCCTGCGTCTCGACCTCTAGGTCCGAAATCGCCGAACGGAAGCGCGGGTCCCAGTTCACCAGCCGCTTGTCGCGATACAGCAGCCCGCGTCGGTGCAGTTCCACGAACGTCTTGATGACGGCCTTGGAAAAGCCCTCATCCATGGTGAAGCGCTCATTGGCCCAGTCCATCGAACAGCCAAGGCGCCGCAACTGGCGCGTGATCGCGCCGCCGCTCTCGGCCTTCCATTCCCAGACCTTCTCGATGAATTGCTCGCGGGTATAGTTGGTGCGCTTATCCTGCCGCGCCTCCATCTGCCGCTCGACCACCATCTGGGTCGCGATGCCCGCATGGTCGGTGCCCACCACCCACAGCGCATCCTTGCCGCGCAGCCGCTCATAGCGGATCACGATATCCTGCAACGTGTTGTCCAGCGCATGGCCGATATGCAGGCTGCCCGTCACGTTCGGCGGCGGGTTAACGATGGTGAAGGGTTCCGCATCGGGCCGTTCCGGACGGAACAGGCCCTTTTCCTCCCAATGGGCGTACCAGCGGGACTCGATATCGGCAGGGTCGAAGGTCTTGGGCAATTCGGTCATGGGCTGGCCTTTACGCAAGCCGGCGGCGGCGTCAACTTCCCGCCGCCTGAGAGACGAAAAAGGCCGCTCCGATACAGAAATGCCGTACTCCTGCGCAGGCAGGAGTCCAGTCCAGACCTCGCCCTGACTGACCACCATCGGAACTGGGCTCCTGCCTTCGCAGGGGCACGTTCGATGTCGATGCGAACCTTATTTCTTCGTCCACCGGTCCAGCCAGCCCAGCGCCTCATCATACCATTGCAGCGAGTTGCGCGGCTTCAACACCCAGTGATTCTCGTCCGGGAACACCAGCAGTTTCGAGGGCACATTGCGCCGCTGCAACGCGGTGAAGGCCGCCAGCCCCTGGGTATAGGGAATACGGAAATCCTTCTCGCCGGTCACGACCAGCATCGGCGTCTTCCACAGGGTCACATGATTGACGGGATTCCATTTCTCGAACTCTTCCGCCCTTTCATAATAGGGCCCGCCATGCTCCCACTCGTCGAACCATAGCTCTTCCGTCTCATAAGCCATGGCGCGCGCGTCGAACACGCCGTCATGCTGGACGATGCACCGGAACCCGTCGGGCCAATTGCCCTCGATCCAGTTCATCATATAGCCGCCATAGCTTGCCCCCAGCGCGCAGGCATTGCCTGCATCGACCTGCGCGTCCCTTGCCGCAGCCGCCGCCAGACCCAGCTTCAGATCCTCCAACGGCTTGCCGCCCCAATCCCGGTTGATGCTGTCGACAAACGCCTGCCCATAGCCGGTGCTCCCGTGGAAATCGACGATCACCGCCGCATAGCCGCGACCTGCGAAAGCCTTGGGATTCCAGCGAAAGGACCAGCTGTCATTGAAGCTGCCCTGCGGCCCGCCATGGACCAGCAAGGCCACCGGCAGCTTGCCCGTTGCCCCCTTGGGCTTGACGATCTGCCCCCAGACGGTGTCGCCATTGGCGCCCCTGAAGCTGTAGCGCTGGACCGACACGTCATCGACGCCGGCAAGCTTCCCGGCATTGACGCTGGTGAGGCGCACGGGCTTGCCCTTGCCGCCCGGCATCTTCCAGAAATCAGCCGGCGCCTGAATGCTGTCGAGCGCATAGACGAACCCGCCCTTGGGCAGCGGCACCACGCTGCCCGCATGGCCCGCCTGCGTCAGCCGCGTCACCTTTCCCGAAGCCGCATCCACCCGGAACACCGGATGGTCCAGCACATCGTCGGCCGTAACCAGAAGGCTCTTCCCGTCCGCTTCCCAGACGATCGAAGCCACGGAGCGGTCCCACCCTTCGGTCAGCGCCTTCGTCTCTCCGCTCACGATATTGCGCAGCATCAGCACCAGCCGGTCGCTCTCATAGCCCGGCCGCTTCATCGCCGCATAGGCCAGCCATGCCCCATCGGGCGACACGGCGGGCATGGTGTCCGTCGCGTCATTGGCGTCGGTCAGATTGACCGGCGCCGCGCTGCCATCCGCAGGAACAGCGAAAATATTGAGATTGGTCGAAAGCGACTCAATCCGCCCGGCCTCCCGCAATGCGAAGAACACAGTCTGGCCGTCAGCGCTCCAGGCGATTTCCTCGGCCCCGCCAAAGGGCTTGGACGGACTGTCGCCGATCAGCGCACCCATGACCGACACCGCCTTGCCCCCGTTGAGCGGCATGACGAAAATCTGCGACCGCTGGCCGTCTGCCCATGTGTCCCAATGCCGCGCGAACAGCTGCTCATAAACGCGCCCCGTCCCGGCACCGGGCAGCGTCGCGGGCTTCGTATCGTCCAGCGCCTTCGCGCCCACGGGCCGATCCGCCCATAGCGCCACCCGATCACCCGCCGGGCTGAGCAAAAAGCCTGAAATCCCGCCCGGCGCCGACGTCACCTGCTCGGCCTTGCCGCCAGCGAGGGACGTGCGCCACAGCTGATCATCGGAGAGAAAATAGAGCGACTTCCCATCGGCGGAGAAAACCGGCGCGCTTTCATTCTTGTCCGCTACCGAGGCGATCATGCGCGGCGTCGCGCCCGCCTTGCTCAAATCGAGCAGATACAGGTCGGTCCGTCCCTTGTTCCCGGCCAGATCGGTCGTGCGCAGCTGATAGGACAGCCATTGCCCATCCGGTGATACAGCAGGCGCCGATACGCGATCAAGGCCGACCATATCGCTTGGCGTGAACGGCCGGGCAGCAGCGGGCGCAGCGGACAGCATCATCTGGGCCACGGCCAGAGCGCCAAGTCCCCCGTGCAGAAGATATTTCATGGATGAACACCCTTGAATCAGATCGCGCCGCGCGCTTGCGGATGGCGTCGACAGCCATAAACGAAGGTGTAGGCAACGCTTGAGCGGCTCGCAAGGATCAACCACGCAAGCGTAATTAAAGAACAAACATGGCCGAAATCCGATTCAGATCAGCCTGATCCGTTCGCAGGACAAGCAATCGTCCGCCTTGCCTGCGCGAATCGCCTTCAGCGACTGGTGATCCTGGCGATCTCCTTCGCCACCATATCCTCGACCATTGCCGGCAGCCGGGCGTCGAGCCATTCCTTCAGCATCGGCTTCAGCATCGACCGGACCAGCCCGTCCAACGTATTGTCCTCGCCGTCCCTGGGCGTGACCAGCATGGAGGACAAGGCTGACAGCGAATGCCGGGCCGCAACCTCGCTCTCGACCGACAGGATGGACGCGTCCTCCTGCTCTACCACGGACCGGGACGCACGGGACGTTCGATGGGCAGGCATGGGCTCCTCCGCGGCAATCTCGTCGGTCAGTTCCAGCACTTCATCGATGGCAGGCTCAGGCGCCGCCTCCGTAACGGGCGCAGGCGCAGGCTGCGCCTTTGCCTCACCGCGCGCGCGGCGCGGCAGGGTCTGCACGACCTCCTCACCCTCTTCCGCGATGATCCGCTTGATGGACGAGAGGATGTCCTCCATCGAGGGTTCCTTGCTCATGTCGCCCATGATTAACCCCTGTTCCATGCCATTAACGCTATATAGCAGAACCAAGGAACACTTTCCGAGGTTAAATTTGCGTTAAGGCTGCGCCAAACCGGGGTCCACATTGGCATTTTGCGCCGGCGAGTCAACGGTTCGCGTCGATTGCACCCTCGGCGCGGGGTCGAAATCCCAATCGAACCATTTGCCCTTCACCCGGTCATAATTAACCATCGGGTCGTAAAGCGCGCCCGCGTTCAGGTTCAGGTCGTCCGCTTCGGCATGACCCATGGCCGCAAGCAGGCTGAAACCCGCCACATAAGCGTTGCGCCGCGCCGTCACCAGCTGGACCTTGGCGTTCACCGCTTCCTGTTCGGCGTTCAATATATCCAGGATGGTCCGGCTGCCGACCGAATTTTCCGCGCGCACGCCTTCCAGCGACAGGTTCGCCGCCTCGACCGCCTTCTGGTTCGACTGGATGCTCTCCAGCGAGGCCTGCCAGCTGGCAAAAGCCGAACGCGTCTGGGCGATTACCCCGCGCTCGACCTCGATTTCCTGCTCCATCGCCTGCGATTCGAGCGCCTGCCGCTGCCGCACCTGCGCTCCCGGACGGCCGCCCTGATAAAAGGGCACGGTCAGCGTCGCGCCCACCGCCACCTGCTTGTTGGCGGCGATGTCCTTGTCCAGATAATCGGTGTAACTGCCCTGGCTGAATGCCGACAGCGTGGGCAAAACGCCCGCCTTCGCCACCCTGACATCATATCGGGTCGCCTCGCGGATCTTCCTTGCGGCCAGAATGTCGGGATTGTCGGCCAACGCCACCTGCACCGCCGCCTCGGGCGTCGCGGGCAGCCCCGGTAGCGCGGGGGGCGGTTGCAGCGCGTCGGGCACCTCCCCCACCAGTGCGATATAATTTTCCCGGCTGGCGATCAGATTGGCTTCGGCCGTCTGGAGATTGGATCGAGCCAGCGCCAGCCGCGACTCGGACTGCGCAACGTCGGTGCGGGTCACATCGCCCACCTCGAACCGGTCGCCCGTCGCTTGCAGGTTGACCTCCAGCGCCTTCACATTGGCCTGGTTCAATGCCACCACCGCGCTGTCGCGGATCACGTCCAGATAGGCGGCGACCACCTGCGAAAACACGCTCGCTTCCGTGCCGCGCAAGTCCGCCTGACCCGCCGCGACACGGGTTTTCGCTGCCTTCACACTGTTGCGGACGGCGCCGCCCTGATAAATGGGGACATCGATGCTGCCGGTCGCATTGGCCGACCGGTGCGGTGCCAGAAACTGGTTCGATGGCCGCACCACCAGTTCCTGAAACTGTGCATTGGCGCCGATATTGGGCCGCCCCGCCGCCTTCTGGATCGGCACGCCTTCATCCGTCGCCCTTTGCCCGGCACGCGCGCCGGTCAGCGTCGGATTGGAGCGGTAAGCCTTGGCCAGCGCCCCCTGCAACGTCTCCGCCTGGGCCACGCCTGCCATGGCAGCGGACATCGACAGCAAAAGGAAAAGGGCGCAACGCCCCGAAAGCTGATTTTTTGCCGTCATGTCCCCCCCAATCGGTTCGTCAGAACACAAATCGCTCCGGCGCGGCAAAGCCCGGAAGCACAACCATTTCCAGATCGGCGAGGCTGGCAAGGCCCAGCACGCCCGACACCACCCGACCGCTGCACAAACGCGTGACGCCGCGCTCCACGATACCCGTCACCACCCGCGCGCCATCGGCCAGCTGCTGAACGAGCGCGGCGGGCACTTCCTCCACGGCGCCGTCAATGAACAGCACGTCATAAGGCCCACCGGCAGCCGCTCCGGCCTTCAGCGAACCGCGAACCACGGTCACGCCGGGGACGGCGATCTCCGCCCCGTCTTCTTCCTCGACCGCCGTCACCTGCGCGCCCAGCGCCGTCAGCAACGCCGCGCTGTAACCGGTGGCAGCGCCGATCAGCAGCACCTTGTCACCCTGGACAAGCTGCGCTTCCTTGAGCAGGCGGCCCGTCACCAGCGGCGGGTTGAGCGCACGGCCCCCGGCCAGGGGGATAGGCCGGTCAACATAGGTCATAGCGCGCCGCTCGGCCGGCACGAAATCTTCACGCGCGACATGCGCCATCGCCGCGATCACGCGCTGATCATCCACATCGCTGGTGCGAAGCTGGCTTTCGACCATAGCGGTCCGCATCGATGAATAATTCTGCTCGGTCACGACAATTCCTCGATTGGCATGGCTGTATTAATATAGCAATACAGCAAATACATAATCGGACCTCTAAATCAGCGGACAGGCCACGCCAAGCGGCTTTGCACGCATCATCGCCAGAATCTTGCGCGACATTATCATAGCGCCGCTTGACTTTGCACCAAAAGCCGCACATCTGCGGCCACCCACGCCGAGGCCCGATGGCGGAGTGGTGACGCAGCGGACTGCAAATCCGTGCACGCCGGTTCGATTCCGGCTCGGGCCTCCAGCTTTTGCGCCGATCAGGCGATCAGGCGCCACCCCACCACCACCAGCACGGCCGCCAGCAGGGGCTGCAACACGCGATCCGACGTGCGCGTGGCCAGCAGCGATCCGATCACGATGCCCGGCAGCGATCCCATCAGCAGGTTGGCCAGCAACAGCGTATTGACGTTTCCGATCCACAAATGACCCAGCCCTGCCACCAGCGTGAGCGGCACGGCATGGACGATATCGGTCGCCACCAGCCGCTGCATCCGCATGCGCAGCGGATAAAGCGCCAGCAGCAGCGTCGCGCCGATCGCACCCGCCCCCACGGACGTCAGCGTCACCATCGCGCCCAGCAAGGCCCCCGCGGCAACGGTCAGCGCCGGTTGCCAGCGCGTGAAGCGGTCGGCCGTCCCGACCCGGCGTTCCAGCGCCCATTTATGGAAACGCCCGCGCAGCAGGGTGGCGACCGCCGTGGCCATCAGCACCGCGCCCAGCCCGGCGGTGATCAGGCCGGTCTTGATCTGGCCGACATGCATTTGCGACAGGATCGCCAGCACCACCAGCGATGCAGGGATGCTGCCGACCATCAGGCGCTTCACCACCTCATAATCCGGCCCGCCATCGGTGCCGCCATGATGGTGATGCACCGCGCCGCCGACCGCCTTGGTGATGGAGGCGAACCACAGGTCCGTGCCGACCGCCGTGGTGGGCGCGACGCCGAACAGCAGAATCAGGATCGGCGCCATCAGCGACCCCCCGCCCACTCCGGTCATGCCGACCATCAGGCCGACAAACAGGCCCGCGATCGCGTGCAACCAATCCATATTCCGCCCCAAGCCCTCTATGAGTAATTTGGTAGACATCTCTAGGGGCCAAACTGCCCGCCAGCCAGCCCCCTTTTGGATTGGAAATTTATCGCCACCAAAACAATTGCTGTTCGACAGAAGGAGCCATGGTCGCGATCCTCTCGACTTCCCTTCCCTCCCCCGTCTAAAGACCTGAGGCATGATGAAGCTGTTTATTGGCAACAAGGCCTATTCGAGCTGGTCGCTGCGCGGCTGGCTGGCGTGCAAGCTTTCCGGCCTGCCGTTCGAGGAAGTGGTGGTCCCGCTTTATGACGAGGCCTGGGAAAAGCGGCGGGAGGGCGACGAATTCGCGCCCTCTTCGGGCAAGGTGCCGATTCTCTGGGACGGCGATGAAACCGTCGTCTGGGACAGCCTGGCGATCATCGAATATCTGAATGAAAAGTCGGGCGGCGACACATTCTGGCCCGCCGACGCCGCGGCCCGCGCCATGGCCCGGTCGATGGCGGCGGAAATGCATTCGAGCTTCGCCGCGCTGCGCCGCGAGCACAGCATGAACATCCGCCAGATCTACGAATCGGTGCCGCCTTCGGAACCGGTGGCGCAGGATATCGCGCGGATCATGCAGCTCTGGGCGCAGGCCCGCGCGCGTTATGGTGGGACAGGGGACTTCCTGTTCGGGGAGTTCGGCGCGGTCGACGTGATGTTCGCGCCGGTGGTGACGCGCTTCATCACCTATCAGTTGCCCGTCGCCCGCTTTGCCGAAGCCTATATGCGCGCCGTCATCAACCATGTCTGGATGCAGGAATGGATCGGCGGGGCCCAGGCGGAGGAATGGGTGATCGACCGCTTCGAGGCACCACCGCAGACATTGTGAACAGGGTGACAAAGGTGACACGATAAAAAGGCGGCGAAGCGGCCTTTTCCAGTTTTTCCTATTGGCCGCAGGGCCGTTCAAAGAGCCGTCGGCCGCTTAGCGGAATGTGGGGGCTGTAGGACAGGGAAAAGCGGATGATGTTGGTCTTTGGGTGGAAGGCGGACGGTCGGCCTAGCTGAGCATTCCTTGAAGCGCACCGTGTTCCTGCGCAGGCAGGAACCCAGTCCCGCCCTCACTTCGTCACAGCAAAATCCGAACTGGGCTCCTGCCTTCGCAGGAGCACGGCGCGCTCAATGTCCACAAATGGCCAAAAGCACCCAAAAAAAGGGCCGGCAGGCTTTTCGCCCCCGGCCCTTTTTCCAAAACTGTCGCTCAGGATCAGCCGACGATTTCGTCCGCCTTGAAGAAATAGGCGATCTCGATCGCGGCATTTTCCTCGCTGTCCGAACCGTGGACCGAATTGGCCTCGATCGATTCGGCATAGTCCTTGCGGATGGTGCCCTCATCGGCATTGGCCGGGTTGGTGGCGCCCATGATGTCGCGGTTGCGCTTCACGGCGTCTTCGCCTTCCAGAACCTGCACGACCACCGGGCCGGAGATCATGAAAGCGACCAGATCGGCGAAGAAGGGGCGTTCCTTGTGCACGGCGTAGAAGCCTTCGGCCTGTTCGCGGCTCATGAGGATGCGCTTGGAGGCGACGACCCGCAGGCCCGCTTCTTCCAGCTTCTGCGTCACGGCGCCCGTCAGGTTGCGACGGGTCGCGTCGGGCTTGATGATCGAAAAGGTGCGGGTAAGGGCCATGAGGCTCAAAAGCTCCAGATTGTTTGGGATAAGATGGCGCGCCCTTTAGACCGGGCCGATGGCGTCTGCAAGGGGGGCTGATTTACGGCCCCTGAACCCATTTGCGCGCGTCCTGCCGCCAGAAACGCGGGGTCACATCCTCTCGTTTCGACAGATCGCGCCAGCTTGCCCGCGCGCCCTCTATGGTTTGCGCATCGAAGAAATAGAAAGCGCGCTCGAAATCGAGCGCCTCCTCGCGCCAGATGCCGTCCGCCAATGCGATATGCCGTGCCCCATTAACGGCGACGCAATCCGCCGCCAGCAGCACCGGCTGCACCGACTCGGCGCCCTCGCCCGCCTTGCCGTGCGCCAGGAAGCTCTCCGGCGGTCCGGCCCAAAGCCCGGCGGATATCCGCTCCAGCCGATCCGGTTCCTGCGCTACCACCAGCAGCCGCGCGCCCATGTCGAGGATGCGGCCCGCGATCGCGGGCAGCACCTGTTCCACCGGATCGCGGCTCAGCTGGTAGAAATCGACCTGGATCGGGCTAGCTGGCATCAGCTTTCGAACTTGTCCGCCACATAGCGGTCGAGCAGCCGCACGCCATAGCCGGTCGCACCCTTGTCCCAGGTCGCGCCGGGCTTGTCGGCCCAGACCATGCCGGCAATGTCGAGATGCGCCCATTTCACGCCATCATCGACGAAACGCTTGATGAACTGCGCCGCCGTGATCGACCCGCCGTAGCGCGCGCCCATATTCTTCATGTCGGCGATCGGGCTGTCGATCAGCTTGTTATAGGCGTCGCCCAGCGGGAAGCGCCACAGCGGGTCGCCCGCCGCCTTGCCCGCCGCGATCAGGTCGTCGGCCAGTTCATCGTCATTGGCGAAGATGCCCGCATATTCATGGCCGAGCGAGACGATCATCGCCCCGGTCAGCGTGGCGAGGTCGATGACGACCTCCGGCGCATAGGTCTTCTGCGCCCAGGTGATGACGTCACACAGCACCAGACGGCCTTCGGCATCGGTGTTGATGACCTCGATCGTCTGGCCCGACATGGATGTGACGATGTCGCCCGGCCGCTGCGCATTGCCGTCGGGCATGTTTTCGACCAGCCCGCAAATGCCGACGACGCGGACCTTCGCCCTGCGTCCGGCCAGCGCCTTGATCGCGCCCGCGACCGCGCCCGCGCCGCCCATGTCCCACTTCATGTCCTCCATGCCCGCGCCGGGCTTCAGGGAAATGCCGCCGGTGTCGAAGGTCACCCCCTTGCCGACGAAGACCAGCGGCTTTTCGGTCGTGCCGCCCGTGCCGTCCCATTCCATCGCCAGCAGGCGCGGCTCCCGTACCGATCCCTGCGCCACGCCCAGCAGCGACCCCATGCCCAGATCGGTCATCGCCGCCTTGTCGAGCACGGTGATCTTCACGCCCAGTTCTTCCAGATGCTGGCAGCGTTCGACGAAGCTTTCAGGATAGAGGATGTTCGCCGGCTCCGACACCAGCTCGCGGGTGAAGGCCACGCCCGCCGCCACGGCAGCCTGGCGTTCCCACGCCGCCCCGCCATCGCTCGACACCAGCGTGATCTGCTTCAGCGTCGGCTTCGCCTTCTCCGGCTGGCGCGTGCGATAGCTGTCGATCCGCCATCCACGCAGCAAGGCGCCGAAGGCCAGTTGCGCCGCCTGTCCGCCACTTGCCCCGCCGAAGAACTCGACCGCCGCATGGGTGGCGCCGCTGGTCGCCAGCCGCGCCGTCAGCGCGCCGCCCGCGCGCTCATAATCGGCGTCGCTGCCCGCGCCGGTGCCGACCAGCACCACGCGCAGCACCTTGCCGCCCTCTTCCACGAAGCTTTCGAAGCTCGACCCCGCCTCTCCGGCGAAGCGCGCCGCGGCTGCCCCCGCCGCCAGCACCGGCGCGGCGGCCAGCGGCAGCGCGTCGAAGCCGCCCTTGGGCACGGCGAAGACCAAAGTATCGGCATCGGGACGGATCGGGCTGAACGCGATTTCCATCAAGGGTCCTTTATTTTCTGCGAGGCGTTATATCTTCAACGCCCAGATAGTGCGGCTTACCCTGTCTGGCAAAGCCGTTCGACCGATTTTCGGGCAAAACTCTTGGCCCAGACGATTGCAGCGCAGACAAAGCAATGCGATAGGCGGGAAACGAAGCGCCCCGTCAAAGAGGCCCCATCCCCTTGCAGAATAGCCCTTTCCCCTTGCGTCTTAAACAAGCCCTTGCCGCCGGCGCCGCTCTTCCATGCCTGGCGCTGATGCCGTCCATGATCGCCCAGGCCGCCGCGCAGGACCTTGCCACGCCGCAGACCACGATCAGCGCGCCCGACGCTCCGGTGCCGGAAAGTGACGAGCAGATCGGCTTTGCCGCCGATGCGCTGGAATATGACAGCGACAGCGAAATCGTGACCGCCAGCGGCAATGTGCAACTGCTGCGGGAAGGCAACCGGCTGCGCGCCGACAAGGTGGTGTGGAACCGCAATAGCGGCAAGGTGGAGGCGACCGGAAACGTCTCCGTGACCGACCCGGAAGGCAATATCGCCTATGGCGACCGCTTTGACGTCACCGATTCCCTTCAGGACGGCATGGTCCAGAACATGCTGCTGGTGCTGCAATCGGGCGGGCGGCTGGCCGCCGCCAATGGCGAGCGCAAGGGCGGCGTCTATACGCTGCACAAGGCCGCCTATACCGGCTGCGTGGTCGAGGATCACAATGGCTGCCCCAAGGAGCCGACCTGGCAGATCAAGGCGGTGAAGGTCGTCTATGATCCGGTGAAGGCCCGCGTCAAATATACCAATGCCAGTATCGAGCTGTTCGGCCTGCCGCTGATTCCGATGCCCGGCTTTTCCCATCCGGTGGGCGACAATGGCGGCAGCGGCCTGCTGGTGCCGAACCTGCGCTATGACCGCACCAACGGGTTCGAGGTCGCGCTGCCCTATTATATGAAGATCGCGCCCAATCGCGACATCACCGTCACGCCGCACATCTATACCGACGCGCTGCCGATGCTGGAGACGAACTACCGGCATTTGTGGGATCGGGGCGCCTATCAGATCACCGGCTATGCCACCTATGGCAGCCGCCTCGCGACCAGCAGTTCATCCTCCACCCCCCCGGCGGGATCGGAAAAGGATTTCCGCGGCTATCTGGACGCCAGCGGGGGGCTGCAACTGACGCCGGAATGGAGCATCAACGGTTCGATTCGCGCCACGACCGATCGCACCTTCCTGCGCCGCTACGACATCAGCCGCGACGACCGGCTGCGCTCGACCCTGAACGCCCAGCGAATCGGCGAGAACAGCTATTTCTCGATCGCCGGCTGGGCCGTGCAGACGCTGCGCACCGGCGATTCGCAGGGGCAGATGCCGATCGCGCTGCCAGTGATCGATTATCGCCTGCGGATGAAGGACCCGGTGCTGGGCGGCGTGGTGCAGTTGCAGGCCAACAGCCTGGCGATCACCCGCACCCATGGGCAGGATACGCAGCGCGCCTTCGCCGCCTTCGAATGGAATCTGCGCAAGCTGACCCCGATGGGCCAGGAAGTGACCTTCACCACCTATCTGCGCGGCGACGTCTATCACAGCAGCGACAATCTGCTGACCAGCGTGGCCAGCTATGCGGGCGATCCGGGATGGAAGGCGCGTGGCATCGCGGCCGCCGCCATCGACGTGCGCTGGCCCTTCATGGGCGAGGCATTTGGCGGGGTGCAGCGGATCGCCCCGCGCGTCCAGATCGTGGCGGCGCCCAGGATCGCCAATCTCTCCGTCCCCAACGAGGACGCCCGCGCGATCGATCTGGAGGACAGCAACCTCTTCGCGCTCAACCGCTTCTCGGGCTATGACCGGTTCGAGGATTCGACGCGCGTCACCTATGGTCTGGAATATAGCCTGTCGCTGCCCGATTTCTCGCTGGAGAGCGTGGTCGGGCAAAGCTATCGTCTGAACAGCCGCGAAAGCATCCTGCCGGACGGCACCGGCCTGTCTGACCGCCTGTCCGATATCGTCGGCCGCACGACGGTGCGTTACAAGGATTTCATCAGCTTCACCCACCGCTTCCGCGTCGACAAGGATAATCTGTCCATCCGCCGCAATGAGATCGACGCGACCATCGGCAGCCGCAAGACCTATGCGACGGTGGGCTATCTGCGCCTCAACCGCAATGCGAACCTCTCTCTGGAGGATTTGCAGGATCGCGAGGAATTGCGCCTGGGCGGCCGTGTCCAGTTCGCGCGCTTCTGGTCGGTCTTCGGCTCGACCGTCATCGACCTGACCGATGCGAAGGAAGATCCCCTGTCGGTCGCGGACGGCTATGAGCCGGTGCGCCATCGGCTGGGTGTCGCCTATGAGGATGACTGCCTGACGCTCGGCCTCACCTGGCGGCGCGACTATCAGGTGCTGGGTGACGCACGAAAGGGCAACAGCTTCCAGCTTCGGCTGGCTTTTCGCAATATTGGCATATAAGGATCAGCCTTCCCGCTTCCTGCTCAGGACCGGTTAAGGCGGATCGGTGCATCTCGTGCCGAACCGATTGGAGAGTTTTGTCGACGATGCAGCCTGTCGTTCCCCCGTTTTCCCGCATTGGCGGCACGGCCTTCAGGGGCCTGCGTACCCTGCTTCTGTCGTCGGCCCTGCTGGCCACCGGCATCACCGGAAGTGTCGCCCAGACGGTCAATGACGATGACAATGTCGCGACCCAGCAGCTCAACCTGCCCAAGGACGTGACCATCTTCGGCAAGAGCGACCCCAATGTCCGCAAGGCGACCGCCATCGTCAACGGCCGCATCATCACCGGCACGGACGTCGACCAGCGCCTGGCCCTCATCATCACCGCCAATGGCGGCAAGGTGTCGGACGAGGAGAAGGAGCGGCTGCGCGTGCAGGTGCTGCGCAACCTGATCGACGAGACGCTCCAGATTCAGGAAGCCGCCGCCAACGATATCAAGGTCGACAAGGCCGAGATCGACCAGAGCTATGAGCGGGTCGCGGCCAATTTCCGCCAGTCCCCGTCGCAGTTCGACCAATATCTGCGCACCCAGGGCAGCTCGTCCGCCAGCATCAAGCGCCAGATCGAGGGCGAACTGGCCTGGAGCCGCCTGCTCCGCCGCAACATCCAGCCCTTCGTCAACGTGTCGGAGGATGAGGTGAAGTCGGTGGTCGACCGCATGAACGCGGCCAAGGGCAGCGACGAGTTCCGCATCGGTGAGATCTACCTGTCGGCGACGCCGGAAAACCAGCAGCAGATCACCGCCAACGCCCGCAACATCATAGAACAGATCAAGCAGGGCGGCAGCTTCGCGGCCTATGCGCGGCAATTCTCCGAAGCCTCCACGGCGGCGGTCGGCGGCGATCTGGGCTGGGTCCGCCCCGCCCAGTTGCCCGAAGAACTGGCGCAGGCGGCGAACGAGATGCAGGTCGGCCAGATCGCCGGTCCCATCAGCGTACCCGGCGGCGTGTCGATCATCTATGTGATGGACAAGCGCAAGGTGCTGACCGCCGATCCGCGCGACGCGCTTTTGAGCCTGAAACAGCTTTCCGTCAGCTTCCCCGCCGGCACGACCAAGGAACAGGCGAGCGCGAAGGCCGCTGCCTTCGCCGCGCAGGTCAAGGCGGTCAAGGGCTGCGGCCAGGCCAATGAACTGGGCGGCAGGATCGGCGCCGACGTGGTCGACAATGACAATGTGAAGCTGCGCGACCTGCCGCCGCAGTTGCAGGACATCCTCCTGAACCTCCAGGTGGGTGAGGCGACGCCGCCCTTCGGATCGATCAACGACGGCGTGCGCGTGCTGGTCGTCTGCGGCCGCGACGAAGCCAGCGCCGCCGCTGCGCCCAATGCCGAACAGATCATGGCGCAAATGGAGGAAGAACGGGTCAACAAGCGCGCGCGCATCTATCTGCGCGATCTTCGCCGCGATGCCGTCATCGACTATAACTGACCCCTCGGCCCCGATGGCGGCTCGGCCGCTGGCGCCCTTCGCCGTCTCTCTCGGCGATCCGGCGGGCATTGGGCCGGAAATCGTCGCCAAAAGCTGGGTCATGCGGGAGGCGCGCGGCCTGCTGCCCTTCTTCGCGGTGGGCGATGCCGCGTCGCTGCGCAAAGTGTGGACCGGCCCGGTCGAGACGGTCAGCACGCCGGAGGAAGCCGCTGCGATGTTCGACAGCGCGCTCCCCTGCCTGCAAGTGGCCGAGGCTGGCGACATCACCCCCGGCGCGCCCAGCATCGACGGCGCGCGCACGGCGTTCCAGGCGCTGGAAGTCGCGGTCGGCCTTGCCCGCAGCGGCTCTGCGGCGGGAATCGTCACGGCGCCGGTGGGCAAGGAACAGCTTTACGGCGTCGGCTTCACCCATCCGGGGCAGACCGAATTCATCGCCGAACGTTGCGGCGTCGCGCCGCATAACGCCGTGATGATGCTGGCGGGACCGTCGCTGAAGGTCGTGCCGATCACCATCCATATCCCGCTGGCGGATGTGCCATCGGTGCTGACGATCGACCTGATCCGCGCCCGCGCCATCACCACCGCCAAGGGGCTCCAGCGCAATTTCGGCATCGGCCGGCCGCGTCTGGCCGTCGCCGGCCTCAACCCCCATGCGGGTGAAGGCGGCGCCCTGGGCCGCGAGGAAATCGACATCATCCGCCCGGCCGTGGAATCGCTTCAGGCGGAAGGCTACGACATTATCGGTCCGCTGGCCGCCGACGGCATGTTCCATGCCCGCGCCCGCGAAACCTATGACGCGGCCCTGTGCATGTACCACGATCAGGCGCTGATCCCGATCAAGACGCTCAATTTCGACGAGGGCGTCAACATCACCCTGGGCCTGCCGATCGTGCGCACGTCCCCCGATCATGGCACCGCCTTCGGCATTGCCGGCAAGGACTGCGCCAATCCCGGCGCGATGATGGCCGCGATCAGGATGGCCGCCGAAGCCTCCCGCGCCCGGCTGACCCATGGCTGCTGAAACCCGTCCCAAGCTTCCCCCACTCCGAGACGTCATCGCCGCCCACGGATTGCAGGCGAGCAAGGCGCTTGGCCAGAATTTCCTGCTGGACGAGCAATTGCTGGACCGCATCGCCGCCATCCCCGGCGCGTTGAAGGATCAGCCTGCTTTCGAAGTCGGCCCCGGCCCCGGCGGCCTGACCCGCGCGATCCTGCGCGCCGGCGCGAAGCTGGTCGCTGTCGAGCGCGACCGTCGCTGCCTGCCTGCCCTCGCCGAACTGGACGAAGCCTTTCCCGGCCAGCTCCGCGTCATTTCCGGCGACGCGATGCAGGTCGATGCCCGCGCCGAGGCGGGCGAAGGCGCGCATGTCATCGCCAACCTGCCCTATAATGTCGGCACCGCGCTACTGATCGGCTGGCTCTCGTCAGACTGGTCCCCGCTCCCCTGGTGGTCCACCCTGACGCTGATGTTCCAGATGGAGGTCGCCGAACGGATCGCGGCCAAACCGGGCGGCGACCATTATGGCCGCCTGGCCGTGCTGTCCCAATGGCGCAGCGACGCCCGCATCGCGATGAAGGTCCACCGCAGCGCGTTCACGCCGCCGCCCAAGGTCATGTCGGCGGTCGTCCACATCACCCCCAGGCCCGCCCCCGAAGGCGTGCAGTTGAAGCATCTTGAACGCCTGACCGCCGCCGCCTTTGGCCAACGCCGCAAGATGCTGCGCCAGAGCCTGAAGGGCCTGCCCGGCGCGCTGGACGCGCTGGAAACGGTCGGCATCGATCCGCAGCGCCGCGCCGAAACGGTGAGCGTCGAGGAATTTGTCGAAGTGGCGCGGATCATGGGCCAATCCTGACCGAAGATAAGGACCGCATGACCGCAAGAATCGCTCTGCTCCTCCTCAGCCTCGCCCTCTTCCCCGCGACCGCCCATGCGCAGTTGCGCGATCTTTGTCCCGAACGCCCCGGCCTCGACACCCCGCCCTGCATAGTGGACAAGGGGCATTTCCAGATCGAAATGGGCCTGGTCGACGTCACCCGGGACCAGACGGCGGAGCGGCGATCGACCACCATCACGCTGGGCGACGCCGAATTGCGCTACGGCCTGGACAACCGCACGGAAATCCGCGCCAGTTGGGCGAGCTACAGCTGGCGGCGTGATCTCGACCGCCTTGGCGGCGGACGCAACCATATTTCCGGCATCGGCGACCTCAGCCTTGGCCTCAAGCACGCCCTGCTCAACCCGGCTGGCGACGCGCTATCGCTGGCAATCGCGCCGGCGATCACCCTGCCGACGGGCAGCCACGCCGTCAGCGACGGCAGCTGGAGCGCCTCCTTCCAACTGCCGTTCAGCTATGCCCTGAGCGAGAGCCTCAGCCTGATCGCCACGCCGGAAATCGACGCCGCCGCCGATGGAAACGGCCACGGCCGCCATCTTGCCTATGGCAGCGCGGGCGGATTGTCCGCCGATCTTGGTGAAAAGTGGAACGCCTCGCTGGAAATGCAGATCATTCGCGACCGCGACCCCGATGATCCCTCAACGCAGGCCCTCAGTTCCGTTTCGCTCGCCTTCAAACCTGCCGGAACCGTCATGCTGGACGCCGGCGCCAATCTCGGCCTCAACCGCGCCACCCCCGACGCGGAAGTCTATATCGGCATTTCGCGCCGCTTTTAGAATTTATCGGGATTCCGGTTCGGGGTGGTGAGCGGACAGTTGGCTTGCCTGAGCATTCCTTAATAGGCGCCGTGTTCCTGCGAAGGCAGGAACCCAGTTCCGCCCTCGCCTCATCATTGCAACGCCTGAACTGGGCTCCTGCCTTCGCAGGAGCACGCTACGCTTATTGACCGAATGCCCATTTACACCCCCAACCATGCTCCCACGCAGGCAGCGGGACTTCACCTCACCAAAAACATGCCCTGCCCCAGATCGTCAGGGCGTCTCCATCGCCGCTGCCTTGGGCGTGGGCACCGCATCCTTCGCGCTCAACACCGTCGCCGTCGGGCCTTTCTCGATCGCCGTCGCCAGTTGGCCCACCGCCGCGCAGTTCGCCTTGCACAGGCCCTGAGCCTGGGCGAGATTTTCCCTGGCCTTGGCGATCGCGCCCTTTTCAACCATCGCCTCGCCCTGCCCCACCAGCGCGGCCACGTCATTGGGCTCCAGCAGCAGCGCTTCGCGATAGAGGCGGATCGCCTTGCCCTGCAAGCCCTGTGCCCGCGCGACCTGCGCCAGCTCGATATAGGCGGTGCGGTTGCGCGGATCGACCGCCAGCGCGCTTTCCAGCGCATCGGTCGCGCCCTGATAATTGCCGGCCTTGCGCGCCACCTCGCCCGCTTTCTGCCATTCGATCGACAGCGGCGAAATCTGCGAATCCGGCCGCTGCGTCAGCCCCACGCTGGAAACGGTGGTCAGCAACACAGCCAATGCGATCGAGGCAGGGGTAAAACGCATGCACAACTCCAGCCATGTTTCAGGCGTTGATTTGGGACAAGTGTCGCGATTTTGCGCAGGCTTGTCCATCGACTCTTTCATGTCCTTCGCCGCAACCGCGCGAAATAGAAGCCATCGGTGCCGTCATGGCCCGGCGTCAGCAGCAGCCCGTCACCATGCACGCGCGCCATTGCCGCTTCCATCCTTTCGACCGCCCAGCCGTCATGCCGATCCAGAAATCCCCGCACCTGATCCCGCCCCTCCCGGTCCGTCAGCGCGCAGATAGCATAGACCAATGCGCCGCCCGGTGCCAGCAAGGGCGCAGCGAAATCCAGGATGCGCGCCTGTTCCGCGGCCAGCCGGTCCAGCCGCGCCGGCGTGAGCCGCCAGCGCGCCTCCGGATTGCGCCGCCAGGTGCCCGTGCCCGAACAGGGCGCGTCGACCAGCACGACATCGGCGCGGCCCGTCAGGCTTTCCAGCGCCCCCGCCTCATGCCCCTGATCCAGCAGCAGCGTCTCGATGAAGGTCGCCCCGGCCCGCTCCGCGCGCGGATCGAGCCGCGCCAGCCGCGAGCGAATGGTATCGGCGGCGATCAATGTCCCCTTGCCCGCCATCGCCGCCGCCAGAGCCAGCGTCTTGCCCCCCGCCCCGGCGCACAGGTCGATGACGGTCATGCCCGGCTGCACGTCGCAGGCGGCGGAGATCATCTGGCTCCCGGCATCCTGCACCTCGACCTGACCCCATTTCCAGGGGTCGCTCTGCTCGACAGGCGCGCCTTCGGGCAGGCGCAGCGCGTCGGGCAGGCCGGACAGTCTGATCGCGTCAGGGTAAAGCGGCGCCACCTTGTCGGGATCAGCCTTGAGCCGATTGACGCGCAGGTCGACCGGCGCTCGGCCGAGCAAGGCTTCCTGCTCCACCGGCGCCGCCAGCAACGGCTTGATCCAGTCGGGGACGACCCCGGCCGGCGCGCCCGCTTCGTCATCGGAAATCGGCGCTGGACCATGCACCGATCCGTCGAACAGCGCGGCCAGATCCGCCCGATCCCGCGCCAGCCCGACCATGGCCGCGCGTCCGCTCGCGGGCCGCTCCGCCACCCGGCGCACGGCGTCGTAGACATGGTCGCGCACCGCCCGCCGGTCGCGCGATCCGGCATAGCGCCGCTCCTTGAAATAGCGCGCGATCAACGTGTCCGCCGCCGGTCCGCCATCGCGCATCGAGGCGATGATGGCGTCCAGCAGTTCGATGGCGGCCTGCACCCGCGCGGCTGGCGTCACGACAGGGCGCCTTTAGCGCGTGGGATAGTTGGGCGCCTCGCGCGTGATCGTCACGTCATGCACATGGCTTTCCGACAGCCCGGCATTGGTGATCTGGACAAAGCGGGCGCGCTCCTGAAGATCCTTGATCGTGCGGCTGCCGGTATAGCCCATCGCCGCCTTCACGCCGCCCACCAGCTGGTGGATGACATCCTTGGCCGGGCCCTTGAACGGCACCTGGCCCTCGATTCCTTCGGGCACCAGCTTCATCTGGTCCTTGATATCGGCCTGGAAATAGCGGTCCGCAGACCCCCGCGCCATGGCGCCGACGCTGCCCATGCCGCGATAGCTCTTATAGGCGCGACCCTGATAGAGGAAGGTTTCGCCCGGTGCTTCCGCTGTGCCCGCCAGCAGCGATCCGACCATGACGCAGCCCGCACCCGCCGCCAGCGCCTTCGCCACGTCGCCCGAGGTGCGCAGGCCGCCGTCCGCGATCACCGGGACGCCCTGCTTGGCGGCTTCATTGGCCGAATCCATGACGGCGGTCAGCTGCGGCACGCCCACGCCCGCGACGACGCGGGTGGTGCAGATCGAGCCCGGCCCGATGCCGACCTTCACGCAGTCGGCGCCCGCGTCGATCAGCGCCTTGGTCGCCTCCGCCGTGGCGACGTTGCCGGCCACGACCTGAACATGGTTGGACAGCTTCTTCACCGCTTCCACCGCGACAGCCACCTGCTTGCTGTGGCCATGCGCCGTGTCGATGACGATCAGATCGCATTCCGCGTCGATCAGCGCCTTGCTGCGCTCCAGCCCCTTGTCGCCCACGGTCGAAGCGGCAGCGACGCGCAGGCGGCCCGATCCGTCCTTGGTCGCCTGCGGATAGGTGACTGCTTTTTCGATATCCTTGACGGTGATGAGGCCGACGCAATGATAGCTGTCGTCCACCACCAGCAGCTTTTCGATCCGGCGCTGGTGGAGGAGGCGCATCGCTTCATCCTGTCCCACGCCGGTCTTTACCGTGGCGAGATTGTCGTGGGTCATGAGTTCGCTGACCGGCTGGGCCGGATTTTCCGCGAAACGCACGTCCCGATTGGTCACGATGCCGACGAGCTTGCCCGAAGCCTCAACCACCGGAATGCCGCTGATCCTGTGGCGTCCCATCAGCATCTGCGCATCGGCCAGCGTTGCATTGGGGGTGATGGTGATGGGATTGACCACCATGCCGCTTTCGAAGCGCTTGACTGCGCGGACCGCGTCCGCCTGCTCCTCGACCGACAGGTTGCGGTGCAGGACGCCGATCCCGCCCAGCTGCGCCATGACGATCGCCATGTCCGCCTCCGTCACCGTGTCCATGGCGGACGAGAGGATCGGGATGTTGAGCTTGATCTGCTTCGTCACATGGGTGCTGGTGTCTGCCTGGCTGGGCAGCACATCGGATTCGGCGGGCTGCAACAGCACGTCGTCAAAGGTGAGGCCAAGGCGGATATCCATGTGAAAGCCACTTTCTGCTGTGCGATCGGCCGGGGGAAAGCGCAATCGCTGGGGGATTCGTGGCGGCCCATGTAACCATTAACCAGCGAAACGGCCAGACCCTTGGGGCATTTTATTGCGCGGGAGAGAAGGACGCCTCAAAGTCGGGAAAGGGTGGATTCTTGCCATTACAGCTTCGTCACCCCGGACTTGATCCGGGATCCCGCTTTTCTT
>NZ_JALDYQ010000050.1:0-40811 GCF_032153725.1 Sphingobium sp. | reverse complement strand
CGCAAGGGCACGACGCTGACCAAGGAAATGTTCCTGAACCACCTCTATGGCGGCATGGACGAGCCCGAACTCAAGATCATCGACGTCTTCATCTGCAAGCTGCGCAAGAAGCTGGCGCTGGCCTGCGGCGGGGAAAATTATATCGAGACGGTCTGGGGCCGCGGCTATGTGCTGCGCGATCCCGACGAAGCGGAAGAATTCGCGACCAAGGTTGCCTGACGCAGTTAACAGATCGGCATAAGGGGAAGGAAAGGCTGGCGATCCGTGAAGGATTTCCGGCCTTTTCTGTTTGGAGTGACAGGCTCATGCGGAAATCGTCCAACAATGGGCCGTCGATCGCATCCCCCTGCCAAGACTGGCCGTGGCGGAACGCGCATCCTATATCCACCCCATGTTCGATTTTGCTCCCGCGGCGAATGCCGACAAAGCCGCGCTTTATGACGACCTGCTCTCGGCCGCCGATGCGCTGACCGCAGGCGAACCTGATGCGATCGCCAATATGGCCAATATCTCGGCGCTGATCTGGCAGTTCCTGCCGGACCTCAACTGGGCGGGCTTCTATCGGATGGTCGGGGACGAACTGGTCCTGGGTCCTTTTCAGGGTAGGACGGCCTGCATCCGCATCCCGTTGGGCAAGGGCGTGTGCGGCACGGCGGCCGCCCGCCGCGAGACGCAACGGGTCGAAGATGTCCATGCCTTCCCCGGCCATATCGCCTGCGATGCGGCCAGCGCGTCGGAAATCGTCGTGCCCGTGATCATCAACGGCCGGGTCGTGGCGGTGTTCGACCTCGACAGTCCAACCGCGGCGCGCTTTGAGAAGGCGGACCAGACCGGACTGGAAGCTTTGATCGCCCGGATCGGATCGCGCCTGGCCTAAAGCCATTCCCGTGATTTAGAGTACGCTACGTTAAATCTGACGCATGCCGCGTGCTCAAAATTTTTGTTATCGCATCGATTTAAGCGCAAGACCGGTTCCCACTTTTGCGCACGATGCTCTAGCTACGCTGGCCTGCGGCTCCGAGTCGCCAGATGATGCCATCTGGCTCGAAATCGCTCTAAGCCCGCCCTGCACCGTTTCGGGACAAGCGACCGGGTCCCGACCCGTGGATCGGTTCAGTTCTCCATGCTAAACAGGCTGTTTAACCAAACTGCCTGAAGCGGGGAGTTCAGCATGCGGATCTGGAACATCATCCTGGCTGGCGCCAGCCTGACGATCGGGGTGGCGGCACCCGTTTTTGCAAACGGCCCTGCCATCGCGAAAAGCGTCGCCGCGCGACCGATCCAGTCTTCGGGCACGACCGTTCGCCGCTGGAGGCCGCACTATTGGATCATTCCCGCTTATTATGCCCGCTATTATGGCGCCTATGGCCGGCCTGTTCCGGTCGGGGGCTATGGCTGGCCGCGCTATTATGGCGATGCCGTCATGATCGATCATGATGGCCGCATCCGCGCCTATCGCGGCGATGTCGCCCGCGATGATGAGGGCGACGCCCCGCCCCCGCCCGGCCTGCGCTACGATGACGAAGTCACCGCACCCGACGGCCCGCCCCCGCCCTCCCACGGCTATGAGGGACGCTGGAGCGGCACCTGGCGGGACACGGACGGCAAGACCTATAGCGGGGATTATGAGGGCCGTTTCGAGGGCCAGGTCCACGGCGGTCCCGGCGTCGATTTCGATCCGCCACCCTATGCCGTCGCGCCGCCGCGAATCCACCATCCGACGGTTCCCGGCGAACCCGTCGTCACGACGATGCAAGCGCCCGGCATGATATCGGGCGGCTATTATTATCCCGGCGCGACCACCACGACCATCGTGATCCAGCCGGCGGCCACCACCACCCGATCCTATGTAACGCAAGTTCCCGCGCGAAAGCGGAAGGCACGCTGAGCCTGCCCTTCTCAGGCAGCGCGCGATCGTATCGCCGCCCAGGGCTGCGGCCGACCGAGCAGATAACCCTGGCCGATCGTGCAGCCCCGCGCGACCAGCAATTCGACCTGTCCGGCTGATTCCACGCCTTCGGCCACCACCTCCATGCCCAGGCTGCTGCCCAGTTTCACGATGGCGTCGACAATGACGGCATCGCCCGCATCCTGTTCGATATTACTGATGAAACTGCGGTCGATCTTCAGCACGTCGACCGGATATTGCTTCAAATGACTGAGCGACGCATAGCCGGTGCCGAAATCGTCCAGCGCAATCCGCACCCCCGCTGTTGACAGGCGATGGAGCGCCCGTTCCACCTGTTCGGCACCGCGACCCAGGAACACCGTTTCCGTCACTTCAATCTCAAATCGCTGCGGCGGAATTCCGCACCGCGCGAGATGGGCGAGAACGTGACCGGCAAAATCATGCTGCATGAAATCCGCAGCAGACGCGTTGATCGCGACGCGGCCCGGATCATAGCCGGCCCGCACCCATCGATCGACATCGCGAACGACATTCTCCAGCATCTTTTCCGTCAGTTCCACGGCGATTTCGGCATTGTCGAACGCGGCGGCGATGCTGTCCGGACCGTGCACGCCGGTTCGCGGATGTTGCCAGCGGAGCAAGGCCTCATGGCCAAGTATCCGGCCCGTCTTCATATCGACCTTGGGCTGATAATAGGGCACGACCAGATCATCGGCGATCGCCTGCCGCGCCATGTGGATCATTGAACTGCGCTGCTGCGCTTCAGCCCGCAATGGCGACTGGAACAGAGTCAGCCGGCCACGACCCGAAGATTTTGAGGCATAAAGAGCCAGGTCGGCCGCCTTCAACACTTCGGCCGCATCATTGCCATCTTCGCCAAAGACAGCGCCTCCCATGCTGATGCCGCAATCGAGCGAACGGCCATTATGGACATAGGGGGTCCTGACGCCGCCCAACAGTTCGGCGCTCCATGCCATCAGCGCGGCGCCGCTGGCGAGTGACGGCGCGATCATGCCGAACTCATCGCCGCCCAGTCGCCCGACCATGGCATCGGAAGGAGCGCAGGAGGCGAACCTCTGGGCAAATCCGCAAAGCAGCGCATCGCCGGCGTCATGGCCCAGCATGTCATTGGTCCGCTTCAGATCATCGATATCGACCAGGATCAGCCCGAATCTCTCACCTGTCCGGCGCGCCTGCTCTGTCATCTCCTCCAGCGTGGCCTGCCACAGCGCCCGATTGGGCATGCGGGTCATCGGATCATGAGTGGCCGCCCAGCGGATCCGGTCCTCGCTGTTCCTTTCCTCCGTGACGTCCTGAAAGGTGACGATGACGCGCAACGGTCGGCCCGAGTCCGACAAACTGCTCCAGCCGGTGCTCTTGATCCACCGCAGGGCGCCGGTATCCGCCCTGTATATCCGCAGGGTCGCCTCGAAATGCGGCGGCATGCGATCGCTCGCCACGGCATCGAGCATTTCGGCAAGCCGATGCCGATCCTCCGGATGCACCAGCCGCAGGGCCAGTTCGCTCGTCGCCGGCTCCGTATCGGACAGGCCGAGCATGGAACGGAACTCCCGCGACCATGTCCGCGTCCCGGCAACCCCATCGAAATCCCAAATGCCCAGGCGCGCCGACTGCACCGCGAGACGGAAACGTTCCTCGCTGTCCGCCAGTTCACGCTGCGCCAGTTTCTGCGCGTGAATATCCTCCAGCGTGCCGTACCAGCGTACGATCCGGCCCTTCGCGTCCCGACGCGCCGAGGCCCGCGACCGCATCCAGCGATAACTGCCATCGGCCAGCCGCAGCCGGTAATCCACATCCACCGGGTCGCCCGAACTGATCCGTTCCGTCCAGATCGCCAACGTCCGTTCGGCATCGTCGGGATGCACCGAGCCTATCCATCCCATGCGCCGTGCGCGGGCCGGAGGCATGCCCGTCAATTCCTGCCAGCGCGGCCCCACTTCCTCGATCGAGCCGTCCGGCGTCGCCGTCCAGGGCACCTGCGGACTGAGTTCGACCGACCAGCGATAATGTTGCCGGCTTTCGGCCAGCGCATGGGCCAGTGCGCGGCGGTCCCGTTCGTAGCGCTCGTCAATATCCTCGATCGTACCGTACCAGAGCGGCGGTTCATCCGGTTCCGCGACCAGCGTCATGCGCACGATCCCCGATCTTGTTTCCCCCGACATGGTTCGCATCCGCACGGGCACGGGATCGGGCCGGGATGACCGTTTGGCCGCGTCGGCCAGCGCTTTCCAGTCACCCCGGTCCAGCATGGCGCGCCAACCATTGCCGATCATGTCGGATGAAAAATGGCGGGCGAACAGATCCGAACCGATATCCCGCGACAGGATTCGGCCGCGATAATCGGCGATCCATCGAATCACCGGCGGAGATATGCGGTTGAAGACCGGAGAGAACAACAATTCGTTGCGATAGTGAAACCTATCCCATTCCAGCTCGTCGCGAGCCAGTTCGGCGTCGAATTCTCCGAATCGGCGATCAGCAAAGCGGTCCATGTGCCGATCCTGATTTATCGCTGTTCCTGCGCTCCATCAGGATGCAGTAGCGTAAAAAGTTAAATAAGCTTTCCAATGCGGTAGGGTGAAATAATCCGCAATGACGCAAAATTGTTCCGGGCCTTACCGCGCGGAACAACGCTCCCTATCGGCCTGAGATCGGCTCCCGGCGGAGCTTATTTGCGGAAGATCGCTGCCAGTTCGCGTGGCAGAGCGGGCTCATCGCGGCTTTCCGCCTCGCGTACGGCCTGCACCTGTTCTTCCGGATCGAACCGGGTCCAGCCGTTGCGGCTCAGCCTTTCGAGCGGGCGATAGCGGATCTTATACTGCATCCGCTGCGATCCCTCCACCCAATAGCCGAGATAGACATAGGCAAGCCCGGCCTTCGCCGCGCGCAGGATATGATCCATGATGATGAAATTGCCTAGCCCCTTGCGATGCTCCAGCTCCGTATCGAAGAAGCTGTAGATCATCGACAGGCCGTCGCCCTGCCGGTCGGTCAGGCAGGCGCCGATCAGCTTGCCGGGGCGGCCATCCTCGCCCGGCTCGCGATATTCGACGACATGGCTTTCCACCGGGGTCTGTTCGACCATGTCGGCAAAGTCCATCTCGTCCATTTCGGTCATGCCGCCGCCGGGATGACGCGCCCGCAGATAGCGCTGGAGCAGGGCGAACTGTTCCTCCGTCGACCAGGGCTTGCACGCGGTGACGACCAGGTCTTCATTCTTGCGCAGCAATTTGCGCTGGGTCGCATTGGGCTCGAACTCACCCGCGACGACACGCACCGACACGCAGGCGGCGCAATCAGCGCAGCTGGGACGATAAGCGACATTCTGGCTGCGACGAAAGCCGATGCGACCAAGCGCGTCGTTCAGTTCCGACGCATTGTCCCCGCTCAGTTCCGTGAAGACCTTCCGCTCGCTCTTGCCCGGCAGATAGGGACAAGGGCTGGGGTTGGTCACAAAGAAACGCGGAAAGCGGAAAGGCGCACTCACAACCGCATCTCCCCCACAGCGTTGCCCGACCCCTGATTCATGCACAGACTATGCCGTCCGCAGCGCCGCGTGAAAAGTTTATTTACCACGAAAATTTCTTCAGCGGCAGAGGGAGACGGCAGAGGCCGCGTCGATCAGGCCACTTCGATCGGCGCAACCTCATATCCGACCGCGCGCAGAGCTGCGATCAGGCGCTCCAGATGGGCGCCGTCGCGCGTTTCGCACTCGACGTCGAGGCTCAGCCCCTTGGCTGGCAGATTGGTGAAAATCCGCTGGTGCGAGAGTTCGAGAATATTGACCGCTTCCTGATCGAATATCCGCGCCACATGGAACAGCGCGCCGGGCCGATCCTGAAGGATGATGCGCAGGCGCGCCAGCCGCCCCGAACGCGCCAGATCGCGCAGCAGCACATTGGCCAACAGCCGCGTATCGATATTGCCCCCGGTCAGGACCAGGCCGACCTTGCGCCCGGCGAACTCTTCCCTGTGCGTCAGCAGCGCGGCGAGGCCAGCGGCGCCGGCGCCCTCCACCACCGTCTTTTCGATCTGAAGCAGCAGGCTGACCGCCTCCTCCAGATGCCGTTCGCTGACCAGCAGCACGTCGTCCGCCAGCCGCCCGACGAAACGACGGGTCAGTTCGCCCGGCTCCCTGACGGCAATGCCCTCGGCCAGCGTGTCGCCGTCGCAAGGCAGATTCGCGCCCTTGATATAATCGTACATCGACGGATAAAGCTCCGCCTGCACGCCATAGACCTTGATGTCCGGCTTCATGGCCTTGGCCGCCGTCGCCATGCCCGAAAACAGGCCGCCGCCGCCGATCGGGATGATCAGCGTGTCGATCTCCGGCGCATCCTCCAGCATTTCGAGCGCGACCGTGCCCTGCCCGGCCATGATGTCCGGCTCGTCAAAGGGGTGGACGAAGGTCAGGCCCTGCTCCACCGCCAGCTCGCGGGCATGGACATAGGCGTCATCGAACTTCTCGCCGAACTGGACGACGGTGGCGCCATGACCCTGGGTCTGCGTCACCTTCACCGTGGGCGTGGTGTTGGGCATGACGATGGTCACGGGCACGCCCAGGCGCTTGCCATGATAGGCCAGTCCCTGCGCATGATTGCCCGCCGAAGCGGCGATCACGCCCTTCTTCTTCGCTTCCTCATCCAGTTGCAGCAGGCGATTAAGCGCGCCGCGCTCCTTGTACGCAGCGGTGAACTGAAGATTTTCGAACTTCAGATACACCTTGCAGCCGAACATCTGCGACAGGGTCTGGCTCACCAGCGTCGGCGTGTGCACGACGGAGCCCGAAATTCGCACCCGCGCCGCCAATATGTCATCGACGGAAATGGGCAGCGGCATGGCGCTCTCGATCTTGGTCACGGTGTTCATGGGCGGCGCCCTACCTGAAAATTGCGGCGGAAGGAACTGGTACTCACCGAAAACTCTGCCTATGGCTTTTGCGCGCGCATCAACTGATCGAGGCATATGGCTAAAATCGCGTTTATCGGCCTGGGCGTCATGGGCGGCCCGATCGCCGGACATCTGGCGAAGGCGGGGCATGAGATGACCGTCTACAACCGCTCCATCGGCAAGGCGAAACGATGGGCGGAGGCCTATGGCGGCGCAGTGGCGGTCAATCCCGCCAAGGCGGCGGAAAATGCCGATATCGTCATCAGCTGCGTCGGCACCGACGATGATCTGAGCCAGATCGCGCTGGGCCGCGACGGCGCTTTCCGATCGATGAAGGCCGGCGGCCTGTTCATCGACCATACGACGGTATCGGCACGGATCGCCCGGCAATTGTTCGTGGAAGGCGAAAGCCGGGGCCTGCATTGCGTCGACGCGCCTGTCACGGGCGGTCAGGCGGGCGCGGAAAATGGCCGCCTCTCCATCATGTGCGGCGGCAGCGAGCCAGCGGTGGCGGCTGCCAGGATCGTGATGCAGGCCTATACCACCCGCATCGTTCATGTGGGGCGCGCGGGCGCTGGCCAGACCGCCAAGATGGCGAACCAGATATGCATCGCCGGCGTGGTGCAGGGCGTGGCCGAAGCGCTGCGTTTCGCGCAGGCGGCGGAACTGGATCTGGACAAGGTGTTCGAAGCGATCTCCGGCGGCGCGGCGCAAAGCTGGCAGATGGACAATTATTGGAAGACCATGGCCGCCGACAGCTTCGATTTCGGTTTCGCGGTGGACTGGATGCGCAAGGATCTGGGGCTGGCGCTGGAGGAAGCACGGGCCAATGGCGCGACCCTACCGGTGACGGCGCTGATCGACCAGTTCTTTGCCGATGTGCAGGCGATGGGCGGGCATCGGCAGGACACCAGTTCGCTGGTGCGGCGGATCACCCGGGCATGAAGGCTGCCCTGCTGGCCGCCGTGGCCGCGCTTGCCCTGCCCGGCGCCGCACTGGCATCGGGCGTGATCGACAATGTCAACGGCATCGCGCTGGACGCCAACGGGCGGCTGATCCGCTTCAGGGCGCTGGCCATCGATGACGAAGGCAAGGTCGAAAAGCTGCTGCCCGACCGCTATCAGGAACCGGCACAGCCGCGTCCCAAAAAACGCAGGAAGAACGAGCCGGAGCCGGTTCAGCCCAAACGCCTCGACTTTAAGCTGGACGCGGGCGGCAAGACGCTGATCCCCGGCCTGATCGACGCGCATGGGCATGTCATGGCTTATGGACTGTCGCTGATCACGCTGGACCTGTCGGACACGACGTCGCTGGCGGAAGCCCAGACGAAGATCCGGGCCTATGCCGCCGCCAATACAGGGCGAAAATGGATTATCGGGACGGGCTGGAATCAGGAGCTTTGGGGCCTGGGCCGCTTCCCGACCGCCGCTGAACTGGATGCGGCAGTCAGCGACGTGCCGGTCTGGCTGGAACGGGTGGACGGCCATGCCGGCTGGACCAACTCCCTTGGCCTCAGGGCTGCCAATATCACGGCCGCCACCAAAGCGCCTGCGGGGGGTCGCATCGAAACGACGGGCGGCAGGCCCGCAGGCGTCTTTGTCGACAAGGCGATGGAGCTGGTGACGCGGGTCGTGCCGCCACCTGCCCCCAAGGACCGCGACATCGCACTGGAAAAGGCGCAGCAGGCGCTGCTCAGGCAAGGCATTACCGGCATTGCCGACATGGGCACCCGCATCGAGGACTGGCAGGCGTTCCGGCGTTCAGCGGACCGGGGGGCGCTGCGGGTGCGGATCATGTCCTATGCCCTGGGCCTCGACAATATGGTCCTGATCGCTGGCCCCGAGCCGACGCCCTGGCTCTATGACGATCATCTGCGCATGGGCGGGATCAATCTGGTCCTCGACGGTGCGCTGGGGTCGCGCGGCGCGTGGCTGAAGGCGGACTATGCCGACGCGCCGGGCCAGCGCGGGCTGCCGATGATCCCGTCGACCCAGTTGCGCAACATCATGAGCCGGGCGGCGATGGACAATTTCCAGATCGCGGTTCATGCCATTGGCGACGCGGCCAACAGTGAAGTGCTGGATGCCGTTCAGGAATTGTCGGAAACCTATAAGGGCGACCGGCGCTGGCGCGTCGAACATGCGCAGGTCGTCACCCCCGCCGAACTGCCGCGCTTCGGGCAATATGGCCTTGTCGCTTCAATGCAGCCGGCACAGGAAACCTCCGACTGGCGCATGGCGAGCGCGCGGCTGGGCGAAGCCCGGTTGAAGGGCGCCTATGCCTGGAAGGCGATGCTGGACAATCACGTCCCCCTCGCCTTCGGGTCGGGCGTGCCGGGGGAAAGCCCCAATCCCTTCCTCGGCCTTGCCGCCGCCATGACGCGAGAAGATATGTCGGGCCAGCCGACCGGCGGCTGGATGCCCGAACAGCGGGTGAGCTTCGAGGCGGCACTGGACGGCTTCACGCGGCAGGCGGCCTATGCAGGCTTTGCGGAAAAACGCTTCGGCAGTCTGGTGCCCGGCCAGCGGGCGGATTTCCTGCTGATCGACCGGGACATCTCCGCCGCCAGTCCAACCGACATCCGCGCGACGCAGGTTTTGGAGACATGGATCGGCGGCAAGCGGGTCTATGTGAAGGGGCAGTAGCTCACCGTTGGAAGCGATGTGTTCCTGCGTAGGCAGGAACCCAGTCCAAATGCTGGCGCGAAGCACTTAAGGCGGAACTGGGCTCCTGCCTGCGCAGGAGCACGTAGCTCTACAACACATCCCCCGCCGCGTTGAAGGCCTCTTCCTCCGTTTCGGGCAAAGGCGGCTGGACCGGCTTGTCACAGCCCTCTTCCTTCATATGCGCGCGCAGGGCATCCATCCGCCCCAGATTCCAGCGCGCCAACGGCACACCCAACGGCCGGAACTCCGCGCGGTCGAACAGCTCCACCACATAATTTTTGCAGAGATTATCGACCTGATCGAGCGTCAGCATGCCAAGGTTCATCACCATCGGCTTGCCCGGCACGCCATTGCGCCCCCGCACCAGATCGGTGACGTAAAGCCCGCCGCGCGGATCGACCAACACGACATCGGCCTGCGAGGCATCGATCATCCTGTGGCTCGCCGCATAGGGCGCGACGAAACCGTGGGTGCGCCAGACAAGGAAGGCGCTGCTGAGCAGGGTGATGAAGAAGCCGATGAAAATGGGGCGCATCGCCCCCGTCCGGAACCGCGCCCACCCCAGTCCCGCGAGCAGGCAGAACGGCCCGATAAAGCCATGGGCATAGCGATATCCCCAGCCATAGCCCTGCGCCAAGGCCAGCGCGCTGCCCGCAAAGCAGCCCAGCGCCAGCGGCAGAGCGATCTCCTGCCCCCGGATCGCCTTGCGCCAGCGCATCGCGAAAACGCCCAGCGTCGCCAGCGGCACCATCAATATATTGTTCCAGGCGGCAAAGCGGCTGAGATTGACCAGCGGCTGCCAGCGGTCGCCAAGCCGCTCGAACAGGCTGCCCACCTTGTCCGTCACGCCGGCGGAGGGTCGCACATCGGCCGGCTGACCCAGCACATGGGTCAGGAAGGCAGGCCAGATCTTGGCCCAGACGATGACGATCGCCGCCAGCACGAGGATGTGGAAGACGGCGGCCTTCCAACGCTTGCCCAACGCCATCCAGAGGATGAAGGGCGCAATGAAGATCGGCGGAAAATGCCATTGGTGCAGCCCCGCCGCCGCCAGCGCCACGACCGCCGCGCTCAGATGCCCGACCGCCCCCCCGCGCAGCACCAGCGCCAGCCAGATCATGTTGAGCGCGAAATGCCCGGTCATGGCATAGGGCGTCATCGCCGTGACCCAAAGCTGCGCCGAAGACAGCGCCAGCAGCATCGTCACCCACACCGCATCGGGCCGGTCCGGGAAGAGATGCAGCGCCACCCGCCACAGCGCGAACAACCCCGCGATCAGCAGCACCGGTCCCGCCAGATTGGGGTCGCCCAATTGCCAGAACAGCGCCTGGATCGCGCTGTTCACCGGCAGATAGGCCGCCGTCCAATAATCCGCCGCGCCAAAGGGCGAGAAGAATTCGGGCATGATCGCCCGACGATAGGCTTCCCACTCCATCGGGATGGGGCGGGCCAGAAAGCCCTCCCGCATATAGGCGGCGGCAAAGCGCGCCACCTCCTCATCGCGGGAGATGGAATAGTCCTGAAACAGCCAATAATGTCCCACCCAGGCGACAAGGCCGAACAATACGACCAGCGGCACCATCACCCGCGCCCGGGGCAGCGGCAGGCGCCAGCCCAATCCTTCCGCAAAGGGCGCGGCCAGCGTCAGCAGCAGCAGTCCCCCCAGCAGCGCCGGAAAATCCTGATCCAGAAACAGGATGACCGCCAGGCTGATGCCCTGCCGATAGGTCACATGCCAAAGAAAGGTCGCGCCCAGCCAGAGCGTCAGCCCGATCCCGCCCGCAAGGAACAGGCGGGTGGCACTGACGGAGCGGGCACCGACCTGCATCAGCGATCCCGCGGCAACAGCGCCTGATTGACGAAAATGCCGTCCATCTCGACCAGCAGCGGGAAATGCCCCTTGTTGTTGGCGAAGAAGGCCGAGGGGATGAAGCCGCGATCCGCCAGCCAGTCGATCATCGCGCGATAACCGGTGCCCTCCTCATAGATCGGACGAACGCCCAGCTCCGTCTGCACGCCCGCCATTTCGCTCAACACCCCGCCCGCGCCTTCGCAGACCGACAGATCATGGCCCTGCGTATCCATCTTCAGGAACGGCCGCGCGAAACCATGCACGCTCTTCAGTTCCGGCAACAGCCCCTCAAGGCGACGGCATTGCATGTCGACGGTGCGCGTCACCCTGTTGCGCTCCGCGAAGATGGCGTCCTGTTGTTCCGACGGCTTCTTCAGGGAACTGAACTGATCGGCGGCCATGATATTGAAGCTGGCCGTGCCGTCGAAATCGGACAGGGCCATGTTGAACACATGCCATTTGCGATCGGACGCAGCGTTCCGCTCCAGCTCCGCGAAAATCTCCGGATTGGGTTCGAAGGACAGGATCGTTCCCGCAAAGCCCGCATCCTTGCGCAGCATCGTCGCATATTGGCCGCGATTGGCACCCACATCCAATACGCAATCGGCGGCAAAAGCGCTCAAGAACCGGCGAAGCGCCTGGATTTCGGGATATTGATGAACCCGCCCCGCCAAGGCCAGGCGTGCCGCCAGCACCCGATCGCGCAGTTCACGAACATAGCGGCTCATTTGCCGGTCACCCCGCGATAAATGGCGATGGTGGCCAGAGCCATGTCCTTCCAATTGCCCATTGAATCTCCATAGGCGCGCGCCTGCGTTCCCAAAGCCTGTCTGATGGCCGCGCTTTCTACGAGGGGCAAGAGGGCTTGCGCAAGCGCCGGCGCATTTCCCGCAGGTGCCCTCGCTGCAACCTCTTGCGGCAGGCTCGCGAACATGCCCGCGTCGGACGTGACCATCGCCTTGCCATGGTGCAGCGCCGACAGGAAAGCGCCGCTGCTGTCGATATGACGATAGGGAAAGACCAATATATCCGCCTTCGCCATATGCGCGTCGAGCCGCTGTTCGGTGAGGAAGCCGAGATCGGTGATCAGCCGTTCGCCAAAGCCCGCCGCGCATATGCTGTCCAGCAGCGGCGCTATGTCCATGAACGGCTTGCCCGCCAGCACCAGTTCGAAGCGATGCCCCGCCCGCCAGAGGGACAGGCAGGCCTCCACCAGCAGATCGACCCCCTTATAGGGCCGGATCGTGCCGAAGAAGAGCAGGCGCGGAAGAGCAGCGTCAGGCACCTGCGAGAACTCCTCCGCCCCGGCGGGCGCAAGGCGCATGGGCGGATGGGGCGTCACATGGATGCGCGCAGGATCGACGCCCTGCCGCTCCAGCGCCGCGCGAGTCGTCTCGCCATGGACGATCAGCGCGTCGAACATGTCGAGCAAAGCACGATAACCCCGGCCCTGGACACCCGCATCCGCATGATAGGCATCGGCATTATGGACCGTGTGGACCAGCGCCGTCCTGCCCTGCAACCGCCGCAGCATGACACGGTCTGCCGGCGCGAGCGGGAGCCATTGCATATGCGCCACATCGGCGGTGGCCAGCGCGCGGAGACTGCCCAAGGCGCAACTCAACCCATATTCCGCCGCCTTGAGCAGACGAAACGCCCGTCCCTCCCCGATCCGCCGACGCAATGCTTCGCTGCGACGGAAGAAGCGCGCATCATAGCGATAGCCCCGCGGCATGATGGCATCGGTCGCGCGCATGGGCCGCCCCAGCAAGGTGACATCCACCCCCTCCGCCGCCAGCGCCGCGCACAGGCTGTCATCATAGCGCCCCGTGAACAGCGAGGGGTCGCACATCGCGACTTTCATGCGCGCGTCCCCATCAGTTGACGCAGCGAAAGGCCATGAATGACGGCGGCCACGAACAGGGTCAGCGTGTAAAGGATCAGGAACAGCAGATCGAACCCCTCGGGCGCGAAAATCCGCGCCAACGGCACGCTCAACAGGGAGCCGGCGAGGAAAGGCAATGACCGCCCCAGCAGCAGGGTGAAACGCCCCAGCGCACCCTGCACATAGACCGACACGCAGATCACCGCGAGCGCCAGCAACGCACCGTCGATCAGCAGCAGGTCGACGCGATCGATCGCCGCACGGCCATCGAACAGCTTGGCGAACAGCCATTCCCCAAGCAGCAGCAAAGCCGCCGAAGCGCCCAGCGCAAAGAACAGGGCAACCCCCAGCGCCCGCCCCATCAACTGCCGCAACCGCGCCCTGTCGCCCGCATGAAAAGCCCGCGTGATCCGGGGCAGCGCCGCCTCTACTGTCGCCCGGACCAGCATCGACAGCGACCGCGACATCTTGAAGAAAAAGTCGAAGACCAGCATCGGCCGCGCATCGTGGGTCACGGCGGCGATGGTGAAATATGGCGCGTTATAGGCCAGGATTTCCGAAAGGGTGAAGGCGGCCGAAGCCCCGATATCGCGCAGATAATGCGCTCGGACATGCCCTCCCCCGACGCGGAACGACAGCCAGTGCCGCGCCGTCATGCCAAGCCGCCCATGCACCAGCGCTATGGCATAGCCGATCACCGCGATGCTGACGCACAGTTGCAATGCCACCGACATGCGCGGGTCCAGTCCTTGCAGGATGAACAGCAACAGCGCGATCGTCATCACCCGGCGCAGGCAATCCAGCGCTTCCCAGAGGAAATTGCCGTCCACCGCCGCCAGCGCCCTTTTGGCGAGCAGCGCTGGCAGGTTGAGACAAGCCGACAGGAAGAACAGCAGGAACAGCAGCGGCATGCCGGTGCGCAGTCCGCCCAGCGCCAATGCGATCAGAAGGATGGCAAAGCCGCCCACGATCAACAGCCCGAGGAACAGGAACAGCACCCCCATTTCCTCCAGCCGGAAGCCGCCTGCCTCATCCCGTCCCAAGTCCAGCCCCAAGCCCCTCAACCAATGCCGCCGCAGCCGCGCATAGATGATGCTGGTGAGGCCAAATTCGGCGGAAATGGTGAAATTGCCGAACGCCACCAGCAGCAGGAAGGACTGGAATTCCCTGAGCGGCAAAGCGCGCACGAACACATAGGTGACGGCAAAGCCCCAGATCAGCGTCAGCCCGACATTGGCGAGCTTGATCAGGGCAAGGATGCGGGCCGAAGCCTCCATCCGGGCAAGCGCCCTGCCGAGCGGTTCGCTCACCGGGTTGCGCTTCCCGGCGGCTTGCGGGCGCGGAACAGGCGATCGTCCAGCGCATAATGATGCCGCACATCGGCATCGATGGCGCCGGCGTCGATTTCTTCCAGATCAAAGCCCGCCGCGCGAATGCGATCGGCAAAATCGGGGCCATATTGGCGCACATGGTCCCACTGGCCAAAGCGCCGTTCCCTTTCCCGGGGAGGTATATCGAAACTGCCGTCCTCGGTCGGCTTGTCCCAAAGAGGAACGATCAGCCAGGCCTCACCACCCGGCTTCAAGGCGCGGTGGATGTTGCGCAGCACGGCATGATCGTCGGGCACATGCTCCATCACATGGCTGGCATAGAAGAGGTCGTAACGCTCGCTGTCGCCCAGCGCCATCAGATCGACGCGCCGCATGTTCGGCACACGATAGCGGTCTGGATCGAGATCGGCGGGCGTATAGTCGGCGGCCAGCGAAAAACGGCGCACCAGGCTGGCTTCATTGGGCGCCATGTGCAGCACCGCGCCCTGCTGCGGCACGGTCAGCACATCGCCCGCGATCAGATGGTTCATCAGCCGCTCGCGCGGGGAAGCGCCGCAATTCGGGCACCCCCATTCGCCATTCTCGCCATAACGGAAAAAGCCGACCACCGCCTGCCCGCAAGCCGGGCAGCCCCGGTTCGCCCGCGCGCCCAGAGCCTTGCGCACGGCCAGCATGGTCCGGGTCAGATGCTTGCCGGCGGCTTTCGCCACCCGCTGGAAAGTAATCACGCCTTGGCTCCGCTAGAGCATTTTGAAGTCAGCAGGAACGGCTGACGGCTCGCAAAATGCGGTCAAAGAAAAACACATTGGTCGCCTATACAATATGCCGCCGCTTTGGCGAGAGGGATCAGCGCGATTTCGCCGGATTCCAGATGGTCACGGTACGCCCCGTCATCGCCTTCACCACCCCCTGCAAGGTCGCGACATAGGCGATGAGGATGTCCACCATCGCCGCGAACGGCCCGCCTCTGGAACGCAGGCCACGCCAGAGGATGAACACGCCGGTCAGCCCGCCAATCATGTAGAGCGTAGGCGAAATCCGCATCGCCAGCGTCCCCGCCGAAACAATGCCGGTCAGGATGAAGAGGCCGCCGAACCAGCGCACGATCTTGCGCGAGGCATATTTGAAGCGGTCCAGCGCTCCCATGCGCCGTAATTGCGGCCGCAAATGGCTGTGCGTGTGCCAGGCGCGGGCGGCGATCCGTACCTTGCGGCGATATTCGTCGCCCCGCGCCGCGACCAGCCGCTCACGGGCAATGACGTCCCTGGCCTTCACCAGCCGCCTGCCCGCGAAGACAACCGCCATGGAAACGGTCAGGTCATCCAGCACGCTGTCGGGAAATTCCGGATAAAGCGCCCGCCGGATCGAGAAGATCGACCCATCCGCCCCCAGCACGTTGCCGGTGCGCGATTCCTCGTCCTTCAGCCTTTCCTCGATCCGCCAGTAAAGCGAACCGACCGAGGCCGTCGCACTCTCGCCATCGCCCACATAATGGAGCGACCCCAGCACCCCGCCAATCTCCGGATCGGCATAGCGGGCCAGCAGATTGTCGATCGCCTCGGCGTCGAGCATCACATTGGCGTCGGTGAAGATCAGCACGTCGCCCGTCGCCCGCGCCGCCAGCAGCTTCATGCCATGCGCCTTGCCGCTACGCCCCGGCCCGCGCAGCAGTGTCACCAGATCGCCCTGCCCCTCGATCAAGGCCGCCGTATCGTCCGAGGAGCCATCGTCGAAGGCCAATATCTCAAGCCCCGGATAGCGGGCCTTCAATATCGCCAGATTGGCGAGCTTTTCCGGCATCGCCGCCGCCTCATTATAGGCACAGAACAGCAGCGACGCCGAAGGCGCATCCCCTGCCACGGGCTGTTCCGGCCGGGTCGGCAGCCCCCGCAGGATCAGCGGATAGAAGAGGAACGGCCAGGCCACCGCCACCAGCGACAGCAGCAGCACAACCGCTGCGACAAGATCGATCACGCCCATCAATAGGCCTTGTGATGCACCAGCACGCCGATGGTCGCGACGATGATCCGCAGGTCCCGCCAGATCGACCATTGGGTCACATATTCGAGGTCCGACTGGAGCCGGTCGATCAGGTCCTGATGATGGTCGGTCGACCCGCGATGCCCGCGCACCTGCGCCAGGCCCGTCATGCCCGGCTTGATGCAATGCCGCTCCCAATAGCGCTCGTCCACCTCCCAATAGAGGCTGTCCCCCGCCTTGGCGGCGGCGGCGTGGGGGCGCGGGCCGACGATGCTCATGTCGCCGCGCAGCACATTGAACAGCTGCGGCAATTCATCGATGCTGGTCTTGCGTAGGAAGCGCCCCACCGCCGTCACCCGGTCATCGCCTCGCACCGTCAACCTGTCGGCCTTGCGGTCGCTCGCCTCGGCCCGCATCGAACGGAATTTGTAGATGCTGAACGGCCGGGCATCGCGGCCGATGCGCGGCTGGCGGAAGATGATCGGGCCGGGACTGGTCAGCTTCACCGCCACCGCCGCCGCAATCAGCACCGGCGACAAGGCGATGGTCGCCACCGTCGCCACGATGATGTCGAAGAAACGCTTGATCAGCCGGTCGCGAAACTGGAAAGGCCCGCCCGCGACGATGATCGTCGGCTGGCCGTCAAATTCATCCACCCGCGCCGGCGCAAAGCGCAGCAGTTCCGGCACCACGATCTCGCCCCGTGCGGAGAGCGACTTCAGCGCCACCGACCAGTCGTCCATCCGCTCCATCGGACAGGCGACGATCACCCGTTCCGCCATGCCCACGGCGGCGGCGAGGCGCGCCGCCATGTCGGCATCATGCCCTTCGGGCGAAAGTTGCGCGGCGGCGGCCTCGATCACATGCATGTGCGCGCCGGTATCGATCGCCACGCCGTCCATGATCACGACGGTCAGATGCGGCACCTCGCCCAGCAATTGCGCGCCAAGGCGACCGATCGCAAGCCGCACCATCGCCACGGCAACCGCCGAAAAGCCAAGACCCACGATGAAGGTCAGACGCGACAGTTGTTCAGCGATCTTGCCCAGATAGACGATCAGCAGCATCAGCATCGCCGCCTGCGCCAGGGCCAGAAGCCCCCGGAAAATGCCGCGCCGCAAATCCTCCAGCATATGGATGCCATAGGCCCCGCCCTGCACGCCCAGCAGCACGTAAAGCGGCGCGATCATCGCGAACATGACAAGGCCGTGCGGTTTGCCCGGCTCGCCGGAGAACGCGCCCAGCACCAGCCAGTTCGCAAGCAGAAAGGACAGGAAAAGCCCCGCCATGTCCCCCAGCAGACATAGCAGGTACAGCCGCACCCGCACGATTTCCTTGGAGACTGTCACTTCGGGACCTTCATGAAATGGTGAGGTCCCGTTGGCACCGCTTGGCACGGCTTGCAAGGGTTCAGAGTGCGAACAGCCTGGTCAACGCCTTGTCCAGCATCAGCAATTGCCACAGCAAACGGCCATGGTCCGCCACGCCGGACTTGTGATCCGCCGCGACCCTGCCCAGCATCCTGGTATCGAACCAACCGGTCTTCGCCAGCGCCGACCCTCCGGCAATCGCCGTCGCTTCACCAGCCAGAGCCCCGCGAAACCAGGCGCTGATCGGCGTCACAAAGCCCATTTTCGGCCGGTAGAGAATGTCCTGCGGCAAATAGGGCTCCATCGCCTTCTTCATGAGATATTTGCCGCTATTGCCCCGAATCCGCTGCGCGACAGGCAGGCGGGCGGCGAACTCGACCAGCCGGTGATCGAGCAACGGCTCACGCGCTTCCAGACTGACGGCCATGCTCATCCGGTCGGTCTTCGTCAGGATATCGCCGGGCAGCCAGATGCGCAGATCGGCATATTGCGCCCGGTCCAGCGGATCGCGCGCGGGCGCCTCCGCCATCGTCTTGATGTACCGATCCTCGGCCCGATAGGCGCCAAGCCGGGACTTCATGTCCTGACTGAACAACCGCTGCCGCAACGCGTGGGGCGTCACGCCCACCGAAGCGGCATAGGCCTCCCCACCCTCCCCCGCCAGTTCGAGGAAGGTCGACTTGGCGCGCAGCGGCCGCGGCGCCCAATCGGCCTTGGGATAATAGCGCCCCAGCGTCCCGAACAGGGTCTGCCGCACCGAAGCCGGGATCAGGCCACGCAACCTTTCCCCCTGCATCTGGAAGCGATGCCGGCGATAGCCCGCAAAGGCCTCATCCGCGCCGTCGCCCGACAGCGCCACCGTCACCTGCTCCCGCGCCAGTTCGCACACCCGATAGGTCGGCAGCGCGGATGCATCGGCAAAAGGCTCGTCGAAATGCAGGGCGAGCGTGTCGATCAATCCATAATCGTCGGGTGACACGATCCGCGTGCGATGATCCGTGGCAAAGCGCCGCGCGATCCGGTCGGCATAGGCAGTTTCGTCCAGTTCCTTGACGTCGAAGCCGATGGTGCAGGTCTTGACCGCCTGTTTCGACGCCTCGGCCATCAGCGCGACCACGCTGCTGCTGTCCACCCCGCCCGACAGGAAGGCGCCCAGCGGCACATCCGCCACCATGCGGGACCGCACCGCCTGCCGCATCAGCGCGACCAGCTCCTCCTCCATCGCTTGCGGCGATGCCTTGCTGCGATCGGCAAAGCTGATGTCCCAATAACGCTGTGGCTGCGGCAGCGGCCGCCCGCGCACGATGCGCAGAGTTTCGCCCGCGCCCAGTTTCCGCACGCCCGCCACCATGCAGGCGTCGTCGGGAACATAGCCATAGGCCAGATAATCCTCGACCGCCGACAAATCCGGTGCCCGGCGCAGTAACGGGTGCGCAAGCAGGCTCTTCAGTTCCGACCCGAAGATCAGGCTGCCATCCGACAACAGCGCATAATGAAGCGGCTTCACCCCCAGCCGGTCGCGCGCCAGCCATAGCGACTGCGCCCGCGCATCGAACAGGGCGAAAGCGAACATGCCGTTGAACTTCTCGACACAGGCCTCGCCCCATTGACGATAGCCGTGGAGGATGACTTCGGTGTCGCTGTGCGTACGGAAGACATGGCCCTTGGCCTCCAGCTCCGCGCGCACCTCCATGAAATTGTAGATTTCGCCATTGAAGACGACGGCGAGGCTCTCGTCCTCCGTCAGCATGGGCTGCGCGCCGCTGCCAAGATCGATGATCGACAGCCGCAAATGCCCCAGCCCCACGCCCGGCGCGGTCCAGATGCCGCTGTCATCCGGCCCGCGCCACGGCATGGCGTCCAGCATCAGGCCGATCCGCGCCGGATCGACCGGCTTGGCCGTTTCAAGGTGGAAGATGCCCGCTATTCCGCACATGCGAAGGGTCTTAGCGACTTCCAAGGCTGCGGTCAGCCAAATCCTTCACATCGCCCAGATCATGGAGAAAAGCGCCGATCGCGGCATCAGACGAGTGCCCTGCCCCATCCTCTGCCGATACAAGGATCGCGGCGGCGCGCTGGTCGCTGCCCAGCAGGCGGGCTTTCATCGTCTCCAGCTTGACCAGATGGCCGCTGCCGGTCGGTGCACCCTTTCCAACGACATAGAAGCTGACCACATGACGAACCACGCGGCCTGGACCGGTGATCTGCTCGCCCCGCGCATTAGCGGGCGCGGGCGCGGGCTGCGACCAGGTCCAGTTGCTGTCGGGATCGGCCGCCCCCTGCGCGAAGCCGACCAGTTCGCGCCCCTCATCCTGCCGGTCGAACGTGGCAATGGCGAGGTCGACCACCTGCCCCGCTGCATTGCGGTAGCGGGTCATGGCCAGATAATCGGCGCCGTCGAAACGCGGCCTCCATGGATGGAGCGGCCTTTCGTCACTACGGGTCCAGCCTTTCACCTGCGGCATCGCAGGCGCGCCGGGCAGAAACTCCCCCGACGCGGCACTCGCCGCCAGCCAGATCGGCGCGGCAAGGATGATCGCCAATGCGCCGACCGCCACCGGCCCCGTGGCCGAACCACCGCTCTGCCGCAACCGCTCCGGATCGAACCAGATATCGCCGGGCCTGCGATCGAAGAAGGGCCAGGCGGCGGCCATCGCCAGCGTCATGATGATGGCGAAGAACACCCAGCCGTAAACGACATGGTCGAAACCCGCCGCCGCATCGATGGTCGTGAGTTCAGCGACGAAGATCGTCGCGAACGCCCGTACACCATTGGCCACTATGGCCAGGGACAGCGCCCCGGCCATGAAGGCGATCCGCCGCCTCCAGCTGGTGAAGCAGACATTGCAGACCAGCAGGCCATAGGCCGTCATCGCAATCACGAACTTGGCGCCGGAACAGGCCTCCGCGACCTCGAAATAGCCATTGGGCGTGGTGATGAAGATGCCCTGCATCTGCGCCGGAACACCGGTCAGGTGGAGCAGGATCATGCTGATATGCGCTGTCAGCAATTGCAACGGGGCAACGATCTCCTCCCCGAACGGCACCATGAAAAAGGCATAGAACAGCGGAAAGAGCAGGGCCCGCGCCACTGCCGGTCCCAGCAAGGCCATCACCGATCCCTGAAGCATCAGGATCAGCGCGCCGTGGCGCACCACCGCCACCCCCGCCGCCGCGCCCAGCATCCATGCGAAGGCGCCCGCTCCCAGCCAGAGCAACCCCGGCGCCCAGCCGCCCGGTTCCAATTGCCGCAACCCCGGCAAGCGCTGCTGCACCAGCCATGCGACCAGAATCGGAATGAACAGGCAATGGCCATAGGTCGACGCGTTCCACCAGATCGCCATCATGCCCAGCAGATCGCGGTGGAACAGCGCCAGGATGGCGAAGGCGACGATGCCGAGTGCCGTCAGATGACTGCGCCATTGCGAAAGGCCGGATCGAGAAAGCCTCAACCGCAGGACGCGCTCGATCATGCGGCCCTCATTCCGGGTGGCGCCGATCCGAACAGCATGTCAGGCAGCTTCGCCAGCGTCGCGGACCAGCGATAGCGCTCCTCCATCCGCCCCCGCGCCGCTTGGCCGAGGCGTTCGGCGCGATCCCTGTCGCAGAGGAGCGCAACGATCTTCTCCGCCTCCTGCGCCGGATCGGCGGCGATCAGCAGATGCTCTTCATCCCGCGCGTCAATCCCTTCGGCCGCCTGCGGCGAAGCCACCACCGGCCGCGCCATGGCCATGGCCTCCAGCACCTTGTTCTGGATGCCGCGCGCGATCCGCAGCGGCGCCACGACCACATCCGCCGCCGCCAGCCAGCCGCGCACATCTGGCACCGCGCCGGTCACGATCACGCCGGGCACCGCCGTCAGGGCCTGAACCGGCCTCGTCGGATTGCGACCCACAATGGCGAAAGTCGCCTCCGGGCATTGGACGCGGATGGCGGGCAAGGTTTCGCGGGCAAAGCTCTCCACCGCCTCGACATTGGGCCGATAGTCCATCTGCCCCGTGAAGACGAGCAGCGGCCCATTCCCACGCTCCACGCCATAAAAATCCGCCGCCGGATCGAAATAATCCAGCGCCACGCCATTATCGATGCCGATTATGCGGTCCGGCCCCAGCCCGCTCGCCTGCCGGAACAAAGCCGCCTCCGCCTCGCTGACGAAGGCGCATAAATCCGCCCGCGCCGCCACCTTCCGCTCGAAATCGAGCAACACCCGCCCCTCGCGCCGGTTGATCCAGGCCATCGGCCCCGAACCCTGCGCGCCATAAGCGGCATATTTGGCCGAATCAAAATCCACGAAATCCATGACGAAGCGCACCCCTTCGGGCAGCACCGGCACGAAATGCGCCATCTGCGCGGAATAGCAGACGACCGCCGCGATGGGCCGCTCCGCCAGCACCTTCGCGGCCCAGCGATGCAGCTCCGGATTATCGAACAGCGACACCAGCAGCGGCTGCCCCGTCACCAGCCCCCTAAGTCCCGCCACGATGCGCGAACGATCCCGCATCAAAACGCACTGGCTGGCGGTCATCTGCGCCATGTCCGGCGCAAAACCCATGTCCCGCGCGTCATCGGCAAAACAGCCGACATGGACCGGCGCGATCTGCGCCATCCGCTCCAGCAGGTGAAAGGAGCGAATCTTGTCCCCCCGGTCGGGCGGAAAAGGAATGCGATGGCAGAGAAAGAGGATTTCCTGCCTCACCCCAGCCCCCGCGCGATGAAAGGCCCGATCAGGTTCGCCACGCCCAGGGGCAACTTCTTCCAGAGGTCGATCCGCCGCTGATATTGGGGACTGTTGGGATTGACGTCCCGCCGCTCACCGCTGGCGGACCAGCCATGATAGGAAAGCGGCACCGGATCGAAACCGAAACTCCTCTTCCACGCCGCCTGCCCACTGCCCGTCTTGGACCGGCCAAAATCGAAGAGGCTCATGCCCCGCCCCCGGCCATGGCCCATCAGCCGGTAATAGATGAGTTCATTGGACCGGAGCCGCCGCGCGTCAGCAATCCCGCCTCCCCAGAAGGGCATCATCCGCCCCCGGTGATAAAGGGTCAACACCGCCGAAACAGGCCGATCCCCTTCATAAACGACCGCAATGTCTGCATCCTCGCCGAATGCGGCAAGCACCTCGCGAAACAGCCGCGCCGGAAAGACCGGCGTGCCCAGATTGCGGACGCTTTCGGAATAGACGCGATAATGGGCCTTCAGGTGCCGCGCCTCGCGCCCGATCTCGACGCGCAATGCCGGGTTTGCCAGTGCCTTGCGCAGTTCCGCGCGATGCTTGCGCGGTATGGCGAGCAATTCCGCCTCATCATCGCTGGCAAGGGGCCGCGCAAAGCCCAGATGACTGCCCTCATGCAGCGCCCAGCCCTCGCCCGGCGCCGGCCCGCCGCGCAGTTCGACCGAACCGATGCCGCCGTCCCGCGCCATGCCCTCGCAAGCCGCAGCCAGAGCCAGAACCACCGCCGGATCGCTCGCGAGAATCCCGCCATCGACGGCAAAGCCCGACGACACCAGAGCCTGACCGAACAAGGCGCTCGTCACATGATGCAGCGGCAGCAGCCCGACGATCTGCCCGGAAGACGCCACCGCGACAAGCATATGCGCCCGATTGCCCGTCCCGCGTTCGACGCCCAGCAACCAGGCCGGGCGATGAAAGGGCGTGCCATCCGGATGCACCGCCACAAAATCATCCGCCGCCTGCCACTGCGCCGGATCGGCCAGGTCCAGCGCGGTGACCAGAATTTCGCCCGCCTTCATGCCGCCCGCTCCGCTTCCTGCGCCGCCAGCGCATCCACCCGCGTCCACGCAAAATCACGCGTCAGGCGGCGCAGCTTGTCGGCCATGACCGAGAGATTGGCATAATGCCGAAACCGCGATCGCAACGGCGCGCCTTCCACGCGCGGCTGATCCGGATCGATCTCCCAGGGATGGAAATAGATGATCGCCGGTCGCCGGTCCCGCCTGTTGACCTGCTGGATCGCCCAGCGCGAAAAACCATAGGGCAACAGCCGGAAAAAGCCGCCTCCCCCCGCCGCCAGCGTCCGCCCCGCCAGCTTCGCCGTCGTCACCGGCAACTCGACCAGCGGCGATCCCGCCACCGGCTTCCAGGCGAAACGCGGGCTTTCCGGCCAGCCATAATGATCGTGGCGGATCGGCGCGACGCTGCTGGAATAGGCATAGCCTTCCTCGGCCAGCACCTCATGCGCCCAGGGCACCCGCCGGTCGATGGAGAAGCTGGGCGCGCGATAGCCGGTCACCGCCTGCCCGCTCGCATCCTCCAATATCGCCCGTGATCGGCGCAGATCGGCGCGGAACTGCGCCCCGTCGAAAGTGAACAGCCGCGCATGGTCATAACCGTGGCTCGCCACTTCATGCCCCGCCCCGACGATCCGCCGCATCAACGCCGGATAGCGCTCCGCCACCCAGCCGAGCGTGAAAAACGTCGCCTTGGCCCCGGCCTCCTCGAACAATGCCAGCACGGCATCGGTGTTGCGTTCGACGCGATGGGTGAGGCCCGCCCAATCCTCGCGCCGGATCGTGCGTTCGAACGCACCGACCTGGAACCAGTCCTCGACGTCAACGGACAGGGCATTCAGCATGATGCGTTCGGTTATCTCAGGCAGCGGCACTGTGCGGCGCTTCGCCCATCCGCTCCTCGCGCTCGACCCATTCCACCAGCAAAGTCAGCACCCGGCGCAACGCCGTGTCCTGTTCGGTCACGCGGAATTCCAGCGTGGACAGCCGCTCCTCGATCAGCGTGAAACAGTCCTTCAGCGCCTCGGGATCGACGCTCGGCACGCTGCGCGCAAAGTCATTCTCCGCCCGCAGCGTATCGATTTCCGCCCGCAGCGAAGCGATCTCGTCCAGCACGTTGATCGCCGGTTCCACCCGCGCGGACCGCAACCCCGCTATTTCCGCCCGCAGCGCGGCAACCTCGTCCGACACAACCGGCGCCGGCTGAGGCAGCGGCGCCTCCACCAGTTCCCCGGCCTCGTCCAGCACGCTATGCGCCATCGGTTCCGGCGTCACATCCGCATCGGCGCCCATATCGGCAACGACCGCATACACCACTTCCGCGTCGATCACCGAAAGCTGATCCAGCGCCCCCAGCAGCAGGACGCGGCTCACCAGCACATTGATCCGGCGCGGCACGCCCCCGGTCGCGGCATAGATGGCGGCAAAGGCTTCCGGCGTGAACTGCGGATCACCCTGCCAGCCGACCAGCGACAGGCGGTGCAGGATATAGGGTTCGACCTCCCGCCGCATCATCGGGTCGAGATGATGGGTCGCGATCACGCGCTGGCGCAGCTGTTCCAGTTCGGGCGACTTCAGCAAATCGCGAAATTCCGGCTGGCCCAGCAGGAATATCTGCAACAGCGACTGCCCGCCCAGCTGGAAATTGGACAGCATCCGCAGTTCCTCGATGGCGGAAATGGCCAGGTTCTGCGCCTCATCCACGATCAGCAGCGACCGGCGCCCCGACCGCGCCTGCGCATGGAGATAGCCCTCGATCTGACGCAGGACCTGCGCCTTGGGCATTCCGTCCACCGCCAGGCCAAAGCTCTGCGCGGCCAGACGCAGCATGTCGTCGCCCTCCACCTGGGTCGACACGATCTTCACTGCCGTCAGCCGCGAAGGGTCGATGGTGTTCATCAAATGCCCGACCAGCGTGGTCTTGCCCGCGCCGATATCGCCGGTGATGACGATGAAGCCCTCCCCCTGCGCCAGCCCATAGCCCAGATAGGACAGCGCCTTGCGATGGGTCCCGCTCTCAAAATAGAAATGCGGGTCCGGCGTCAGCTGGAACGGGCGTCCCTGCAATCCGTAGAACTGATCGTACATGACTATCTCTCCACCCGAGCGGGCTTTAGCTTAAAAAGTGTAGCGCAGGCCGACCTGGCCCATGGCGTTGATGAGCGTATCGAGATCGTCCGCCTTCGTGCTGTCGACGCCGACCGAAGCCGAAGCCTGCAAATTGCGCGTGACGAGGCGGTAATAGCTGGTGAAGGCGCCCAGATTCAGCACGTCCAGACGATTGCCGCTGGCGTCGAAATAATTGGCATAGACCGCCGTATCGAGGGCCGATTTGCTGTCGACCTTATAGGTCAGCGACGTCTGGCCATACCAGTTCTGGTCCTTGGTCCCGCGCACGAACACCGTTTCGCCCGAAGGCGTCACGAATTTGCGCTGCGAATAGCCAAGGCCGATGCCCAGGCCCCAAGGCCCGCGCTCCGCAGCGAACTGCGCCGCCACGCCGCGATAGCGGAAATTGACGCCCGTGACGCCCGCCAGGGCATCGTTGAAGCACTGCCCGCCCCCGGTCGAGGAGAAGGCGCAGCCGGTGAAATCGCCGGTGAAAGGGTTGCGCACGATATTGAGGTTGCTGCCCGACAAGGCCGCCACGTCGGAGGTGATGACCCGCCCGAAGCTGTCGATCCCATCGAACACGACCAGAGCGAAGGACTGGTTCCGTCCCTGCCAGATGAAGCTGCCCGACCAGGTCATGCCGCCATAGCGCTCGCCCACCCGCGCGGTCAGCGACGTGCGATGGCTCGGCCGCCACAGCACGCCGACATCCCAGATGATGTCGTCGAAATCATAAATGAGCTGGCGCGGCGAGCTTTCGTCGGTGACATAGCGGCCGCTGGAGGAAATCACCGGCACGCCATTGCCGTCGAGCAAGGGCGACCGCTGGCTGATCTTCATATCCTCATATCCGACGCCCCCGATCAGGGCGAGCGTCGGCGCCACCGGCAAAGTCGCGTCCAATCGCGCCCATTTGTCCTCGAACCGCTGGTCGAGCTGGCTTGCATCCTCCCGGCTGTATCCCGCGCTGGCGACAAGGCCCAGCGGCATCCACACGCCCGGCCCGACGCCCACCGAACCCATCAGATCATGCGTTGTGGAATCCGCGAATCCACTCCCCCGCGGCGCGCCGGGGAAGTCGACATTCACGTCATCCTCGACCCGCGCATAGCCCAGCCGATAGGAGGCGCTGATATCCAGATCGCCCAGCCGCGTCATATAGGACGGGCCGACATAGCCGGCATAGACCTGACTGCTATAGCCATCATTGCGCACCGAAGCGCCCGACAATCCGTCAGTCCGCACCCGCGTCGCAAGACCACCGGCATTGAGCGTCAGCCCCCGCGCCAGGCCATATTGGCCGCCAACGATGCCGCTGATGATATCCTGATCGCTCAGCTGATCGCCCCAGCCGAAGCTGTGCGCATATTGCAGGTCGGCGGAGGCCTCCAGACGGCGCGTCTGCACGCTGGCGGTCACGCCCGCGGTGACATTGGTGTAGGTCAGGACATCGCCACCCCCCTTGATCGGCGCGACCACGACCTGATCGATGCCAAGATAGGGCGTGACGTCGACCTTGCGCTGCTCGTCCCGCGCAACGGCGGGAGAGGCCAGAGCGACACCCGCTAAAACAAGGGCAATGCGAGAGATCATCAGCCCGCATTCCTCCCCGACTGACTTTGGGCATGATAGCTTCCAAAGCGCCGGCCACCCGTGGAAAAGCGCACGCCGTTGAGCAGCAGCTTCACCTGGCTTGCGCCTTTCAGCAGGCTCGCCGCGTCGCGCAGCGCGCTTTCCGTGGTCCGGTCGGCCCGCACCACCAGCAGCGCGACGGCGGCATGGCTCGCCAGCACCGCTGCGGGAGAGGCCGCCAGCAGAGGCGGCGAATCGAACAGGATGATGCGGTCGGGCCGTCCTTCGGTGAGGCGGTTCAGCAGCATCTCCGTCCGCGCCGACGCCAGATATTCGGTATCGTTATTGCTCCGCTGCCCCGCCGGAAGCACGGACAATGACGGAATATCCGTCCGCAACACGCAATCCTCTATGGCGATCGCCGGATCGGCCAGCGCATCCATCAGCCCCGGCCCGGTCGTCAGCCCCAAAGCCTCCGGAATCCCCGGCTTGCCGAAATCCGCGTCGACCAGCAGGATTTCCCGCTCCTTCTCCGCCGCGAGGCTGAGCGCCAGATTGATCGCGCAGAAGCTCTTGCCTTCGCCGCTCTGCGCCGAGCAGATCAGCACCCGATTGCCCCGCGCATTGCCCGCCAGCTCCGCCAGCAGATCGCGCTTCAGCAGTCGGAATTCCTCACTCATCGCGCTCACCGGGCCATCGGGCAGCAAATATCCCGCTTCGACCAGCGCGATCCGATCGATCGGCTGCACCGGCCCGGTCCAGTCCGGCGCGCGATGGCTTGTCTCAGGCACGTCCACAGCAACCGGCGCGGGCTGAACGATCTCCACCGCCGGTGACAGGGGCGGCTCATCCTCCGGCACTTCCACCGCAGGCGCAGCCCGGCCCCGCAAAGCCGCGCTGAAATCGTAAATCTCGGTCGCGCGCTCAATCAGTGAGCCGCCGGACAGGGACTTCATCTTGCTCATCATGCGTCCCCCTTCAGGCCAGCCCACGCTGGACAAATTCGATCACGATCAGCAGCAGACACAGCGCCGCCAGTCCGCCACTCGCGCCCGCAAACCATTTGAGCCTTTGCTTTTCCACCGCGACCTGCGCCGCGCTGACGGTCTGACCGATCGATCCGATCACCGACACGCCCAGCGCCTTCTCCAGCCGCGCCGCATTGGGGAAGCCGCCCTTGAGCTGCGCCATGGCAAAGGCCGTGCCCACGCCCGCGCCAAGCCCCAGTATCAACACGCCCAACAGCAGCAGTGGCCGGTTCGGTGCGGCCGGAGCCGTCGGCAGGTTGGGCGGATTGATGACCCGGAACTGGATCGAACCCGTCTCGCTTTTCACGTCGCCGCGCAGGCGGATTTCTTCGCGATCGGCCAACATCTTGTCATATTGGGTCTTGAGCACCTGATAATCGCGGTCGAGCCTTTCCTGCTCGGCCGCAAGCCCCGGCTCATCCGTCTGGCGGGAAGTCATGGCGTTGAGGTCAGCCTGCAACTGCGCCTTGCGCGCGGAAAGCCCCTGCACGGTCGCGGCGCGTTCGGCCTGCATCGACCGGATCGACAGATAGGCCGGATTGGGCGTGCCCCCACCGCCGCCGCTCCCCTGATGGCGCAGGAGATCGACCTGCCGCTGGGCGGCGATCACATCGGGATGGCTGCTGGTAAAGCCCCGCGCCCGCATGGAGGCAAGGTCCGCCTGCGCCTGCGAAAGTGCCGAAGGACCACCCGACAAACCCACGCCCGGCAGGACCTGGGGCGTCCCCGCCAACTGCCCGTTCATCGCCGCCAGAGCGCTCTGCGCCTGCACCAGCTGCGAATCGATATTGTTGATCTCGGAACGGGCCGCATCCATGCGCTGGCCGATCGATCCCGCGCCCGGCAGCATTCCGGCATAGCGCTGCTCGAACGCGACGCGGCGCTGCTCGGCGGCGGCCAGCTGCTTGCCCCGCTCGCCCAATTGCTGGTCGAGGAAGGCCAGGCTCTGCCTCGTCTCAACCTTGTCGGACGACAGGTTGGTTTCCTGGAAAATATCGACCAGTTTCTGCACGATCTGCTGCGAAATCCGCGCATTGGCGCCGTCGGACAGGCTGGAATCAGCCCATTTGGCGCTGATGTCGATCATGCTGGGGTCAAGCTGGGCCACGACGGTGATGCCCTCGCGCAGCCTGATGATCTTCGCCGCCATGTCGCGCGGACCGTTGACCGTCTGGCGGAGGTCGGTTTCCTTGATCACCCGCTCCAGATTTTCCGTGCCGGCCAATGTCTGGCGCACCCGGTCGAGGTCCTGTTGCGACTGGACCTGGGTGATGCCCACCTTGTCCTCCAGCATCGACTGGGTGTTCACATAGACCCGCGCCTTGGACTCGTAGCTGTTGGGGATCAGCGCCACGCCCAGCCAGCCCAACAGGCACACGCCCCAGGCAACGCCCAGCGCCAGCCAGCGCCGCGTCCAGATGCCGTGCAGGATGACCAGCAGTTCGTCGACCAGCGCCGCCATCTCAGAACATGCTTTCGGGAATGATGATGACGTCGCCGGGCGCCAGCATGACATTGGCCTTGCTGTCCCCGCGCTTCAGTAAATCGCCGATGCGCAGCTGATATTCCTGCTGCCTGGCCGTTTCGCGGTTGAAACGCACCAGCCGCGCCTTGTTCCCCGCGGCATATTCGCTGAGGCCGCCCACGGAGATCATCGCGTCCAGCAGCGTCATGTTCGCCCGGAAGGGGATGGAGGCTGGCTTTTCCGTCGCGCCGACGATCCGCACCTGCTGGCTGAACGTGCCGGAGAAATTGTTGACGATCACCGACACCAGCGGATTTTCGATATATTTGCCAAGCGCGACCTTCAGGTCATCCGCCAGTTGCCTGGGCGTCTTGCCCACGGCGGGCATGTCCGAAATCAGCGGCGTGGTGATGCGCCCGTCGGGCCGCACCTGAACCTTCGCGCCCAGATCGGGATTGCGCCAGACGAAAATGGTGAGGTCATCGAGCGGCCCGATCACATATTCCTCGCCCGGCCCCTCCTGCATCGAAACGAAGGAAGCAGGCGGCAGCTTCGGCGCGCTGCCCCCGCCGGACGCGCAGCCCGAAAGAATGACGGCAGGCAGGGATACGCCGATCAAAGCCCGGGAAACCGACAGGAAACGCATGGTCTTCACCTCTTGCTTGCGACCGCGCGCAAGGGGCCGCCAAAAAGACAAGGCGGACCGTCAAGCACGGGGCTTTGACCGTCTTCTTGCCCGCAAAGGGTAAAAATAGCGTTAGGAGTTAAGTTGTTGGCAAATCAGTCCATTGAACTCAGCCAAGCAAAAGTTCCAACGGAGCGGGATGCCCCAGAAAAGCAGCAGGGCTGGCCGATGCGCCATAAGCCCCCGCCAGGAAGATCGCGACCAGATCGCCCTCTTCCACCGGCGGCAGCGCGACCTTGTCGCCCAACCTGTCGATCGGGGTGCACAGGCAACCCACGACCGTCACGGCTTGCTCGGCGGCCGCTTCCCCGAAACGATTGGCGACGGCAATGGGATAGTTGCGGCGCACAACCGTGCCGAAATTGCCGCTGGCCGCAAGCTGATGATGCAGCCCGCCATCGACCACGACGAAGGTTTCGCCCTGACTCTTCTTCACATCGACCACGCGGGTCAGATAGACCCCCGCCTCACCGACCAGCCACCGGCCGAGTTCCATGGCGAACGCGCTGCCCTTGAGGATATCCTCCCGCCCATCGAGCAAGACGCCCAGCGCTTCCCCGATCGGCCGGATATCCAGCCGCTCATCGCCGGGGAAATAGGGAATCCCAAAGCCCCCGCCCAGATTGACCAGCGGCGGCGCCGCGCCGACCGCTTCGGACAGCCGCGTTGCCAGACCCATGGTCGCCGCCTGCGTCTCGATCAACGCCTCCGCGCCCAGGGCCTGACTCCCGGCGAAAATATGCCAGCCCCGCCACTCGGCCCCAGCCTCGATCACCCAGCGCGCCAGATCCGCGGCCCGCTCGGCATCGACGCCAAAAGGCTTGGCCCCGCCGCCCATGCGCATGCCCGACCCTTTCAGGTCGAAATCCGGGTTCACCCGCACCGCCAGCTTCGGCGCCTTGCCGCGCCGCTCACCCAAAGCGACAGCCCGCCGCGCCTCGCCCTCCGATTCCAGATTGATCGTTGCGCCATTGTCGATCGCGACGATCAGTTCATCATCCCGCTTCCCCGGCCCGGCAAAGCTGACATGCGCCGCATCCATTCCCGCTTCCAGCGCTCGCGCCAGTTCCCCGCCAGATGCCACGTCGAAACCATCGACCAATTGCGCCATCCGCTCCAGCAAAGGCGGATAAGGGTTCGCCTTCACCGCATAGTGGAGCGACAGCATGGACGGCATGGCGTCACGAAAGGCACGCGCCTGCCGCTCCACTATTCCCATGTCATAAACGAACAACGGCGTATCGCCCGCTTCATCGACCAGGCTTGCCGCGCCGCGGCCGCCGATCAGCAACATGCCTCCTTCGCCCGAGAAAAAGGGCGGGATCGGTCCCATCGGCTTCATGCCGCATACTCCTTCGCGAGTGCCACCCGATCGATCTTGCCATTGGGATTGCGGGGAAATTCCGAAAGCATGACGATCTCGCGCGGCTGCATGAAATTGGGCAACTCGGCCTTGAGCCGCGCCTCGACCACTGCGTTTAGCTCGGGGTCGGCCCCACGCAACAGCAACAGTACCGCCTGCCCCAGCCGCTCATCCCTGACGCCCAGCGCCACCGCCTCGGCCACGCCTTCGACCGCCACGGCGGCCTCCTCTATCTCTGTCGGGCTGATGCGGTTGCCCGCCGACTTGATCATCGCATCGTCGCGACCGACGAAATAAAGCAGCCCCTGCCCATCCCGTCGCACCGTATCGCCCGACCACACCGCCATGCCGCCATAGCGCGAGGCCGCAGGCGCAGGCCTGAACCGCTCGGCCGTGCGCGCTTCATCCCGCCAATAGCCCTGGGCCACCAGCGGCCCGCAATGCACCAGTTCCCCCGGCTCATCATCCTCGGTCACGCCGCCATCCGGCCGCACCACCAATATCTCCGCATGGGGAATGGCCGATCCCATGCTGTCGGGATGGCTGTCCACCAACGCCGGCGGCAGATAAGTCGAACGGAAAGCCTCTGTCAGCCCATACATGGGATAAAGGTCCGCCTTCGGAAACAGCGCCCGCAATTTCGCCACCAAAGGCCGGGTCAACGCGCCGCCGCTATTGGTCAGCCGTCGCAGCTTCCCCGCCACCTCCTCCGGCCAATCCAGCTCCGTCAGTTGCACCCAGAGCGGCGGCACTCCGGCCAGCGTCGTGATGTCCCGCCGGTCCACCGACTTCACCACGTCACGCGGCGTCAGATAGTCGAGCGGATAGACGCATCCCCCGGAAACCCAGGTGGAAAGCAGCTGATTCTGTCCATAATCAAAGCTGAAGGGCAACACGCAAAGCGTCCGGTCCTGCGCCGTCATCCCCAGATAATCCGCCACCGACACCGCGCCCAGCCACAGATTGGCATGGCTCAGCATCACCCCCTTGGGCCGTCCGGTCGAACCGCTGGTATAGAGGATCGCCGCCAGATCGCCCGGCGCGGCAGCCGAAGGCCCCAGCACCTCCCCTCCGCTCATCGCGCCCGCCGCATCATCCTCCCTATGCAGATGACATCCCTCGGGCACATCGCCCGCCCTTAAAGTCGCCAGCCGACTCGCGGTCCCGATCAACAGCGATGCCCCGCTATCGGCCAATATATGCGCCACCTGTGCATGCTTGAGCAGCGGATTGACCGGCACATGCACCAATCCCGCCCGCGGCGCGGCCAACGGCATCAACGCCGCCACGGGTCCCTTGGCGATCCAGCTCGCGACTCGCGCGCCGCGTTCCAGGCCAAAGCCCGCCAGCCAGGCCGCCAGCCTCCCCAGCGTCACCTCCAGTTCTTCATAGGTCTGCGTGCCGGATCGGCCATCGAGCGCAGGCCGCCCCGGATCACCGCGCAGCAACACATGATCGACAGGCCATATATCGACGCCATCGACCGTTATCCGCACCGGGGAATCGCTTAACTCCATCTCCAGACTTTGTTCCTAAATCGATGATGATGCCGGGGAGATAATGGTTTGCTGGTCGCAAGGGAATATCGCAGCGTGACAGAAGCGCGCCAGGCGCTTTCCGGCGCGCTCGGTCGCGCCTCCACGCCATCCCTGTTCGACCGCATCGACTGGTTCGAATCGCTCCACGATCATTGCTTCGCCAACACGCAAGCACGCATCTTCCAGGCGCTGGAGGGCAACCATCAGGCCTGGCTCTTCCTCCTGTCCTCCAGATCCGCACGGCTGAGCGCGCTCGCCAACTGGTACAGCTTCGACTGGACGCCGATCTTCCTCGGCCCGCCCGACCCCGCCGTCCGCCGGCGCCTGATCGAAGTCATTGCCCAGCATTTGCTGAAGGACAGCGCCCAGATCGACCTCTATCCGGTCACGGATGCATCCGGCCTCCTGCTTGACGCCTTCCGCCGCGCGGGCTGGTTCAGCGTGCGCCGACCAATGGGCGGACGCCACATATTGCATCTGGAAGGCCGCGGTTTCGAGGATTATTGGGCGGCAAGACACGGCCGCCTGCGCACGCTCATCGCACGCAAGAGCCGCGCCAGCCGCTTCACCCTCAGCATCACGGACCGGCTGACCGACGCGCTGTGGCACGATTATGCCACGGTCCACAGTCGCAGCTGGAAACGGCCCGAAACCGGCCTCGATTTCCTCCGCGCCCTCGCCGAACGGGAAAGCGCCGCCGGAACGCTGCGCCTGGGCTTTGCCCGGCTGGAAGATCAACCCGTGGCGACCCAGCTCTGGACCGTCGAGAACGGCACCGCGCTGATCCACAAGCTGGCGCATGACCAAAGCTTTGACGGAGCCTCGCCCGGCAGCCTGCTCAGCCACGCCATGTTTGCCCATGCCATCGACCGCGATCACGTCGCGACGATCGATTATGGCACGGGCGACAACGGCTACAAAACCGAATGGATGGAAGAACGCAGGACGCTCTACCGGCTCGACTTCTTCAATCCCCGCCGGGCCTCCATCTGGCTCCCGGCGGCCCGCACAGCCATTTCCGCGCTTGTAGGTTAGCAGCGGAACGATTAGGTAAGCGCCCATTATGCGGGCGGACAATACTCAACCGGTCGACCGGACAATGGATATCGAAACACTTATGCGCGCCTTGCTGCGCGACGTGCTGGCCTTGTCCCAGGATCGGGTCGATGCTTTTGAAGCGGATTCGCCGCTTTTCGGGGCGCTGCCCGAACTCGATTCCATGGCCGTCGCAGGCCTGCTCACCGAAATGGAAGATCGCTTCGGCATATTGATCGAAGATGACGATATCGACGGCGATACGTTCGAAACCTTCGGCACGCTCGTCGCCTTCGCCCGGACGAAGATCGAGGGCTGACGGGCCAGAAGGGACTGAACCGCTAAAGTCCCCAACCGGCCAAAACCCGCCTTACTCCGCCGCCACCGCTTCGAAATCGGCTTCGGCCAGGAACTTCTCCACATCCAGCGCCGCCATGCAGCCCATGCCGGCCGCGGTCACCGCCTGACGATAGATTTTGTCGCTGACGTCGCCCGCGGCGAACACGCCCGGAACGGCAGTTCTGGTGGTGCCCTTCTCGACCAGCAGATAGCCTTCATCCATCGGCAATTTGTCGACGAACAGCTCGGTCGCGGGCTGATGACCGATCGCCACGAAAGCGCCATCCGTCTCGATATGCGATTTGTGGCCTGTCACCGTGTCGATCAGGTCGACGCCCACCAACCCTTCCGGATTGCCGCCACCGACGAAACGCTCGACCGCCTGATTCCACAGTATCTTGATATTCGGATGCGCGAACAGGCGCTGCTGCAATATCTTCTCCGCCCGCAACGAATCGCGCCGGTGGATCAGCGTGACGTCATGGCTGTGATTGGTGAGGTACAGCGCTTCCTCGACCGCGGTATTGCCGCCGCCGATCACCACCACCTTCTTGCCGCGATAGAAAAAACCGTCGCAGGTCGCGCAGGCGGAAACACCCTTGCCCTGCAACAGTTGCTCACCCTCGGCGCCCAGCCACTTGGCCTGCGCGCCCGTGGCGATCACCAGACTGTCGGCATAATAAAGCGTGCCACTATCCCCCTTCAACCGGAAGGGCCGATCGGAAAGATCGACGTCGACAATCTGGTCGTACATCATCCGCGCGCCGACATGCTCGGCCTGCGCCTGCATCTGCTCCATCAGCCACGGCCCCTGAATCACATCGCGGAAGCCGGGATAATTCTCCACATCGGTGGTGATGGTCAGCTGCCCGCCCGGCTGCATGCCCTGCACCACGATCGGCGCCAGACCCGCGCGCGCGCCGTAAATGGCGGCGGACAGACCGGCAGGACCGGAACCCAGGATCAGCATGCGGGTCGAATGGGTGGCAGTCATGAAATTCTTTCCAGCTACGATTCGTCTGTCGCGATGAGATAGGCCACCATGGCAGACACGCAAGCCATGGATTTGCTTGGAGGGTGCGAAGCTGGAATTCAATCGATCACGTTGGGCAGGTCCTCAAACCCCTTGCGGAGCGCCGCCGACCAGCTGTGGGAAAGCAGCTGGAACTCCTCATTGTCCGCCTCGATCCGCGTCCGCACGCGAAAGTCGAAATCGTCCCGCTCGATCACCGTCAGATCCAGCGGCATCCCCACCGACAGGTTGGACCGCAAGGTCGAATCCATCGACACCAGCACGGCCTTGGTCGCATCCTCCAGACTGGTGTCGCGCTTGATGATGCGATCCAGGATCGGCTTGCCATATTTATGCTCGCCGATCTGGAAGAAGGGCGTGTCCTCGGTCGCCTCTATGAAATTGCCCGCCGAATAGATGAGGTACAGCCGCGGCTTGCCCCCCTTGCGCTGCCCCGCGATCAGGATCGAAGCATCGGCGCCCGAGCCCTGCATCTCGATCGTGGTGCGATAGCGCCCCTGCATGGCGCACATCGCTTCGCCCACGATCTGCGCGACGCGATGCATGGTCGGACAGTTCAGGATCGTCTCCACATCGGGATCGAGCGTCGAATCCTTGATCGCCCGGCCCAGCATCGCCTTCACCCCCTGGGTGATCGACAGGTTGCCCGAACACATCATGGTGATGGCCCGCTCGCCCGGCACGCTATAGGTGAAGCTCTTCCGGAAGCGGGCGATATTATCCATCCCCGCATTGGTGCGGGTGTCGGACAGCATGACCAGTCCCTGGTCGACGCGCACCGCGACGCAATAAGTCATCGCCCGAAGGCCCTCTTCTGTTCAGCCCTGCGTGGTGGATCGCTGCGCGCTTTGTTGTTGCTGCCGTTGCAGCTGCCGCTCTTCCACCCCGTCCTCCGCCTGCGCGATCCGGACGTCCGCGTCAATCCAGATATCGCCCGCGACCGTGACCGAACCCCTGATCGGCGCAGCGTCATCCGCATCCAGCCCACAGGCGATCCGCAGATAACGCTCCGTCACGCACACCCGGTTGGAGGGGTCAAATCCCACCCAGCCCAGTTCCGGCACCAACGCCTCGGCCCAGCCATGGGTTTCGTGCAGCACATCGCCTTCGTCCGTGAGCAGATAGCCCGTCACATAGCGCGCCGGCATGCCCAGGGTCCGCGTCCCGGCGATGAAGATCTGCGCATGGTCCTGGCACACCCCCGCCCCCATCGCAAAGGCCTCCGCCGCCGTGGTGGTGGAGGTCGTGGCGCCGCTGCGATAGTCCACCGCATCCCGCACCGCCGCCGACAGCGCATGGAGCCGCGCCAGCGTCCCCTGCCCATCGGGCAGGCCAAGCGCCATGTCCCGGATCGCGTCCGACGCCTTGGTCAGCGGCGTCTCCCGCAGGAAATAGCGCGGGTCCACGGCATTGCGGGGCCGGCCCAGCACGCCATGGCTCTCCTGCGTCTCGACCAGTCCTTCCGCGATGATGACGGCATTGTCCAGTTGGTCATGCCTGATCCAGATCGCTTCCATTTCCCCGAAGCTGTTGGGACGAAAGCCCGTCAGTACCTCATCATTCACGCTGACCTGCCAGTCCAGCACCGTCTGGCTGGGCGTATCGACGGGCATCAGCTTCAGCCGCATCGCCACCCGCCCGGCCGACGCCTGATAGCGGTAGATCGTCTGATGACGGACCAGCAGCTTCATCGCGCCTCCCCCTCAGCCGAAATGATAGGCCTGGGCGATTTCCGCCCCCAGCCGATTGGTCATCTTGAGGCCGTTCAGCACCGTCTCATGCAGGCCCACCCGGAAAATCTCGCCACTGTCGAGCTTCTCCAGGTCAGCCACCATCTCCCGCACGGTATCATGACAGGCCGCGCGCGCGTCATGCCATCCCGCCAGCCGGTTGAGCCGATAGGCAAGCTGGTCGTAACAATAGGCGATGCTGCGCGGAAACAGCCGGTTCAGCACCAGGAAATCGGTGATCTGCCAGGGCGTATAAGTCCCGCCATAGACATGGTGAAAGGCCCGCGCGCCCGACAGCGCGTAAAGCACCGACGTCCACTGATAATGATCGCGATTGCCGCCCACCACCTCCGTCTCCGGCAGCAGCACATAATATTTGACGTCCAACAGCCGCAACGTCATCTGCGCCCGCTCCAGCGCCGATCCGGTGCGCAGGAAATCATGCCCCTCATTGCGCAACTGCCCCGAATGGGCCGCGCCGCGAAAGGTCATCACCCGCGTCTTCACCCAATCGATCAGCACCGGAAGCTGCTGCCGCGCCTCCCCCACGTCATAGCTGTCGAGCTTGCGCCAGCCCTCGTTCAGCGCTTCCCACATGTCCTGCGTCAACATGGTGCGCGCCGACTTGGCATTGGCCCGCGCCTTCAACAGACAGGAGCGGATGGAGGAGGGATTGTCGAGGTCCAGCATCAGGAAAGCGATCGCATCGCTCTCCGTCACCTGCCCCCCTTCGGGAAAATGGTTGAGCGCCCCGGTCGCCCGCACCACCGATCGCCACTCATCGCGATGATGCGCGCCCGGCAGGATCGCCATGCGCTGCCCCATGGTCAGCAGCCGGGCGGTGGCTTCGGCCCGCTCCATATAGCGGGCCATCCAGAAGAGATTTTCCGCAGTCCGGCTCAGCATGCGGGAAGCTCCCGGTCAAACGCCAACATGGGTGTGCGGAGATTTGCCTCAGGGGGAGGCGAAAATGGTGCTGTTCGAGAACCGGCGCGCAGCGTGCTTAAAGCACGTGAGCACCGGAAGCGCAGAATAGTGCCATTTGCAGCCCGCCCTGGGGCAAATCTCCGCACACCCATCATCAATCCTGCAAAACCCATGTATCCTTCACCCCACCCCCCTGGCTGGAGTTCACCACCAGCGACCCTTCGGTCAGCGCCACGCGGGTCAACCCGCCGGGCACCAGCCTGATCTGCTTGCCCACCAGGCAATAGGGCCGGAAATCCGCATGACGCCCCACCACCGCCGCCGGCCCCAGCGTCGGCACGGTCGACAGGTCCAACGTCGGCTGGGCGATGAATTCCCCGGGATTGGCCCTGATCCGCTCGGCATAGGCCGCAACCTCGGCCTTGGTCGACTTGGGCCCGATCAACATGCCGTAACCGCCCGATCCATGGACTTCCTTCGCCACCAGATCGTGCAGATTTTCCAGCACATAGGCGCATTCATCGGGCTTGCCGCATTGCCAGGTCTGGATATTGTCCAGGATCGGCTGCTCCCCCAGATAGAAGCGGATCATCTCCGGCACATAGATATAGACGGCCTTATCGTCCGCGATTCCCGCGCCCGGCGCCGACGCCAGCGTCACCCCGCCATTGCGATAGACGTTGAAGATGCCCGGCACGCCCAGCAGGCTGTCCGGACGGAACACCAGCGGATCGATATATTCATCATCGATGCGGCGATAGATGACGTCCACCGCCTTGGGCCCCAGCGTGGTCTTCATCCACACCCGGTCGTTGTCGACGAACAGGTCCGCCGGCTCCACCAGCTCCACCCCCATCAGATCGGCCAGGAAACTATGCTCATAATAAGCGCTGTTGAGCGATCCCGGCGTCAGCACCACCACCACCGGATCGCCCTTGCAGGCAGGTGGCGCGACTTCCTTCAGGCTTTTCAGCAATGCCGCCGGATAGTCATCCACCGGCGCCACCATCCCCTGCGCGAACAGCTCGGGGAACATCCGCGTCATGATCTCGCGATTTTCGAGCATGTAGGACACGCCGGAGGGGGTGCGGCAATTATCCTCCAGCACCTCGAACCGGGTCGGCCCGGTACGGACAATGTCGATGCCGACGATATGGCTGTAAACCTTCCCCGGCGGCGTGAAGTCCGCCATTTCCGCCAGATAGGCGCTATTCCGGTAGATGATGTCGGCAGGCATGATCCCCGCCTTCACGATCTCGCCGCGATGATAGACGTCGTGCAGAAAGGCATTCAACGCCCGCGCCCGCTGCCTTATGCCCTTGTCCAGCACCCGCCATTCCTGGCCGGTGAAGACACGCGGCAACAGATCGAAGGGGATCAGCCGTTCCGGATCGCCCCCCTCGCCATAGACGGCGAAAGTGATGCCAATGCGCCGGAAAATCGCCTCCGCCTCATCCATTCGACGATTGAGCCCGGCAATGCCCGTTCGCTCCACCCAATTCTGCACTTCCGCATAGCAGGGGCGTATCGAACCATCAGGCTCAAACATTTCGTGGAAGGGCAAAGCGTCGATCCTCCCTTCGGGGGCAACCCCCGGTTGTGCATTGCAACATTAGTGCAACAGGAAGGAACGAATGCAAGCGGAAAATCCGCCGCTACCGATCAGACAGGCTGTAAAGGTGGTAGCGGAGGTGCGAGTTCATCAAGCTCCCTGACGCGGCGATTGCCGTTCCGATTGAGGGCAACCGGGTGAACGCTTGTGCCCTTCGCGTCCCGTCATAAAGTGGCCCACTCAATGGAACTGCGAGAGATTCGATGACTCTTGAAATTGCCAAAACGCTGCAAGGGAACGGTGCTGCCCACTCACTCGCTGCGCTGGTTTTGTTCAATGCGTCGCGCGACTACGGCAGAGACATTGGTGAGGCCGAAGAAAATATCGAGGTTTTCGCATTCAACGGTCCATGCTCGCTCTCGGTGCATTACCTGATCGGGCTCGGCTTAGAGCTTATGCTGAAATCCGCATATGTCGCTTGTGGCGGTGACGGCGATGACAAGCATCTGACCAGAGCAATCGGACATGATCTAACCGTGGCATTGCAGATGGCCGAACGTCAGGGCTTCCAAAGTCCATCCGATCATCTTCCGGAATTGGTTGCCTACATGAACGAGCCTTATAAGGGGCATTTTCTTCGATATAAGCGGCCTGATAGAATGAACCTTCCCGCCGATATGGAGCAAGTTGCGGCGGTGTTCGAGGCGCTTCGGAACGAAACTGCTAGGCTCAGGACTCACAGATCAAAGCCAGAATATGACGGTGGCAGCGAGGGCG